>CALKHT010000060.1 GCA_937988825.1 uncultured Phycisphaeraceae bacterium
AAATCGGTCTTGAGAATTTTTTCTCGTATTTGACGCATTCTGTGTATAGATCGGCACCGCACCAGGGACCTGAATAAGGACCCGGCGATCGGAAAGATCGACTGCATGAGCGTGGAACAGCACACCATGGTGCGGGCTTTGATGACACAGCGCGTCAAGCTTTTCACCTACATCCTCTCCATCGTCCGCGATGAACATCTGGCGGAGGATGTCCTACAGGAGGTGTCGATCCTCGCGCTGGATCGCTGCGGAGAGATTCGCGATCCGGCGTGCATCCCGGCCTGGCTGCGGCAGGCGGCACGGTTCAAGGCCCTTAAGGCGGTCAGTCGGCACGGCCGACATCCGCGCACGATCGACAATGAAGTGCTCGACCTGCTCGAAGCCGACTGGCAGGAGTACGACGACACCTCCACCAGCTCGATGACCGACATGCTGCGGCAGTGCCTGAGCAAGCTGTCGCCCTATGCCCGTCAGATCGTTCAGCTTCGCTACGGCGAAAACCTGCGATCGGGGCAGGTGGCGGAACTGCTTGGGCGCAAGGCACACACGATCTACATGGCCCTGATGCGCATCCACCGGGAACTGGCGGGCTGTATGCAGCGGCAGATGGCGCACCGGCGGGAGGTCTCACAGCCATGAGTGATGTGCGCCCGCCTGTGCCGTTCGCGGATGGTGCCGATCACCTTGTGCATCTGGCGCTGCGATACATCGACGGCACGATCGAGGAGGCTGAGCTGACGCAGCTTGAATCACTGCTGACGGCTGACCGGCTGCATCGCCGGTTGTTCGTGGCGATGTGTCTGCAAGCGCAGTTGATGCGTGAGGCGCTGGAGCCATCCCGGCTGGCGATTCAGAACGCAGGCGAGCCTTCCGCGGCAGAGCTGATGGACGAAGTGCTGGAGCAACAGCGCATCGCAGCGGAATTACGAGCGCGTGCAGTAGCAGCGGGACAGCATCAGGCGGCAGATGATGCGGATCGGTTCACGCTCCTGCTGCCCGATGAGGTAGACCTGACACCGGTGCGGCACATCGTGATTCCGCGCTGGCTGGTCTACGGTGGGATGACAGCGGTGGCGGCGATGCTGCTACTGGCGTTGTACCCGTTCCTGCCGGGGCGGGGCGGACAGGAGCCGCTGATCGAACCGGAGCCGCTGGCGGTACAGAAGCCTGCGCCATTTATAGAGACACCCGCACCGGTCGCCCCACCCGTACCGGTGGCCAGGGCGCGCATCTCGCACGCCGTCGATGTCCAGTGGGGCGGAGTTGAACCCAGCGACGGCTGGGCCCCGGCTGGCATTCCGTTCAAGCTGACACACGGTGTGGTGGAGCTGTCGTTCACGACCGGCGCGAAGACAACCGTGGAAGCCCCGGCCACGTTTGAGGTGCTGGGCGATGGTCGACTGGCGCTGCGGTCAGGTCGGCTGGTGGCATTCGCGCCGGAGGAGGCAGTCGGGTTCACGGTCGAGACGGCCCGAGCGCGGATCGTGGACCTGGGGACGGCGTTCGGCGTGTGGGCCGAGGCGGCTGCGGGCACCGAGGTGCATGTCTTCCAGGGTGCGGTCGCGGTCGATCCGGGCAGGAACAGCACGGGCGAGGCGGGGGAACGAAGGCTGCTCCATGCCGGCGAGGCGGGACGCGTCGACGCAACGGCGCAGCTCCAGCCGATCGCGCTGCGGCGGGAGGATTTCCAGCTCAGCCGCGATGCGCTCGTTGGTGTGAACCTGATCGTGAATGGTGATTTTGAAGCGGATGAGCCGGGCGTGATGCTCGATGCTCAGAAATGGACGGCCCGGCCGATCTCCGGCTGGCGGAGTGATACGAATGACGTCGCCACGCTGAATTACGAACAGGCGGCGGCGTTCGGATTCCCGGACCCGTCTCAGCACACGACGCCTCCCAACCGCGGCCGGGCATATCTGGCGAGCCTCACGCCGCACACGCTCTGGCAGGAGATCCGCATCGCGTCGCTGGGGGACCTGATCGATCAACGGCGGATTGCGTTCGAGCTGTCGGGCTGGCTGGGTGGCTGGCAGGACAACCCTGACCCGACCACGGTCTCCGCGGTGTTTCTGGATGAGCGAAAGATCGAAATCAGTCGGGCGGAAATCGGGCCCGTGACGGTGGAGCAGCGCGCGGGACGAACGGGGTTCGTACCGCTGAACGTTCGTGGCGTGATACCGGCCGCGACGCGGTATGTGCGCCTGGTCATCGAAGCGCGGGAGGATCGCGGCGTGGTGGACGGCTATGTGGACAACCTTGCTTTCGTACTCAGTCACCGTGACTGATCGAATTTTCATCTTTCCCAACAGGAGGATTCTGTTATGCGACCTGGTTCCTTGATTGCATCGAGCATGTTTGGTGTTGTCCTTGCAACGGCTGTGGCTGCCCAGGGAGCGACCATCACCTGGTCCGGCACGGGCAACAAGGCCACGATGGCCACCTTCACCGGCGACCCCAGCGTTCCCAATGTGACAATCCGTTACCCCGACCAGGCTGGTACGTTCGATGGTTCTCCCACACTTAATCTGTGGAACGACGGCTATGGTCCATACAGCAACGACGTTGACGCGTCGCTCTACCCGGACTGGCAGGGCCCGATTCTCGTTCTGGAAGCCGATCCGGGCTGGAGCGTGGTGCTGCACAGCATCGAAGTGGCGATGTGGGCTGGTGGCGATGGAGCGATCGACATCACGGTCGAAGACGGTGCCGGTAACGTGCTGTTCGATCAGCAGGGCATCTCGATGACGGCGCTGGGTACCTACAACCTGGTGGATTTCGGCGGAATCTCGGCGCCGAAGCTGGTCATCAGCGTGGGCTCCAGCACGACCAGCCATGGGCTGAACAACCTCACCTACGACCAGATTGCCATTCCTGAGCCGGCCAGCCTGGCGCTGATGGGAATGGGAGCGGCGCTGATGCTGCGGCGTCGACAGGCTTAAAGACAAACGTTGCTGGCAGGCAACGACGCGGGTGGTCGCCCGCCCAACGGTGGGCGACCGCATTCACCTGACGTTTTCAGGAGAAGTTATGTCTGGTTTCCGCTCCCCACGCGCCTTCACGCTGATCGAGCTGCTCGTAGTCATCAGTATTATCGCGCTCCTGATCGCGTTGCTCCTTCCCGCCCTCAGTCGGGCACGATTCGCTGCTCAGGTCACGCAGTGCACCGTGAACATGCGGCAGTTCGGACAGGCGGCACTCGTGTACGCCAACGACCATGAAGGTCGGTTGCCCAGCTACAACATTCCGCCAACGGGCGGTAACCCGAATGATGTCAGTCGCACTATGCTCGAGGTCATGGCCGGCTACGGTTATCCGTGGCGGAGCTGGTTCTGCCCGACGCGCGGTTTGCGCGTCCACGCCACACTGGACGTGATTGGTGAGAGTTCTTCCAACGAACGCGACATTCTGGACCAGATGGGGTATTTCAGCAGCAGTTGGGTCATATTCTCGCAGTTCGTTCTGATTCCGCGTTATTCCACCGGCGGATGGTGGGTGCCTTACGAAGTGAACGTGAACACGCCGGAGGTGTGGCCGACCTCGATCGATCACCCCTACGCGGCAATCAAGCCCATCATGTCCGACCTGCTCTACAACGACAGTTCCACGACGACACAACTTTCCAATGTGCGTGACGCGTGGGGCGGGCACAATCAGGGCGGCTCCCCCGAGTCGGTGAGCCGGGTGTTCCTAGACGGCAGCGTCCACGTGGTGGGCGTCGATGAAGTGCCCGGCGTTCCCAACGGCGGGTGGTGGAATTTTTATTGATACGCCTCTGGGACGGTCGGGGCGGCTGGGCGGGCATCACGCGCTGTCACGCCACGCCCCGTACCGTCGTATCGAAGGTTCTGGTGGGCAACCACAACGGTCATTCCTCCAACCGATATCCCCTGACCTTAAATGCACGTCCGACGCCACCGCCACGACTTGACGAAGCGGCGCCGGCAGGCGAAACTGGCGTCAGGATTTACTGTTACCGTCCGATCGGGCGGAGCGGTGGCCGACCTCCCTTTTGATCCATCCGCAGTCTGCAGGAGTACCCATCCATGGCACGCGAACGAAACAGCGGGGCCGGTGCGAGCGTCATCGGGTTGGTGGTGTTCAGCTTCCTGTTCTTCATCACTCTGATTCTGGCGGTATTGGCGTACTCAAACCTGGGCGAAGCGGAGAACAAGGCTGCTGACGCCGAGGCCCGGCTGCGTCGCTACGTCAGTGCGGCGGACGAAGCCGCCGTTCGTGCCCGGTTGGAGGACCGCACCCCGGTGGTCCGGCAGCTTCTGGACGAGCTGGAGACGATGCGCCGCTGGCTGGCGGGCGATGCCAACCAGTCGAAGGAGGACATCCAGAAGCGGATGGAAGCGCTGGGGATCGATTTCGCCAATGGTACGCTGCGGGCGATTCAGGCTCTGCAGGCGGACAAGCAGGCCAACGACGAGCTGATCGAGCAGTTGCAGCAGCAGTTGGCCAGCGTCAACGCGGAGAAGGAGCGGATTGCTGCCAACGCTCAGCAGGTTGAGGCGGCAAGCCAGACGCGGGTGACCGAACTGCAGAACCAGATTCAGGCGCTGCAGGCGGAGAACCGCTCCTACAGCGAACGGCTGACGGCAATGCGAAGCGAGCTGGAGGCGGTGCTCAACCAGACCCAGGAACAGAACCTGGCTCGCTTCCTGGCTTACGATCAGCAGCTGGAGGAACTGCAGCGCGAAAACACCAGCCTGCGCGACCAGTTGAAGAAGGAACGGCCGACCCTGGCCGTCGACCCGACCCGGCAGGTGGACGGCACCATCGTGGGCATCCTCTCTGAGGATAACCTTGTGACCATCGACCTGGGGGCTCGTGACCGTCTGCCGGCGGGCATCACCTTCGAAGTGTTCGATCACACCACGGGCGTGGTGGTGGAGGAGGAGAATCAGGTTCGCGGCAAGGCGACGATCGAAGTCATCAACGTGCACCCCAACACCTCGGTGGCTCGCGTGGTGCAGATCGAGCGCGGCGCGGTGATCCATGAAAAGGATCTGCTGGTCAACGTGGTCTACGATCGCAACCGGACGCACAAGTTCACGGTGTTCGGCGACTTTGATCTGGACAACTCCGGTACGCCGAGGCTGTCGGATCGCCGCCGGGTCGAGGCGATGATCCGCAACTGGGGGGGGCAGCTGGTGGAGGATCTGAGCTACGACACCGACTTCCTGGTGCTGGGCGTGGAGCCGCAGATGCCCGAACCGACCGACGATATCGACCCGGTGAAGATCCGCGAGTATGAGGCGGCCAAGGAAAAGTTCGAGACCTATCAGAAGCTGCGTGTGAAGGCCGACGCGATGAAGGTTCCGATCCTGAACCAGAACCGCTTCCTGTATCTGATCGGCTACTACACGCGTTACTGATTCGATGACGGCCGTTCCCCACCGCTCCGTCGAGGGCGATTCGGTCGACGTACCGGCTGATATGTCTGGCAACCACGCGGATGGCGCATCCGTCGCCGTATCGGCGACGGCCCTGGCGGCCTCGACCTCCGCCGCGCCTTCGAAGGTTGCGTCGCCCGGCGCCGATGCACCCGCATCTTCACGAATGCGGGCGTTCATCCCCCGTAGTCGTCGCACGTACGATGTGCAGCCCACGTTCACGCACTGGGCCCAGTATCTGGGCGCCCGGCTGGCGACCATGGGGCTGACCTTCTTCGACGTCGATGCCAACCTGCATACTGCGGGCTGGATCGGACGCATGATGCACCGCTTCGATCGCCGGCACCGCGAACGGGCCCGCGAGTCGATCGCGCGATGCTTCCCCGAGCGCAGCGAAGCGGAAATCGACGAACTCGTCGTCAAAAGCTTTGAGCATTTCGTGCAGCTTGTTGTGGAGATCATCCACACCTCGCGGATGATGCACAGCCAGTCGTGGTATCGCCACGTGCGATATCAGAACATCGCCCCGGTGCTGGAACTGCTCAACGACAACCGCCCCGTGCTGCTTATCACAGGCCACCTGGGTAACTGGGAGGTGCTGGGGTACGTGATGGCTCTGTTGGGCTATCCGGTGCACGCGATCGCCCGTCCGCTGGACAATCCACTGCTCAACGAATGGCTGCTGGGCATTCGCGAGCAGACGGGCATGACAATCATCACCAAGTGGAACGCGACCGACCGGATGGTGGAGGTGCTCAACGCAGGGCAGCCGCTGGGCTTCATCGCCGATCAGAACGCGGGGGACAAGGGGCTGTTCGTTCCCTTCTTCGGCCGACTGGCCAGCACGTACAAATCGATCGGCCTGCTGGCGATGAACCAGAACGCGCCAATTGCCTGCGGCGGGGCGCTGCGTGTGGGCAACGGCTACAACTACGAACTGATCACGCAGGACATCATCTATCCCGAGGACTGGGACAATCAGCCCGATCCGCTCTACTACATCACCGCCCGGTACATCCGCGCGATCGAAATGATGATCCGCCGCGACCCATCGCAGTATCTATGGATGCACCGCCGCTGGAAGAGCCGGCCGCGATTCGAGCGTGAGGGCAAACCGATGCCCGCAGCCCTGCAGCGCAATCTGGAACAGCTTCCCTGGATGACGCAGGAGGAGCTGGATCGACTGAAACAGCCATATTGCGAGTAGACAACCAGTTTGCTCGGAGTACTTTGAGCAGGAGCACCAGTGTCGACTCCATTCGCTGATCAGGGAGGACCCGGCTGAGCACGTCTGTCTGCCCCTTCGAAGGTACTGACGGAGGTTCGCAGGCTCCGTGAGGTGATCGAATCGATGGACGAGCCGGACGAGTACTTCGATGAAGGTGCTGAGCTGGCGGACCTGGTGGAGCTTGAGATGCAGCTCGCCAAAGCGGCTGAACACGACGTGCGTGTTGCCCTCGACTGCGGCTGAGCGAAGTGAGAGAGCCACTCGGCGTTCGCTATGTAAGTGGCAACGGTATGATCACCTCGGCGATCTACGCCGAAGGCTGTGGGAGGGTAGTGCCGCGCGGGGGGTAAGAGCCGAAAATGAGGTGCCGATATTTCCCTGTGATGATGGGGTAAACCTTCCATTGTTGCGGACCGGCATTTTGTGCCCACAGGGGGCTTGCATTGTCCGGGGTGGGCTGGTATGATCACAAACTGGAGTAGTGTTACTACTCGATGGCTAATCGGCATCGTCAAGTTCCGCTAGTGTTGGGAGCGTTGCCGGCCAGTTCGCGAGACTCGTTTTGATCGTGTTTATGCCCGCGCTTCCCGCTCTCGAATCTTCTCTTCCTGACGTTTGTAAGGTCTTTTCGGCGTTATCGGCCTTCGGTGGCCCGATCGGGACATATTCCGCGCCCTTGACGGGGGTCCAAACTGACAGGCAATAACCGAGCAGCTGTGAGCTGACGCTTGCAGCATCGATTGCTGTCGCCGACCGTCGGCGACAGTTGTAGCAAGGAGTGCCCGGCGACCGTCGCCAGGCCGATTCGCAACCGTGACACGCACGGCGCCACCAGGGCGAGTCCGTGAGGTCACCTGCTTTGGAGTGTGCTGTGATGAAGATCTATGTTGGTAACCTCAACTTCCGAACCACGGAAGAGTCGCTGCGCGAAGCCTTCGCCGCTTTCGGTGAAGTGCAGGAAGTGGCGGTCGTGACCGATCGTGACACCGGTCGGCCGCGAGGATTCGCCTTCGTGACCATGCCCGACGATGCCCAGGCCCGTGCCGCCATCGAGGCGCTGAATGGTAATGAGTTCGAAGGACGTAACCTCAACGTCAACGAAGCCCGGCCCAAGACCCCGGGTGGCAACGGCGGCGGTCGTGGCGGTTACGGCGGCGGCCGTGGTGGCAACGGCGGCGGACGACGCGATCGCTGGTGAAAACCACCACGTTGTTATACGCCAAACCAATTCGATCACACGCATCCGCAACGCGACCCCTCCGTACGTCGAACCGCTGATGTCTCCACGAAGGCGACCGACGATCGGTTCGTGTGTCCGCAATGCGGAAACAAATGTGCATCATCCCAGCTCCGGCCTGAAAAGGTCGGAGCTGGTTTTGTTGAGGGAGAAGGGGAATGGTGAATGGACGGAATCGAGTGATCTGGCGATGTGGCGATTTAGTGATATGCCTGGATTGCCCGCTGACATGACATATCGATCGATGTTGTTTACTCCCTCTCCCTTTGGGTGAGGACGAGGTGAGAGCACGAACAAACGAATGCGCTCATCGTCGCCACGCCAATTAAGGAAACGCCGGAATATCTCGTACAGGTGTGATGGCGTTTTCATGCATTCAAACGCTGGCGGATGTTCGCCTTCACTCAGCCTTTCCCGAAAGGGAGAGGAGGTGACCTTGCCAAACTCTGTTTGTCCGCTTGGCAGTCATTCGTGTGGCCAGGCGAGGCCTGGAGAGACGGGTTAGCGGAGCAGATCGTGTTTCTCGGTTTCGGTCAGGGCGTTGGTCAGTCCTGAAGGCATGATGGTGCCGATCTCGTTGATGCTGTGGACATCACCGGCCGCGATGGTGATGCGTGAATCGGTGGCGGTGTCGATCGACGTTGCGATGTCGCTGGAGATGACAGCCCGGACCGACCCACTGTCGGGGAAACTTCGTTTTTGTTGATCGATCTGTTGCTGCGAAGAGGTGTGAACCGAATGGAGCGGAGGGGGCTCGAACCCCTAACCCCTGCCTTGCAAAGGCAGTGCTCTCCCAATTGAGCTACCGCCCCGGGAACGACACCTATCTTAGCTCGTGGACGGTGGGACAGACAAATCGCATTCGTCCAGGCGTTCGGACGTTGCTTCGTCACACCGTGCCGCGCAGCACGAGCTGCACCCGCCGCAGACCGCCGCGATGGGCACGCTGGAGCGTCGCTTCCAGCCCTTCGCGCAGCAGGCGGTCCAGCTCGTAGAGGTGCTCGCTGGAGTCGACCGCCACCCGCAGCACGCCGCGGCGGAGTGATTCCAGCCGACAGTGCCGGCTCAGTTCCGGCGGCACCTGCTCCTCCCACGCCGCCACAATGACGCTCACCTGTTTGTACGGCCCCTCGATCTCCTGCCGGAACTGCTTTTTCAGGAACGCCATCGACACATCCGGCGGCTGCTCCGTGCGCCACTGACGCAGGCGATGCAAATGAGCGGTGATGGGGTCGCGATGGGGCATGGGAGTATTGTACGCCAGACGACACGGGATAAGTCGCGTCACCTGATGGGACGTCGTGACGGCCCACGCGGGCGGGGGCGTCGCATCGTACAATCTGCCGCATGAACATCATCCTTTTTGGTTATCGCGGCTGCGGCAAGTCGACGATCGGCAGGAAGCTCGCCGACCAGCTCTGGAAGGACTTCGTCGATACCGATGTGCTGACGTGTAAGCGATTCGGCAACGATTCGATTGCCGCCATCTGGCAGGAGCATGGCGAGCCGGCCTGGCGGAAGGCGGAGACGGAAGTGGTCAACGAAGCGCTGCAGCGTGACAACCAGGTGATCGCGCTGGGCGGTGGCACGGTGATGATCCCTGCGGTCCGGGAGGCGATCGCCGCGACGACCAACGCCACACGCATCTACCTGCACTGCCAGCTCGATGAACTGTGGCGACGCGTGCAGGCGGACCCCCGCAGCAATGCGACCCGGCCGAGCCTCACCCCACTGGGCGGGGGACGCGAAGAGATCGAGGCGGTTCTCGCCCAGCGCGACCCGGTCTATCGCGAACTGGCGGACCGGGTGTTCGATGTGACGCATCTGGGGCCCGAGGATGCGGTGCGGTATCTGATCGAGCGGTGCCTGAAGTGAGGGGCGGGTTGGCGCGAAGACGCAAACGGCAATGGGGCGTGGTTCTGGGGTGGGCGTTCTTCTACAGGATCGAATCAAACCTTGAACCTTGAACTTTAAACCTTGAACCCCCTTCCCATTCCTCGCGCGCAAAAAAGCCGAGCGGCGCTGGAATGGATGATGAATGCGAAAAGATCAGAACGGTCGCCAGACGCTGCTCGGCACCAACAAAACCGAATTGTGACTCACTCGCCGGGACACCTCCTTTCAAATGCATACCGTCACCTCCATTGTGCAGTGATGGACAGGTGAAATCAAGGGAGTTTGGATGGCCCTTGCCCCGGGTTGGGTGGCGCGATTCAGCGTTTGGCGGGCTGGGGTTTGAGCATTTCGCGGAGGGTGCGGAGGTTGATGGTGTCCCACGGGGTGCCGTCTTCGGCGTCTTCCTTGGGGGTTTCCAGGATTTTGGGGACGTTGCGGAAGGCCGGTTCGTTGACGATAACGCGGAAGGCGTCGAGGCTGACATGGCCGTGACCAATGTGGGCGTGGCGGTCGACCCGGCTGCCGCGCGGCGTCTTCGAGTCGTTCATGTGCAGCACGCGCACCTGACGCTTGCCCACTACCGTGTCCAGCTCCTGCAGCACCGCCTTTGCTCCGGCGGCACTGGTCAGGTCGTAACCGGCTGCCAGCAGGTGGGCGGTGTCCAGACATACCGCCAGCCGCTCCGGTGCAGCCACCATGTCGATGATGGCCCGCAGATGCTCGAACGTGTAGCCCAGTGCGGTGCCCTGCCCGGCGGTGATCTCCAGACAGGTGACCACCTTCAGCCCCGGCAGATTGCGGTGCAGTTCATCGAACGCCTCCGCCACGCGCTTCAGGCCCGCCTCCTCGCCCGCCTTCATGTGCGCCCCGGGATGCGTGACGAGGCTGGGCACACCCAGGGCTTCGCAGCGTATGAGTTCCTCGCGAAAGAGTGCGATCGACTTTTGGCGCACGTCCGGGTCGGGGCTGGCCAGGTTAATCAGGTAGCTGTCGTGGCTGACGACATCGCAGATGCCGGTGTCGCGCTGATGTACCTGCCAGAGGCGGATTGCCTCATCGTCGAGCGGGCTAACTTTCCACTGGCGCTGGTTCTTGGTGAAGATCTGCACGCAGTCCATGTCGAGCTGTCGCGCCTGGATGAGCGCGTTGTGCAGACCGCCGGCGATGGATAGGTGGGAACCGAACATAGGCTAACGATAGCGTGATTCGCGAGGGTTTGCGCGGCATGACTAACGCGCCGCTCATGCCTTCACGTGGATGGATTTGGGGAAGGGGGGCGGGGTTTTGGTGTTGGGGCAGGTGCGTTGCGCCGCGCGGGGGGTGGGCTCGGTGTCGGCGGCGGGTTCACTCTGCGATTCGGCCATGTATTCGTCGAGCTTGAAGAGATAGCGCAGGGCTGCGGCGGTGAAGCCCAGGGGGGCATCGGCGTTGCGACGGTCCAGGCGGCTGAGTGGCAGGTGCAGGATTTTGTTCACCAGCCGACGCGTGTGTTCCTCAAGTACCTGATCGATGCGCTGGGCCAGTTCATCCGGCGGCAGGTGGGAAAGCTTGGCGATGGCACGCTGTTGTTCCGCCCTGCCCATCTCATGCATGACGTTGCGCAGCGTCGCGATCAACTGGCCGATGTCCTGCGTCTGAATCTGGCTGACACAGGCTCGCACCGCCTCGGCGACGGCAGCTTCGCAGGTGGCCAGTTTCTCGTCGAACTCACCCAGTGACTGGGCCACCACCTGCTGCAGATCATCGAGGTTGTAGAGGTAGACGTTGTTGAGCGAACCGACAGCCGGCTCCACGTCGCGTGGCAGGGCGATATCGATCATGAACAGCGGCCGACTGCGACGGCGACGCACCAGCGGTTTGAATTGCTCAGCGGTGATGATTGGCTCGGTTGCGCCGGTGCTTGTCACGACGATGTCCGCCTCGACGAGCAACTGATCCAGCTCCGACCATGGACGAGGCCCGCTGGTGTGCGGATCGGTCAGCTTCAGCGCCTCGGCGAGATGCTGAGCGCGCTGCGGCGAGCGGTTCACGATCCACAATCGGGCGGGGTTGAGCTGCCGCAGATGTTGCAGTGTGACCTTGGCCATCTCCCCGGCGCCGATGGCGACGACCGTTTTATCCTCAAAGTGAGAGAAGATGCGGCGGGCGAAGTCGACTGCGGCTGACCCAACCGATGCACGGCGCTGCGCCAGACCCGTTTCGGTGCGTACCTGTTTGGCGGTTGCGATCGCCTGCTGAAACACGCGGTGCAGCACGGGGCCCACGGCGTGACGCTGGTTGGCACTGTCGTAAGCGCGCTTGACCTGGCCGAGGATCTGCGGCTCGCCGACGATCATGGAGTCCAGCCCAGCCGCCACACGGAAGAGGTGTGTGACTGCCTCATCCTGCTTGAGGTTGATCGTGATGTCCTGAAGCGTGGCGTCATCGAGGCCGCACAGCGTACTCATGGTGGCGCGCAGGTCCTCGATGGAAGGCTGCTCCAGTTCCGGGCGGGCCAGATAAAGCTCGGTGCGGTTGCAGGTCGAGAGGATGACCAGTTCAACGTGCGGGTATCGGCCGCGCACGAGCTGGAAGGCTTCGTCCAGCCGATCGCCGGCGAGGCTCAGCCGTTCCCGCAGCTCCACCGGCGCGGTGCGATGGTTAGCGCCCAGCATCAGGATCTGCATGTGCGCCTCCCGACAACAAACAAATCCGAAGCCTGGAATCCGAAATCCGAAAGAAGGTCCGAATGACCCAGTCCGGAATCCCCAAGCGTTGAGACGGCTGTCTCATTCCGATTTCGGATTTCGGATTTCGGGTTTGTTTCATTCGGATTTCGGGCGTCGGATTTCGGATTTCTGCCCATGCTGGTGACGACGCCAAAGGTGGCCAGCAACAGGACGAGTCCCGCAATGCTGAGCCAGGCGGCTCGTGCGCCGCGGAAGGTGGTGGTGTGTCGGACGTTGGTGATGAGGGCGTAGATCAGCCAGACGGAGAAGGCCAGCACGATTTTGGGTGAGTACCACCAGCCATCACCCAGTTTGTTGTCGGGGATGGAGGTGACGATGACCAGGCCGGTGATGAGGCCGAGGCTGAGCAGGGCGAAGCCCAGCGCGCTGGATCGGACGATCAGCGTTTCGAGTGTTTCGAGGCTGGCGATGGGGGTGTTGGGGTCGACGGCCTTGCTGCGCAGGCGTTTTTGGGCATAGAGGAAGCAGCCGCCCGCGCCGGCGGCCAGCGCCAGCGAGCATGCGCCGAGATAGACCGCTGAAAGATGGACGGTGTTCCACACCGAGTGGATTGCGAAGCCTTCAAGGGTGAAGCTGCTGGCGCAGATGGCCCAGGTGAGCAGAATCGTAAGGACAGGCAGGGCGAAGGTGTCGATGCCCGGCACGCGCGATGGCGCCTGCAGGAACATGGCAGTGGCGGCTACAAAGGCGGCGATGAGCAGCAGACCGTCCACGTGTGCCTGCAGCGGTTCCCAGCCCTGATGCACGACCAGTGCGCGGTAGATGAACAGGGCGAGACTGCCCACCCCGCACAGCGCCAGCAGCAACCGCTGCGGCCGGGGCGAGCGCGGCGTCGGTTTGCCACCGGGGCGAAGGCGACTCAGCGCCAGCACCGATGCGACCGCTGCGAGCAGCGCCAGCACCACGAGGCTGGTTGTGGTCAGGTGGTCGTGCATGGAACCGTCCGGTGAGGCTCGTTTTCGGAGCCGGAGGTCTCCATTGTACGGGATTGGGTGCGGTTCGCGGACGAGGCCCGGAACCAGAGCATGAAGCGACAAGCTCTTGCGCGCGGAGCGCGAAACGAGGGATGTTAGGAGGGGTGATGGAGACTGTCGAGCACCTGTTCGCAAAATTTTTGGAGGGCGTTGGCGCCGCCGGTACGCAGGGCGGCAAGGGCGTCGGGACTGGCGAGCTGGGTGAGGCGGCGACGGCGTTCAGCCGGGTCGGCGATGGTTTCCTGGATACGGGCACGGTACGGGGCGATCGTTTCGAGCAGGGTGATCCAGTCGCGATCGAGCGCGGCGGCCAGTTCATCGCGGATGGCTGCTGCGGCAGCGGGGGAGATGCCTCCGGTGTGAACCGCCAGCGTGATGGGGCCTTCGTGGCGATGGGCGGGGATGAGCAGGTCTCCAGCCGCCGGGTCGTCGGCGCGGTTGACCAGTGCACCAGCCTGACGAGCCTCGTTGGCGGCGGCGGCGTTCACAGCCGGGTCATCCGTGGCGATGACAACGAGGAACGCGCCCGCCAGATCGCCCGGCTGCCAGGCGCGTTCGATCGTGGTCACGGGCAGGTCGCTCAGATCGAGTTGCGGGGCGATGACGGTGACGGTCGCACCTGCTGCCAGAAGGGCGGCGGCACGGCGTCGGGCGACGGGTCCGCCTCCGATGACGACGCAGCGGCGGTCGCGGACGTTCAGCATGACGGGCAGATCGGGCATGGGGGTAGTTTACCCCGCCCTTCGGTTGCGCCTCAGGAAGGTTGTTAAGGGGGGGCAGACATAGGGTGGGAGTTGGTGGGTAAACTGGTGGGATGATGCAACGGGTTGCGATTGTCGGCGGGGCGGTGGTGCTGGGGGCACTGGTACTGCTCGTTGCCCTGTGGGCGGGGGGTGAAGCGCCTGCCCGGCCGGAGCGGAACGTTCGGGATTTAGAGGATGTGGATGCTCCGGCACTGGAGCTGGAGGGGGTGCGGGAGCGATCGCTGCACGACAAGCTTGCCAGTTCGGGGCGCGGGCGGGCGACGCTGCCGAGCGAGGATGGCACGGAGTTCACCGAGCTTTTCTGGGCGTCGAGTGAGCGTCGGCCGCAGGGGGTGTGGGCGGTTTCCAAGCCGGGCGTGCGGATTCATATCAAGCCCTTCCGTCGCGTGCTGCAGGTGCAGGCGCTGGAAGGAACGTTCAATGTGCCGGATGAGCAGGTGCGTGGCGGGCGGCTGCGGCGGAACGTGGTGCTGACTCTGTTCGACGGGCCTGCCGATCGGGTGGTCGATCTGAGCAACGATTCGCCGGACATCCGTCTGCGCCTGTTTCTTGATGAGGCGACGTTCGATCTGGACCTGGGGGTGATCGAAAGCGATTCATCGGTCCACGCGACCAGTGCGCAATTCGATTTTCGCGGCACGGGGCTGCGACTGAACTACAACGCGGCTCGCAAGCGGCTGGAACGGCTGGAAATCCTGCAGGGGCAGGAGCTTCGCGTACGCGGTGATCTGTTCGCGAAGGAACAGGGCACGCATCGGGAGGGTAACGCGGCGGCGGAACAGGGAACGGCGCGGGCCGGCGGCGATGCTGCATCCGATGATCCGAGCGGCTACCGGGCGACGCTGGCGAAGGAGGTGGTGATCGAGAACCCGCAGACGCGGATCGAGGCCGATCAACTGGCGATGATCTTCGAGCTGAGCGGGGGTGAGGTATCGCAGCGGGTGTTCGAGCAGGAAGCGGGTAAAGGCGGCGGTAAGCAGAGTGGAGCGACGGCGGGAGGCGGTGTCGGTGCGGGGCAGGCGGTCGGGGAAGCCCTGGCGCTGGAGGAGATGGAGGAGCCACCCGCGCCGGCGAGTCTGATGACGGCAGCGGCGGATGATCTGCGCATCGCGTGGGCGGGGCCGCTGGTGGTGACACCTCATGAGCGATCAGCCCAGGCTGCTGGTGGGACACAGCAGGACGATGTGCAGTTGCAGTTGTGGGGCGCGCCGGTGCGGATCGTCAATCTGGGTGAGGATGCCGGGACGATCGAAGCGGGCAGCGTGATCTATCGCAGTGGCTCGCGGGTGTTTGAGCTGTTCGAGGGGTTGCACCAGCCGGTAGTCGTGGCGTCGCCGGCGATGGGTTCGCTCAGCGCCCAGTCGATGCGGGTGAATCAGCTCGATGGCACGGCGGTGTTGCGAGGCGCGGGAGAGCTGAAGGCGCAGGAGGTGGAACAGGTGGCGGAGGATGACACGCCGCGCCTTCCACCAGGGATGCGCATCACGTGGCAGGAGCGGGTGGACCTGACATTCGGGGCGGCAGAGGCAGGCGAAGGGGGCGGACCGCTGCGGCTGGGGGCGCTTCAATCGGCGATGTTCCGGGGGGATGTGGCGGTACGGCATCCCGAATTCGAGATGGACACCGCGCAATTGGCGCTGCGATTCAGCTCGACGGAAGGTACACAGGGCATCGAGGCGATCGATGCACTGGGAACAGTACGGGTGTGGGGTAAGGGCAGCCGGGAGAAAGATGAGCTTTCGATGCGCAGCGATGCGCTGTCGGTCGCGATGCGGCCGGATGAGCGAGGCAGACTTCGTCCGGCAGGCATGACGGCACAGGGTGATGTGTACGCCCAGCAGCCGGGTACGCGACTGTGGGCGAACCTCGTCGAACTGGAACTGAGCGATGAGGACGAGCAGGCGGACGCGGCGGAAGCATCGCGGGCGGCGATGATGCCGGCGGTGAAGCGGATGACTGCGCAGCGGAACGTGCGGGTGGAACAGGCGGCTGCGGGGGTAGCGCTCACGGCCGATCGGCTGGTGGCGCTGGTGGATCGCGGGCAGGTTGATCTGTACGGCGCGGCCGATGTGCCGGTGAACGTGCTGACACGCGATGGCATGCTGACGGGCACGCACGTGACGATGGTGGAGGCGGATCGCACGCTGATGGTGCATGGTGCGGGGGCGCTGACGTTCGTGCTGGCGGATCGGAATGTGCCCAGTGGCGCAGGCCCCGTGACGTTCCAGCCGGACCCGCTGCGTTCAGCGACGGTGCGATGGTCCAAGTGGATGCGGTTTGATGATGGGCAGGGTCGGGCATCGTTCACTGGCGATGTGGTGCTCGACGCCCGTAACGGCCATGACACGACACATCTTGAAGCGCAGCGGCTCGATCTGGCGTTCACGTCGGGTGAAGCCGAAAGCGGTGTGACGTTCGCCCGGCCGCAGGCGGCGATCGCTGACACCGGCAGCCCGCTCATGGAGCGGATGATGGGCGGCGACCGGCAGATTCGCTCGGTGGTAGCGGATGGTGCGGTGGTGTTCCTGAACGAAAGCTGGGTGGATGAACCGGGGCAGACGCTTGCGACGCGGTTGCGGATGGCGGGGCCGCGGCTGACGTTCAATCACGGTACTGCGCAGGTGCGGATCGAGGGTGAGGGGTCGATGCTGGTGCAGGAGGAGCGGCGAAAGAATGCGGCTGACGATGGGGCGGCGGAACGCATGGCGTTTACCGGGCATGGCGCGACGGTGTTCACGTGGCAGGGATCACTGACGCTGGACGCGGAAAAGAACGACATGACGATTCTTGACCGGGTGCGCATGGTACATCGGCCGCACGGCAAGGAGGAGGTGGTCCGACTGGACTGTGCGACGCTGGTGGCGGACCTGGAGGAGACGGGTGGATTGCGGTCGTGGCTGGGCGAGCGTGGGCCGCAGCCGGCGGTGGTGGCGATCCGTGCGGATGAAGCGGTGCGGATCACGTCGCAAAAGTATGAGGTGTCGACGGATCATCTCTTGTACACGGGGGCGGATGAAACGGTGCTGTTGTGGGCGGATGAAGGGGGCGTGACGCAGGTGGTGCAGGAGGATCGCCCCACGCCGATGAGTGCGGCGCGCTTCCGGTGGGACCTGCGACGCGATGTGATACAGATTGATTCGGGTGGGCCCGGGCGGGCGCCGGTGAGGTGATGGGGAGGGTTCGGGTTTGCGGGGGTGACCCTGCCCTTCGGCGCGCCTCAGGGGTGGGCGTTATGGGGGAGAGGGAGTTTCTTCGGGTGTTTCGGTTTCTTCCGGGGTTTCAATGATGGGGCGGTCGGGGCGCCAGTTTTCGCGGATCTGGTTAGGGGGTGGGGTTTCGCCCTGCGGGATGTTCTTGGGGTTGAACGGGCCGAGGGTGAAGAGCCACACCAGGAAGGCGACCAGCAGGACGAAGAAGCCGATCACCAGCTTGCCGCGGATGTTGGAGCGACGCTTGCCGGTGGCATCGTGGATCTGCATCGCCGAGCGTTCCTGCCCCATCTGCTTCATGGCGGCGTACTTGGCTTCCATCTCAGCGGCTCGGCGTTCATCCTTCTCGCCGCCCGCACGGGTCAGTGCACCGTAGTAGCCGCTGCCGTCACGCTTGGGCAATACGTAGAAGATGCGGCCTTCCTCGTCGCGTACGGCTCGCCCGACGTCCTGATCACGCACTTTCACGGGACGGCCGCTGTACGGACTGCTGACGATGATGCCCATCGGGGGAGACGCTCCTTCGGGTTCTTCTCGAAAGGGGCGATTATGGCATTGAGGCGCGGGGTTGTCGATATGGGATGCGCGCGTGGGAGCCCACCCACGCAGTGGGTGGGTTTTCAGGGGTCGGTGTGCGTGGAGGAGTCCGGTAATTCGTACGATCGTTGCGCATTGGCCTGTATCGGCGGTTTTGTATGTCCGCTGAAGTTACATGGTGAAGTTTCTTTCGCCGGGCGACCGAAGTAGACATCCTGAACGCCAGGTCCTGTCGCGAATGGATCGCGATGGACAGTGCCAGTCACGGACGAAAACGATCTCAACAAGGGAGTACTGAGATGAGCAAGCAGCAGATGATCGATGCGATTCGGGAACACAATCGCTCCGCAGCGCAGGAATTTCTGGCTCGTTTCGATGAGGCTGCGCTTTCGGATTACCTGCAGCGTCTGACACGGGTGTGCAATCATCGTGGAAAAACCAGCCGCTGGGTGCGCAACACCACGGCGCCGGCGGTGGCGACGCTGGCGATGAGCGCGGCCTGATCGCCCCTTTCCACGCGACAAAGCTGATGTGAGCCGGACGTGAGGCCGTGGGCGAAGGATCAGCCTTCGCACGACCTTCCGTCCGGCTTGTTGTTTCAACGGCGGGCCGGGCAACGGCCGATAAAATAGGGGTTCATTGATTGGTAGTCGCGACGCAACGTTGAGCGGCGCGGCCTGAGGAGTTACGGATGCGATTGACCGACCTCATCGCAGGGCTGGGCGTGCGATGTGTCGCGGGAGATGTCGCGACGACGATCGTCGACCTGACCGACGATTCCCGCTGCATCGAACCGGGCTGGCTGTTCGTTGCGCGCAGCGGGGTATCGGGCGATGCGGCGGTGTACACATCCCAGGCGATCGAGCGCGGGGCTGTGGTGGTCATCAGCGAAAACGAACCGCCTGCCACGCTGCCAAAGCATGTCGCCTGGTGTGTTGCCGATCGCGTGGATCAGCGGCTGGCGGGGCAACTCGCCGAACGCTTTTTCGGTCACCCCAGTGAGAAGCTCGCCCTCATCGGCATCACCGGGACCAACGGCAAGACGACGACTGCTTTTCTCGTGCAGCATCTTCTGCACGCGGCCGGCTGCCGGTGTGGATTGATCGGCACGGTGGTGATCGATGATGGCGCGATGCGCCAGCCGGCGGAGCTGACCACGCCGGGCGCGATCGAGATGTCGCGGCTGCTTGCGCGGATGGTCGCCAACGGCTGTCGGGCTGCGGCGGTGGAAGTGTCCAGCCATGCCCTGCATCAGGGACGTACCGCGGCGCTGCGGTTCGCGGTGGGCGTGTTCACGAATCTGACCGGCGATCATCTGGATTACCACGGGACGATGGAGGATTACGCCGCTGCCAAGGCCCTGCTTTTCGAGCAGCTTCCGGAGCAGGGCTGGGCGGTGGTGAACGATGATGATGCGTTCGGGCCGGTGATGCTCGAACGTTGTCGCGCGCATGTGCAGCGGTGCAGCATGAAGGCGGAGGAGGCATCGGACAACATCTGCCATGCGACCGTGCTGTCGTTGGAAGCGGATCACAGCGTGGCGCGATTCGATGGCCCGTGGGGGAGTGTGGAGGCACGGCTGCCGCTGGTCGGACGTCACAACGTGTTCAACGTGCTGCAGGCACTGGCGGCGGCGAACGCGGTGAAATCGATGTCCAAGCGGCTGCGTGGAGCGCTGTCATCGGCACCGCCCGTGCCGGGCCGGCTGGAGCCGGTGCGCGTGGAAGAGGCGGATCACGCGGCGCTGCCGACGGTGCTGGTCGATTACGCCCACACGCACGATGCGCTGGAGAATGTGTTGCTGGCGCTGCGGCCGGTGGTGAAGGGGCGGCTGATCGTGGTGTTCGGCTGCGGGGGCGACCGCGATCGCAGCAAGCGGCCGAAGATGGCGCAGGTCGCATGCAAGCTGGCGGACCGGGTCATCATTACCTCGGACAACCCGCGAACGGAAAACCCCGCGACGATCATCCGCGACATTCTGGCGGGTGTGTCGGAACCGGCGGACGACAGGGTGACAGTCGAGATCGACCGCGCCAAGGCGATCGCCCTGGCGGTCGAGCAGGCTGATGCGGATGACACCGTGCTGCTGGCGGGCAAGGGGCATGAGGATTATCAGATCGTGGCCTGTGCGGATGCGCCGGGCGGCGTGGTGAAACGACATTTCGACGACCGCGAGCACGCGGCTGAGGCATTAAGGAGGCGAGCGCAAAGCCGGGCGAATGTACGCGGGTGATGCGCGAGGTGGTTGCACGTGGGCAATCGCGGCTGCGCAAACGATCAACGCTTTGCGCTGGATGAAAGAATGGCATTCTGGACGGCACAACATCTCGGGCGGGTGGCCCAGGGCAGGTGGCTTGCGCCGCCAGCCGATGAGGCGCTGCGCATCACAGGTGTAACCATCGATTCGCGCGCGGTGGAGGCGGGGCAGCTCTTCATCGCGGTGCGGGGTGATCGCTTCGACGGCCACGCGTTTGTGGCGCAGGCGGTGGCGGCTGGCGCGGCGATGGTGATCGTGTCGCAACCGGTCGAGACGGCTGCACCACCGGGCGGCGTGCTGCTGGTGGATGACACGGTGGCGGCGCTGCAGCGATTGGCGCGGGCGTATCGCCAGGTGTTGCGCGAAGGGGGCGTAAAGGTTGTCGCGGTTACCGGTTCCAACGGCAAGACGACCACCAAGCAGCTCATTCACGCGGTGCTGGCGTCCACCTACACCGGCACGCAAAGCCCTAAAAGCTTCAACAACCAGTTCGGCGTGCCGCTGACACTGCTGGCTGCTTCACCGGAGCAGGATTTCGTTGTTGCCGAGGTGGGTATGAACCACGCCGGCGAGATCGCGCCGCTGGCGGCGATCCTGCAGCCGAATGTCGCGGTCATCACGACGATCGGCTGCGCGCACATCGGCTATCTGGGCAGCGTCGAGGCGATCGCGCAGGAGAAAGGGTCGCTCCTGCGGTTCATCGAGCCGGGCGGCTTCGCGGTGATTCCCGCGGAACTGGCGTGCGCCTCGATCGTTGAGCAGCAGGCGCCCGCGCATGCCCGGATCGTGCGGTTTGGCTACGCAGATCTGCGCGATGGTGAATCGTCAATTGAGTGCGGGCCGTGTGCCGCCATGACGCTTGCCTCTGGCGTAAGGGTCACGTTGCCGATGCCCGGTGCGCACAACGTTCACAACGCACTGGCGGCCATCGCGGTGGGACGATGTCTTGGTGTGAGTGATGAGGCGGCGGCACGCGGGCTGGCGGCAATGCCCCGGCCGAGCATGAGGCTGGAACTGAGCACGATCGGCACCGGTGCGGAGGCGTTCACGCTGCTGAACGATGCCTACAACGCGAACCCCGATTCGGTGCGAACCGCGCTGCGAACGCTGGAGCATCTGGCCCGCAATGGTGATTATGCCGGATGCACGATCGTGTTCGCCGACATGCTGGAACTGGGCGATACCGGGCCGCAGGAGCATCGGCGCGTGGGAACGATGATCGCGCAACTGGATGTGCCCGATGCGCGGGCGGTGCTGATCGGGCCGCTGGCGACGCTTACGGCGGAGGTACTGGCGCAGCACTGGGCGGCCGATCGACTGCTCGTCATTCCGCAGTGGAACGATCGGACGCCCGTGGAGGTCGCCGCGTTCATTCGGCCGGGTGACCTGGTTTTGCTCAAGGGTTCCAGAGGCATGGCGCTGGAACGGCTGCTGCCTGCATTGACGACTGTGACGTGCTAGTCTGACTGCGAATAGCTCTGAATCGGACCAACCGAAGCGCCCCACGTTTGGGCGAGGTGAAGTCAGCGTCGTGATTTACCTGATCATCAACAGCGCGATGGAATGGCTGCAGGCGCACCACCTGGGGTTCTTTCGCGTCTTTCGTTACTCCGAGTTTCGTGCGGTGCTGGCGCTGATGCTGAGCTTCGCGATCGTGATCGCCCTGGGGCCGCGCGTCATCCGCTGGCTGGTCATGCAGAAGGTGGGTGACAACCCCGAGTTCTATCACAAGGCCCTCAATGAGATCACAAGGCATAAGTCGAACACGCCCACCATGGGTGGCATCCTCATCAGCTTCGCCATCCTGAGTTCGACGCTGCTGCTGGCTGACGTGACCAACTTCTACATCATCATGGCGATCGTGTGCCTGATCTGGCTGTCGGTGGTGGGCGGCTGCGATGACTGGCTGAAGCTGGTATCCGCGCGGCGCAAGCCCGGATCACGCGAAGGCCTGTACATGTACGAGAAGCTGCTCTTCCAGCTGGGACTGGCGGTGCTGCTGGGCATTTTCATCCATCACTACGGCGGCAACAGCGTCACCGATGTCGATCAGTTACGTCTGATGAGCCACACTCTGAACCTGCCGGGGCTCAAGACGTGGGAGTTCGACCCGATTCAGGGCACCTGGGTCACCGCCAAGAACATCATTCCCCTGGGGGCGGTGCCGTTCGTGGTGATCACCGTGTTTGTCATCGCCGGTGCCTCCAATGCGGTGAACCTGACCGACGGGATGGACGGGCTGGTCAGTGGCATCGTGGCGGTGGTTGCCTTTGCCATGATGGTGCTGGCGTGGATCGCCGGATACGACGACGGTGAACTGGCCAAGAGGCTGCTGGTGCCCTACATCCCCTTCAGCGATGAACTGGCGATCGTGGCCGGGTCGATGGTGGGGGCGTGTCTGGGGTTTCTCTGGTTCAACTGCGCGCCGGCCCAGGTGTTCATGGGCGACACCGGCTCGCTGGCGCTGGGTGGATTGCTGGGGTATATCGCGGTGGTGATTCGCCAGGAGTTTCTGCTTTTCATCATCGGCGGCATCTTCGTGGTGGAAACGCTGAGCGTGATCCTGCAGGTGTCCTATTTCAAGCTCACGGGTGGTAAGCGGATCTTCCGCTGCGCACCGATTCATCATCATTTTCACCTCGGTGGCTGGACGGAGCAGCAGGTGGTGGTGCGATTCTGGCTCATCAGCGCTGTCCTCGCGGCCGCCGCATTGGCTACACTGAAGCTGCGATGACTGACAAAGGAACCTCTCCCGATACGGCTCAGCCGACACCCAGCCCGGCTGTGCCGTGGCGTACCCATGTGATTACGATCGATCGCGATCCGCTGGCGTATCTGTCACGTGAGTGGCTTTTGACCAACGGCACCGGCGCGTATGCGATGGGCACGGTGCCGGGCATCAACACGCGGCGATATCACGGGTTGCTGATCGCGGCCCAGCGTCCGCCGGTCGGTCGCATCCTCGCGCTCAATCAGATGCTTGAACAGTTGACGGTGGCCGATGGCGGGGGCAGGACAGCCGGGCCGGCACTGATCGAGTTTTCCGCGGCGATGTTCCGCGATCCCAACGGGCGCGACGTCTTTGCGCCGCAGGGACACACGATGCTCGAACGGTTCGAGCGCGGTCTGACGGTGGCGTGGCACTACTGCGCGGGCGGCCTCACGCTGAGGCGTGAGCTGTCGCTGCACTGGAAGCAGCAGGCAGCCACACTGCGATACACGTTGCGCGGGCTGCGAAGCCGGGCGCGGCTGCGGCTGGCGCCGATGATGACGGTGCGTGACTTTCACGCGATGGTCTACAAGGACGCGACCGCGCCGTTCGATGTCGAGCCGGGCGATTCGCGGGTGACGGTGCGGCACGAGGGGGCAGCGGTGACGCTGGCGTGTGATCGCGGTCGATTCATCCCGGAGCCGCAGTGGTGGTACCGCCAGTTCTACGCCATCGACAATGAACGTGGTCAGGAGGATACGGAAGACCAGTTCCTGCCTGGTGCATTCGAGATTGATCTGGAGCCGCTGGACGAGCAGGTCATTACGGTGACGGTGGCGCTGGGCGAGGCGGTGGTGCCGCCGCAGCGCGATGTGTCGGCGAAGGAGCGGCATCTGCAGCCGATGGTGGAGCGGATAGCGGCACTGCGACCGGCAACGATAACCGGCGTCGGCGATGAGGAAACGCTGTCACGCGTGCTGGCAATCGCGGCGGACGACTTCGTTGCGGATCGACGCATCGGCGGGCAGAAGCTTTCGACGATTCTTGCGGGCTATCCCTGGTTCGCCGATTGGGGGCGCGATACGTTCATCGCGCTGCCGGGGCTGTTGCTCGTCACGGGACGCTATGAGGAAGCCCGGGCAACGCTGCGGACCTTCGCCCGCGCGATCCGTAACGGGCTGGTGCCCAATCGCTTTGACGATTACAGCGATGCGGTGGCAGCGGCACATTACAACACCGTCGATGCCAGCCTCTGGTTCATTCACGCGGCGATGCAGTACGTGGACGCCACGGGCGACATCGACGCATGGACCGACTGGCTGTGCGATGCGTGCTGCAGCATCATCGACGCCTATATCAAGGGCACCGACTATGCCATCCGCATGGCGGGCGACGGGCTGATCACCGCGGGGTCACTCGAAACGCAGCTCACGTGGATGGATGCGGCGTGCGGCGGAAAGGTGTTCACGCCGCGCGCGGGCAAGGCGGTCGAGGTCAACGCGCTGTGGTATCACGTGTTGATGGGCATGGCGCAACGGCTGCGCGAAAGCCATCCACGTGTGGCGATGCACTACGACAAACTCTGTAAGCGCATCAGCAGGTCATTTGTGCGCGTCTTCTGGGATGAGGAGTTGCGGCATCTGCGCGACCACGTCTGGATGGACGACAAGGGCGTGGAACATGCCGACCGTTCGCTGAGGCCGAACCAGATTTTCGTGGCGTCGCTGCCCAGTTCGCCGTTGCCGCGCACGAAGCTGAAGCTGGTGGTGATGGCGGTGAAACGGGCGTTGCTGACACCGTTCGGCCTGCGCACGCTGCCGGAGAATCACGCCTGTTATCACCCACACTACACGGGCCCGCAGATGCAACGCGACGAAGCGTACCATCAGGGCACGGTCTGGCCCTGGCTGATCGGGCCTTACGCTGAGGCGGTGTTGCGCATGGACAATTTCAGTGATGAGGCACGCAGGGAAGCGATCGAGGCGATTACGCCACTGCTGCGACAGATGCTCGGCGAAGGGCCTTTCGCCACGACGGGCCAGCTTTATGAGGTGCACGACGCCGCGGCACCGCATCGGCCGGGCGGCTGCATGGCGCAGGCATGGAGCGTGGCCGAGGTGTTGCGCGTGTTGCGCCTGCTCGCCTGAGCGATCGTCAGGCCGAGCGCCGGCGATGTACCAGCATCATCACACCCGCACCCGCCAGCATGATCGACGCCGGTTCAGGCACGATCGAGAGGTGATCGATGGCGTGTGACGCGGCCCACTGCCAGTCCTTGTTGCCCTGTATGATCAGTGTCACCTGATCGATCTGTACATCGGGCGACAGATGGACCGTGTGGAACAGAGCGCCGTTGAGAAACACTTCGAGCAGTTCGCCTGAACGATGGAATTCCCATTCCACCGTGCCCGTCTGTGTCGCGTTGACCTGCGTCAACTCTGAATTGGCTATGACGCGCAGCAGTCCCCAGTTGGTGACATCCGCATCCGCCAGCGCGATCTCGACGATGGTGCTCCCCTGTGACATCAGCCACAGAAACACGTTTGATCGCTCGCTGACGTCATTCGATTGCCACGAATGAACGAACCGTCCGCTGAAATCGCCCACCGGATCGAACTGGCGCGTCAGCCGCACGTTGATCCATTTGCCCGCTCCCCCATTGTGAACCAGCCCCGTCGTTTCGAGCTGGGAATTGTTGAAATTTCGCTGCCAGCCGGCATCGGTCGTGTTGTCCAACTGGATCATCCATTCGGAGTCGAGCGTCGGACCGTCAAACTCATCGACCCACCATGGTGAAGCTTCGACATGACCCGGCGCGAGGGTGGCAAGCGCCCACGCGACAACCGCGGCGATCGCCGGCCGATGAAAAAAACGCAGCATGGGTATCCCTCCAGAAATTGCGAGAAACGATTGGTGGAGAGATACCATACAGAGGGGACAAGGCAAGAATAATTTGAAAAAAATTCACAAATTTCAGCTGCGGTTCGGGGAGGGTGTTTGCCCAGCTTCCCTCGTCGACGTCGATTATCAATGGATTGTGGTTATCGGATGTTATGGCTGTCCGACGCCGGCAGACCGGTACGTCTCGGATTGTGTCGCGTGACGCGGCGAATTGCGCATGGCCTGTTCGACCACATCGCACAGCCGCCTCTTCAGTTCCGCATCGCTGAACTGTTCCTGCGTGAGGCGCGCCGCCCGGGCGCCCATCGCCCTGCGTTCCGATTCGGGCGTCGCCAGAATCGCCTCGAGCGTCGCGACCGCACCATCAACATCGCCGTGACGAATGCGCCAGCCGATGCGATGCTCATCGATGATATCCGACACGTGGCAGGGGTCGGGGCCCAGCAGCAGGATCGGCCGCTGCACCGCCATCGCGCCGTACACCTTGCAGGGATGCACCACGCCCACTACGGTTTCACCGACCGATACCAGGTGTACGTCCGCTGCCGAGAGCGAATACTTGATGCGATCCAGCGGCTGATAGGGCAGCGAAATGATGTTACGCGGCTTGTGCTGAGCAATGACCTGCTCCACCTCTTTCTTGCCCATGCCGCCCCCGATGAACATGAAGATGAGTTCCTCGCGGTGCTGTAATCGCAACGCCGCCTGAAGTACCGTGCTCAGCGGGTTGGAGGACGTGTGATTGCCGCTGTACATCACGACGAGCTTGTTTTCCAGACCGTGCTCGCGGCGGAAGGGGTTGTCCGCGTGTTCGATCACCTCCAGGTGGGACTGATGAGGCCACGGCGGCATGATGTGCAGCTTTTCGCGGATATCGCGCTTGCGCAGTACACGCTCCGCCATGAAGCGATCCAGCACGATCACTTCGTTGGCACGCTTGAGTATCATGCGGTTGAGCACGTTGAATGCGCGAACAGCAGGTGAACGCTCCGACAACTTGCCCAGTACGACCACCTGGTCCGGGTTGAGGTCCATGACCCAGTAGGCGATCGGTGTGCGCCGGAACATTGCGATGGACAACGCTGCGATTGCGGCCATGGGTGGCGAGGTGGTGATGAACAATCCCGCCAGATCACGCATGAACAACCCACGGAAGATGCACTGAATCAGAAATGAAAGCTGCCCCAGGAGCCGAACCGGTATGGATTTTTTTCCAAACGAACACCAGGGCAGGCGGTGAATCTCCACCCCATCACGCACCTCCCGCCGCGGAAACCGCACGCTCGGATCGTCATACCCCCGGTCCGAAGTGAGGACCCGCACCCGCCAGCCCCGCCGAACCAGTTCTGCGGCGGCTTCGTGCATGTACTGACCAACTGCGGCCGGGTCGGGCACGTAAACCTGGCTGAAGATCAGGATAGTCTGCTTGAGCGGCAACGGTAGCTGCTCCGGTTCACGAACCGTTAAAGCCATGGATGGATCATCCACGGTTATGCAGGCTCACGGCATATCCGGTAACGCGTCGTGTGACGGCCCAGAAAATGTCCATTTCGCCCCTATCGGTAATCGTCTGTGATACCTTGCGATCCAAGCTGTGGACGATTGAGACCGCCTGCGAATCAATATGCCGGCGAATCGTACCGCACCTCGCGGAGGGTTTCCTGCTGATGGAACCAGGCCACGGTCCGTCGAAGGCCTTCCTCCAGCGACACCTCGGCTGACCAGTCCAGTAACTCTCGGGCGCGCGAGGTGTCCAGGCAGCGACGCGGCTGGCCGTCGGGCTTGCTCGTGTCCCAGATGATTTCGCCCCGGAAGCCGCACACGTCGGCGATTATCTGGACAAGGTCGCGAATCTTCACCTCCCGCCCCGTGCCCAGGTTGATCGGCCGGGGATCGGTCATCCGTTCCGCGACACGCAGCAGCCCCTCCGCCGCATCGTCCACATACAGGAACTCGCGCGAGGCGTTGCCCGTTCCCCAACAGGTGATGCTGGGTTGATTCTGGCGAATCGCCTCGACGCATTTGCGGATCAGCGCGGGCACCACGTGCGACGTGTGCAGATCGAAGTTATCGCCCGGGCCATACAGATTCACCGGTACCGCCACCACACCGGGGAAGCCATACTCCCGGTGGTATGCGTCGAGCATGACGAACAGTGATTTTTTCGCGATACCGTAGGGGGCGTTGGTTTCCTCAGGGTAACCGTTCCAGAGGTCCTCCTCGCGGAAGGGCACCGGGGCGAACTTCGGATAGGCGCAGACTGTGCCAGCCTGCACGAATTTTCGCAGGCCACGTCGCCGTCCGTGCTCGATGAGGTGCATGCCCATGGCGAGGTTGGCGTAGAAGAACCGGCCGGGATGGTCGCGGTTGGCACCGATCCCGCCCACTTCCGCCGCCAGATGGATTACCACGTCCGGGCGAAAGTCATCGTACATCCGCACGACATCCGCCTCGCGGGTCAGGTCGTACTCCTCCCGCCGGGGCACATCGATGTGCGTGCAGCCGCGCTGCCGCAGTTTCTCGCAAACCACCCGGCCAAGAAACCCCGCCCCGCCCGTGACGGTGACACGCTGTTGAGACCAGTTGAGATACGCGATCATGCTGGTTTGGTTAACCGACAGTAAAGGTTCAGAAGGCATTGAGGGTTCTTGTAAATGGCACGCTTAAGTCGAAGCAAATGGTAAATGGGACGAAGGGGACCAGGAAAATAGGGTTTGGGGCCTTCATTCTCTTCAAAGACAAGCTCCGGCTTGTTGAATCCGGCTTCGTGAGCAGCAGCCGAAATCGCTCGCTCATCATTCATTCGGTACTGAACCGGATAGTGGTATGCTTCGACCTTCTGCCGGCCACGCACCATCCGAAGAACGAACTCATCCAAGTGGATTCGATTCAGCAATCGGGTAATACGGGCGAAAGCGTGTTTTCCACTGGGGGTAAGAAAGATGAAACACCCGCCCGGCTTGAGGCAGCGGTGAATTGCTTTCAGAAAACCCACTGGGTCTACAACATGTTCGACCACAAGATATGAGTAGGCAATATCGAAGTATTGTTCGGGTAGGTCTGCTTCCTCGACGGTGCTGTACAGATGGCGATCGAACACGTTCTGGACGGGAACCGCGTTAGTATCCGGTTCGACACCCCAAAGCTCCTGGGCCGCCAGACGAATGCGATGAATGGAGGGCTTGGCGAACCGCCGCGTCGTTCCCAGCCCCTCCCCGCACCCCACATCGAGAAGACGCACAGGCTGGGGGCGGCGGGCGATTTCCTTCAGGATCAGACGAACGAACAGACGGCTGCGGTCTGAGACGTTCCGGTAGTTGTAGGTTTGCGCGAGCCGCTCGAAATCAAAGTCGTCGGCGGGCAAAACGGGTGCAAAGAGCTGGTCGAGGTCAGGTGACACTTGTGAACTGTTCAGGTCCATGACGCACCAACTCCTCACTGATCATGCCCGACCTGGGCCGGCAGTTTATGTCCTGCGTCGCGCAGTGTCCGCTCCCGGGCGGCCAGTTCAAGGTCATGCTCGACCATCATCGCGACCAGTTGCTCGAAGCTGACTCGCGGCTCCCATTTCAGCACCCGGCGGGCCTTGCTCGCATCGCCCAGCAGCAGGTCCACTTCGGTCGGACGCAGATAACGCGTATCCATTTCCACGAAATCGCGGTAATCCAGGCCAACATGGGCGAAGGCACGCTCGGCGAATTCACGCACCGAATATGTCTTGCCGGTGGCGACGACGTAGTCATCGGGCTGATCCTGCTGCAGCATCAGCCACATGGCTTCGACGTAATCACCCGCGAAACCCCAGTCGCGCTTGGCGTCGAGATTGCCCAGATACAGTTTGGACTGCAGGCCATGCTTGATTCGGCCGACAGCCCGCGTGATCTTGCGCGTGACGAATGTTTCGCCGCGACGTGGGCTTTCATGGTTGAAGAGGATGCCGTTGCTGGCGTGCATGCCGTAGGCTTCACGGTAATTGACGACGGTCCAGTAGGCATAAACTTTCGCCACCGCATATGGGCTGCGGGGGTAGAAGGGCGTTGTCTCGCGCTGTGGCGTCTCGACGACCTTGCCGAACATTTCGCTGCTGGACGCCTGGTAGAACCGCACCGTCCGACCGGTCTGGTTCTGAAACTCGCGAACCGCTTCGAGTAGCCGCAGTGTGCCGATAGCGTCGACATCCGCCGTGTAGACGGGCATGTCGAAGCTGACACGGACGTGTGATTGCGCTCCGAGGTTGTAGACTTCGTCGGGCTTTACCTCATCGAGAATCCGCCGCAGTGCATTGGAATCGGAAAGATCACCGTAATACAGCTTCAGTCGCACATCAGGCTGATGCGGATCCTGATAAAGGTGGTCGATGCGATCGGTGTTGAAGCTGCTCGATCGCCGGATCAGGCCGTGGACGTTATATCCCTTGGACAGCAGCAGTTCCGCCAGATAGCTGCCGTCCTGCCCGGTGATGCCGGTGATAAGGGCACTTTTCGATTGAGCCATTTTCTATGGTGTCCTTCTTAATTTGCCCCAGTTTCTTTAACTGACAGAGTATATCGGCATAGATCAGCACCTGCTCGACGTTTCGCGTGATGTTCGGTATCTGCCGGGCGGCAAGTGATCGGGCTGATCGTGAGGCGCCGATCATGCTCACGCGGTTGGATGGCGCGCAGCGGGGCTGCTTTGGTTAACGATGTCACGATAAACCGTTATGTACTGATCGGCCACATGGTCCGGTGCAAGCCATTGAAAAATGAATGCACGGCTCCGCTCGCCACGTGCGTGACGGTCCGTTGGATTGGTCAGTAGTTGTTCGATCGCGTTGGCGAACGCCTCGCCGGTCGGAGGCACGATGAATGCGCCACCCTTTTCAAGCTCGCGCCAGATGTCCACGCCGCGCGTCGTGATGACGGGCGTACCGCATGCCATCGCTTCGGGGAATACCAGCCCGAAATTCTCCTGGCTGCTGGGTAGGGCGAAGATGTCAGCTGCCTGATAGAGCGAGAGTTTGAGTTCCCCGGTGATCATGCCCGGAAAGTGAATCCGGTCGCTCAGTCCACGATCGGTTGCGACCTTGCGCAGTCTGTCGATGTAATCCGGCTCACCCGGCCCCGCGAGGATGACATTGATGGTGTGTCCGCGTCGCTGCAGGATTGCCGCAGCGTCGATCAGATGCTCCGGACCTTTCTTCAGGTGAAGCCGGCTGAGAAAAAGAACGTTGGCGTGCTGCTCCGAAAGGCACGAAAGCGACTGTCGAGCCAGTTCCGGCCCGGGCAAAGCCTTGAACGGTTCAATGTCGAAGATCAATGGCAGAACGATTGGTTGCCCCGCACCGATCCATCGCTGGGCCTGCTGCATTTCCGCTTCGGCGGTGCAATGGACGCGTGCAGCCGCCTCCAGCATTCGCCGTCCACGCAACGCCAGATACACCCGTTTCTTGAGTGCCTTCTGGGCCATGCACCAGTCGTCGAGCATGCCGTGCACACTGATGATATAGGGTGTGCCGGTCTGCCGTGCGAGTTGCGTGATGCGGATATTTGATGTGTCCCACGGTATGTGGATGTGCAGAACATCCGTATCACGCAAGGTTGCCAGGACGATTTTTTCTGAGGATGCGGTGAGCTTTCCCAGTCGAGTCGGAGGGTCGATCTGAACCACTCGGGGGGCTTCAGGGTGGCCCTCAAGCCATTGCGGAGGAACATCTATGCTGTCCACGGTGAGCAACGTGACGCTCACGCCCCGAGCCGCCAGCACCTGACACATATCCAGCACCGCGCGTACGACGCCGCCATCCTCCAGACGCACGCGTTGCAGATAATGTGCAATGCGCAGTGGCCGATCGGTCAAGGATGTCACTCCTCTCAGTGAGGTGCTGGTGTGTGTGACCTGTGACCGGGCGAGTGGGATGCCGCGGCGTTTCCCGTTACGCGCTCACGATGTGATCGCGTCGGCCCGGATGGTGTCGCAGTGCCCCACGCGTGTCCACGATCAGCTTCGCGTGCTCGGCGATCAGTGACCAGTCGTAGGCTTTGTGATTCGTCGCGATCAGCACGCAGTCGTAGCTCGCCAGCGTCTGCGGTGTCAGCGGAACGCTTTCCATGCGCAGGTCATATTTGCGCATGCGGTGTGTGGCGGGCACGTGCGGGTCATTGTAGTCCACATGTGCGCCCAGAGCCATGAGCTTCTCGATCAGCTCGAAGCTCGGGCTTTCGCGCACATCGTCGACGTCCGGCTTGTAGGCCAGCCCCAGCACAAGAATTCGCGAGCCTTTGACGGGTTTGCCGCGGTCGTTAAGCGCCAGCGCGGTGCGCTGCACCACATAGTCGGGCATGTTGTGGTTGACCTGGCCTGCCAGCTCGATGAATCGGGTGGGCTGGCCCACCTCGCGGGCCTTCCAGGTCAGATAGAAGGGGTCGATCGGGATGCAGTGTCCGCCCAGTCCCGGGCCGGGGTAGAACGCCTGGAAACCGAACGGCTTGGTACTCGCCGCCTCGATCACTTCCCACACGTCGATGCCCATGGCCGTCAGCACAACCTTCATCTCATTGACCAGGGCGATGTTGACCGCGCGGTAGATGTTCTCCAGCAGCTTGGCTGCCTCGGCGACCTCAGCACTGGAAACGGCGATCACCTGCTCGATCGCGGTTCGGTAAAGTTCAGTCGCCAGATTGCCGCTGGCCTGGTCGATGCCGCCCACGAGCTTGGGAATCTTGCGGGTGGAGGTGTCCTTGCGGCCGGGGTCCTCGCGCTCGGGCGAGTACGCAAGGAAAAAGTCCCTGCCGCACTTGAGGCCCTTTGCCTCCAGTCGGGGCAGCATGATCTGCCGCGTCGTTCCCGGGTAGGTCGTCGATTCCAGCACAACGAGCTGGCCGGGACGCAGCGTCCGGGCGATGTCCGTTGCGGTTTGTTCGACGTAGCTCAGATCCGGGTCCAGATGCTCGCCCAGCGGTGTGGGTACGCAGACGAGCAGGGCGTCCGCCTCCGCAAGCCGGGAGAAGTCGCAGGTGACATCGAACCGCGACCGGTCAGCCGCCATTTCGGACACCATGTTCTCGCCCAGGTGCTTGAGGTAGTTTTTGCCTGCAAGCAGCATCTCGGGCTTTTTCGGGTCGACGTCGTAACCGATGACGGGGAACCCCGCATCCCAGAACGCCCGCATGAGCGGCAGTCCGACGTAGCCCAGTCCGATAATGCCGATTCTGGCGGTCCGATTGGCGATTTTCGCTTCGATCATACGGAGCGGTACTATATCAACACTGGTGGTCACGCGCCTTGATCCCTGATGGTCGCGGTTTGTGCTTAGTCTGCCGAGTCTATCGGTCGATGTTGCTTCAGGGTGAAGTGGGGATGGCACGCTGGCTGGGGACTTTCGTCGTCCCGCCCCTGGGGTGGCAGGCCGGTACGGATTGCAGTGTGTGACCCGTGCGGTCGCTGGCCCGAATGGACCCGACTGCTTATCAGGACGTCAGTGGCGACCGTCGGACAAGTGATGACGCGGTCACGGTTTAATTGGATTGGACAGGCATGCCTAACACCGCCGCACCGCAAGTGTATACCTGGCGTCAGTTTGTCGCCGCGTCCAAAAAGAACGGGAAAGGCCCGCTCTATACCCGGTACGTCAACCGCAACGCCGCCATCCCGTTCACCTTTCTCTTCTGGAAGCTGGGCCTGTCGCCGAATGCGGTATCGTTCATCAGTTCGCTGTTGACGCATACCGGCCTTGCATTGCTGATGGCGTTCCAGCCGACCGTTGCCATCTGTGTCACGGTTTACCTGTTCCTTGCCATCGGATTCGTGACCGATTGTTGCGATGGGCAGTTGGCACGCGTCTCCGGGAAAACCAGCCGGCTGGGGGAATGGCTGGATCATTCGTTTGATGCCATCAAGTCCATCACCGTGCCGTTGATCCTGGGCTTTGCGCTCATTCGCGAATCGATCGCGGGCGATCTTTCGCTCACGCTGGCCTTCACTGCGACGCTGCTGAACGTGTTGAGCCTATCCACGCACTTTTTTGTGATCAGCCTCAAGGGGATGCTCCTCGGCAAGGAGGAGGCTGACACCATGAGTGTGGAGGCGAACAATTGGCGCGGCAGGATCATGCGATCCATCACTTATCTGGCGGACTATGGCATCTACATCATGACCGTGCTGCTTCTGCCGTGGCCCTCCCTTTTCCTGAAGGTTTACCTGGGATACGGCATCTTCTATTTCGCATTCTTCAGCGCATACTTCCTGCGAGTCCTTGCGCGGGCGCGCTGACACAACATCTGGAGTTGGGCGATGCATGTCGTGATTCTGGCGGCGGGAATGGGCAGTCGGCTGCTGCCCCTGACGCGCAATACCCCCAAGTCACTGCTGGACCTGGGCAACGGATACACTTTGCTCGAACGGCAGTTGCAGGCAATCTCCGCCGCGGGCCTGCGGAATATCACACTGGTGACAGGGTATAAATCCGAGCAGATTGAAGCGAAGATTCACGATTATTCCGATTTCGAGTTTCGCATCGTCTTCAACCCGTTCTATCGCATCGCGAACCAGATTGTGTCTGCGTGGATGGGCCTGAAGGACCTTTCGGAGCCGACCATTCTCATCAATGGTGACGACCTCTTTAAGGTCAGCGTCCTCACGAGACTCATCGAACATGCTCGTTCGAGTCACAATGACATTACGCTGATGATCTGCCGAAAGGCGAAGTACGTCGACGAGGACATGAAGGTCATCGTTGACGAAGAGAGCAAGCGCATCACCGATATCGGCAAGGACATTCCCCTCGACCAGGCGTCGGCTGAATCCATCGGGATGATCTACTTCAGCGAGCATGGACTGCGTGATGTGCAGCAGGTGCTCCTCAAGATGTTCCGCCAGGAAGAGAACCTGCAGGCTTTCTTCCCTGCGGCGCTGCGCAGGATGGTGCAGGGCGGATATCGCATCGGATTCTGCGAGTGCAGCGAGGACGAGTGGTCCGAAGTGGACTTCCATCCGGACCTTCAGCTCGTGAAGAATCAACTGGAACAGTCGCTGCCGAAATGGGAGTGAGGAAATGTCACGGGGCGATGGCCGTGTCAGGCCGTCACTTCGCCGCCTTGCTCAACAGCCGCGTCGTCGATCGGCCTTCGACCAGGTCCACCAGGACCACCTGGCCTCCCAGGCTTTCGACAATGTCCCAGCCGACCACGTTTTCCTTGGTCTGATAGTCGGCCCCCTTGGAGAGGATGTCCGGGCGGATGGCTCGGATCAGCTCCAGCGGGGTGTCCTCGTCGAACAGCACGACGGCATCGACGCACGCCAGCGAACCGAGGATGTGGGCGCGGTCGGTTTCCGTCTGCACGGGCCGGCCCGGGCCTTTCAGTCGCCGCACGGAATCGTCGGTGTTCAGACCGACGATCAGCGCATCGCCCAGGCGGCGTGACCGTTCCAGATAGCTCACGTGACCCACATGCAGGATGTCGAAGCAGCCGTTGGTGAAAACCACCTTCCTGCCCATGCTTCGCAGGCGCTGAGCGAACTGGGCAGCCTGTTCACGCGACATCACCTTGCGTTCGTAATCGGCTTTGCCACTGCCCAGCGCATCGAGCATTTCCTGCCCGGTGACGGCTGCCGCCCCGAACTTGCCCACCTTGATGCCCGCTGCAATGTTTGCCAGCCAGGTTGCTTCGGGCAGCGATGCGCCAGCTGCCAGTGCCAGCGTCAGCGTTGCCGCGACGACATCGCCCGCGCCGGTCACATCAATCAGTTCGCGGGGCCGGGCGGCGAACCGGTACGTCGGCATTTCGCTGTTCACCGATGCCTCCGCATCGTGCAGCGCCAGCGTCATGCCCTGTTTCCCGCGGGTGATCAGCACATGGCTGGACAGCGCGCGGGCGATTCGCCGGGCACACTGTTCGGCTGTCGCATCATCCGTGATCGGTGTGTGATCGAACGCCTGCGCTTCGGCAACGTTCGGCTTGATGAGCGTGGCGCCGGCGTAGCGATCCCACGGCAGTTTCTTCGGATCGACCACCACCGGCTTGCCGGCCGCTGCCCTGATCAGCCCGCGGCAGACCGCGTCCGTCATCACGCCCTTGGCGTAATCCGAAACGACGATCGCGTCCGCCCACGGCACTGCTTCGGCGATCCGCGCGAGCAGGGCGGCGGTCACCGACTCGTCAATCGGATCGCAACACTCGCGATCGAAACGGATCACCTGTTGCTGCCGGGCGACAATGCGGGTCTTGCGTGTGGTGGTGCGGCTGGCGTCCTGCACAACACCGCTCACATCGATGCCAATATTGGTCGCTTCCCGGCGGAAGAGTTCGCCGTCAGCATCATCGCCCACGACGGTGCACAGCCGGACCTGCGCTCCCAGCGCGACCAGGCACTTGGCCACGTTCGCCGCGCCGCCGAGCATGTACTCCTCGCGTTCCACCGCCAGCACCGGTACGGGCGCTTCGGGGGAGATGCGGCCGACTTCGCCCATCACGTAGGCGTCGAGCATCGCATCGCCCACCACGGCGACGCGACGGCCGACCATCGCGCCGAGCAGCTCGCGCACCTGCGCAACGGATGGCTCTTCAAAAGGAACGCTCATGCGGGTTTTGACTCCGGCTCCGCGGCCAGCAGATGCTGCACATACGCCCGGACGCCTTCTTCCAGTGTGGCGAACAACCGATCGAGCAACCCCGCCCGCTCCCGTTTGGCGACCGTCGCCGCGGTGTAGTACTGATACTGGTTGCGAAGGTCGGCGGGCATTTCAATGTACTCCAGCACCGGCTCCATCTCCAGTGCTGTGAAAACCGCCCGGGCGAGGTCCGCGAACGTGCGCGGCTGACCCGTGCCGACGTTGTACAGCCCGTTCGGTGCGGTGTCACTTGCCGGTAAGGTCAGCAGGTTCAGCGTGACCGCGACAGCATCCTTCACGTAGCAGAAATCGCGCATCTGGCCACCGTCGGGATACTCCGGCCGGTAAGACTTGAAAAGCCGGGCACGCCCCGTGTTGCGGATCTGGTGGAACCAGTGGTACGCCATCGAGGCCATGCGGCCCTTGTGCGATTCGTTGGGGCCGTAGATGTTGAAGTACTTCAGCCCGGCCCAGCGCGGCGGGGTTTGTGTCTGCTCCAGCGCCCACAGATCGAAGATGTGCTTCGATTCGCCGTACAGGTTCATCGGCTTGTAACGGCGCGGGTCCGCTTCATCATCGAAGCCCTGCGAGCCATCGCCATACGTGGCGGCACTCGATGCGTAAACGAAGGGCGTGCCCGTCTCCGTGCACCACCGCCAGAGCGTGCGGGTGTATTCCGTGTTCACCCGCATGACGTAATCGCGATCCGTCACGGTCGTATCACTGCACGCCCCCAGGTGGACCACTCCCGTGATGGCGTTGCCTTGCTGGCTTAGCCAGGCCGCCAGATCCTCCATATCCACATACACCGCGACCGCCGCATCCCGGTTATAGCGCACCTCCGCACAGGGATGGGTGACTGCACCGCATCCGCGAATGGAAGGGTAATCATCAACCGCGACAACCTCGCCCCCCCGGGCGACAAGGTCAGCCACCGCGTTCGATCCGATGAATCCGTTGGCGCCGGTCGTGATAATCATGGCAATTCGGCCGCATGCTGTGAAAAATCGCCATCTTACCCCAGCGCGTGCGACGATGCTCGGGCAGCTTCAGACGCTGACCTCATCGGGTGCGGGGCGACGTTCGCGTCCCACGCCCACTGCCCGAAGAACACGTGCCCGCTCGTCTGGTGTCACCACGAAGTAGGCACACAGCGTACCGTAAACCGCGCCGAACACGCCCACCACGCCGATGAACCAGAACAGCGTCCACGATTCAAGCACAATAGCCGGAATCATCAGAATCGGGCTGCAGAAGACGGTAAGGATCAGGGGGCGCACAAACGGTGTGTAGATCTGTCCAAGCGGAATCGACAACGTTCGCGAAGCGATCCGCGGTACCACCCATCCGTACACGATGATCATCAGCAGGGAGAAGACACATGCCGGCCCGATGAACTTGAGTGAATCGGGAAGCAGAACCAGCAGGATCACCGAGAAGATCGGGTTCGCGACACCGCCGGCTAACAGATACGGCGCGTAGCGATGGATGTGTCCGGCACCGTAAAGAATGTTTGTGATGCTTTCCGATGCTGCCAGGCAGAGAGTTCCGATTGCCAGAATGCGCACCAGTATGGCGGTCACGCGCATGAGCTCACCCGTCGGATCGTCGAGTCTGTTGCCCACCCACACAGCCAGGATGGGTTCAGCGAGGATGAGCAAAATCGCCGTTGCGGGGACGATGCACACAGCCTGGAGGCGACTGGTATGGTACGTCAGCTTCTGCATCGCGCCGTCCTGAGAACGCGTCGATACGCGCGCCGCCACTGCGGTCAGGCCGCTGCTGACCCCCGTGGCGATCATCCGCGTATAGGCGGTGAGCGTGACCGCCAGTGCACCGAACACGACGTTGCCCATGACCACGCCGAGCCACAGGTTCATCAGATAGTTGTCGGTGCGCAGATGCAGGTCGGATGCGATGCGCGAACTGACGTTCCACGCCCCGACGGAAAGGATCGACCGCATTGCTGCACGGCTGATGTACCGTGGGCTGGGAACCAGACGCCGGTCACGCACAATCAGGATTATGGCGGCGATGAGGTTGGCGCAAATTGCCAGTCCGACCTGAAACGCACCATAAATCACCACCGAACCAGGCGCTACCTGATCACCCTGAACCAGCAATGTCAACCCTGCGGCAACAATATAAGTACTACGATCAACGACGCGCTGAAGGTTATCGGCTACCATCTGTTCGGTCACCTGAAACATATTGAGAACAGGTACCAGACAGACCGCAGCAAAACTTCGGACAGCCTGAAGTGCGATAAACGTCTGAGTCACCCCCAGGTAACCCTTGGGCAGTTCAAATAAGACCGGTGCCAGCAGGATCAGCAGGACGAAAACGAATGAAGTGACGAGTCCGAAAACAAGGGACAATGCAAGGCTTGTGTTGTATGTTTCCCGGAATGCCTGATCATTTCGGTGATAGGCTGCGGCGAGTTCCTTGACGGAGCTGTCATAGAGCACGCCGTTCAGGACCGCCGCCAACCCCATGCTTGAGCCGAGCAATGACACAAGGCCGAGTCCCTCATTACCCAGGACACGGAGCAGGATGCGGACGAGATAAATGCCGAGGACGAAGGTGATTCCTAGTCGGGTAAAGTTGGAAGCGATCCGCACGATCCCGCGTTTCGCTTCGCTCGGCGTTTTTTTTGTACGGTCAATGTTGGGCATGGCGATTCGCCGAAGCCTCGGCGGGTGGGGTGTGGCGATACCAACACAGGGGACGCCATCCCTTGGGGTGAACTACTAATCGGTTAAGATCGTAATCATCGAGCGGTGTCCGGTCGATTTTCTGACGGTACACCCTCATGGGAGGGCCTGTTGCGCACGGTGTTGAGCCGGACGATGGCCTGGATCAATAGGGAGCGAATCGATGCGGGCGAGCCGCGTACAGGAATACCTGGAGATTGTCCCACTGCCGCTATTGATCGGCGCTGCTGTCCTTGGTCTCCTTGCCTTCCTGCTAGTCCCAAGAAACTATCGGTTGGGGGTAAGTATCGCCTTCATGGTCGTTTGGCAAACGGTAGGTGCACTGCCGGATCTCGGAAGCGTCCAGGCGCTGGCGAAGGCGACCTCGGCCATTCCACTCGCACTGATCGGATTGTCGGCCTTTCTTCATCCCGGACAACGGCGCCAGGTTTCTGCAATGGCGTTCATTTTTCCGGTCATGGCTGTGATAGCCGTGGTGTACGTTCTTACCACAGAGGATCGTACGCTGGCGTTGGCCATACGTTTTGGTTGGATTGTTCTTACGATTGCTGCTTTATTGACGGTTCGCACGATTGTCGATGATGCTGCGTTACGGTACGTGATCCGTTGGTTGACAATAGGGCTTTGTATTGCGGTTTTGTTTCCGGCATCAGCGGTGGTTCTTGATCCCGCAGGGTCATTCAGGGGGGGCCTGTTCAGGTTATTCCCCTGGGGGGCGAATCCGGAAGGGATTGGAACCCTTTTTATCAGCACCACCGTTTTTACTGCGTATTTGGCTTATCGAAGCAGCGGATTGGGTAAAGTGGTGTTGTTACCCTTTCTGGGGATTTCGTTGGCGCTGGGGCTTATGACCGCCAGTCGCGCGGTACTTTTGGGATGCGTTTTCACATCACTGCCCGTTCTGCTCGCATGGACTCGCCGCCCCATCTTTCTGATAATCGGGGTTGCGGTCGTTCTAGGGCCGGCTCTCTATCTCATTGGGCTCGCCGAGCAAATCGATTTTGCCCGTTTGGGCAGCTTGAAATCTGGGCGGTGGGAGCTTTATGGCCCCTATCTCGAAGTGATTGCCGAGCGGCCGTTTTTTGGTCTGATTGGAACGCAGGGAGAATCATTCTTCCTTTTGAAAAGTGTCGGAGCACATCCGCATAACGCCTATCTGAACATGCTGTACCTTGGCGGGTTGAGCTATGCGATCCCCATGATGTTTGGGGTAGGTGTTGCGGTGTTCAGTGCGATCTACTGCCTTGTGCATCGTCGACGATTCTTGAATGATCCTCTTTTGATCACCACGCTTGCCGTCCTGCTCCTGTTTATGTACGCACACGGGTTTGTGAACGACGTGGTGTTCTATCCCACGTTCCCATGGTCATTTATCCATGTGACGGTGGCATCGTTGCTCATGACGGCGGCATCTGACATGCGACTGCTGAATCAGCAGCAGCTGACTCATGCGGCGAACAGGTCCTACCCTGTGGTGGCCTGACCATTGCGTGGCACACTCCTGGCTGAAAGGGGCACTATCGCCTCCTGGTGGCGCAAGATGTGGTCCCACATATACTTACGTTGGTGGTGTCCGGGGTCGCGGTAAATGAGACTGGACTGACAGCGAGTGGGCGTGGACGTACGCTTTGCTGTGAGATGGCTTCGTTTGAAATTGACTTGACGACTTGCCGCGATCGAGGTTAATATGTTAATTGACATTGTATTGCCCATTCCGTTCGGGTTTTGGGCGGATTTCTGAAGGGAGCGGCGACGCTCGTTCATCTGTCTTTCGTATTGGTGTAAGTTGTTGTGGAAGAGGGTTAAATGAGTTGGCTGATTGCGGACGGTCCTGTGCCGTCGGGTCGGTCATCCCCTTCGCCTGGATTACTGAGTCCGTTCATTCAGGAGCGTCAGCAATGAAAACACGTCGAGGCTTCACCCTTATTGAATTGCTGGTGGTAATTTCGATCATCGCCTTGCTGATCGGTCTGCTGCTACCGGCACTGAATGCCGCACGCCAGGCTGCCCGGCGTACAGAAAACGCCAGCCGACTGCGTGGCATTCATCAGAACTTCATCGTCTTTGCGAATGGGAACAACAGTTACTACCCGGGTGTCAAGGCGAACGGAAGGGTTATTCTTCCCGCTGAACGTGCGAACTACGACCTCCTGACGAATGCTCCTGCTCGCAGTGCACGTTTGCGATTCGAGCTGCTCCTCGTCAATAACTATTTCAGCGCTGACTACATCATCAGCCCCGGCGAAACGCTGACGTCCTGGAAGCCTGGTGAGGAAGTGACAGCCGAAATGTACTCCTATGCTCTGTCGGCGTTCAACAACAATGACACGACGGGCGAACTGGGGAACTGGACCCGTAACAACGAGTGGCGTGAAACGGCGAACTCGGAGGCGGTGGTCATTACCGACCGTAACGTGTCGGGGGACTCAAGTGCTGCGGGTGATAAGGCCCAGGCGCAGAGCATTTGGACGACGACCCCGGGAGACTGGCGTGGTAACGTTGCCTGGAACGATAATCACGTGACGTTTGAAACGTCCCCCGTTATGGCGCGCACGCGTTGCAACGGAGGCCAGACGGTCGTACGTGATAACATCTTCCAGGCTGGTGGCAGCGATACCGGAAATGGTGGAACGCAGGGAATGCGGTATCTGGATGCGACGGGTGCTGAAGTGGCGCATTCGACCACTGAACCTTCCCGGCGAGACGCTGACGCGGCAGTTCGCCACAATCAGACCTGACCTCGCAGCGTGATTTGTCTGTCAGTCATGAACCGGCCCTTTTCAGGGCCGGTTCTTTTTTAGTCCGTGTCATTCTCCACGCAGTTCGCGGATACGCGCACTGGACCAGGTCGGTTTGTGTTTAACAAGCTGCTGTTGAATGTCGCGGGAAATGAATAACGCGTCGACCTTGACGAGTTGTCCGTTCGAATCCCGTGTGAGATCAAATAGATCAAACACGCAGTATCCGAAAGAAGAAAGCAGGGCTGCGATCTCGTGGAAAGTCGCTGAGTTCTGATAATGCGGCACAAACCAGCATTCAAGATAGATGCTTGAAATTCGGCCGGCGCTCAACAATTCTCTGGCTCCGCAGAGTGCTTTATATTCGGCTCCCTGGATATCCATTTTCAGGATGTGGATTGTCTGAATATGTTCGCGCGCACAGTAAGCGTCGAGCGTATTGATCGGTACATCGATTGTTTCGGTCGGCTGTAGATACGCGCGCTCGCCTGAGTCCGTCAGTGGAAGCAGTGAGCTTTGTACATCTGATGGATTAACGTGAAATGGGGCGGTTCCTTCCTCGTCGGCCAGTGCACATTGAACCACATGAACCCTGGAATGCGTCTGGAAACGTTCGCGTAGCTGTGAAGCCAACGAGGGAAGCGGTTCAAACGTATGAATGATTGCGTTTGGGAACAGCTTCAAATACCGCTCGGATGTATCTCCACGGTTGCCTCCCACGTCAAAAATTATCGGATTCGAGCAATCGCGAAGAAGTCTGTGTTGAGAATCGTAGGGGTCGGGGAGAGTGGTGGCACGTATGATCCGATACCCTGCACGGCCAAGTGATGCGCGAATCAACGACTTGAAGCCCGATCGAATGCCGTGAGACATGCTCGATTCCGAAAATGTTGTTATAGTGAGATTTAGGGTTGTTTTATCTTATCGAATCAGCCGGTTTGAGCAATTCATGCCTCTCTCATGCTAATGCGGTTTCCACGCTCCGTGAGGTCTTGGATTTGTCGGACCGGCACCGTTTCGTTGTGTCGCCTGCTGCTTGTTGTCTATTGGCCGGTGCTGTTTCTCGGGACGCACTGGCCTCAGTTGCAGGTGACATTGCCAGAGGTGGAACTACCGACGGACAAGGTGGTCCACTTCTCGGCGTTTGCGGTGCTGGGATTTCTCCTGATTCTTTCCTTGAAACCAGAGGGAAGGCGGTCTGAACGATGGCATCCGGTCGTTGCCACTCTGCTGGGCATCCTCTACGCCTGCTTTGATGAGTGGACGCAGGGGTACGTTGTCGGGCGGACGTTTGACTGGGCGGATATGTTCGCCAACGTTGCCGGTGTTCTGTCGGCTGCGTGGTTGCTGGAGCGGCGGGCGATCACGGCGTTTTTCCGAGCACATCGGGTGGGGTTGGCGCGGCTGGTGCTGGTTGGGGTGTTGCCGGTGCTGGCGTATTTCGGGTTTCAGCCGGGGTTCAACTGGTATCACCTGGACATGCACCATTTCCTGCGGGCCCTGGGCTGGCCTCGGGGGCGGATTTTTCCGTATGAGCAGCTCGCGCACTGGGGGGCGGCGATGGTGTTGACGTGGCTGTTGCCGGCGGCGCGGGTGTTGGGGGGCAGGTGGCCGCGGGCTGAGGCGGCGATTCTTGTCGGCCTGGTGGCGGTGTCGGCGTTTCCCATCGAGTACATCCAGGTGCGGATCGGCCGATCGTGGGAGATGCAGTGGAACGATGTGCTCTGGCATCAGGTGGGCGTGGCGTCGGCACTGGTGATCTGGGCGCTGGTCCGGGGGATGTACGTTCCGCCGAGGCCGCGTCGACGGAGCGAGGAGGCGGTCACGAAGGCAGCCGCTGTCGGGATCATGGCTGGCAGTGGAAACGCAGGGGGCGGTTCAGCGATCACGACCGACTCGGGTGCGTCGGCTGCGCATGATGCGGTTGCGCCCACGGACTCTCCTGAACCCGAATCCGCTCCATCTTCCAACGTCGCTTTCGTCGGCCACGCTGTGACGGTGTCCACGCTGACGCTCATCTCCCGCCTCACGGGTGTTGTTCGCGATGCGGTCATGGGGGCGGTGTTCGGCCTCACCGGCGTCATGGGCGCGTTCACCATCGGCTTCATGGTGCCCAACCTCTTTCGCCGGCTCTTTGGTGAAGGCGCCCTCACGGCTGCGTTCATCCCCGCTTACACGGAGCAGCTCAAGAAAAATCCGCAGCTGGCCCGGCGTATGGCGTCACTGTGCATCGGCGTGCTGCTGGTTGTCACGGGCGGGCTGACACTGCTGGGGATGGGCCTGCTGGATGTGCTGGCCGCCTCGCGTGAGTGGTCTGCCAGTGCGGCGCTGGCCATCGAGCTGTCGCGCATCATGCTGCCGTTCATGCCGATGGTGTGCCTGGTGGCGTTGCTGGGCGGCATTCTGCAGGTGCATGGCCGGTTTGGTCCTGCTGCGGCTGCCCCGATCATCGTGAACCTGGTCATGATCGCCGCGGCCCTGCTCGCCACGACCGGTTTTCGCACTGCCATGACCAGCGCGCAGGCGGAAGATGCCATCAGGGTGGTGGCATGGTCCGTCTTACTGGCGGGGGCGATTCAGGTGGTCTGGCAGGCTGCTGCTGCCTCGCGGGTTGAGTCATTCACCGTTCGCTGTCTGGAGGCGCGGGCGGCTTTGAAGCCGGTCATCCTCACGATGGTGCCGATGGTGCTGGGGCTGGCGGTGTTTCAGATCAATGCGTTGCTGGACACGCTGATCGCGTTTGCGCTGGCGCCGCCGGATCAGGGGGGCACAACGTTCCATCTGCTGGGGCGGGAGATCGCTTACCCCATCGCCTCGCGTGGCGATACGGCGGCGCTGGCATTCGCCCAGCGGCTGTATCAGTTCCCGCTGGGTGTGTTCGGCATCGCGGTGGCGACGGCGATTTTTCCCGCGCTGTCGCATGCTGCGGCTGAGCGCGAGGGCAATGGTCCGGATGACGGGGCGTTTCGCACGATCCTGCAGCACGGGCTGCGGCTGACGGTGTTCATCGGTCTGCCCGCAGCGGTGGGGCTGATTCTCGTTCGTGTGCCGCTTACCCGGGCGATCTTCGAGTACTACCGTTTCGACCGACAGGATTCGCTGCGGGTGGCGTCGGTGCTGGCCGGCTACTCGGTGGCGATCTGGGCCTATTCGATGACGCACGTACTCACCCGTGCGTTCTACGCGGTGAAGGATGCGAAGACACCGCTGCGGGTCAGCATGGGGATGGTGGGGTTTAACCTGGCGCTGAATCTGGTGCTGGTGTGGCCGCTGGGGGTGGCGGCGCTGGCCTGGTCGACATCGTTCTCTGCGATGGTGCAGGCCTTCCTTTTATTAAGGAAGGTGCGTCGCTACGTGGATCGGCCGGTGGACGACGAGGTGTGGCGCGGCTGGGTGGTCACGGCGTGTCTCACGGCCGCGATGACGGCGGTGCTCGGGCCGATCCTCTGGTGGGTGGATCCGGCGGGCCTCAGTCGGCCGCAGTCGCTGGGACTGCTGGCCCTGCTGGTCACGCTGGGGATGGCTGTGTATCTGCTGGGCGCGTGGCTCGTCCGGTCGGAGGAGCTGGGGTGGCTGCTGCGCCGCCGCTGAAGCGGTGGAATTCGGTATCCGACATCCCCAAACAGAAGCCCACCCACGATTTACGCGGGTGGGCCCTATCGTGTTCCGTTGATGAGCCGGCCGGTCAATACACCATCGCGGTGGCTTCCTCGATGGATTCGATGACCTGTCGCACGTGGAAGGGTTTCTTCAGGTAGCCGTCGAACCCCTTCTGGATGAGCTGGTGCGCCTGGCCGTCGGTGAGCTTGCCGCTCATGGCGATGACCTTGGTGAGCTGCAGGTCGTTGTTCTCGCGGACGAGCTTGAGGACCTCTTCGCCGTTCACGTCACCCAGGTGGATGTCCAGCAGCATGACGTGCGGGCGGAACTTCTCGCACTCGATACCGGCGGCAAATCCGCTGTGGCAGGTGCGAACCTCATAGTTGGCCTGTTCGGTGAGCACCTTTTCCAGGACCTCGACGATTTCGGTCTCGTCGTCCACGATGAGCACGCGCGTGCGCCCGGACTGAAGGCCATCCATGGGGATGTTGTGGGCCTTCATGAAGCGGATGAGCGAGCCCAGGGGGATGCGGCGGTCCTTGGATCCGGGAATGCGATAACCGCGCAACTGGCCTGAATCAAACCACTTGCTGACGGTGCGCGGCGCAACGTTACAGATCTTGGCCACTTCGCCAGTGGTGAGAATATCTTTCTGCCTCGGCATGTTGATCGACCTTTCTCCTCGTTGTTTCTCCTATCGACCGCGCTTCATGCGTGCCGACATGGGCTGTATCGGCAACCGGCAAGGGCGGCTTAACCGTCACAGAAGAAAAATTTCGCGAAGTCGTCAGAAACGGTGACGGGCCGGGTTATCGGAGCGGTGCCTCAGCCTGAAACTGCACCGGCTGGGGCTTCCTTGCGTGCCCAGCGCGGCAGGACTACACTCTGTGCGTTTATCAGGAACCCCCTGCATTGCGATTTGAACTGATAGATCAGGTACTGGAGCGGCAATCCGACCGCATTCGTGCGCTCAAGAATGTGAGCGTGGCGGAAGAGTATCTGGCGGACCATTTTCCTGGTTTCGCCGTGCTGCCGGGGGTGATGATGCTTGAGACGCTGGTCCAGGCGGGCCGGCATCTATTGGAAAGTGAGGGCCAGCCGGGGCCGTGGATCCTCGCCGAGGCGCGTAACGTTCGCTACGGCAACATGGTACGGCCCGGGCAGGCACTGGTGGTCGAGGTGACCATCAAGTCGCGCGACGAGCACAGCGTCGACATGATCGGTGTCGGCATGGTGGGGGATCAGGTGGCGGTGCAGGCCCGGCTGAAGCTGGCGCCCGTACCCGCGTCGCGAACGGCAGCGGTCGCGCAAAACGCATAACTACTACGGGAATCGGAGCTTACCCATGGCGATGACAGCGGATGAGGTGTTTGACAAGGTGCGCGAGGTGCTCGTGGATGCGCTGGGCGTGGACGATGACGATGTCACCGGCGACGCCAAGCTCGTCGAGGACCTGGGCGCCGAGTCGATCGACTTCCTCGACATCGTCTTCCGCCTGGAAAAGGCGTTCGGCATCAAGATCGCGCAGGGCGAAATGTTCCCCGATAACGTCCTGAACGACCCGAAGTATGTCGTCGATGGCAAGGTGACCGATGAGGGCATGGCTGAGCTGCGCCGCCGGATGCCCCATGCCAATCTCGACGCCTTCGACAAGACCCGCAAGGTGGATGACTTCTCCAATGTCTTCACCGTGGACGCGGTGGTGAAGTTTGTTCAGTCGAAGCTCGGCTGACGTGTAATTTCTGGCCGGCTGACGACATGCGCTGGATCTGGATCGATCGCATTCTTGAGCTGGAGCGCGGGACGCGGTGCGTGGCGGTGAAGAACGTCACGGCCGCGGAGGAGGTGCTGCACGACCACTTCCCGGCGAAGGATGGCCGGCCCGCCCAGCCGGTCATGCCCAACCCGCTCATCATCGAGGGTTTCGCCCAGACGGCGGGCATCCTCGTCGGCCACGCCAACGATTTCCGCGAGAAGGTCATCCTCGCCAAGATCGGCAAGGCGATCTTTACCGATGCTGCCCGCCCCGGTGATCAGCTTCGCTTCACCGCCCATATCGAGCGGCTGGACGAAAGTGGCGCGTCGACCCATGGTGTCGTCGAGGTGCGTGATCCGGCTGGCGGCGACTTTCAGCCCCTGGCGACCATCGAGATGATGTTCAGCCACATCGATAAGAACCGCTCAGGTCTGGCGTTCCCCGAACACAACTTCGTGTTCAGCGAGACGTTCATGGACCTGCTGCGCCAAAGCGGGTTTGGGGGGTGAACAGGAAGACGCGGAGAGGGGGAGCGAAAAGCTGCATGCAGCTTCACGCGGTTGTGCGCTAACCCGTCGTGCTGTTTCAAAGTCTAATCCTCGTCCTCATCCAGTCGCGTTCCCGGTTCCACACGTTCAATGTAGAACATCGAGTCGGCTGCACGGGGGCCCACCATGTGCCAACTGACGGGGAAGGGGGGCCTGGCAGCCAGGTAGGCGCGGAAGATGCGTCGTGCCCAGGTGTACTGCTGCTCGATGTTGCGTTCGACGCGGGCGGTGTCGGCTGAGGAGATGAATGCGCGGTTGAGGTAGTCCCAGTTGGGGTCCAGCCGCACAAGCAGATGGCCTTCCTCCCATTCGATGGGGTAGCCATGCACGTAGCCCTCGCCGGTGCCGGGGGTGTGGAACCAGAAGCAGACGAAGCGATCCTTGTCTGCGGTGGAGGTGTCGTGGGTGCCGCCGACGAGCAGTCGGGCGTGACTGACGCGGACGGGGATGGACCCGAAGCGTTTACGGGCGATCCAGATGGAGCCGTCCTGCGCGTCCATCAGGCCCACGTGGGCATAATCGACGCGAATCTGATTGGTGCAGTAACGCGGGTTGATCTTCTTTTCGGACGACACGGTTGTCGCTCAATCGGGTGCGCCAACAGATTACCGAAAAGCATCGGTTGGTGGTGGTGTCGTGAAGCCCCTTTTTCAGCGGGCGGCGCGGTAGACTTTGCCCATGGCGCGAGTGCGGCTGTTCGTGGCGGTGCGGATAGCGGTGGATGACCGCTTCCGTGCGGTGATGACCGAACTGGGACGCATCGGCCGACCGGTACGTGTCACCGCCGAGGAAAACCTGCACGTGACGCTGAGCTTTCTGGGGGGACGCGATGAGTCGGAGGTGGGGCCGATCATCGGGGCGGTTCGCGAAGCGACAATGGGCGAGATGGCGTTCCGGGGGGAACTGGTCGGGCTGGGGGCGTTTCCGAATCGTAAACAGCCGCGCGTGGTATGGGTCGGGCTGCACGAGGAGGGACGGCTGGGCCGGATGGCGGCATCGGTTTATCAGTGGCTGGATGCGGCGGGGTTGGCGCCCGAACCGGAATCGCGGGCATGGACAGCGCATGTGACGGTAGCGCGGGTGGGGTCATCGCGCGGACGGATGCGTGAGCCGATCCCCGGAGCGCTGTCGCGGTTGCTGGAACAGTATGGCCAGACGCGGTTCGGCTCCGTCGACATCAACGCGGTGGAACTGATCGCCAGCGAGCTGCACGCAACGGGACCGGTGTACACGACGGTGGAACGGATCGCATTGGGTGGTGTGGATGTGGATCGCTGAAGCGACCACGCCGATGAGCGTTATTGCGTTGGGGGTAGTTGATGAAGATTTCGATTGTGGGGATCGGCAAGGTGGGGGCATCGCTGGCGTACACGCTGGTGATGCGCAACCTGGGCAGCGAACTGGTGCTGGTGTCGCGGTCGCCTGAAGTGGCGCTGGGGCACGCACTGGACCTGACGCACGCTTCATCGTTCGTGGAGAAGCCGATGATGATTCGTGCGGGCGGTGTGGAAGCGAGCGCCGGTTCGGACATTGTGATCGTGTGCGCCTCGACGCCGAAGCAGCCGCACTATACCTCACGCCTGGATTTCGCGGACGCCAACGCGGCAATGTTCCGCGAGCTGATCCCCGAACTTGCCCGGCACAGCCCTGATGCGATCCTGATCGTCATCACCAATCCCGTCGATGTGATGACCTGGCACGCGCTGAAGCTGTCGGGCTTTGATCCGTCGCGTGTGATCGGCACAGGGACGCTCATCGACAGTGCGCGCTATCGCTCACTGCTTTCGATTGAGCTGGGCATTCACCCGGAAGACCTGCGTGCGTACATCCTGGGTGAGCATGGCGATAGTCAGTTCGCCGCGATGAGCCTGGCGCTGACGGGTGGCGAACGTATCGACCGCAGCGATGCGGCCCCGCGCCTCTTTCATCAGGCGGTCCAGCTCGGTCATCAGATCATGCGGCACAAGGGCTACACCGATTACGCGATTGCGATGGGCACCGCGCTGATCGTCGCTGCCATCGTGCAGGATAGTCGTCGCACGATTCCGGTCAGTCAGTTGATTGATGGCTATCTGGATGTGCGGGGCGTATGCCTGTCGCTGCCCGCGGTGATTGGCCGGCGTGGCATTGAACGGCCGCTCTACCCCGCCCTCAACGCGGAAGAAACCGCCGCCTTCCGCCGCTGCGCCGACGTCGTCCGCGCGGTCATCGAACGCACCGAACGTGCCAGCGTGGCTCGCTGAAGCGACCACACCAGGGTGCTTGTTGGTCACGGTCGGAAACGAAGAGTTCAAGTTCCTGATGCGACGATAATGCTTATCGTTGCCCGTGAGCAGACAGGATGATCCTGCGGTCCGTTTACGGTGTCGTCGCCTCGAAGAATTTGCGCAGGGAGGCGAAGAAGCCGGACTGGCGTTCAGTGGTGAGCTGGTCGAGTTCGCCCTTGTCCAGGAAGATGCCCTGGCAGTTCGGGCAGCGGTCGACCAGGACGGAGCTGAGTTCGATCTCCTCCAGGTCGTGGCCACACTTGGGGCACTTCATCCAGTGGGCGTGCCTGTCCCTGGCTGACAGCTCCTGGCGCTTGCGGCGAAGTAACTCCTGCTCCTTCTCCTTGAAGTAGCGGTCCTCTTCGCTGTAGCCCTTCTCGCGAAAAGTTTCACTCATGGCCTGCTCCCATCATCGTTTGTGGATGCATGATGATAGGGCAGGGCTGCATGAGTGTCAGCAGATTTTTGGTGTCAGGAATCCGTATCCCTGCATCCCTTCAGATGCTGCGGGGTTCCATTTCGGGACCGGTCAGGTCGTCGTAGGTTTCGCGGCGGCGGATGAGGGTGGCGGTGGAGCCGTCGACGAGGACCTCGGCGGGGCGGGGCATGGTGTTGTAGTTGCTCGCCATGACCATGCCGTAGGCACCCGCGGTAAAGACGGCCAGCAGTTCGCCGCGTGCGACCGGGGGCAGTGAGCGATCCTTGGCCAGGAAGTCGCCCGATTCGCAGATCGGGCCGACCACATCGCACGGTTCCAGGCCGGGCAGGTCAAGGTTCTGGCTTCGCTGCGGCGGCACGTGGCTGGGGGCGACGTTCGTCGGCCAGATGAAGTGGAAGCTGTCGTACAGCGTCGGGCGGATCAGGTGGTGCATGCCGCTGTCGATGATGACGAACTTCTTGCGCCCGCCCTTCTTGATGTACTGCACGCGCGTGACGAGGATGCCCGCGTTGGCGGCGATGGTGCGGCCCGGCTCCAGAATGATCTTCCCGCCCGCATCCTTGAACGGCTGCAACAGCGGCACGATCTGGCCGGCGTAGTCGGCAGCGGAAGGTGATGCGCCGGTTTCATAATCCGCGGCGAAACCCCCGCCGATGTCCAGCGCGGTGATTGGGATGTCCCTGGCGGCCAGTTCGTTCACCAGTTCCAGCGCCCTGGTGATGGCCAGGACGTAAGGCTCGGCACTGTAAATGGGCGAGCCGATGTGCAGGTGCAGGGCCGTCAGTTGCAGGTGCGGGTCCCGGCCGTACTTCTCGAAGAAGCGTCGGGCGCGGTCGATGTCGACGCCGAACTTGGTTTCCTTCTTGCCCGTGGTGGTTTTGACGTGGGTGCGTGGGTCGGACACATCCGGGTTGATGCGCAGGGCGCCGCGCACCTTCGCGCCCATCGATTTGGCGATGTTGGCGATGTTCTCGAACTCCGCCTCGGACTCGATGTTGAAGTAACCGATTTTGGCTTCGATGGCCTGGCGGATTTCGTCATCGGTCTTGCCGACGCCGGCGTAGACGACCTTGCTCATGGGGGCGCCGGCGAGTCTGGCGCGATGCAGTTCACCGCCGCTGACCACGTCCATACCCGCGCCGCGTTCAGCCAGCAGCCTGCAGATGTGGATGTTGCCGCAGCTCTTGATCGAGTAGCAGATGATCGGGTCGAGCGAAGCGAAGGCGGCTGTGAGGCGGTCGTAGTGCTCCTGGAAGGTCGCGCGGGAGTAGACGTAGACCGGCGTGCCGACCCGGCTGGCCAGTTCGTCGATGTTGACATCCTCGCAGAACAGTTGCCCGTTGCGGTAGTTGAAGTGGTCCATGGCAGGTTGCTTGGCGGTAGGGTTGTAAGCCGCGGGCCGTGGCGTGCAGACGCCTCCGTCGCGGCCGATTTCGCGGGGACAAGATGATAGTGGCTGGGCGGTGAGGCGTCACGGGGAGGGGGTGAGGGTGCAAAGTGCGGGGTTCGTTTCTCATGCCGCGGTGAACGTAGGGAACGTCAGCCATCCCACCAGCAGTAGCACCGCCAGTGCCAGAGCCAGCCCCAGCCGGTACCAGCCGAAGGGTGCCAGGCCGTGGCGGGTGAGGAAGGCGACGAACCATTTGACCGCCAGCAGCGCGGAGATCGTGGAGGCGACCAGGCCCACCGCGAAGGAGGCCGGGGTGATGTGTTCGAGCATCTGCGCCCCGTCGAAGACAGCCTTGTAACCCGTGGCAGCACTGAGTGTTACCAGTCCAAGGAGGAAGCTGAACTCGGCTGCGGCACGCGGTCGCAGGCCCAGCATCAACGCCGCGACGATCGTGATCATCGACCGGCTGGTGCCCGGCCACATCGCCAGGCACTGTCCGAACCCGATCAGCAGGGCGATCTGCCAGGTGACGTGGTCAAGGTCGCGACCGGTGTGCTCGGTGCGGGTGAACCGCCGGCCGTACGCCACCGCCAGCATCAGCCAGGCGCCGGCGAACAGCGCCCCGACGACCGGCCAGGGGTGGAAAAGATACGCCTCGATGTTCGAGCTGAGCAGCGGCCCCAGCACCGCTGCGGGCAGAAACGCCAGCAGTACGTTGATCGCCAGGTTCAGCCCGGCTGGGTCGCGTCCGAGAAGCCCGCGCGCCATCTGCGTGACCCGCGGCCAGTACAGCCCCAGCACCGCCAGGATCGCCCCGGACTGGATCACGATGTTGAAGGTGTTGACCGCATCCCACTGTTCCTGGGTGTTGCTGAGTCCCAGCAGCCAGGCCACCAGGATCAGATGCCCCGTTGAACTGACCGGCAGGTACTCCGTCAGTCCCTCCACGATCCCCAGGATCAGCGCCTGCCACCAGCTCATGAACGTTGCATCACTCCCTTGCGCCTGCGCGGTTTTGGATCGGTGGTGCGGCGCTGGTTCAACATCGGCCAGAAACGCGGCGCGGTTTCCAAATTACGGGCCAGCCGATCCGCCGGTTCGCTATCATGACCCCATGCAGCGATGTGCCTGGGCAAAAAGCGACCTGATGATCCGCTACCACGATGAGGAGTGGGGCGTGCCCGTCCACGATGATCGCCGTCTTTTCGAGTTTCTCATTCTCGAAGGCGCTCAGGCCGGGCTGAGCTGGGAAACGATCCTTCGCAAGCGCGAAGCCTATCGGCAGGCATTCGATGAGTTCGATCCGGTGCGCGTGGCGCGATATACCGAGCGTCGCATCGCCGCGTTGCTGAAGAATGAGGGGATCGTTCGCAATCGGCTCAAGGTCGCCGCCGCGGTCAACAACGCTCAGCGCTTCCTGGCGGTGCAGGAGGCGTTCGGCTCGTTCGACGCCTACATCTGGGGCTTCGTCGACGGACGACCGATCCGCAACCGGTGGAAGAACCTGTCGCAGATCCCCGCCCGCACCGAGCTGTCCGACGCCATCAGCAGGGACCTCAAACGCCGGGGGTTCAAGTTCGTCGGGTCGACGATCGTGTATGCGTTCATGCAGGCTGTGGGGATGGTGGATGACCATACGGTCGATTGCTGGAAGCGGAAGGGGCGGTGAGGTGGCGATTGGGTGATGTGAGGACATCGGGCCAGTCGGGGTTGAACGGATGGTCGGGTCCTCATCCCGGCTCTGTCCCGGAGGGAGAGGGGGGGAAGACGTTGCAGAAGTGGGGGTGTGTGGTGAATCGACCGTGTCGCCAAATCGCCATATCGCCAAATCACCCAATTCCCCATCTTTCCCACGCCCCATGACCGTTCCGGGGCGGCTGGGAGTGTCGAGAGGTCGGTCTGGGCTCGCTTGACGCGGGTCGGGGTGGCGGGAAGAATGGACGGTCTCCCGGGCAGTTTTCCTCCTTTTGTCGCCATGTCCCACGGGGCATGGTCCCGCCGAGGCAGTCTTTAAAGAGGTGCGAGCTTGTCAGACCACGATGAACTACGACTGAAGGGCTATAAGATTCTGGTGGTGGACGACGATCCGGACGTGCGGATCAGCATTGATCAGGCGTTGCAGGCGGAGGGTGCTCTCACCCAGACGTGTCACGATGGCAACACGGCGGTGCGGATTTGCGAAACCGATCCGCCGGACCTGGTCGTGCTGGACATGATGCTGCCCAAGCGCAGCGGCTTCCTGGTGCTGGAGCGCGTCAAGAAGCTGCCCAACCCGCCGCGCGTCATCATGGTCACCGCCAACGAAGGCAAACGGCATCAGCAGTACGCCGAGGCACTGGGCGTGGATGGCTACCTGCTCAAGCCGGTGCGGCTGGAGCGGCTGATCACGCTGTCGCAGAGCCTGTTGTCGGCCAACAAGGCCTGACCGGCTGCCATCACGTGCATTCGAGGCGAAGCCCCGCGGCTTCGCCTTTTCTTTTGGATGATCCGACACCTCCGCCCGACGGTGTAAGCGCCGCCCGCGTTTCACCCGATTACGGAGTTGCCCCGGTTTTCGTCAGTTGCGGCAAACGTTATACTTACAGCGGCGGCTGGTCCCGGGTCGCCGGCCCCGATCCCCGACGTTTCAGACCGCTTCGGCCCATTTGTTGGAGCCATCCCATGCGGATACGCCATTTTGCCTGTGTTGTCGGCCTTGCGTTCCTGTTCTCGGCCGCCGCCATTCATGCCGACGAAGTCAGGCTGCACATGGACGACGGCCGCACCATCAACGGCACGTTCGTCTCCGAGGATGAGAACACCATTACCGTCAACGTCGCGGGAATTCCGACGACCTTCCAGCGTTCCTCCATTCGTCGCGTCGAGCGATTGCAGAGCGTGCCGCAGCAGTACGCCGAGCGACGCGCGCAGATTGCCAATGACGACATCAACGCCCGCTACGCCCTGATCTACTGGGTCTACCAGCAGAAGGAATACGACCTGGCGCTGCGGGAACTGAACCAGTTGGCCAAGGATGCTCCGGACGATGCGCGGGTTGCGACACTGCGTGAAGCGATTCAGCAGGCCCAGGCCTCGCGTCGGACCCCGACCACTCCGACCACCCCGGCTCAACCGCAGGCTCAGCCCGTCGCGCCCGGTACGGACGAGCAGATCGACAGCCCGATGCTCACCGACGATCAGATCAACCTGATCAAGGTTTACGAGATCGATCTGGCGACGCGTCCGCCGGTGGTGGTGCCTCGGGAAGCGATCGACCGCATTTTCGCCGAGTACGCCGATAAGCCCGAGACGCCCAAGGGCCGGGAAGCGCAAAACGCCTTTCGCCGGGCGCCGGGCTGGCAGCAGTTGCGTCTGATCTTTGAACTGCGTGCCCGGGAGCTGTATCCGCTGGTGCGTGTGCGGACCGATCCGGAACCGTTGGCGCGGTTCCGCCGCGAAATCCACAACACCTACGTGGTGAGCTACTGCGCAGCTGCCAGGTGCCACGGCGGCACGGAAGGTGGCGACCTGATCCTCTTCCGCGATGCCCGCCGCCCCGAAGCTCAGGCTTACACGAACTTCTTTATTTTGAGCCAGTATGAGAATCAGCACGGCCGGATGATCAACCGCAACGATCCGGCCCGGTCGCTGCTGCTGCAGTATGGTCTGGAACGCCGCGCCGCCCAGACGCCGCACCCCGAGGTGCCGGGCTGGCGTCCGCAGTTCCACAGCACGGATGCGGAACGTTTCCGTGTGATCGCCGACTGGATTTCGACGCTGTATCCGAACCCGCCGGCGAATTACGACATTGACTACACGCCGCCGGGCAAGGCCGGCCGGCAGGAGGAGGCAACCGAAGACGCGCCCACAGCCAAGCAGTGAGGCACGCTGACGGTTGTCGTGATTGAGATTCCGGTAGATTCCGGGATTGGCTTTTCTGGGGCGTCGTGAATCGAATCAGTCGGCTTTCGACGCTTTAATGGCTCTCGCACTCCGGACGCGCGTAGCCGTCCGTTTCAAGCATCTGCGAAAGGATCCTCGTCGTGTCCAAGCCCTCAGCCTTCGCATCTGTCCGCGGCATGTTCGGCCGTGCCTCGGCGCTGTGTGTCGTTGCCGGCCTGCTGGTCGGCTGCCCCGATCCGGAGGCACAGCAGCGTCAGGAGGTTGCGGCCCAGTTTGAAAAGGCGCTGGCGATCTACCGCCAGGCGGAGCAGGGCTACGCCGCCGAAGGGGTGAGTCCGGATGAGGCCCGCCACGCCAAGCTGCAGGAAGCGGCCACCATTCTCGAATCGGTGCGGTCGCGCGGCTCGGATGCCCAGAAGGTCGCCTCGCTGAGGCTGCTGGCGGACATCTACGAGTACACCGCCCGCTACGAGCAGGCACAGGCGATGGCCAACTGGGCCAAACTGTCCACGCGTGACACGGTGCTGATGGGCTACTTCAACGTGCTGAGCGACGCCCGCAGCCGCGCCGAAGCCATCCGCCGCGATGCGACGGACCTGCTGAACAAGCTGCAGGCCGATCAGCGTGCCATCGATCAGGAGATCGCGACGCTGCGCAAGCAGACGGCCGACCTGTCGGTGAAGATCGCGGGCCTGAACAAGCAGATCGAGCAGCTTGCCTCCCAGCGTGACGCCCTGACCGCCGAGGCGATGAAGCTGCGTCAGGATGCGTTCGTGGCTGAGGGCGACGCCAAGTTTGAGCTGAATGAGCAGTCGGCCCTGAAGCAGCGTGAGGCGGACAGCCTCGACGGCCAGATTCAGGAACTGCAGGTCGAGGTGAACCGCCACACGGCTGAGGCGAACCTCGCCACCCAGGCGCTGGAGCTGCGTCAGGCCCGGTTGCAGGCGGTTGCCAATCAGATTCAGCAGGTCAACGCCCGCCAGACCGAGGCGACCCGCGCGCTCGCCGCGATGCACAGTGAGATCGCCAATGCCGAGCAGCAGGTGCTCAGCGAGATTCAGGCGATGACCGGCACGTACGCCGAGCAGGTGGCGGCCCTCTTTGACAGTGCGGTGGAAAAGGCGACCCGGGCGGCGGAAACCGTCGGTCAGGCGGCCGCCTTCGCCCGTGGCGACAACCACCGCAGCGAGGCGATCCGCATCGAGCAGGCCCGCAAGCAGGTCACGCTGCTGGGCATCCTCGCCGATCGGGCGGTGGTGCAGGCGAAGTTCGGCCGCACGCTGGCGGTGATTGACGCCCATGCGGCCCGTGTGATGCCTGATCACGCTCAGACGATCGCCGGGGTGTTCAAGCAGGTGCAGGACCAGGCTACTCAGGTCGCTCAGGCAGCCCAGCAGGCGGCGGAGGCGGGCCTGGAGGCACTGGGCAACATCAACACCGAGGATGTACAGAACGAACTGCGCACGCTGCTGACGACCTATCAGACGCGGGTGCAGGAAGTGAAGGTGGAGCCGCTGACCGTCTCACGCGGTGCGCCGCGGCCGTCGGGTGTGGAAGTCGCCACGCTCTACAGCCCAGCGCTTGACGTGACGAGCGCTGCCACCGCCCAGACGACGGCTGCCCCGGCCCTGCCGGCGCTGCCCGATGCGCTCTTTGGTGAGCAGATCGTCGCCTTCGTCGTCATCGACCATGCTCTGCTCACCCCCGATGCTCTGGAGCAGACGGTCAAGGCGGTGGCGGGCGAGCAGGCCATGCAGTTGCTCGGTGAGCCACTGGCCGAGTACCGCACGCGCTACAAGGCGATGGAGAATGTGGGCGGTCAGGGCATGATCGTGGCGATCCCCACGCCCAACGAGGATGGTGCGGAAGCCAAGCCCATCGTCTTCGTGGGTGGTTCTCAGGCGGTTGATGCTGAGAAAGTGCAGGAAGCGCTGCGCGAGATGGCCGGTGGTGCCGATGTGCCGGTCACGTTCGCAAAGGTTGGACAGTGGATGGCGGTGCTGCCCGAGGGTGTGAAGATGCCCGCCGCTGCGGATGCGAAGCGCAAGGCCTTTGTGGAGCAGGCGGTGAAGGCGGCTGGTTCCAACGCGATCACCGTTGTCTCCGCCCCCAGCGCTCAGGCCCGGGAACTCGCCTTCGCCATGGCTGCTCAGGGCGAGGAGCAGGGCGAAATCCAGCAGATCATTACGAAGTCGATGCAGTGGCTGGCTGTCGGCATCACGCTGGGCAATCAGCCGAAGATCGACGTCACGATGAAAATGGCCAACAATGGCGACGCCCAGAAACTCAAGGGCCTCATCGACGAGACGCTCAAGCCCGCCCAGCCGCAACCGGGCGACATGATGGCCATGATGCTCGCTCAGGCGGTCCAGGCCTTCACCATCAACCAGGATGGCGACGCGGTGAAGGTGAACATTGACGGTGTGAAGCTGCGGCCGCTCGTCCAGAACATGGTCATGATGTTCGCGATGATGCAGCAGCAGCAGGGCGGAATCCCCGGCGCGTTCGAATAATTCAAACCAACCCCGACTTTGTGTAAGCCCGTCGCATCCACCATGCGGCGGGCTTATCCTTTTAAGGAACTGTGTCGTGTTCCTGTGCGCGGAACGCGACAAGTCGCGTCGCTTCGTGCTGGCCATGTCCACGATCCTTTCAATTCGTCGCGTTGGAGCTGCCTGGACGTTGTGGGTGGGGCTGGCGATGATCGTGGTGACGCTGGTGCTCGTGCTCGCGGTGGATGTGCCGTTGCGCGAGGGAGCGGTGGTGCCGCACACCCTGCCGCGCGATCTGCCGCCACCCGTCACGACACTGCAGCGCATCGCCCGCTGGGCTGCGGTCAACATCACCGGCATCAACTGGGTGGGCTACCTGCTGGTATTCGATGGCCTGCTCACGCTCATCCGACGCCGTGATGACAACGGTGATGACGAAGGCTCGCCTCTGCGACAGCGGCCCAACCGGTTCATCGTCGCCTGGCTGACCTCGATTCCCGTCTGGTGCTTTTTCGACTGGATCAACTTCTATTTCATTCAGGCGTGGGATTATCACGGCCTGCCGCCGCATTTCGCCAGCCGTGTGGTGGGTTACTTCGTCGCCTTCGCCGCGATCTCGCCGGGCATGTTTCTCACCGCCGTGCTGTATCAGCGGTTGGGTGTGCGGCATCTGATGGTCAATCGCCGTGAGATCACCCGTGTGCTGACCGTGCTGTTGTCGCTGGGTGTGCTGGCGATTCTCATCCTCGCGATCGTGCTCATCGGCATATGTCAGAATCTGGGCGGTGGGTTTCTCCTGTCCACGCTGGGGTTGATCCTGCCCGGCAGCCTCACGCTGGCGATCACGTGGCGACTCGTCCCGGCGGTGTTCGTCTTCGGCCTGAGCTTCACACTCTGGGCGATCCTTCTGGCGGACCCGGTCAGCAACATGGCCCTGTGGGTGGGGCTGATCTACCTGCTCGACCCGATCTGCCATCGCTGCGGCGCGCCCAGCATCCTGCGCGACTGGGAGCAGGGACGCTACGGCCGGACGATCAGCCTCATGCTCGGCGGGGCGACCTGCGGGCTGTTGTGGGAAAGCTGGAACTACTACGCCATCGCCAAGTGGACCTACAACCTGCCGTTCCTCGGCGAGCTGGAGCATGTTCGCTATTTCGAGATGCCCTGGCTGGGGTTCCTGGGCTTCCTCCCCTTCGCGATCGAATGCTGGGTCATGCTCAACGCCATCATCGTGGGGCTGGAACAGCTGAATCTGCGCCTGGCGGAGCCTCTTGCCGACGATCACGCGATCATGTGATGCCGCTGGCGCCTTCGCGCTTCTGCTCCGGATGCACGGCCTTCCCAGTTCCCCCAGTTTCCCACCATTCTTCACCAATGCGACGGGTCTGTCGTTGCCCCGGCATGCGATCGCCGATTGGACCTCGGGGGGCATCTCATGGCCCATCCACTCCAATAAAAGCGGCCCTGGGCGCTCGTCAGGGCGTGTGAACACGAATTCTTAACGGTTGCAGGCGCCTGAACCGATACAGTCGATACAGGCGGCCGTCATTTGCCGTCGGGCGGAATGGATTTCGCAAACGGTGCCGGACGGGTTGTCCGGACTTGACAGCAGAGGCCAAAACGGTAGCCTCTGCACGCAAATGGGGGTAACTGCAAACACTGTGGTTGCCTGGGACAGCCGATGCGGACGGTCGGCGAAACGTTTTTGGAGGTCGGGTAGGGATGCTCGACACGCAGGGGTCATCTACAACGCGACACGGCAGGCGGGGGCTGTGGTGTCGTGCTTTTCTGCTCCGATACCAGAACATGAATTCCCAAACCATTCGTTCGACGTGGCATACACGGCGTGGTAATCGTCCTGACCGCGTGGGTCAGGGGTGACGGTGGGAGGGTGGTTCCCTCGGACGCGTTGGTCTGCGTCCAGGGCCCTCCTGAAGAGCGCATGCTTAGGCACTTATCGAAAGGAGTCCGTGACCATGAAAGCGTGTAGCAAGCTAGCAGTCGGAGGGCTCGTGTTGGGCCTCTCCATGCCTGCGGTGGCGGAAGTCTCCCGAGCGGAGGTGGAAGCCCTCCGTGCGGAGATCGCGCAACTGCGTGCGCAGCAGGCTCAGCAGACCGACAACTGGATGAATGAGCGTCGGGCGGCGGAAGTTCGCGCCATCGTGCAGGAAGTCTTGGCCGATGCCGAAACCCGCGCCAGCCTGCTCCAGGAAGGCATGTACGCCGGCCACAACGGCAGCAAGTTCTTCCTGCAGTCGGCCGACGGCGGTTTCCTGATGGAAGTCGACGGCCAGATCCAGCTGCGGTACACCTATAACCGCCGCAACGGCAGCCACAGCAGCGTCATTGATTCCTTCGGCTATTCCGATGACTCCAATGTGGCTGGTTTCGAACTGCGTCGCACCAAGATCCAGTTCAGCGGTCACATTGCGGATCCCCGCCTGAAGTACGCTCTGCGTCTGAGCGTGGATCGCTATGACAACGTCGTCGAAGCCGACAGGATCGTCATCGGCTACCAGTTCGGTAACTTCTACCTCTGGGGCGGTGAGGACAAGGCTCCGTTCACTCGTGAAGAGTTGGTCAGCTCCGCCTACCAGCTCGCCGCTGAGCGTTCGGTTGTGGGCGAAGTCTTCAGCGTCGATCGCGCTCAGGGCGTCGGCCTCGTGTGGCATGATCCGGCCTTCCTGAATGACTCGCTGAAGGTCCAGGTCATGGTCAACGACGGTCTGCGTTCGGGCGACGGTGCCACCTCCTCCAACCCGTTCACGCAGTACTACGTCGACAGCCTGGGCGACACCTACTACCGCTATACCAACAAGTCGTTCAGCGGTGACGCGTCCGACTTCGCGGTGACCGCTCGCGCGGACGTGCGTCTGGCTGGTCAGTGGGAGCAGTGGAAGGACTTCACCAGCTTCCCCGGTGAAGAATTCGCCGCGTTCGTCGGTGGTGCCATCCACTGGGAAGTCGGTCGTACCGGTGATACCCTCCTGAACAACGACTTCTTCATGTGGACGCTCGATGCCTCGGTCGAGGTGAACGGCCTGAACGCCTTCGCGGCGATCTACGGCATGCACACCGACAACGAAGGTGGCGTGAAGGACTACGACATCTACGGCTTCGTGATCCAGGGTGGTTACAACATCGCCGTGGGTGATGACAGCTTCGAGCCGTTCGTCCGCTACGAGTACATCGATCTCGACGGCGCCGCTTCGGATGCCGGCCTGACCGATGATGACACGATCAACCTGATCACCTTCGGTGCCAACTACTACCTGAACCGTCATTCGGCCAAGGTGACCGTTGACATCGTGTGGGTGCTGGATCCGATGCCGTACGGCTTCTCGGGCCAGGGCCTGCTGGCTGACCTGACAGGCGAAGACGATCAGGTTGTCTTCCGTGGGCAGTTCCAGCTGCTGTACTAAGCAGAACCCATCTCTTGCCGGGCTTACCCCCGGCAAGAGACTTCCCCCCCCCAAGCCG
>CALKHT010000061.1 GCA_937988825.1 uncultured Phycisphaeraceae bacterium
GTGTGGCGGTGTGGCTGGCGGCCCAGCCGGTGGAATCGGTGGTGGCACCCTCGCTGGATCATTCGGCTGCGCGGGAGGCGATCACGCAGATGAAGCCTCGCTACAGCCGCGCGGACCTGCCCAGTGCGCTGCTGGAAGTGAATCGAGCGTTGAATGATCCGGCTGCCCGGGCGGCGGGAGCGGGTCAGGTGTTCGTCATGGTGCTGAGCGACTTTTCGCAAAGCACGCTGCCGCTGGATCGACCGGCCCCGGCTGAACTGGCAGCCCTGGGTGATCGCTGCAAGCTCTTTCTCGCTCAGCCGATGGATGAGCGCGGCAACGTGCAGATTCAGGCGCTGCAGCCCCGACGGCACATGGTGGTCGCCGATCGCGATGGTGCGAGTGTGCCGGTGGAGTTGCGGCTGCGCCGCTTCGCGGATGAGGCAGCCGACCGTGTGACGGAGGTGGAGTTCGCGATCCTGAGCCCGGAAGGTGAGCCGATCGATCGCGTGCGGCGGCAACATCGCTGGTCGAACGGGCAGGCTGAGGCGGTATTGGCGGTGGAGGTGCCGCTGACCGATGCGTTGTCGCGGCTATCGGGTCGGGAGCTTGAAGCGGCGGTGAGCCACGCGCTGGCGGTGCACGCCAGAATTGTGGAGGACGACCGGCTGGATGCGCTGGCGGCGGACAACCAGGCGTGGTCGATCGTCGATGTTCGTCGTCGTATCAGTGTGGGGTTGATCGATGCTCCGGTAGGGATCGGAGTGGACACGATCGAGCCGCGACAGTGGCTGACGCTGGCGCTGCAACCCTTGGAGGGGTTGGGGGATGTTGGTCCGGGGCGGGTGGAACTGGTGTCGATGTCGCCCGTGGCGATCGAGCCGGAACGACTGGCGGCGATGGACGCGGTGATGGTGCTGCGGCCCGACATGCTCAGTGATGCAGGCTGGGATGCGCTGGCATCATTCACCCGGCAGGGCGGGCTGGTATGGGTTTTTGTGCCCGCCACGACTGAATCGACCAGCGGTGTGTGGGGGCCCAAGCTCGTCGACCGCTTCGGACTCAATTGGCGCATCGGCATCGAGGCGGTCAATGCTGATCGAGCTGATGAAAGAGTTTTTGGGATTGCGGAGGCTGCGGCAACTGCGGTGAGCGACCGCTACTGGACGCTGCTGACCGAAGGTGAGCTTTCGACGGTGCCCGAACCTTTGCGATTACTGGCTGCGGACTGGTCGGCTTTGACCAAGCCGATTCGTGTCACGCGGCGCGTGCCGCTGGAGGTGCTGGGCGGCGACGGGGCGGCCCAGAGCATGTGGCTGCGGCTGAACGATGAGCAGCGGTCGGTGCTGCTGGCGTCGGCGACGGTGGAGGATGGCCGCGTGCTGATGCTGGCGGTGGCGCTGGATCCGGCGTGGAGCAACCTGCCGACGAAGCCGCTGTTCGTCCCGCTGCTGCACGAATCGCTTCGCGGGGTGCTGGGCGAGTCGCCGCAGTTGCGTCGGCTGAGTGCCGGCCGGGCTGGTGATCGACCGTTGCTGGGTCGAACCTGGGAGGGGGCACAACGGCTGCAACAGGTGGCGGGGCTGAAGGATGGCCAGGCCGAGTCGCAACTGAGCGTGATGCTTCAGCGCGGGGAGGCGGGTCTTTCGCCCGTGTCGCCGCTGCCCGAGCCTGGCGTGTGGTCAGCCGATCCGCCCGCGGCCGGGCAACTGCTGGCGACAAACGTGGATACCGACGCGGGTGATACCCGCCGGCTGGACCCGGCTCGCATTGAGGCATGGTTCAGCCCGGTCGGGACCGTGCAATGGCTGGATGCGGCCAGCCCCGCAGCGTCGCTGGCGGCGGAACCAACCCGGCTGTCGCTGAGCTGGCCGTTGCTGGCGATGGTGATGGTGCTGGTGTTGCTCGAGACGCTGCTGGCGCGCTGGTTCAGTCATGCCACAGCCAAGCCGGCGGGGCCGGCGACCATCGGGCAGATGGCTGCGATGGTGCGGAGAGCGACTTCGTGAGGAGAAGCGGTTGCGTCGGTATGCGAACGTGATATGGCGCATCGCTTCGTATGGATGATGGGATGACCCTGATCGCTTCCATTCTGGATCAGTTATTCGGCCTGCAGCAGGTGAGCTGGTCCGATGCGCGCACGGTGCTGGGCTGGCGGACGCCGCTGCCGGGCTGGGCCTGGGCGCTGATTGTGCTGGCGGCGGTGGGGATCGCGGGCTGGAGCTATCACCGGATGCTCGGACCGCGGGCCGCACGCATCGCGCTGGCGGCGGTGCGGGCGCTGCTGATCCTGGTGGTGGCGGCCCTGCTTGCCGGGCCCATGCTCGTGCTCAACCGGGAGCGGATCGACCCCGACTGCCTCATCATCCTCGTCGACCGCAGCGCATCGCTGGACATTCGCGACATGCAGTCGGGCACGCAGCCCACCAGCCGGGATCAGGCGCTCAAGGACGCGCTGATGCGGCATGCTGACCTGTTCGGCCCCGACAAGCTCGGCGGTGAACATCGGCAGGTGCTGTGGCTGGGCTTCGACAGTGCGACGTATGAACTGGGCGGGTCGGGCAATGGCGCTTCGCCGCGCAGCGATGCGGGTGAAGCCAACGATGCCACGGCGGTGCCGACGGCAAACGCAACACAGAATCAACCCGTGGTGCCCGACCTGGGCCCCGCCGCAGGTGAGCGCACCGCGCTGCGCACCGCGATCGAGCAGGCGTTGCAGCGCGTCGCCGGCCGACCGATCAGCGGGATCGTGCTGCTGACCGACGGCCGCAGTCCCGAATCGACCGGCGCGGATGTGGTGCGACGGCTGGCGCAGCATGGCGTGGGCGTCTATGCCGTGCCACTGGGTGCCGATACCGCCCCACTCGATTTCGCCATCGCCGACATCGAAGCGCCGGACAAGGCTTTTGTGAACGACATCGTGCCGGTGAACGTCTGGCTGGAGGTGTTCCCAGCCGATGCGCAGGCGGACCTGTCGCAGGTGATGGTGCGGCTGATCGACGATCAGACGCAGCAGGTACTGGATGAGAAGCCGGGCGTATCGCTGAACGAGCCGGTGCGGCTGGCGGCTCAGTCGGCTGCGGTGGGCGAGGTGAACTGGCGGGTCGAAATCGAATATCAGGGCCGCACCACCAGCCAGCCCGTGGGCGAGCTCATCACCGAGAACAACACGGAACTGGTCACCCTTGAACTGGTGGATCGGCCGATCCGTGTGCTTTATGTGGAAGGCTACCCACGCTGGGAATACCGCTACCTCAAGAACATGCTGGTGCGCGAGCAGAGCATTTCCAGCAGTATGTTGCTGCTCAGTGCTGACCGGCAGTTCGCGCAGGAAGGCGATGTGCCGATCACACGCATGCCGCGCAACGCGGAGGAGATCGAACCGTTCGACGTCATCATTCTGGGCGATGTGCCCTCCGGGTATTTCGGGGCTGAACTGATGACGCTCATCCGCGACCATGTGGCGGTGCGCGGGGCGGGGCTGCTCTGGATCGGCGGGCCCGGCTCGACGCCCCGCAGCTACGAAACAACCCCGCTGGCGGACCTGCTGCCGATGCGGATGCCCGGCGCGGTCGACCGTGTGAGCGAGCTGGTGGGCGGTGTGGCGCTGGCAATGCGGCCGACCCCGCTGGCGGCGAACTACAACATCATGCGGCTGCGGTCGATGGGTGGCACTGATGCAGACGCAGCCGAGGCCGACTGGCCCGAGGAACTGCCCGCCCTGAACTGGGCGCAGGACCTGGGCCCGCTCAAGCAGATCGCCGAGATTCTCGCCGAGGGGCGACCGACCAGCGACCTGCTCGCCGCCAGTTCCGCCAGTGAGGGTGGCCAGCCGCTGATCGTGCGGATGCCTTTCGGTGCGGGCCTGTCACTCTATGTGGCCACCGATGAGACCTGGCGGTGGCGTTACGGCCGAGGCGAACTCTACTTCGAGCAGTTCTGGGTGCAGCTCATCCGAATGCTTGGCTCCAACCGCCTGCAGCGCGATACCGGCGCGGCGAAGCTGACGATCTCCAACCGTCGGGTGGAACGCGACCGGGCGGTGGTGGTCGAACTACTGGTACGCGATGAGGCGATCCTGCGGCGGAACCCGACGCGTGTGGCGGTGGATGTCATACGGGCGGACGATCCGCAGGGGCAGGCGATCGAGCGGATCGAACTGATGCAGGAGTTCGACAGCACCACGCCGGGGGAGGATGTCGCAGCCGACCCCATGACGATTTCGCGTGGCCGACTCTTCCGTACGCTGTGGCAGCCCACGACAACCGGGTCGCTGCGTCTGCGCGTCGTGGAGCAGGGCCTGGCGGACCTGGAACTGACCGACACGATCGAGGTGTACCACGGCGACGATGAGAAGCGTCAGCCCCTGCCCGACCACGATCGACTGGTAACGCTGGCGGAGCAGACCGGGGGCAAAGTCATCCCGTTGAACCAGCTGGAGGAACTGGCCGGGCTGATTCCCAACCGACAGACGCGTACACCGGACGATATTCGCGAACCCCTTTGGGATTCATACGTTAGCCTGATTCTGGTCCTGCTTTTGCTGACCGTGGAGTGGGTCGGCCGCAAGATCATCAGGCTCGTGTAGCTTGAACGGCATAGAATCGGATTGCCGAAGCAAGGTGAGGGGATTCGCTTCCTTATAAGGATAGGCGGGTCACTTCGCCGGGAGCCTGTCATGGAACAAGTCAGCCGAAAGCTCACGCAGTTGCGGCGAACCGCGCGGGCGATGCTGTTGGCACAGCGCATCAGCCAGTGGCTGGCGGTGGTGGTCGCGGTCGTGCTGGCGCTGGTGTTGGTGGACTATCTGCTGCGCCTGCCGGGCTGGGGGCGGTTGATCCTCGGCGCGGTGCTGGCAGTGCTGGCGATCGGCTGGCTGATCGGGCAGATCGTCGAAGCGCTGGGCTTTCGGCCGGCCCTGAGCAGCGTCGCCCTGCGGGCGGAACGCATCTTCCCCCAGCTTTCCGGCCTGCTGGCGACGGGGATCGAGTTCGCCCTGCCGCGCAACGATGCCATCCAGTCACCCCGGATGGCGCAGTTCATCAGCGCAAGCCTGCGGCAGGCGGAGGAGCGGCTGCAGGGCGTGGCGCTGTCGCGACTGCTGGAACCCAAGCGCACGCTGCGGATGGCTACAGCGGCGGCGGTGGCAATCGCGGTGCTGGTGAGTCTCGCAGCCGCGTTCCCGGCGCAGGCAGCCATCGCAACCCAGCGCTGGCTCAACCCGCTGGGCGATGCTCAGTGGCCGCGCTGGACACAGGTCGTCAGCGATGTGCACGCCGTCGTCTGGCCCACCGATGAACCCCTGCCCATGCGCGCGATCGTCAGCAAGGGCTACCGCCCGAACATGCGCGTGGGGGTGAACTACCGCCTGGTGCAGGGCAGTCAGGTCGGCCGGTGGCATCACGCCCTGATGAACGATCAGGGCATCGTCGATGCCAATACCGCCGATGGTGCCGCCCGGCAGGGACGGTTCGAACGCATGATCGACCTGCCCGCGCTGGTGGAAACGACCCAGCTTGCCTCAGCCGAGGGCGCGATCGTCGAGTTCTACTTTGAAGCGGGCGATGATGCGACCTCACCGCAGCAGGTTCAGCTTGTTGCCCGGCCTGCGGTGATGAGTGCGATACTGCACATTGAGCCGCCCGCCTACGCGCAGGGATTGCTCGAAACACAGCGCATCGCACTGGAGCAGCAGTCGGGTCAGCGTGCCTCCGCAGCCGCGTTCATCGGTTCAACCGTGCGCTTCGAGGTGCAGCTCAACAAGCCGATTCCGCTGCGCAATGTGTCAGTCAGCGCGCTGGCGTCGGGCCTGCCCGCCGATGCCACCTTTTCCTTCAGCGAGGATGAGACTGCGACCCTCGGCGACCACCTGAGCTTCAGCTTCCGCCTCAACAGCACCATCGAAACGCCGCTGACGCTGGTGGATGAGCATGGCCTGTCCAGCGCATCGGAGCGCATCTACCGCATCGAAGCGATCGAGGACAAGCCTCCGGCTGTGACGATCGCCGCCCCCGCGACGGATGAATCGGTGCTGCCCACGGCACTGATCGACCTGAATGCCATGGCGCACGACGATGTCGGCGTGGCGCGGGTGTCGCTGCACGTCGACCTGCCCGCCCAGCCACCAGCCGCGCCGCCGGCCGATGGTGCGCAGGGTGCGAACGAGAAACCGCGCACCCGGCGCGATCTGGCGGTGCAGGAAGGTCGTGAGCCGCGGCTGACCGTCACCGACCAGCTTGATCTGGCGACACTGACGCTCAAGTCAGGCGATGTGGTTGAACTGCACGCCGGGGCGCAGGATGTGTTCGATCTGGATGGCCAGCATCACGACATCGTCCAGGCCACACCGCGACTGCTTCGCATCATCGACGAGGCGACCTTCGAGTCCCAGCTTCGCGGTGAACTGGCGGGCGTGCGCCAGCAGGTGGTGCGCGTGCAGCAGCAGCAGGCCGACCTGTTACAGGCTGAAGGCGATCAGGCGCTGGCGGGCCAGCAGCAGGTGCAGCGTCGGCTGAACGATCAATCCATGCAGATGCAGCGCCTGCGTCAGCGGATGCAGCGCAACCGCTTCCAGGAGCAGGGGCTGGAACAGCTTCTCAATGATGCACAGGGCCTGCTCGCCGAGGCGCAGCAGGAATCGCGCGACGCGATCAACCACATGCAACAGGCTGCCCGCGAGGCTGAAGCGCAGCGTCAGGCCCAGGCTGAACAGCAGCAGGCTCAGGCGCGGCAGCGTCAGGCCAACGTCGAACAGAAGCTGCAGGATCTGGTGAACCTGCTGGATCAGGGTCGCGATGCTCAGGCCCTGCAGGCGCGCTTGCGCGATCTGCTGCGGCAGCAGCAGAACCTGGCGGGTGACACGCGGCAGATGCTGCCCCGCACGCTCGGCCGCACCGTCGATCAACTCAATGAGGAAGAGCGAGCGGCGCTGAACGAGCAGGCCCAGCGCGAACGCGAACTGGCGGAGCAGGCGGCTCAGCTGATCCGGCAGATGCACGCCACCGCCGAGGCGATCGCGCGGCAGGGCGAGAACATCGACTCGCAGGCCACAGCCGCAGCCATGCGCGAGGCGGCGGCGATCGCCCAGCGTCAGGGCCTGCAGCAGCGAATGCAGCAGGCGGCTGAGAACGCCCAGCAGAACCGTTTGTCGCAGGCCAACAACGAGCAGAACGAAGCCATCGACGTGATGGAGCAGATGCTCAGCGAGATGAACAATCGCGAGCAGCGTCGTCAGGAGATGCTCCGCCGTCAGCTCGCCCGTCTGGCAGATGCGATCCAGAAGCTGATCCAGCAGCAGAAGGTGCAGTTGGATCGGCTGGAGAAGGCGGCTGAGCTGGTCACGCTGGAGGAGCCGCTGGCGGCATTGCGTCGCAACACGCTGAGCGTGGAACAGTCGGCCCGCGAGGTGCGCGAAACGGTGGAAGTGGCGGATCTGCTGGCCCAGGCGGCCGAAGCGCAGGGCCAGGGCATCCTGCGACTGCGCGACCAGAACCGCAACGAAGCGAAGCAGGCTGAGGAACTGGCACTGGCGAAACTGGAGGAAGCGCTCAGGAAGACGCAGCAGATGCAGGACCAGCAGGCTCAGGAGGAGATGCGTCGCCAGCGCGAGGAGCTTCGCAAGGCGTATGAGCAACTGGCCGCCCGCGAGCGTGCTCTGCGGCAGCAGACTGCGGAGCTGGCTGCGCTGGAGAATCTCAACCGCCGGCAGCGTGCTCAACTGAACGAACTGGCTGCCGAGCAGAAACAGATTCGCGAGGAAGCCGCCGCGCTGAAGGAGAAGGTGGCTGAAACTCTGCTCTTCCAGCACCTGCACGAGCGTGTGGATGATCGCTCGGGCGTGGTGGCTGATGCTCTGGGTCAGGCGAAGCTGAGCGACCGCGTGGTGATCGATCAGGACTACATCGCCGCGGCGTTTGAGACGATGGCCAAAGCGCTGGAGGACGCGCAGCAGGAGGAGGATTTTGCCGGCCAGCAGGGTGATGGTGGCGGCGGTGGTGGTGGTGGCGGGGGCCAGCAGCCGTTGATCCCGCCCGTTGCGGAACTCAAGGCTCTGCGTGGCATGCAGGAGCACGTCTACCTGCGCACCCGCGCGGTGGCGGGGGATGGTGATCGGCCGGTCACGCCCGAAACGCTCATGGAGCTGGCGGCTGAGCAGCGCGAACTGCCCGCCCTGGCGGAACGGCTGATCCAGCAACTGCAGCAACAGCAGCAGCCACAACTGCCACCCGTGGATGGGCAATGACCGATGACTGAAAGGGACGCGCTGGCGTCGATGGAAGACAGGTGATGCGATGAAACTCAGAACCCTCATGGCGTTGATCGCGGTGGCGGGACTGCACGGGCCCTTGTCGGCGGAGGATCAGCCGACACTGGACGACCTGCTGGACCTGCCCACGCAGAAGCCGGCCCAGAAACCCGAGCAATCGCCCAAAGAGGGTGAGGGCAAGAGCGAACAACCGCTGGAACGATCAGTTCAGAAGCGGCTCACCGCGCAGGAGGCGGCGGACCTTTTCCGTCAGGTCGTGCGTGACATGGATGAGGTGGCACACCTGCTGGGCGAGGAGCGCAACGCCGGGCTGCCCACACAACGCAAGCAGGAGGAAATCCTCGCCAAGCTGGATCAGGTCATCGCCGCGGCCCGGCAGCAACAGCAGCAGAGTGGGAGCGGCAGTCAGAGTCAGCAACAGGCGCGTCAGCAGGATCGGGCTGGCGACCCCGCTGCCCAGCAGCAGAATCAGAACCAGCAGGGTGCGAACCAGGCTGGCGATCAGGCGACCTCGGGTGAGAATCCGGACAACTTCTCGCCCGGCAACGTGCGTGGCGTCCAGAACGATGAACGGGCCATGAACGAAAACCGCGTCGAGTGGGGCAATCTGCCGCCCCGCCTGCGCGATGAACTGCAACAGGGCTTCGGCGAACGATTCAGCCCGATCTACCGCGACCTGACCGAAGCCTACTACCGGAGACTGGCGGAGGAAGGCAAGTGAGTGTCGACAGTGTGTCGTGATAGCGGCACCTGATCGAGGATACCTCACGCACGAGGCATCACCATGCGAACCCGACTGATCCTTGTGACACTGGTGCTCGTCATGTTGAGCATGACGGGCGGCTCGATGTCCCGTGATGTGCGGGCGGATGGCAAGCGCGGCGCGGAGGCGGTCGACTTTGTCGAGATCACGCCCGAACTGCGTCTGTCGGTGGAAAAGGGGCTTAAATACCTGGCGGCCAATCAGGCGCCCGATGGGAGCTGGGGCGGTGATCGCTACGGCCGACACGCCGGTATCACGGCGCTGGGGTGCCTGGCTTTCATGGCGGACGGGCACCTGCCCGGACGCGGGGAGTACGGCCGGGCGGTCGAACGCGGCCTGAACTTCGTACTCTCCTGCGCGCAGGAGACCGGGCTGATCGCTGCGGATACCTCGCATGGACCGATGTACGGCCACGGCTATGCCACGCTGTTCCTGGGTGAGATCTATGGCATGACCGGCGACCCGCGCGTCCGCGAAGCGCTGGTCAAGGCGGTGCGCCTCATCGTCAACACACAGAACGCCGAGGGCGGCTGGCGCTACCAGCCGATGCCGCTGGATGCCGACATCTCGGTGACGATCTGCCAGATCATGGCCCTGCGCTCGGCGCGCAATGCGGGTATCAGCGTGCCCAAGGAGACGATCGACCGCGCCATCGCCTACGTGCGACAATGCCAGAACCCGGCGGATGGCGGCTTCCGCTACATGCTCAACGCGGGTGGCTCAGCCTTCCCGCGCTCCGCAGCTGGCGTGGCGAGCCTCTACTACGCCGGCGTCTACGAGGACGATGCCCTCGACAAGGGCCTGGCCTACCTCAACCGCACACGCAACAGTGTTCGGGTCTCGGGCGGCCATTACTACTACGGCCATTACTACGCGGTGCAGGCGATGTACCTGGCCGGCGGAAAACACTGGGCGGAATATTTCCCCTACATCCGACAGGAACTCATTGCGGCGCAGGGACCTAACGGTAACTGGACCTCCGCCCACGGCGATCAGTACGCCACCGCGATGGCGCTGATCATCCTGCAGGTGCCGAACCGGTTGTTGCCCATCTTTCAGAGGTGAGAAAGGGGTTTACTCGATGCAATCGCCCGCGAACGTTCGCCCTCACCAAGCCTCTCCCAAAGAAAGAGAGTGCAGCAGATTAATCCCTGTGGGAGAGTAGAAAATCACTCCCTCTCCCTCTGGGAGAGGGTCGGGGTGAGGGAGCGAACCACCCGCGTCACACTTTTAGAAGAAACGAATGAATCGGTTGGTGTTCCATCTTGTGCTGGGGATGCCGCTGGTGCTGGCTTCGGTGGCAGCGGGGGTGACGCCCGCGACGTTGGTCGGGCCGGACCTTGAGCCGCGCACGGTGATGTTGTCGAGCCTGCGCGATGGACAGCTGGCGGTGTTCGATGCCGACCGCACATTGCGGACGCTGGGGCCGGGCGACTATCTGCAACTGCGGTTCGACGAAAAACGAGAAGGTGCGACGCTCCAGAATGCGGCTGAAGCGCCAGCACGAACAAACAATACTGCCCAGTCAGTGCCGACCACATGGCTGATGCTGACGGACGGCCGATTGCTGCCCGGAAAACTCGCCGGGTTCGAAGAGGACGGCCAGGTGATCCGCTGGACGCATCCGGCACTGATCGACGAAGCCCGCATCAACCTGGATCAGGTGGCGGTGCTCTCCTTCACCGGCCCGGTCTCGGCTGATGCGCAGGCGTCCGAAAATGATCGCGTCACGCTGGTGAATGGTGACGTGCTGGTGGGCTTCATCCTCGCCCTGAATGCCGACGGGCTGGAACTGCAGATCGAAGGCGTCGACACAACCACAAAGCTGCCACTGGATCGACTGTCGCTGGTGCGGTTCGCCAACGCGAAAACGCAGCCCCCGGCTGATCAGCACATCATCACGCTGGCCGACGGCACGCGGCTGTACGCCTCGGCCCTGACAATCGAATCGGACACGCTGGCGGTGACAGGCCTGTTGCCCGGTCGGCCGCAACTGCTGCAGAACCTGCCGCTGGAGAAGGTGCGGCGGATCGACTTCGCAACCGCAGGCCTGCGATTGGTGGAACTGGCGGATCAGCCCTGGCGCACGCTGTCCGGTGGTGAGGTTTTCGGCCGACCCATACCGCCGCGACTGCGCGCGGGAGTGCTGCACCTGCACGCGCCGGTGTCGCTGGCGTTTGCGCTGCCGGGAGGGACGCGCCGGTTTGCTGCGCGGGCGGCGCTCGATCTGGAAGGTGTCAGCGCTTCGGCCGCGGCGTGGGCGGACCTGGAACTGATCGTGCGGCAGGGCGGCCGGGAGATCGCCCGGCATCATCTCACTGCTGAAAACCCCGCCGCCACGCTGAACCTGCCCACCGGGCCGGGTGAACTGGTCATCGAACTCGATACGGCCGCCAACGGCCCCATCCTGGACCGCCTACGATTGAGCGACGCTGTCATCCTCATCGGCACCAACTGAACCCACACCCTCGCGGCCATGTCCGCGGTAAACGCCATGACTCGCTCCCTTCGCTCCGTCTACAACCGTCCCGAACATACGTCACCCCGCGGCGCCCATGGACAGGTCGAACCCGCCGGTTCCACCGGTGCGGCTGAAGCGCGCTGGCCTGCCGAGCAGATGTTCGTCAATCGCGAGTTGTCCTGGCTTCAGTTCAACCGCCGCGTGCTGCACGAGGCGATGGACGATCGCACACCGTTGCTTGAACGGTTGGCATATCTGGCCATCTTCACTTCCAACCTCGATGAGTTCTTTCAGAAGCGCATCGGTGGGCTGAAGCGTCAGATTGCCGCGGGCGTGGTGACACGTACGCCTGATGGTATGGGCCCGCAGGAGCAGCTTGCCGCGGTGCGCGTCGCTGTCACGGAGATGCTGCAGCAGCAGGCAGACTGCTTCACAAACACGATCCGTCCCGCGCTGCGCGAACAGGGCATCTACCTGCTGACGTGGGATGAACTGACCGAGCGGGAGAAGGAACTGGCGCGCGATTACTTTCGCCGCACGCTCTTTCCGGTGCTGACGCCACTGGCGGTCGATCCCGGCCATCCCTTTCCGTTCATCAGCAACCTGAGTATGTCGTTGGGTGTGCGGCTGCGCGCCCCGGGCGGGATGCAGTCGGGCGACGAGCCGGACAGCGAGGTTCATTTCGCGCGTGTGAAGGTGCCGACACTCCTGCCGCGATGGGTGCGCCTCGTCGATCCGGAAGAGCAGGTAGGCGATGGAACAGGCTCCACCTCGTATCGTTTCGTCCACGTTGCGGACATCATGCGTCACAACCTGGGCGATCTTTTCGAGGGCATGACCATCGAAAGCGTGATGCCCTTCCGCGTGACGCGCAACGCGGATGTGGAACGCGACGAGGAGGATGCCGAGGACCTGCTGGAACTGATTGAGCAGGAGCTGCGCGATCGGCGTTTTGCCGCGGCGATTCGTCTGGAGGTTGGGCCGAACCCCGATCCGTCGATGACGCGGCTGCTGATGGATCAGCTTGAGCTGGAGCCGAACGATGTGTATCAGCTTCCCGCTGAGCTGGACTACACCGACCTTTGGAATGTGCATGAACTGAATCTGCCGGCGTTGAAGTTTCGGCCGCACACGCCGGTCGTGCCGCCGCGCCTCGCTGATGAGGAAGGGGACATTTTCAGCATCATTCGCGGGGGTGATGTGCTGGCGCATCATCCGTACGAATCGTTCAGCGCGAGTGTGGAGCGATTCATCCGCGCCGCCGCAGCCGACCCGAAGGTGATGGCGATCAAGCAGACGCTCTATCGCACGAGCACCGATTCACCCTTCATTCCCGAGCTGATACGAGCCGCGGAAGCGGGCAAGCAGGTGGTGTGCCTGGTGGAGATCAAGGCCCGCTTCGATGAGGAACGCAACATTCGTGTTGCGCAGATGCTTGAAAAAGCGGGCGTGCACGTGGTGTATGGCATCGTCGGGCTCAAAACGCACACCAAAACATCCGTCGTGGTGCGGCACGAAAGCGATGGTATGCGCGTGTACGCACACATCGGCACGGGCAACTACAACTCCAAGACGGCACAGCTCTATACTGACCTGGGCCTGTTCACCTGTCGGCCGGAGATCACCGGCGAACTGGTCGAGTTGTTCCACTTTCTGACCGGTCGCAGCCTCAAGCGCGATTTCAAGCACCTGCTCGTTGCGCCGATCAACATGCGGCGGCGCTTCGAGGAGATGATCGACCGCGAGATCGCGCACTGCGAAGCGTGGAAGGCACGCGGAGGTGATCCGGACGACCCCGATCGGCCACGCATCATTGCGAAAATGAACAGCTTCGAGGACCGCACGATGTGCCAGAAGATTTACGAGGCGAGCTGCGCGGGTGTGCGCGTGCAGTTGATCGTGCGTGGCTTCTGCTGTCTGCGACCGGGTGTGCCGGGCATGAGCGAGAACGTGACCGTTTCCAGTGTGATCGGGCGATTCCTCGAACACTCGCGCATCTACTACTTCCACAACGGTGGGGCGGGCGAGTATTACATCGGCTCAGCTGACTGGATGTACCGCAACCTCAACAACCGCGTGGAGTGCGTGGCGCCGATCGTCGACCCGGTGCTCAGGGCGCGGTTACGGCAGATTCTTGATGTGATGCTCGATGACCAGCGCTCCGCCTGGGACATGCAACCCGATGGCAGCTACATCCAGCGCCGCCCAACTGATCCAACCACCCCCGGCACGCACGAACGCCTCATCCAGCTCACCGCCAAATCCACCGACGTGCGCTGACGCGCGCGATTGATATCGAGGGGTGTCCTGAACGGAGCGAGTTGCGCAAAACTTTTCTCTCGACACGGGGATTGAAAAAGATCAGCTCAGGATCAGAGCGACTGCATCCACGCCCACTGCCGGGCGATACCCTCTTCCAGGCTCGTGGTCGGCTCATAGCCAAGCTCTGCCCGGCTGCGCGTCAGATCCGCCCACGTGCGCTCAACGTCCCCCACCTGCATCGGTTGCCGATCAATCATCGCGCGCTTGCCCGTCACATGCTCGATCGTCGCGATCATCTCCGCCAGGCTCACCGGATGCGAACCGCCCAGGTTCCAGATGTGATAACCCCGGGTCTGTCCCACGCGATCGAGCGCCGCACAGATGCCCGACACGATGTCGTCCACGTAGGTGTAGTCGCGGCTGGTTGATCCGTCGCCGAACATGGGGATAGGCCGGCCATCGCGGATCAGATGCAGGAATTTGCTGATAGCAAGGTCCGGACGCTGACGTGGCCCGAAAACTGTGAAAAACCGCAGACACCCGATCGGCAGCTGATGCACGTGATGGTAAGTGTGGCACAACAATTCACCCGCCTTTTTCGTCGCCGCATAAGGGCTGATCGGATAGTCAACGCGGTCATCCTCGGCGAAGGGAACCTTCTCGTTGTTGCCGTACACACTCGAACTGGAAGCGAAGAGGAAGCGTTCGCACCCATTTGCCACTGCCGCATCGAGCAGGTTCACCGTGCCGTCGAGATTCACCGCGGTGTAGTAGGCTGGCTGCTCGATGCTCGGCCGGACACCCGCCATCGCCGCCAGATGCACCACCGCGCGTGGCCGATGTTCAGCGAAAAGTCGCAGCATCGCATCGCGATCGCGAATGTCCGCTTCCACCAGCGTGAACTGGCTGTGCTGGAGGGCATCACGCAGATTGCGCTCCTTCAGCGGGCGGGGATAAAAGTCACAGAAGTTGTCCACGCCCACCACACGCTGGCCGCGGGCGAGCAGCTGATCCGTCAGGTGCGAACCGATGAACCCCGCTGCGCCGGTGACCAGAATGGTGGATGTATCGGGCATGGTGATGAGCTTGTGTGTGCGATGTCAGAATATCAGTCGGCCGATTCGTTCAGCCAGTCCAGCAGTTGCGGGGCAAAGTAGGTGATGATGAGATCCGCTCCCGCGCGGCGGATGGCGTAGGTGGTTTCGAGCGCTGTCGTTCGCAGGTCCAGCCAGCCGTTGGCTGCTGCCGCGTGCAGCATCGCGTACTCACCGCTGACATGGTAAGCCGCCACGGGTACATCACACGCCTGCCGTACCTGGTGCACGATATCCAGATATGCAGCCGCGGGCTTGACCATCACCATGTCCGCGCCTTCGGCCAGGTCGACCGCCAGTTCGCTGCGCCACTCGCGCTGGCGTCGGTAGTCCATCTGGTAGCCGCAACGGTCACCGAAGCGCATTCCACCGCCGCCTGCCTCGCGGAACGGCCCGTAGAACCCCGAGGCGTACTTGATGCTGTAGGCGAGGATCGCGGTGCGCTGAAAGCCCGCTTCATCAAGGGCGGAGCGAATTGCTGCGACCTGCCCGTCCATCATGCCCGAGGGCGCGACCACATCGGCGCCTGCCCGCGCTTGTGCGACGGCTGTCGCGGCATACAGTGCCAGTGTGCGATCGTTGTCCACGTTGACTGAGGTGCGCCCATCGTTCGCTTCTTCCGCGAGCACGCCGCAATGACCGTGGCTCGTGTACTCGCACAGGCACATATCCGCGTACAGCAGCACATCCAGCTTCGCCTGGCGTGCTGCACGCAGCGCGCGGTTCACCGGCGCATCGGGTGAGGCTGCATAACTGCCTTCGGGGTCCTTCTTCTCGTTCGGCGTTACGCCAAAGAGCAGGAACTGCTTCAGCCCGCGCTCGCTCAGCTTGCGCATCAACGCCACCGCATCGTCCACGGGCAACTGTGACACGCCAGGCATCGACGCGACCGGTATCGGCTCAGCAGCTTCCGATACGAAGATGGGGTAGATCAGATGCCGCGGCTGCAGCGTCACATCCGCCATCGCTTCCCGCAGCAGGGGGCTTCGCCGCAGCCGTCGTAACCGCACAATCTGTCCTTGCGTTGCCATAGTGGAACCATGATAGCGACCGCCTCATCCGGTCAGCCACCCATTGCTGCCTCAGGAAGTTCCGCAACCTGCACGCACGATGCGCCAAATCATTGATCGCTCCTCCCGCCACGGCTACGTTGCAGCCATAGAGCCATCTACAAGGAGCACCTCATGATGATCCGCATTCTGGTCATGCTGTTCTTACTCTCGCTGGGGCTGACGATGGTTGGCTGCAATACCATCGAAGGCGCGGGCGAGGACATTCAGGCCGCTGGTGCAGGTATCAGCAGCGGCGCGGAGGAAACCAAGGAAGAAATAAACCGCGACGAACGTTACTGACACGCCCGGCCATTAACTACTGCCAACTGCTATCGCGTATGGATGATTTGATCCGCGCGATGGCTGTCCTGATGGCAAGCGTCGCCAACTTGAACCATCACCCCTGCCGCCGCATACTTTCCGTGTCGATCACACGGAGGTCTGCACCATGCACAGGCGGCTGGCGATTGCGGCGCTCCTTGCACTGCTCGTATTCACCCTCGCGGGCTGCTACACGATTGAGGGCATCGGCCGCGACCTTTCCGCAGCGGGTGACAGCGTCAGTGGCGCAGCCCGCGAAACACGCGAGAGCCTTGAATTCGACTGAACCGGCGAGCCATCACCCCGTTGTCACGTCTCGTCCGGCTCCGGCGGATGGATCGGCAGCGTGATGGTGAAATCGGTGCCCCGGCCCAGTTCGGTGTGTACCTGGATCGTCCCGCCATGTTCCTCGACGATCCGCCGCGTGGTGGGCAGGCCCAGCCCCGTGCCGCCGGGCTTGCTTGAAAAGTATGGCTGAAACACCTTGCCCACGGTCGCGCTGTCGATGCCCGGCCCGGTGTCGATCACGTGAATCAGCGCCTCATCGCCGCGCCGATCCAGCCGGACGATCAGCTCGTTCGCCCCGCCGTGCGGCGTGTTGGGTTTCTCCCGGGCGCTCTTCATCGCCTGCGTCGCGTTGATGAGCAGGTTCAATAGCGCCTGTTTCAGCAACGACCCATCCGCACTGATGATCAGTGGACTGGGCATCGGCTGTGTGCGAATCTTCACACCCGCCTCCTGCGCCTGCGGCTCAAAGAAGTCGACCAGCTCATCCAGCAACTGGTTCAGGTCGACATCGGCGCGGTCCAGACGCATTCGGCCGGCAAACCGCAGGAAATCCTCCAGAATCTCGCGCAGTCGCTGCACCTCGCGCGCCAGCGATTCAAACCGTCGCTGCAGCCGATGAATGCGATCTGCAGGCAGCGGACCGGCCTGCGATTCGTGCAGCAGATCACCCAGATCCTCCTGCACCAGTTGCAGATTCAGCCCAATCGTGGAGAGGGGGTTCTTGATCTCATGCGCAAGCCCACCGGTCATTGTGCCCAGTTCCGCCAGCCGCTCGGCCCGCCGCGCCCGCTGCTCCAGCCTGCGCACGCGCCGCTCGGTGCGCTTGGCGACCACCGCCGCCAGTGGAACCGTCAGCAGCACTCCGGCTGCCACACCGAGAAAGAACCAGAATCCCATGCGAGCGGATTATACGAGCGGATGATCAGCCACGCGGGCAAACGAGCCAATGCAGGCACGGCATCATTCCAATGGTGGTGATGCCTTCGGTGGGACTTGCGTCCCGCCTGTCATTTCGCTTCTGGCGAAAGCGATGGCTCGACAGTTCAGCCTGAATAAGCAATACGCAATGAGCAGTTGGCAATGGTTTTGGGACGCATCAGCGGCATTGCCCAACCGTGGCGATACCACCGCGCCGAGCGTTTCAGTGCGCATACAACAACTGCGTCGCACGTGAGATAGGTTGACGATATCCCCCGATGCGGACGGGCGGTGGATTAGGCACGCTGGTCGGCAGTGGCGGCCATGCGGTGGACCTCACGCGCCTGCCAGCCTTTGTCGCCCTGGACCAGGTCGTATTCCACCGATTCGCCATCCTTCAGCGAGCGGAAACCGTCGCCCTGGATCTGGCTGTAGTGTACAAACACATCCTGCCCATCCGGACCAATAATGAATCCGAAACCCTTCTTTGGATCGAACCACTTTACCTGGCCTTTGTGTGACATGACCGAACTCCTGTGGCGTCGAACGACTGATGGAAATGAGTCGAGACCCCCAAAAGCCATACGCTGCACCGTGGAGCGCGTGGCTCCAACACCATTCAGGCAGCGCGTGCGACAGACGACTACACAGGCGTTCCACGCGCAACAGATCAATCACCGGGCAACGACCGGACGCGACGGGGCGCCCGACAGACATGGCCACCCGTGACGATTTGTGAGTCCCGCCACGCGCAGCGAACATGGCTCGCGCCGCCTATGCGGGAATCCAATGTCAGCAGTATTGTAGCAATCAGTCAGCGGTGACGGAAGACTTATCCGCGGATTCCTCGGTCGAGGTTTCCTGAACCTGCTTCATGCTCAGCTTCACCCGGCCCTGCTCGTCCACCAGCAGCACCTTCACACGGACTGTCTGGCCAACCTTCACCACGTCGCTGACCTTGTTGACGTAGCCTTCAGCCAGTTCGGAGATGTGCACCAGCCCATCCTGACCCGGCGCCAGTTCCACGAACGCGCCGAAGTCCTTGATGGCAACGATCTTGCCGGTGTACAGGCCGCCCACCTTGATCTCGGCGCACAGCTTCTCGATCTCTTCGAGCGCTCGCTCGGCCTTGCCTTCGCCGACCGCCGAGACGAACACCGTGCCGTCCTCCTCGATCTCGATGGTCGCGCCGGTAAGCTCCTCCAGCCCGCGGATCGTCTTGCCGCCCGGGCCGATGAGCTTGCCAATCTTGTCCGGGTGGATGTGGGTGGTGAGCATCCGTGGGGCGTACTTGCTGATGGACGGACGATGCGTCTTGATCGTCGCATCCATGATGTCCAGGATCTCAAGCCGCTTGGCACGCGCCAGCACGAAGGTCTTGCGGATCTGCTCGATGGTCAGGCCGCGGACCTTGAGGTCGAGCTGGATGGCGGTGATGCCGGTGCGTGTGCCAGCGACCTTGAAGTCCATGTCGCCGAAGTGGTCTTCCTCGCCCTGAATGTCCGCCAGGAAGATGTCGTCGGTCTGGCCGTCGCCATGGATCAGGCCCACGCTGACACCCGCCACCGCCGCGCTGATGGGCACGCCGGCATCCATGAGCGCCAGCGACCCGGCGCACGCCGAGGCCATGCTGGATGAACCGTTGGATTCCAGGATGTCACTGACGACGCGGACGGTGTAGGGGAAGTCCTCGACAGCGGGCAGCACCGGCTGCAGGGCACGCTGAGCGAGCATGCCGTGGCCGATCTCGCGTCGGCCGGGGCCGGTGATCCGCTTGGCCTCACCCACCGAGAAGGGCGGGAAGTTGTAGTGCAGGAAGAACTTCTCGGAATATTCCTCGTTCAGCCCGTCGACGATCTGCTCATCCTTGCCGGTGCCCAGTGTGACGGTGCACAGCGACTGCGTCTCGCCGCGGGTGAAGAGCGACGACCCATGCACGCGTGGCAGCACGGCCACCTCGCAGCTGATTGGGCGCAGCTCGTCGAACTTGCGGCCGTCGGTCCGGATGCCCGAGCGGATCACCTGCATGGTGATCTCTTCCTCCAGGTCGTGGATGGCGAGTTTGGCATCCGCCACGCGCTTGCGGTAGGCCTGCCACTCGCCTACGCCCACCTGTGGGGCCGGCTCGGGGAACTCGGTCTCGAGGAACTGCTTGATCGCCTCGCGAACCTTCTCCGCACGCTCCAGCTTGGTGCCCGGGAAGGTCTTGGCGTCCTTGAGTGGGCCAGAGAGCTTGGTGCGAACCAGGTCGACGATCTCAGGGGCAGGCAGGATCAGCTCGAATGTCTTTTCCTTACCGGCCTTGCTCACCAACTCGTCGATCAGGGCGACAACCTGCTTGATGTGCTCGTAGCCGAACTCGATCGCGGCGGCGACGGTGTCCTCGCTCAGCTCGTGAGCGCCCACCTCGATCATGTTCAGCCCGTCCTTGTGGCCGCACAGCAGCATGTCCAGGTCGCTGTATTCGCTCTGGGCGACGGTGGGCATGATGACGAACTGGTCATCGACCCGGCCGACGCGCACGTTGCCCACGGGACCCTGGAAGGGGATGGAGCTGATCGACAGGGCGGCGCTGGCGGCGATACCCGCCAGGACGTCAGGCTCGTTCTGCCCGTCGTAGGCCATGACCCAGCACTGGATCTGCACCTCGTCGTAGAACCCCTTGGGGAACAACGGGCGGATCGGCCGGTCGATGTTCCGCATCGTCAGGATTTCTTTCTGGTTGGGGGCGCCTTCACGCTTGCGGAACCCGCCAGGGAACTTGCCGGCTGCACTGGTGCGCTCGCGGTAGTCGACAGTAAGCGGGAAAAAGTCGATGCCTTCGCGGGGCTTATCCCGTACGACGGTGCCCAGCACCACCGTTTCGCCGTACTGCACGAGCACGGCTCCATCCGCCTGTTTGGCGACGCGACCGGTCTCGATGCTGAGGGTGCGGCCGCCCAGTTCCATCTGCACTTTGTGAATGGCCATGATTCTGCTTTCCTGCCAATGTGTGTGATCGCGCTGAAACAACAGCACGAGCCGGATCACCGAACCATCGGCGACCGGTTGCGTCGCGAGCCCACCACTCAGCAGAAAGGCAGAGGACAGATGACCTGAGGCACGAGCTGAGAACTGTTTGCCGGTGCCGCGAGCCTACTGTCGTCTGCCCCTTTGTCTGAACCTGATCGAACAAATCGGGATGTGACCCGACGACGCTTGTTGTCCGGTCGAAGACCATCTGGCCCGGACCGGGAATTTCAGAGCTACCGGAACGCGGGGAACCGTGCTGGCGTTGACCGCCCACCGCCCCCGGTGCGTTCCGTAGGGTTTATCGGCGCAAGCCCAGCCGCTGGATCAATTCCTGATACGCCGGGCGATTCTTCTGCGCCAGGTAACGCAACAGGCGGGTGCGGCGGCTGACCAGCATGAGCAGGCCGCGACGCGAGGCGTAATCGTGCTTGTGCGTCCGCAGGTGATCGGTCAACTGGCTGATCCGCTCGGTGAGGATCGCCACCTGGACTTCCGGCGAACCGGTGTCCTTTTCATCCCGGCGGAACTCGCTGATCAACTGCGTCTTCTTTTCTGCGGTAATGCTCATGACTGTCGCTTCTTATCGTATCATCGGAAGTCCGCAACCGGAGCTGGCGCGGCGTTCTGACACAAAGTTAGTCCCTTAATGTAGCAGCGCCGGGCGGGTGTGGCAAATCGGTTGTCGGTAAAAGAGGGTGTGCCCAGGGACCCAGCCCACGGCGTGGCCGGGCTTCGGGGGGATGGGGGGCGTTTGGATGGGGGTTTGCCTACAATGGGGGGTATGACTCAGATCGATTCGCAATTGCTGGAAATCCTGGTTTGCCCTGTTACGCGGTCCAGACTGCGGCAGGAGGGCAATGAGCTGGTAGCCGAGGTGGGCGGATTGCGATACCCGATCCGCGATGGCATCCCGGTGCTACTGGCGGATGAGGCGAAGCTGCCAGCGGGGTACGAGTCGCTGGAAGCGTTCCGCAAGGCGTTTGAGAAGCGGGAGTAGCCGACCAGGGGAGGTTGTGTGGGGGACCGCGGGCTCAGCCACTGGGTGACTGAGTTTCGGGTGGGGGGTCGATCAGCACCATATCGGGAAGGGAAACGGTCAGGTGGCCACGCGCTGTTATATCCAAAACCTTGTCCCCAATCAGCTTGTGGAGGGCGTTTTTGCCATCCAGAACTGCCAGTTGGGCCAGACCCGCAACGGCAAGCCCTACATTAAATGTCTGCTGGCGGACAAGACAGGCCGGTCGCCCGGACGCATGTGGAACGCCTCCGAGGAGCTGTTCAGCATCCTGCCGACCGACGGCTTCGTCGAAATTCAGGGGCAGGTCCAGCCCTATCAGGGTGAGATGCAGATCATCATCCACCAGATTCAGCCGGTCGACCCCAGCGATGCCGATCTGCTGGAGCTGCTGCCCTGCACGAAATACGACATCGATGAGATGTTCGTCGAGCTGACGCAGCGGCTGGACACAGTGAGCCACCCGGCGCTCCGGGCGCTGATCCAGGCATACCTGGACGATGTGGAGCTGATGGAGGCCTTCCGCCGGGCCCCGGCCGCGATGTCGCTGCACCACGCTTACATCGGCGGGCTGCTCGAACACACGCTGAGCATGTTGCGGCTGGCCGATGCGTTCTGCCCGCTCTATCCCGAACTCAATCGTGACGTCATCCTCACCGGCGTCTTCCTGCACGACCTTGGCAAGTGCGCGGAGCTGACGTGGGAGCGCGGCTTCGGCTACAGCGATGAGGGACTGCTGGTGGGGCACATCGCCCGCGGCGTGATCTGGCTGCAGCGCAAGGCGGAGGACTGTGCCGCCCTGGGCCACCGTATTCCCGAGCCGCTCCTGCGCGTGCTGCACCACATCATCCTGTCGCACCACGGCAAGCCCGAGTTCGGCGCGCAGAAGATTCCCGCCACGCCAGAGGCGATCGCCATCAGCATGCTGGACAACCTCGACGCGAAGGTACACATGGCAATCGTGCACGGCCGGGGTGAAGCAGCCAAGAGTGAAGCGGCTGGCGGCAACTTCACCGAAAAAATCTGGGCCCTGGAAACCCGTCTCTACCGCCCCGATCCGACCACCGTTGCCGAGTGAATGACGTGGGTAGAGCGTCAAAAGAAACCCACATTTTCAGTGCGCGACGCGGGGATCAAACCGGTTGTGCACCCATCGCGGGTTGGCGGCGGTGCTTCCCGGCGCGGGCTGGTAGACGCTCGAAAACGGGTGTGGGGCGGCGTGACCGTCGAGGAAGTTGTAGTTCGCCCGGTCGATGTGGCGGTCGATCGCCATCTGCTCGCGGGCCGCGCCCTCCGGGTCGGACTGCCAGTGACGGCTGTGAATGTGGTCTGTCGCGGCATATTCGCCCGTCTCCGCCAGTTCGACGGCGAAAATGGTGTTGCTCGGCCGCGGCACCGCGGTGAGCGAGCGATACGCCTCGTAGCCCGGCACGTGGCCCGTCAGGTAATCGTTGGTCCCGAAGCTGGTGCGGCGCAGCCGGCCTGAAAGCGGCTCCGGCTGCAGGAAGTGCGGGCTCTCATCGCTGGGGCACAGCGGCAGCAGTGTGGTCGCCCCGTAGTCGCGCAGCGTGAAGAACCAGCTTCCCTGTCCGTCGGGTGAATCGTGGTCGTCGTCGTGCTCTTCCTCGTGGCCGTGATCGTGATCGTGGTGGCCGTGGCCCATCGTGGCGGCCGGGAGCCGATCGTGGTGATCCGCGGCGTAGGCCAGCGTGGCGATGCTGAGCTGGCGCATGTTGCTGAGGCAGGCTGCGCCCCGGCTGACCTCCCGCGCCCGGCTGAGCGCCGGAAGCAGCAGGCCGATCAGGGCCGCGATGATGGTGATCACCACCAGCAGTTCGATGAGGGTAAACGCGGCAGCGCGGGGTGTGTGCGTCGAGTGGATGGTCTTCATGATGAATGTGTGATGCGCCGCGAGCGGCCGAGCGGCGGCTCGCGCGGGGTGAAGCGGACGGTCGGTCGGCGCGCAGGGAACCGCGATGGATGCGAATTGCGCGGGTGGGTTCAGGCGTGCTGAACCGGGTGGCGCGCAGGGGCGCGGGCGATCGAGGCTGGGTTGTGAAAAGGGGCCGTGCGGCAAATCAGACGTGGGTCGGCGGTGCGCGCGGGCCGGCGTGAGGGGAGATTGCGGCGAGGGTCGGTCGCGTCTGCGGAAGTGTGATACGGCGTGGATGAGGCGCCAGCGCCGCCACCGCGGGCGGGACGTGCAGCGGCACACCGATCAGTTGCGTGATCAGGTGGCAGACGGGGCAATCGCTGTGAGGTGCCTCGTCGCGGGGCGGTACGTGGTCCGGCGGGCAGGGGTGATCCGGCGCGGCGGGGCTGTGGGCGTGCTCGGCGACGGCGTGGCCATGGGCGTGGACGTGCGCCCGCGACGCTAGGCCGCTCGAAACGACCAGCAACGCGGCCAGCATCACCCCAAGGACACCATGTCGGAACATGCGCGTCATTGTCTTGGCGGGGGTGATGGTGTCAAGATTCTTTTCAGAGTCGCCCCGGTCGGTCGTGTTTGTCGCGGGGGCTATACTTGACAACGCAACGTGTTCACGGAGGAACCGCTGATGGCATCTCGTGCAACAATTTTGGTTGGGCTGTTCCTGTGCTGGGGGGTGTGGGGTATGGTGGGTTGTGCCTCGCGACCAGTGGTGGATGAAGGAAGTTCGCAACGGTTGGTGGGGCCGGAGCCGTCGGCGGCCGGCGAGGGTGAAACACTGCGCGAGTCGGACGGCGTTGCGCAGGATGAACCGGCATCACGAAGCATCTTCGAGGAATGCATCGAACTGGGCGAATCGACCGAGGGGCGATTGATCGAGGCGTACATTCTCGGCAATGGGCCGGAAGTGACGCTGGTGCTGGCGACGATTCACGGCAATGAGCCGGCTGGCACACCGTTGTGCTTCTACCTGCTCGATCATCTGCGTGAACAGCCGAAGCTGCTCGCCGATCGGCGCATCATCATCGTGCCGGTGGCGAACCCCGACGGGTACGCGGCCGGTACGCGCTACAACGTCAACGGCATCGACCTCAATCGCAATTTCCCCGCGCCCAATCGAACCCGACGCACGGCGCACGGCCCGGAAGCGCTCAGCGAAATCGAATCGCTGCACATCCACAATCTCATCCTTGAATATGCTCCGACGCGCATCATCAGCCTGCATCAGCCGCTGGCGTGTATCGATTACGACGGGCCGATCGAATCACTGGCGCATCGTCTTGCGGAACTGAGCGGTTTACCGGTGAAAAAGCTGGGCGGACTGCCCGGGTCGCTCGGTTCGTTCGCATCGATGGAACTGGGCATCGGCATCATCACCTTCGAGCTGCCGCGCAACGCGCATCGCCGCAGCGCGCAGGAACTGTGGCAGCACTACGGCGATGCAATGATCGAATCGATCACGTTTCGTGAGGGCGCGGTGTTGACGGCGGAGGTGGAACCGCGAATGAACGCGAATTGACATGAATAAATAAGGCACTAAGATAAGCAGGAACAGAGGTATATCACAAGGCAACGCGACTTGTCGCATTCCTGATCTTCTTCATCAGCAGTTCTCCCGGCCTTTTCTTTATACGCGTCATTCGCGGTTCCCTCAGTGAAGACGGATCAGCCGCACTTGTGATATTGTTCGCCATTCCGGTTTCTTCTGACGGGGATGTCTTATGATTCAGATTCGTTGTGAAACGTGCGGACACAAGTACAAGGTTCCACCTCGCCTGGCGAAGCGCACACCGTGTCCGCGATGTCCGCCGGGGTTGCGCCGGTCGCGCGTCCGGCTGCTCCCACTGCCGCCATCTCCGCCGGGGCGCCGCCTCGCGCGGCGGCGGGGGGTCGCGCCAGTGTGCCCGAGTACCCCAAGTTGCGGTTGCTCGGCACGTTCTACTCGGCCCTGGGTTACATCTGGCTGGGGTTATCGATCCTCGTGGCGATCGGCGTCGCACTGACGCAGTCCACCGCCGGGGCGCCGATCCTCGCCGTGCTGGTCACCGCCGGCATCACGCTCGTCAGCCTGGCGGTAACCGGCGTCATCCTGATCGGCCTGGGCGAACTGGTCCGCGCGTTCCGCGACCTGACCCGCAACTCCTGGCGGCAAAGCTACCTGCTCCGTGATGCGATGAACGCCCTTGCGGCGTCTCGCTCCGCGGAGCCGGTTGAGCAGGAGGGGTGAGGAACCGCGAAGGACACGAAGAACACCAGGGAAGGCAGGGGACCTGGCGTCTCTGACTTCTTCGCATCCTGAGTCAAAAAAAAGACGCACACCGTCAATGCAAGGGTGTGCGTCTGTGATTGATTGCGCGTTTGCGTACCGTTGAGCGGTTCGTTTTACCAGGTGTATTTCACCGTGTAGGTCACCACCTTTTCGCCTTCGGGCGGGACGGTGACTTCAAAGTGGATCGTGCGGGAGTCGATCTTTTCGAAGTCGTCACTCTTTTCGATGATCTCCCAGTTGATCCAGCGGTAGAGATTCTCGCGCACCACGACCTTCTGCTCGACATCCTTGGCGTTCTTGAGAGTGATGCGGATGGTTTCCTGCATCACGTGGGCGCGCTGATCGACGTTGAAGTCGGTCTGCACGCGTTCACCAGTGACGTCGAATGCCTGGCCGATCTTCACGAGCACCTCAGCGTTGCGGGCGGTGTGGTCGATCAGATCCTCGCCGACGAATTCGAGTGAACCGTTGCCGTTATCATTCGCACGAGCGCCCGCGGGCCGGTCCATCTTGAACACGCGCATCTTGCCCTTGGGCAGTGGGATGCCCAGGTTGTTTTCCTCGCGGTTATCGAAGCGGATGTAGACATCGACCTTCTTGTTGGACTGCTGGCCGAGGTTACGGTCGAGCGCCGGATTGGGGAATATCCAGTTACGCGCGTCCAGGCCGTAGTAAACCAGCACCTTTTCCACCTTGACGCCCTGCACGGTGGGGAAGAGCGCCAGTTGCTGGGTGGCGTTGTTTTCAATGGTGGCCGGCCGACCGAGCGTGTACATGTGGTACTCAAAAAAGGATTTTTCCTCGAAGCCCGGAGGGGCGGCGGCGTCAGCCATTTCGAGCGCGCGGGCACGCATCAACATCGGCTGCGGCGACCGCGGAGTGATCCGCTGCACATCCCCCGCGATCAGCTTCAACTGTGCGTTCGGGAATCGGGTGCCCGACAGGTTCATGATCGTCACCCACGCGCCAAGGTCGGCCCGCGTGTCATCCTCGTTCAGCACGAGGTTGTAGTCCGCGCGCCAGGTGATGCCATCGGTCTGATAGGCGGTGCGCACCTTTCGCTCACCCGCTTCGGGCGCGAAGAGCTGCCATTGCAGTGTCGGCCGGGTGAGCAGCCCCTCCGGCAGCGTGCCAAGCTGCACATCCGATGTCGCCGCGATCACGCGCAAGCCTGCATCGGTCTGCAGCACCAGTCGGCCCTGGTTGTAGGAAAGCAGCTTGCCGGTGATCAGTTCGCGCTGGCCATCGCCCAGGTTGAGGTTCACTGTGATGGTCTGATCGATGTACTTGTCGAAAAGCTTGTCCGGGCTGACCAGGTCGAACTGGAAGTTCTGTTCGATGACACGGATGCCGCGCTCCTTCTGCTGTTCCGGCGCGACTGACAGGTCGACCAGACTCACGGTCGTGGGATCGATGAACTGGGCGACATCGGTGAAGTTGACGCTGTTGAGGCCACGTTGCAGGTTAAGCGTTCGCGTGTCGCGCACCACGGCGAAGCCGGGCACCTGCCAGGCGAAGTTGGGGTCGTGGCCCATGCGCTGCTGGGCGATGAACTGCTGTGGGTTGAAGGATGCGGGGTCCGCACTGGAATAGATGGTCAGGCCGACCGTCGGTTCACGCTGAGCGTCCTGGGCGAGGGTGGTACAGGCGGTGGTCAGGCTCAGGAGGCAGGTCGACACGGCAACGGCACGAATGCTCGGATTCATTGTCCGATCTCCTTCAGGATGGTTTGACACGATGACCCGTCGCCCAATGGGTCGCTCGGGTTATGATACTTGGACGCACGACCAATCCGTGCGGTTCCCACCGAAATTGTTTTCAGGAAGAAAGCTTGTACTGCGATCTGCATATTCACTCCACCGCGTCGGATGGCACCGTCGATCCCGCGGAACTGGCGGTTCTGGCGAAAGATGCGGGCTTGGCGGCGATTGCGCTGACCGATCACGACACCACAGCCGGGCTGGTCGCCTGCGAACGCGCCTGTGCCGAGGCAGGCATTGCATTCGTGCCGGGCATCGAGCTGTCAGCCGACCCCACACGCATCCGCATGAGCCGTACCGCCGCGCAGGAAAGTGTCCGTCGGGGCACGCTGCACATTCTGGGTCTGTTCGTGCGACACGATGAACCGCGTTTACTGAAGGTGCAGGAGAAGCTGTTGCGTGCCCGTGCCGACCGCAACCCGCGGATGATCGCCAAGCTCAACGAGCTGGGCGTGCGCATCGATTATCAGGAGGTGATCGACGAGGCGGGTGGGCAGGTGGTTGGCCGGCCACACATCGCCGCGGTACTGCTGCGCAAGGGTTACGTGAAATCGATTCAGGACGCGTTCGCTCGCTATATCGGGGAAGGTGCGGCGGCTTACGTGGGCAAGGATCGGCTCAGCCCCGATGAGGCGATCGATGCCATCCATCGTGCGGGTGGGCTGGCGATGCTTGCACACCCGGTGCAGTTGCGATGCGCCAATCTCGATGAACTGCGGCTGGTCGTGCGATCGCTGCGCGATGCAGGGTTGGACGGCATCGAAACGCGGCACAGCGATCATCGCCCAATCGACGTCGAACAGTTCGAACAGCTTGCTGCCGAGATGGGCCTGCTGACGACAGGCGGCAGCGACTTTCACGGTTCCCGCAAGAACATCGCCCTGGGCAGTCAGCGTGTTCCCTTCGAGGTGTATGAACAGTTAAAGGATGCTGTGCAGACAGTTTGAAGAAAGAGTGAGATAGTCATCGGGATCAGGGGCAAGATGACGCTTGTCCATTGTCGTGCGCTGCCTGATTCACTTTCCTTCATTTCCACGACTTCAAACACTCATTTCCATTCTTTCTGGTGTCCTTGATTTCTTAGCGCTTGGCGTCGCCACCCTGGTCTGGCTATCCGGAAAGTGTCGTCGTTTTTCGGGTTGACTGGGAGGTTATGCGTTGAACGCGGTTGTAGGCGGGTCAGCGGCATTATGTTTGCAGAATGTTTCCCTTCAGGGTCGCCGTTGAGTCGTGGCGAAATCAATTACGGAAACATGTATGTTCACGAAACCTTCACCGACGGGAACGGGGCTGGCAGAAAATGGGCAACTGATCGAGGAAGGCTGGTGTCTTCATGCGCTCGAACCACTCGAGGCGCGCATGCTGCTGAGTGGGACACCCTTCACGCTTCTGGCGCTGGGTGATTCCATCACGGAGGGCGATCAGGGGCAGAACACGTGGCGGCGGCCGCTGTGGCACATGCTTACCAACGCCGGTTACGAAGTCGATTTCATTGGCAGCAAGCAGTCGGCACCGGCTATCAACGACTTTGATCTCGATCACGAAGGGCACAGCGGCTGGCGTGCGGATGAGATTCTCAACGGCCGGTCCAATCGCCCCGAAGAAGGACGACTGACGGAATGGCTGCAGACCTACACCCCCGACATCGTCCTGCTGCACATCGGCACGAACGACCTCAATCAGGGCCAGGATCCCCAGCGACAGGTCAACGATGTCCGCAACATCATCAACGTCCTGCGTCAGGACAACCCCAACGTCACCATCTTCCTCGCGCAGATCATTCCCAACGGCAGCCGTGACTTTACTGATGAGGCGGTGCGCACGTTCAACGCAGCCCTGCCCAGCCTCATGCTGGAGATGGATACACCTGAGTCGCGCGTGATCCTGGTCGATCAGTACACCGGATTCGACCTGGAGACGGATACCTACGACCTGGCGCATCCGAACGATACGGGCGCGTTGAAGATGGCGATGCGCTGGTTCGAGGCGATCGATGCGTATTTTGGCAACGATTCGCAGCCGGTGCCGCCGCCCACGAACGATCAGTTTGGCAACACGCGCGACAATGCAACAACGATCGGTTTTGTCGATCAGCCGCGAATCATCGAGGACCGTGTGGGTGATCCGGGTGACCCGGCGGACTGGATTCGCTTCAAGATCGCCAAGGATGCGGTGGTGCGCGTATCGCTCACGGAGCTGGAAGCCGATGCGAACGTCGAGTTCTGGACAAGCAATGCGCGTGTCGGCTCGTACAACGTGGGCACCGCCGATGAATACTTCGAAATCCAGATGCCCGGTGGGTATTACTACATCCGCATCTTCTCCTACGATGCGCAGCCGACGTCGTACACACTGACGCTCAGCGCGTTGCTGCCGGGCCAGGAGCCACAGAATCCAACCGATCCGCCCAACAATCCGTCCAACCCGCCCAACACGCAAGACCTCTTCGGCAACTCGCGGGATACCGCAACGACGATCGGCTTCGTCGATCAGCCCGTCATCATCGAAGAGACGATCGGCGGAGCGAACGATCCTGAAGACTGGATCCGCTTCAAGATCGCGAGGGACGCGGTGGTGCGGGCATCACTGACCGGTCTGACAGCCGATGTGAACATCGAGTTCTGGACGAGTAAAGCACGCGTTGGCTCATATAACCTCGGTACGGCAAACGAATACTTCGAGACCCAGATGCCCGGCGGGTACTACTATCTGCGCATCGTGAGTGCTGATGGAAAGGTGACGCCCTACACGCTGACGCTCAGCGCGTTGCTGCCGGGCCAGGAAGCGGGTGCGCCGAGCCATCTCGTGTTGCTGGGACCGGATGGGAGTCCACTGCTGACCTGAAGTGTGGTGATCGTCGCTCGAGCATCGTCCGTCAGCCGGGGCAGCGGTTCGGCAGTACAATTCCGCGCATGGCTGGCGGAAGTGAAAACGAGTCCTGGACGACGCGGCGGCTGCTGGTGTGGACGCAGTCCTACTTCGAACGCAGGGGAGTCGGCAGCCCGCGCCTGGCGGCGGAAATGCTGCTGGCGCACGTGCTGGGCACGACGCGGATCCGCCTTTACACCGATCTGGACCGGCCAGCCAATGAACTGGAGCGGGCGGCATTTCGGCAGCTCGTCGAGCGGGCTGCGGCACACGAACCGGTCGACTACCTCATCGGGCACGCGCCCTTTTTCTCGATGATGTTCAAGGTGACGCCCGCGGTGCTGATTCCCCGGCCGAGCACCGAAACACTCGTCGAGCATGTCATCCAGCACGCTCGCCGGGTGCCCGGTTTCGCCTCGCCGCTCATCGTCGACATCGGCACCGGCAGTGGTGCGATCGCAATTGCACTGGCCAAGCACCTGCCCGATTGTCGTGTCATCGCCACCGACAAGAGTGCCGAGGCACTGGCGATCGCGCGTGAGAATGCAGCCACGCACAAGGTGACCGACCGCATCGAGTTTCGTCAGGGCGATTTGTTTGAGCCGATCCAGGACCTCAAACACCGCGTGCGATACCTCGTGAGCAATCCGCCCTACATCAGCGATGCGGAGTGGGAGCAAGTCGCGCCAAACGTGAAGGATTACGAGCCGCACCATGCCCTGCGCGGCGGGGTGGACGGGCTGGACTACATCCGCCCGCTGATCGCTCATGCTCACGAGTATCTGGATGATCCGGCCCAACTGGTGATCGAGATCGCCGCGTCACAGAAGAAGGCGGTGCTCGATCTGGCTGTCCAGGCGAGGGGGCTGACCAACGCGCAGGTACTGGCGGATCATGAAGCGCTGCCGCGCGTGCTGGTGGCAGATGGGGTGGGAGTGGGGTGAAAAAAACCCACGGACTGTCGTCCGTGGGCTTCGGGTTGATGGTGGGTGGTGAAATCGAGGGTTAGCGCATGATCCAGCGACTGCCCTTGTGCTCGACGGGCTGGCGCTGGGGGTGTTCCTCGGTGCCGGGGGTGGCGTAGTCGATCTGCAGCGTCTTGCGCAGGACGACGGTTTCGCCGGTCTCGGGGTGTTCGATGGTGGCGGTTTCGCCGCTCAGGCCCGCGAAGAAGATGTGGACCGAGTCGACATCGTGATCGAAGGCCGGCCAGATGGCGACCGAGTTACGGGCATAGTCCTCGCCGATCAGGATCTTGCCCGTGACAGTCAGCGGATTCTCCAGCAGCGGGTTGTTCAGCTTCTTCGCGATGGCGTCGTAAACAGCACCGGGGATCTTGTCGTTGGCGACGACAATGTCGCCCTTATCGGTTGCGATAGTGATCTCGGGGCTGAAGAAGCGTTCCTGTCCGGAGTTGTTCACTACGCGGTAGGTCAGGTACCAGTACCAGCGGGTGTTGCCCTCGACATCGCGGATGGCAATGGGGCGGGGGTGCTGGTAGGTGATGTCCAGTTGCCAGTCGCGCGGGACAATCGACGGTTCGGGCGGCGCCGCCAGCGTCTGCAGCGCGCCAGCCACGATCGCCACGAGGGCACACGCAGCCAACAGGGACGAATGGATGGCTTTGCTTGTCATGAAACCACCTCGTAGACGGGCAGGAAGCTCAGGTACTGAGCAGGGCTGGTTGCAACCGAGGCCCCAACAGGGGTTTCCCGGCGCGTGGGACTATTGTACGATCGCAGCGCGGGCGGTCAATGGGCCGTCAACGAAGCTGGCCGACAGCCGGACAGTTGGCCCTCACCCCAACCCTCTCCCTCAGGGAGAGGGAGAGTTCAGATCCCTTTCCCGGGAGAGTCCTTGTTCCACTCCCCCCTTTTCGGGAAAGGCCTTTTAACTCCTCTGGCATGGGGAGAGGCTGGGTGAGGGCGAACGTACGACTGGGCTAGCCATCCTCCCCAACCGTCCCGTGCGACCCCGTCGGAGCCGCAAGCCCATGACCGAACCGAAGCTCACCGATGCGGGTCCGATCCAGGTGCGGCAGGTTGGCAGCACCGATCGGGAATGCGCCTTGTCGCTGTTGTTGTCGGGGACGACAGGGGCGTCAACCGCGTCGGTGGAGCAGTTCCTGAATTACGCCCGTCAGAACCATCTGGATTTGCGTGGGTTATGGTTGGCGGAGGAAACGGGCAGCCCGCGGGCGGCGGCGTTGATCGTGCCTGGCGCCGGTCGTACCGCCATGGCGTTCATCTCGCCGCTGGCCAGCGATAGCCAGATTGTCCCCGCTGCGATGGCCATCCGCCACGCCGCCGCCCAGCAGAACCCCGACGAGGTTCGGCTGATCCAGGTGCTGATCGAGCCGGAACAACGGCGGGAGGCTGAGGCGCTCATCCAGGCCGGCTTCCGCAGGCTGGCGCATCTGATCTATATGGAAAGGGTGGTCGACACGCCGGGCATGGAGCTGGCGCTTGGGCCGGGTCAGCGGGTCGTTACCTGGTCGGAGTTAAACCGCCCCGTCTTCTCGCGCGCCATCCAGGCAACCTATGAGGAAACACTGGACTGCCCCGGGCTGCTGGGGTTGCGCGGCATGGACGACATCATCGCCGGCCATATGGCGACGGGGCAGTTCGATCCCGACCTGTGGATGGCAATCTATGAGGGCGACATGCCGGTGGCGGTGATGCTGCTGGCGGGCCTGACGCAACGCCGGGCGCTGGAGCTGGTCTACCTGGGGGTCAGTCGGCCTTATCGCGGTCAGGGGTGGGGCCGACGGCTGCTCGAACATGCCTTCTTTGTCGCCCGGCAGCGACATCTGGGACGGGTGCTGCTGGCGGTGGACGAGCACAACACCCCGGCCATGCGGTTGTACCGGAACATGCGGTTCAAGCCGAACGCCCGCCGCACCGCACTGATCCTGCCGCTGGGCCAGCCGCCAGCGCCGATTGCACCTGCTGTCTGAGTCTGAATGCGAGCACTGTTCAACAGGTCGTTACCCCGCGCACAATAGCGTGGCGTTGGCCTGTTATAGGGGCCGGGCGATATAATCGCCCGTCTTGCGCGGCAGGTCGTTGCGCCGCCCTGGGAGATTCGGAATGTCCACCGTCGCCGTGTCACAACAGATCTGGCTCAATGGCAAGCTCGTGCCGCCCGCAGAGGCGACTGTGAGCGTTTACGACCACGGTCTGCTCTATGGCGACGGTGTCTTTGAGGGCATTCGTGTCTACAACGGACGCATCCTCAAACTGATGACGCACCTGCGCCGGTTGTACGATTCGGCCCGCGCCATCCGCCTGGACATCCCCTACGACATCGACACACTCGCCCAGGCAGTGCGCGACACCGTGGCCGCCAACGGTGAGGCGGTTCACCGGTCGGGGTACATCCGCCTGTGCGTGACGCGCGGCGTTGGAACGCTGGGGCTGAACCCCTTCACCTGCAAGCAGCCCAACGTCTTCATCATCGTGGACAAGATCACGCTCTACCCGGCGGAGCTGTACGAATCGGGCCTGGGGCTGATCACGGCTGCGACGATGCGCAATCACCCGGCCGCACTCTCGCCGCGCATCAAGAGCATGAACTATCTCAACAACATCATGGCGAAGATCGAGGCGATCGACGCCGGGCTGCTCGAGGCGGTGATGCTCAACCATCAGGGCTATGTGGCGGAGTGCACCGGCGACAATCTGTTCGTGGTGCGGCATGACCCGGCCGGCGGCAAACCGCGCATCATGACGCCGCCACTGCACGCGGGTATCCTCGAAGGTGTCACCATGACCCTGGTGATCGAACTGGCGCGCAAGGCGGGCTGGAACGTCGAACGCATCGACCTGACCCGCTACGACCTCTACACCGCCGATGAGATCTTCCTCACCGGCACGGCTGCGGAAGTCATCCCCGCCACCAAAGTCGACGGTCGCACCATCGGCACCGGCGAACCCGGCCCGGTGACAAAGCAGCTCATCCAGGCGTTCCGCGAGCTGGTGGCCAACGCGCCGGAAGATTGAGCGATTTGAACCGCGAATACGCGAATCAACGCGAATAATGAGTAGCGGGGGGATCCGCTGATGAACACTGATGGGTGGCGATGAAGAACGCCAGTCGCGCCGCTTCGTGAACCATTCGGTGTCGTTCTCTTATTTGCGTTTATTCGCGTCCAATGGCGGTTCCTCAACTTTTCTGGTGTCCTTTGTGTTCCTGGTGGTTCAATGCATTCGCTGACCGCTGATCTGGCGTATCTCACGGCTGACCTGCCCGGGGTGGGTGGGGTGATCAAGCAGCGGCCGGAGGATTTTCTGGTCGAGGAACAGCCGTTGTATGAGCCTTCGGGTGAGGGCGAGCACCTTTATGTTTTCATCGAGAAGCGCAGCCGAACGACTACGGAGGTCGCGCGGCACCTGGCGCGAACGTTTCACGTCAGTCGCCGCCACGTCGGTTACGCCGGTCTGAAGGACAAGCACGCGATCACGCGGCAGTTTTTCTCAATTCATCTGCCTGACCGCTCGCGCGATGAGGAGGGTCTGGCGCGCATCAGCAATAACACGGTGACGCTGTTGTGGGCGGCCCGGCATAACAACATGCTGCGCCGCGGGCATCTGGCGGGCAATCGTTTTGTCATCCGCATTCGCCAGGTGAACCCGACCGATGTGATTCACGCCCGCGCGACGCTGGAACGCCTTGCGGAATCGGGCGTGCCGAACTTTCTGGGCGATCAGCGTTTCGGCTATCGGCAACACAACCATGTGCTGGGGCGGTTGCTGCTGCTGGAACGGTGGCAGGAATTGCTGGATGAAATGCTCGGTCGACCACGCGATGAGAGCGAACCAACGCATCCGGGACGGCTGGCGTATGAGCGCGGCGATTATGCGGCGGCGCTGGAGGTCTGGCCGCGTCACCTGCGCCACGATCGCCAGGCACTGGATGCACTGCGGCAGGGCAAAAGCGCACGCGATGCGGTGATGACGATCGACCGCGAACAGCGCGGGTTTTTGCTGTCAGGACTGCAAAGCGCGCTATTCAATCAGGTGCTGGATCAGCGGCTGCGCGATGGGACGTTCGCACGGCTGCTGCCGGGCGATCTGGCGATGAAGCACAGCAACGGCGCGGTGTTTGCGGTGGATGAGGCGACGGCTGAGCTGGAAAACGCACCGGGCGGCAGAATGCACACGCAGGAGATTTCGCCCACCGGGCCGATGTGGGGGCCGGACATGCTGCTGCCGACGGGCCAGGTGCTGGAGCTGGAACGGCGCGTGCTGCACGAGTTCGGGTTGACCGAGGCTGACCTTGCCGGCCGATCGGTGACAGAGCACGTGATGGCGGGCAGTCGGCGGGCGCTGCGCATCTTCCTGCGCGATCCGGACATCTCCGCCGGCGTGGATGAGCACGGCCCATTCATCCGCGTCGCCTTCGAACTGCCCCGCGGATCCTTCGCGACCATCGTGCTGCGCGAGATCATGAAAACCGGTGCGATGGCGGATGAGATGTGAGACTTGGACCGTTGTGAGGTGACGCATGTCGATGAACGAGGAAATTGCGAAGGTCGTGTCGCCGTTGTTTGAAGCGTTGCCACTGGATCGGGCGATGTCGCAGCTTGTGGTGCGGCAGGGAGGGTCGCGCGAACAGGTGAAACTCGTGGAGGATCTGATCCGTCAGCCCGTGATCGCTCGGAAGCCGGCACTGCAGGCGGGGCTGTGGCTTTATGTGGATGAATTGGACCGATCGCACACCATCAGCCAGTCGATCGACGACGCCACCGGTTCGTTCTGGCACGGCATCATGCACCGCCGCGAAGGCGACTTCTGGAACAGCCATTACTGGTTCCGCCGCGTGGGCAACCACCCTGCAATGGCGCGCATCGCCGGTTACGATGGACACCGGTTCATCGACGATGTGGAACGCGCCCATCGCAGCGGCGCGGATGCGCGCAATCTGGTCGATCTGCAACGCCGCGAGTGGATGACGCTCTTTGAATGGTGTGTGGAACAGTGAAACGTGAATGAACGCGAAGGGACGCAAAAAGAAAGGCACGAAGGCACTGAGGCACGAATGATTTCATAATCGACACGACTTGTTGCGTTCTTCACTTCTTTATTCAGGTCAACTCACCTCGATTGCACATCAAACTCAACTTCGTGGTGACACGATGAAGTTTATCCGGGACCTGCATGAACGTGAATCAGGACAGGACAGAGACGGAACGCTACTGCATCAACTGCCTCTACAACCTGCGCGGCCTTCCGGAGCATCGTTGCCCTGAATGCGGTCAAACGTTCGACCCGGATGACACAACAACATTTCTGCCGACGCCGGACCCCCTGAAGCGGCAGACCATGCTTGATCCAAGCGTAGGCTTCTGGTGGGGGGGAGTGAGTTGCGTGCTTCTCTGCATCTGTTTTGCACTTGCGACGCCAAGACGTCCTAGGGTGGAATACTATCTGCTGCTCATTGTGACCTGGGGGCTGACGGTCGGATTCTCTTTTGCTGCGGTGTGTCGCGCGCGATCATTGCTCCGGAGAATTTACGCCTGGGTGCTGTTCGTGCCTGTTGTAGGTTTGACCGCGTTAATCGTACTGAGCATGACCCTCCGCATCATCCGCAGTCGATGATCGCATCTTCACATCCGCATCATCTGCAGCACGATGAACGTGTTGTATGCCGCGTGGGCGCCGGCGGCGATGCCGTAGCCGCGAAGCAGATAGACGATGGCGAAGAAGACGCCCGCGGCGGCGAAGTAGAGGAACTTGCCCCAGTGGAAGGACTGGGCGTAGAAGTGTGCGGCTGAGAAAAGCACCGCGGTAATGGTGATCGCGCCCGCTGCGCCCCATTTCTCCGGCAGAGCCAGCAGATCAACCAGGATCGCGTGCACCAGTGCGATGCCCAGCACGCGAAAAACAAATTCCTCGTACAACCCCGCACCGATTGATTCGAGCAGGTGGACACCTGCGGTCGACCAGCTTGTGGCAAAACTTGGTTGTGTGCCGCGGAAGAGCATCAGCCCGAAGACGAACAGCGGCATCGCCAGTAAGACCGCCTCGATGAGCATTCCGATGTAGGTCCGTGGATCGAACGTCGCTTTGTCGCGCCGGGTCAGGTGCCAGGTTACCAGCACGACGACGATGACGAGTGCGGGCAGGTGGTAGCTGAGTGTTGGGTTGTCGACGCCGAAGATGAGAAAGAACTTTTGCAGCAGCACTTCGGCGAGGTTGGGCCGACTCTTGGCCTTGAACCACAGCAGCCCCACTTCATACACCGCCAGGAATGGCAGGAGAAAGATAAGCACCTGCAGTGGCTGCTGCGACTGAGTCCAGTAGCCCGGCACAAGCGGCGGCGCGGGTGCGTTCTTGCGGGTGACGGTCATGCCTTTAACGAGAGGGAGCTTTGTGTTGGGGAGTGACCCGCCCTTCACTGTGCTCAGGCGGGCGTTGAGGATGTCGCGCCCCTTTGTGTGGACGCTTCTCCCTCAGTCCTTCCCACCTCAATACTTCAACACTGCGTGCAGCAGTTCATCGTACGGTTTGAGCTTCTCGCGGCCCGGCAGGAATGTCAGTTCGATCAGCACGCTGATACCGACGATTTCGCCGCCGAGCTGTTTGATCAGGTCGCAACAGGCTTTCATGGTGCCACCGGTGGCGAGCAGGTCATCGACGATGAGCACGCGCTGACCGGGCTGGATGGCGTCCTGATGTACCTGCAGTGTATCCGAGCCGTATTCCAGCTCGTAGGTGATGCTGTGTGTGTTCCAGGGCAGCTTGTTGGGCTTGCGAATGGGGATGAACCCGGCGGACAGCGCCTGGGCGATCGCGGTACCGAAGATGAAGCCGCGGCTTTCCGCGCCGACCACCTCCTGAATGTTCTGCCCGCGGAACGGGTTGGCCATCTTCTCCACCGCCATCGCCAGTGCCGCGGGGTTGGCCAGCAGCGGTGTGATGTCCTTGAAGATGATCCCCGGCTTGGGCCAGTCCGGCACATCGCGAATCAGACTGGCAAGGTCCATCCGATAGGCGGTCCGTGAGGTCGTATGTGTGGTCATGCGAAAGTTTTACCATGAATGAGGATGCGCGGATAGCGCGGGAGGAGCAGCGCCGGTGATAGGGGGTGGCCCCGCCCTTCGCCTCGCTCAGGACGGGCGTTATCCTTTCTCTTTAAGTCCTCAGTCCCCTGGTCCCTTGGTCTCTCTCACCTCCCCCTTGCATCCACCGCGCCTTTCTGCGAGAACATGCCTCGGCATGGATGCTTTCGTCATCAACGGTGGTCGGCGGCTCAAGGGTCGGGTGCGCATCCGCGGGTCGAAGAACGCTTCGCTGCCCATCATGGCGGCGGCGCTGCTGTGTGATGACCCCGTCACGCTGCTGGACGTGCCGGACCTCTCCGACATCCGCAACATGGCCCGCCTGCTCGAAGCACTGGGCTGTACCGTGACGCGCGAGCCGGTGGGCGATGGCAACGGCGCAGCCGCCGGCGGCAGGCTCACCATCCACGCCGTCAACCGCGAGCCGTGCCTGGCGCATTACGACATTGTCCGCACCATGCGCGCCAGCATCTGCGTGCTGGGGCCGCTGCTCGCCCGACGGGGTCACGCCCGTGTTTCCATGCCCGGCGGATGCAACATCGGCGATCGGCCGGTCGACCTGCACCTGCGCGGGCTGCGGGCGCTGGGAGCGAACATCCGCCTCGATGAAGGTTACATCATCGCCGAAGCGCCGGGTGGTCGGCTGCGCGGCACACACATCTTCCTCGGTGGGCCGTTCGGCTCCACCGTGCTGGGTACCGTCAACGTCATGTGCGCCGCGGTGCTTGCCGAGGGGCTGACCGTCATCGAATGCGCCGCCTGCGAGCCGGAGGTCGCCGACCTGGCGAATATGCTCAACGACATGGGCGCGAAGATCACTGGCGCCGGCGGGCCACGCATCACCATCGAAGGTGTCGAAAAGCTGCACGGCGTCGAGCATCGCGTCATCCCCGACCGCATCGAGGCGGGCACCTATGCCTGCGCCGCAGCCATCACCAATGGCGATGTCACACTGGAAAACTGCCCGATCGATGCACTGACCGCACTGATCGATCGCCTGGAGGAAGTTGGCGTCTACTTCGAGCCGGTCGCGGATGAGCGCATTCACGACCGTATGCATCAGACGGTGCACATTGCCAGTGATCGCCGGTTGCGGCCGGTCCACGTCGTTACTCAGCCGCACCCGGGCTTCCCCACCGACCTGCAGGCACAGCTCATGGCCCTGTTGTGCCTGGCTGAAGGCAATTCGATCATCACCGAGAAAATCTTCCCCGACCGCTTCCTGCACGTGGCGGAACTGTCGCGCATGGGCGCGAACCTCATCCGCAATGGACCAACCGTGCTCATCTCTGGTGTGCGTGAACTCATCGGCGCACCGGTGATGGCATCCGATCTGCGCGCCAGCGCGGGCCTGGTCATCGCGGGTCTTGCCGCCCGAGGCACCACCACCATCAACCGCGTCTACCACATCGACCGCGGTTACGAACGCATGGAAGTCACCCTCCAGCAACTCGGCGCCGACATCCAACGCATCCAGACCGCATCTGTCTGACCAATTTCCCCAGTACGCATCGCCCGAAAAGCCCATCTACTCCGTGGGTCGGTGACCGCCCCTCACACCAATCCTCCCAACCACACGCCCACCGCATACGCGATCAGCGCAGCGACTCCGCCGATCGCAAGCGTCTCCAGCCCAGCGCGCCACCAACTTTCCATGATGAAGCGGCTCTTGGCTGCCCCGACGATGAAGAATGCTGCTCCCGTCAGCACCACGCTCCAGAAAAGCGGATGCTGCAAATCACCGGGCAGGATCACATCTGCAACGTAGAAGAGGATCGGGATGAACCCGACCACGACGAACGCGATGAACGTTGCTGCCCCCGCTTTCCAGGGCGAACCACCTGCCAGTGGCATCCCCAGCTCCTCAACCATCATTGTGTCCACCCAGCGATCATGATCGGAGGTGATCACATCGACGATGTGCTCCAGCTCGGTGCCGGAGAATCCCTTTGCTGCAAAGATCTGGCGAATCTCCTCCCGCTCACCATCGGGATACATACGGATGTGCCGCTCCTCCGTTTTGCGGACGTGCTGGCGCACCTGTTGTTCGGCCCGCGTGCCCAGGAAATTGCTCACGCCCATGCTGAAGCCATCAGCCAGCAGGTTCACAATGCCCAGCACGACGATGACCCCTGCGCTAAGCTGTGCCCCCGCTGCGCCGCAGACAATGGCGAACGTCGTCACCGCACCGTCGATCGCGCCGTAGATGACATCACGCAGATAGCTGTGGCGATAGCCTTCCTGCAAGCGCTCGCGAATCGCCTCGCGCGTGTGGTCCTGGATATGCTGCTGATAGTTCGGCTGATCCATACCTTATGCTAGCACTCACCGCCGGACCTTCACTAGCGGAGTACACTCGTTTGCAGGAGCCGCACGGTCGTGCGTTGCGTGATATTCTGACGTAGGGAGCCGACCTACACTTGGCGAGCGCCTCATGCCCAGCGAGCAATCCCATCAGTGCGATCTGTGCGGCCGAATCGTTGCGAAACTGACGCGCCATCACCTCGTTCCCCGGTCGCGCGTCCGCAAGCGTAAACGGCGAAACCAGACCGAACTGCTGCCGGAGGATCCGGCCAGCATCGCGCAACTGTGCTCACCGTGCCATCGCATGATCCACGCCGTGCTCAGCGAACGTGAACTCGAACGCGACTATCCCACGATTGAAGCCCTGCTCGCTCACGAAGAGATCAGCCGGTTTGTAGCCTGGATTCGTAAGCGTGGTGATGCGCACATCGCTGTCCGCTGGACGCGCAGCCGCCGTGATTCCAGTCGTCGACGTCCGTGAAACACGCACTCGTCACACAGGGTTCACGCGGATCACCACCAGCGTCGTGTCATCGCTGGCCTTGTTCAGGCCGGTGAAGCGGCGCATCTGCCAGAGAATATGATTGGCTGCGCTGCGGGCGTCCATGTGGACCGTGTCGCGCAGCGCCTGCTCAACGCGTTGCTTGCCGAAGCGTTCGCCGGCGAAGTTCATCGCATCCGCCAGGCCGTCTGTGTGCAGCAGGATCACATCGCCCGGCTGCAGGTCGACGATGCCCTTCTGATAGGTCTGATGCGGGTCGATGCCGACCACCATGCCGCCGGTCGTGAGATAAAGAATCTCGTTATTGCGCAGGATCATGGGCGGGTTGTGGCCCGCATTGCAGTAGGTCATGCGCAGGCGGTGTGGGTCGAGTACGCCATAGAACAGCGTGGCGAATTCTGAATCGAGCGTGTCACGGACCATCGCCGTGTTCACGCGTGCGATGATCTCATCGATGTCGTACACATCCTGCGCATAGGCGCGCAGCGAGGCGCGAACGGACGCCATGAGCAGACTCGCCGCCACACCCTTGCCCATGACGTCGCCGATCGCGACGCCCAGATGGCCTTCCAGCCCGATGAAGTCGTAGAAGTCGCCACACAGTTCGAGCGTGGGCACATAGCGTGCGGCAATGTCGAAGGGCGGGAAGTTGGGCATCGAGCCGGGCAACATGCGTCGCTGCACGTCGGCCGCCATCTCCAGTTGTCGCTGCGTCGCGCGATGGTGCTGGCGTTCCTCATCCAGGTGCGACGACTCGATTGCTGCCGCCAGCAGCCGCGCCATTGCCTTGGTCAGGTCGATCTCGAACTTGCTGAACGTATAGCGTTCTGCCGTGAACAATTGCAGCACGCCCAGTGGCCGGCCCTGATACACCAGTCCCACGCACAGCAGCGACACCAGCCCCTCGCGCCGCGCTGCCTCCGGGTTCGTCACGCACGGATCATCGCGCAGGTCGGCGATCGTCACGACCTTGCCCGACATCGCCTCCTTGAACAGTGTGCAGTCCGGTTCCAGCATCGTCTGCGATGCCTTGAGATACGCCTCGCTGAGGTTATACGCCGCCCGGGGCACCAGCTTCTGCGTCTTTTCGTCGATGAGTCGGATGCTCACCGCGGTAACGTTCATGACGCTCGCTGCCTCACGAGCCGCCGTGTCCAGGATCTGTTGCAGGTCGCGGTGGGCTGCCACCACCCGGCTGAGCCGATACAGTGCGGTCAATTCCTCGACACGCTGCATCAGGTGCAGTTCCTGGGCGCACAACCGGGCGATGCCCGTCGCCAGAAGCTGCAGGAACTGGATCGCCGCGGCGTTCACGGCTGGCAGAATCGGTTCCGAGTCATCGCTTGGTGTCGGCTCGACGGTGATCGACCCGAGCGACTCGCCCTCGAGCATGATGGGCGCGGCGGTGCGATCACCCGTCACCTCCGCCGGCGCGAGCAGGCGCGCCAGCAGTTCGTCCGAGGCGCGACGCCGGGCCAGATCCGTCGGGCTGGTCAGCGGCTGGCCGTTCTCGTCGCGGATCATCACGTTCAGGCCGGTGAGCGTGACGAAGCTGTCCTGCATCTCCTGCAGGGTCTGCCGGTCGAGAAAGTCCAGCAACGAGAAGCGAAGAGCCGCCAGCGTTGTGGAATTGATCGCCTCGTCGCGCGGGCCCATGGTGCCCGTCGGCAAGGATTCAGAATGAACATCAAGGTCCGTCATAAGTCAGGGTCCGTCCCTAGCCCCCAGCCATCCGGGCAAGCCACCATCCTCGTTCCAACGCCCCCAGAATACAAGCGATGTTTCGCAGAGAAACCTGCGGACCCTTGAGAATGTTCCAAGTCCCCGCCATGCAGTGGCTTGGACGGGCCCCGGTGCGGCAAAATCAGGCCAGCGTTTTCGGGAGGTGAAACGGGCACAGACGCGACGCGGAGTCGGTGAAACAGCCCAGCCACTATGTGGCTGGGCTTCGGGGGATCCTGGGGAGTATTCAGTAGCCGTTATTTTTCGGGAGTGTCCGCTGCGTCGGCGTTTTCATTCTGCGGGGCTTGCTGTGCCGGGCCCTCGTCGAGCCAGATGCGGCGGAGCAGGGGGATCAGCGGGTCGGCCGGGTCGCGCGCCTGGGCGAGGTCCAGGCCGTACTGCACCAGCTCGCGATTGGACGTCTGATAGCCCAGATAGGCCAGCATCAGCGCTGGGTACTGCTGCTCGGTGCGCTCGATGATGCTGTCCAGTTCGCTACGCACCCACTGCAGCCGCTCCTCCGAAGGCAGCAGGTTGGTGTCGTAGCGCACCGCGATCAGTTCAGGGTGGGCAGCGAAAATATTGCGCAGGTTGAGTGCCGCCGAGCGGATCATGCCCGCGCCGAGTTGCGAGTGCATCAGGCCGACGCGCGCCAGGGGATAGCCCGGCCGCAACCGCAGCACACGCTCGTACCGTCGTTCCGCGTCGAAGTATCGGCCGTCCGCCAGCGCCAACTCCGCCTCGCGCATGTGCTGGTTGGCCAGGTCCTGTCGATTGCCCGCCAGCGTGCCCAGCGTCGGCAGATCAGCGTCCAGCCGCTGCACCAACTCCTCGACGGGCTGCGGCACCTGCGGCAGAGCGGGCGGCTGACCTGGTTCTTCAGGGCCAAGACCACGCCGCAGCGCATCCAGCGCCCGCTGGCGCATCTGCTCCGCGCTGTTGAGTTGCTGTTCGCTCGGCCGCTCCAGATCGATCTGTGGTCGCTGCCTCTGTTCAGCTGGTGCCTGGGTACCCTCACGCAGCATACGCAGCAGGTCGACGTAGACGTCCTCACCGGGGGCAGCCTGCATTGATTCGAGCGGCCGGAAAATCGACGACTCCAACCGTTGTACGCGCTGCTGCATCTGCTCGGGTGCCTGCTCACCCAGCCGCTGCATCGTCCATTCCTGCAGTTGCAGGCCGATTTCCATAGACGGAGCGAGCAACGGCGAGGGCAGGCCGAGCATCTCCGCCGTCAGTGGATCAGCCACCGGCTCGGCACCCCAGCGGACCGGCTCGATGAAGCCCGTGGGCAACTGGGCCTGCAGGTCCTGTGGGTCGATCTGGGGGGCAGCCGCGTCGGTCGGTCGGGTCAGCGTGCGGTCAAGCTGCAGATCGTCCAGCCGTATCTCAATGGGCCGGCCCGATACGCCAAACAGTGGCGATGCGGTCAATTCCATCAGTCGGCCGTCGGTCGATTCGAAGTAGCCCAGCGTGCCTGCTGCACCACTGGGTCGCCGACCGGTGGTGAGAATCGAGCCGGTGATCGTACCGGTGTCGAAGAGCGAGTCCTGTGCCGCCCGGGCGCGCCAGATGGCTGCGGGGGTACCGCCATCCACGCGTACGTCAGCCGCGGTTACGCCGGAGATGTCGCGGAAGTAGAGATCCGGCGCCATCCGCTGGCCGAAGGTGCGCGAGGTGATCGCGGGGATGCTGGACGGCTGGGAGACCGCCCGGAAGCGGAACAACTCATCATCGCTGGAGATATCGGTGAAATCGCCCGGGGCGCGGTAACCGACGTTGTCGCGGAAGAAGCTGGAGCCGGTGACGTTGCCGGTGACAATGGGGTTGGTATTGATGGGGCCGCCGATGCGGGCGGGCTGGTTGACGCCGCCGGATCCCTGCTGGAGGTTGGCATCGAGCCCGCGTCCATCACCCAGGGCGTTTTGCGCCTGCGCGGGGTTGACCGCCGCGCCGAGCGTCGCCATCGCCAGCACCGTTGCCGCCATCGTTGCACGTGCCTTCATCGCCGGTCTCCCTGTGTGGCGCTTGCTCTGACCGATCATAGCGCGGAGCGTTGCCCGAACCCAGCTTTTCCGCCCGAAAGCGGTCGCATTCGGGTCAGAGGATCGCCACCACCTCGAACCGCTTGGTCCCCCGGGGCAGGTCCACCTTCACCACATCGCCGACGCGGCTTCGCATCAGCGCTTCACCCATCGGGCTGGATGCGGTCACTTCGATTTCATCGGTATCGAACCGCCCGGAGGATTCGCCAACGAGCTTGTAAAGGTCCTCGGACCCACTTTCGGTGTCGCGCAGCTTCACCACCGCACCCAGAAACACCATGTCCTCCGGGACTTGCGCGTTATCGGCCACCTGGCAGTTCCGCAGACGCTCCTCCAGACGGCGAATCTCGGCTTCATTCAGACCCTGATCCTCGCGGGCCGCGTGGTAGTCGGCGTTTTCCTTCAGATCGCCCAAGGCGCGCGCTTCAGCGATGCGCTGGCTGAGAATCGGTCGCATGGCCTTGAGTTCTTCCAGCCGCGCTTCGAGTTTCCTTTTCTCTTCCGCTGTCACGAATTCCATGAAGACTGCCCTCGTTTGATCTGTGATTCCCAATAACAAGTTTAGCATACCGCGGGACTCAGCCAGCGTCTTTCCATGCATATCGGAATGTTGCGTTTTCAGGCCGCCTGACTGGGCTGGCGGCTCATGATCAGGACCAGCACCCACGCCACCACCGCCGCCACCGCTACTGCCAGCACCTGCGTGTGCCACGGCTCGACCGACCACAACCCGCCCGGCTCGGAAAGATGCCAGATCGTCTGCAGCGGGCTGATCCGCATGCGCCAGGGCGGCGAGTCTGCCAGCCGGGGTGTCATGAGACTGTAAACCAGCGGCTCGCCCCAGAACAGGCCCACACAAAGCAGCATCGCCACCGCCCGGGGGATGTTGCCCCGCCACTGCACCCCCCAGGCGACGAGGGCGGCCGCCAGCAGGCTCCAGCTCAGGACCGCCGCATCGATCCATAACGTCTGATGAACCGTCCAGTTGGCGGTGATCTTGAAAGACCAGACGACCGCCTGGGCAATCAGCGCCAGCCCCAGCCAGTCCATCAGCACGGAGATGGGGCCGGATCGACCCGAGAGCAGCATCATCGTTCGCGACTGGCTGGCCCAGCGGTCCTGGCTCAGCCGCAGTGCCGGCCACAACAGCAGCAGTCCCACCATCACCAGCAGCATCATGGCCCGCACAGCCCAGGCCGCGCCATGCCCCAGCGTCATCATCCACGATCCCAGGAGCCACAGGCACCAGGCCAGCAGCGTTCCGCCGCGCCATGACAGTTGCGATGCAGCCTCGCGACGAAGCGCCAGATGCTCCTGCTCGGGATCGAACGGTTGCATGTCCTGCCAGTGTAGCGTCCACATGCGGCCTCACCTTGCCTCCCTCATCGGCCGCAACCGCTTTCAGGTGAACCCCCGACCCGTCAAGCCCCTTTCTTATTCGCTTATCGCGCGAACAAGGTTCGGGTGTTGTGAACATCGATCAATTTCGCGCTCGGACCAACACAACATCGTTATACACCTCGACCACCTGCCGCGGCATCGCGATGACGCTGAACTTGCGGTAGTGCTCATCGATGTTGGCGAGCTTGAAGGCGTCATCCCGTTCGGTGACGCTTTCGGTGCCGGGGGGAAAGCCCCAGAGGATTTCCCCGCCGTTGGTCGCCACGATGGTCATGCGGATGCGGCCCATGCGGTCACGCTGGGAGACGTCGATGGCGTCGACCTGATCGTAGTAGGGCCGGGTCTGGAGCAGATGAATGAGGTTCAGTGCAGCCTGGACATCCTCACCGGGCCAGACCTGGCCGACGGGCGGCTGGGGCTGAGCCACGCCAGCGATCACCGGCATCAGCGTCTGTGGCCGCTGCGCGTAGGGCATTTCCAGCAGACGCACACCTTCGGCATCGACGAGGTAGTAGCCCTGCCGCGTTCGCAACAACGCGGTGGGCACGCGATAGTCAGCATGGACGCGCACCTGATCGATCGCCACACGCTCGATGCGGTGAACATCCTTCACCCAGGGACTGGTGCGCAGCGTGTGGACCGCGCGTTCCAGATCGAGCGCGTTGAGCGGGTCGAGGCTGATCTGATCGCGCACGAGCGCGATCAGCTCCTGGCGCAACACGCTGCCCGGCTCCAGCCAGCCCGGCGCATTGACCAGGTCGACATGGACGATACCCGAGTGATTGTTGGCCGCCCTGAGCGACTGTTCGGTGGCGTAGCGACGCAGCCAGGGCTCACCGATGCGCCACGCCCACACGGTTCCGCCGATTGCCAGCACCGCGGCGAGAATCTTCAACCCGCGGAGCGTACGCTGCGGATCCCATGGTTTGGCCACGGCGGTGGAACGACGCGCACGCGGTTGACGCTTCTTTTTGCTGTTCTTGGTCAGAAACCAGCCCATATCCTCTCCTGCACAGCATCATGATCGGACGTCACCTGTAATTATCAGGCGTAACGTCCGTGCCGGCTATTCATCGGCACGCAGTTCCTTTCCGCGCCAATGAAGCATAGCAACCAATGCGATGACGAATGTGCATTGAACGCCGATCGTGCGTGTGATCGGTGTTCACAAATTGTGATTAGTAACGAAAGACGGCGGCAAGAGGTGCAGCGGGCAGTTCGTCGCGCGGTGTGGCGACGACACGCGCGCCGCTGTCCAGCGCTTTCACTGTCGCCAGTTGCAATAGATCTGTGTCACCCGGCTGGCGCTCATCGTGTTGTTCCGTCCAGCGTGACACCTCATCGAAACGGCCCCACATCTGTTCATCCGATGCGACGAACAGCGTGTCGATGCGTCCTTCAAACGCGGCGGACAGAATGGTTTGCAGTTCATCGCTCACGCCCGCCGTACCGTAGAGTGAGGCGAAGCGTTCAACCGCCTCGTCGCGCGCCTTTCTGCATTGGCGCTCCATGATGGGCAGTGCGAGTTTGTGCAGTTCATCGGCACTGAGATGTTCCACGTTGCCCGCGATGCCTTCCTCCAGCAGGTTGGGATAGGTGCTCACATCGCGATAGATCGCGGCCACGTAGTCGACCGTGGCGAGGATCATCGGTGTCTGGCGATCGGGGATTAACTGATAGAGGCTCTCATCCACGCGGCGGGAGAAGCGTTCGATCTCCTGGCGATCCTGATCCACGTTCTCACCATGCCCGAAGTAGATGGCCGGGCGACGCATCCCATCGCCGGGGCGCATGGATCGTTCATGCTGTGTGCCGGTGTGGAACTGCAGCGACCGCTCCTCATAGTCGTAGCCTACTACATCGCGCAGGGTGCGTGGCACGCCGCGCAGCGTCACCTCCTCGATATTTTCAAGCGTCGCTTCGTACAGCCGCACATCCTGCTGGCTCAGGGCGAGGATGTAGAACCGGCCGTTCAGATAGAGCAGCGGCAGCAATGGTTTGATGTGGAACTGGTCATCGACCAGCACCAGCTCATCAAAGGTGATGGGCAGGCGATATTCGCGGAAAAAGTTATCGGCGATGAAGAATGCCAGACCGTGGTTCTGGTGCTGCCAGTAGTCGGGCTGTTCGAGCAGTTCGGCGGCTGGCTGGAGGAACTGGCGGGCCTGCGGTTCGTCATAACCGCGTTCAATCAGTTTTTCGGTGGCGATGCGCAGAAGGTTCTTCAGGCGGATGGGCCCCTGCTGGGTATCGGGGCCGGCCGGTTCGCCGGGCATGTAGATCGAGACGCAGGTTTGCCCGCCAGCTTCCAGCAGTTCCCGCACATCGGCTTGTTGCAACGGCATCGCAAGTCTCCCCGCGTGTGCCCGATGGGGCATCGGCACAGTTGAATGAGGCAGGGCGACGTGCTGCAATTCGGGGACCACTCGAACCGACGGGAATTGGCACGTTCAGCGGATATCATCTGACCATGGCCAGGATTCGCGGCGGCATGGAGTTCCGGCAGGGCGCCATCGTTCGGCTGCCCGCGCCCCCACGAACGCTCACGGCTCAACCGATTCGGCTGCTGAGTCGATCGGCGCCTCGGGTGGAGTTGGGCGAGGCAGTGCGTCATGGCCAGGTGCTTGCCGACGCAGGTCAGCCCGATCGGCCCTGCATGATCAGCCCGATCCACGGCCGGGTGCAGCGCATCTGGACGGTGCCGGCGGAAGCGGGCGGCGGTTGGGGCATCCTGATCGAACCGACGGAGCCGACCGCCACCACCATGCTGAGTGTGGAGCCACCGCGTGGCCGCACGAGCGAGAACTGGTTGGAAGCACTGCGACGGTTCGGCCCCTGGTGCGAAGGGGACTGGCGGCTGGACCTGGTTGCCCAACTTCACGCGGTGCAGAAACATCCAGCGACGATGCTCATCTGCGTGGGGCTGGATGCGTTTCCGCCCTATCCTGATCGCAGCAGCCTGCTGACGAGCTTTCCGGATGATGCGGTGCTGGGTACCCAGATCGCTGCGGACATCGTCGGGGCGAGGCGTGTGCTGATGCTCACCTCGCAGGCGTCGGCGGTGGTGTCGCGGGTGAAGCCAGCCTGTCGCAACTTTCGTGTGCCTCTGACGGCGGTGACGAACCTATATCCCAGCGCGGATCCGCGACTGGTGCTCTGGGTCCATGGTCCGGGGCGTCATAAGAAGCTGGGTCCGAACGCCTTGCCGACTGATCGCGGGGTGGTGATGATCGGGCCGTGGACGGCGATTCGGCTGGCGCGCTGGTTTACGAACCGGGAGCTGGATCTGGCGCAACCGCTGTTTATCGGATGGCCTGAGCCGGGCACGCCGATGACGCCGGCGTACGTGCTGGCGGGTCAGCCGCTGGCATCGGTGCATGGTGCGCTGGCGGGTTCAGCCGGGGCGCTGGTTGGTCGGGTGGTGCGGGGTAACCCGATGACGGGTCAACCCTTCGCAGCCGAGCATGATGGCAATGGGGCGCTGGACCCGGTGGTGCCGACGGACGAGTTGCTCCTGAGCGTGCTGGCGCCGATGCGACCGCCAAAGCCCGAGCCGTGCATCAGTTGCGGCTGGTGTGCGCAGGTGTGCCCGACGGAGCTGCGACCGGTGCGACTGGTGCAACTGCTGACGCGGGCGAAGACGGACAGGCACGCGGCCCAGCGCACCCGGCGGGCGCTGGAGTGGTGCATCGACTGCGGGCTGTGCTCGCACGTGTGTCCGACGGAACTGCCGCTGGCGCAGTCGTTGCGAGCCGCACGGGATAACGCGGAAACTGCGGTGTCGTTGCCCGTTGCGTCGGAGCATGGGAACGCTGGATGACGGATCGTGACATCAGTTCGGCTGCGCAGCATGAATCGGTCGTGAAGGAGGCGACCAATGCACCCGCGCGCCAACTGACCGGGCCGCCCTGGCTTGGATCGATCTACCAGCGGCGGGGGATTGACCTGGAATGGCTCACCGTCGCGATCGTGCTGGCGGCATCGGCGCTGGTCTTTTTTGGATGGCGTGGGCTGGTATCGGTGATGATCGCCGGGGCGGGAGCGCTGGCGGGGCATCTGGTCGTGGATGGGGCGGTGCGGCTGCTGGCGCGGCGACGGTCGCGGGTACCGCATCTTCATGCGCTGAACCTGGGGCTGCTGTTGGGGGCGGCCATGCCGGTAATGCAGCGCTGGTGGCTGCCGGCTGCGGTGGGTGGGGCAGTGGGGCTGCTCGCCCATGTGGTGGGGCGGTCGCATCGGCTGCGCGTGCATCCGGTGGTGCTGGTGCTCGTGCTGATCTGGCTGGCGCCGATCGTGATGGCACCGGGGGCCGAGGGAGGCGGCGCACCGGGGTGGATGTTGAAGATGTGGGAGCCGATTGATGCGGTGCTGAGGCCGCAACGGTTGATCGTGGGTGATGTGCGCGATGCGACCGCTGAGGCATCGATCGTGGCGTGGCAATCACCTTTTCCGCCCGATGCCCCCGATGCGATTCGTCGAACGGATACGGGCCAGCTCCTGCTGAGCCAGCGTTTCGACATGCTGCAGGACCGTAATCAACTGGTGCGGCGACTCAGCACGGGCGAACTGGCGCAACTGAGCGAAATCTTTGTCGGCGCGCACATCGATGCAGCCGGTGCCAGCAGTCGGGCGCTGCTGATTTTTCTGGGGTTCTATCTGATGTATCGGCGGCTGGCGTTCTGGCCCGTCGCGATGACGGCGCTGGTCGGGGCGCTGACCACCATGTTCCTCATGCCCGTCTGGCAGGCGGAGGCGGACAGGTATGTCAGCGTGCTGTCGCGATTGATCGAGCTTGGGCCAGCAGCGTCAATCACGTTTGTGTCGTATGTCTTTTTCGCGACGCCGATGACGCTGATGGTGATGGTGCTGGCGCCGGGTGCGACGCCGATGAGCCGTTCCGGGCGGCTGGTGTACGGGTTGATAATAGGCGCGGGGGGGATCGCGGCGATGTGGTGGACGGGGCAGCCGCAGGCGGCGATGCTGGCGCTATTGGCGGCGAGTTTGTTGTCGCGACCGCTGGATGCGCTGCAGCGAAGTGTGTTTTTGAAGTGAGGGGTTCCTGGGCTTCAGGCGCGGAGGATGACCAGGTGTTCGGGGGAGAAGGTGATGATGGGGGTGGGGTCGGGGGCAGGGCCGGGGTTCAGTTCCAGTGCTTTGAGCGGCAGCGTGTCGGCGAGCAGCAGGTGGTGCTGTGCGGTTTCGCCAAGGTATACCGTCTGGGTGAGGCGGGCGGGGAAGGTGTTGGGACTGTTTGACGGAGTTGTTGTTGAGAAATGCACCGCTTCGGGACGGAGTGAGCAGGTGACCGCGTCGCCGGGTTTTACATCCGAAGGGAACACGGCACAGCGCATTGGGCCTGCAGCGGTGTCGATCACCACCGTGTCGCCCTCGCGGCCGGCGACGGTGCCGGTGATGAAGTTGCTCTCGCCCAGAAAGTCCGCCACGAAGCGCGTCGCCGGTCGGGCATACAGCTCGCGTGGGCTGCCCGCCTGCACGACCCGGCCGTCACGCATCACCGCGATGCGGTCAGCCATGGACAACGCTTCCTTTTGATCGTGCGTGACATAGATCGCGGTGATGCCCGCGCGTTTGCAGATATCGCGAATCTGAGTGCGCATGTCCAGCCGCAGCTTCGCATCCAGGTTGGAGAGCGGTTCATCCAGCAGCAGCACGGTCGGTTCGATCACCAGCGCCCGCGCCAGTGCGACGCGCTGCTGCTGCCCACCGGAAAGCTCGTTGGGTTTTCGCCTGGCGAGGTCCGCCATCTGCACCGCTGCCAGTGCGGCTTCCACGCGGCGTGCCTTCTCGGCTGAACCGATCCGACGAACATCCAGCCCGAACGCCACGTTCTGCGCCACCGTCATGTGCGGCCACAGCGCATAGCCCTGAAACACCATGCCCGTGTTGCGTTTGTTGGGCGGCAGATGCGTGATGTCCTTTTCCCCGAAGCGAATCGTTCCGCTTGTCGGCTCGGTAAACCCCGCGATCATGCGCAGCAGCGTCGTCTTGCCACAGCCGCTGGGCCCCAGCAGGAAAAACAGCTCCCCCGCGGGGATGTGCAGATCCACCGCATCGACGGCAGTTACCGTCCCGAACCGTTTCGTCACCCGCTCAAGCGTGATGGGGGTCATGGCGCGAGTAATGTAGCAGCGCCATGGCAGGCGCACGAAGCGACGCGGCTTGTGGTGTTCTCACCGCAATCGTTCGCGGCAGATGGTTTCGACAAGCTGGACGACCTGTGGGCTGGGGGCGGGGGCAGTCAGTTCCTTTGCCCCGATGAGCAGCGTCGTGCGCGTGTGGGTGTTGTAGATGATGCGGTAGTGCTGTAACACGGCGATGCCGATGACCGCCTCGGTCACTTCGTCGTGGGGGATGACGTGGACCTCAGCATCACGCAGGGCGATATCGCCCAGATCGATCGTCTCCAGCGTGCCACGCTGCGTGACGGCGGGGCGGCTGTTGAACCCTGCGGCGCCGAAGCTGTCCCGTGGCTGGCTCAGCGCCACACCCAGCGGTTCAAAGAGTGACCGGGGGATGTCGATCGCTGCATAGTTGCCAGTGTCCAGCAGCGTTGGCACGTTGACGCCGTTCACCCGCACGATTGCGTAGGGACGTGGGTCCGCCGCATGGCTTGCGGGACGGGACAGCTCCACCGCGCCGGCGACCTGTTCGCGCAGGTGGGCGGGGCGGAAATGAGCCACGCGGTTGGGCAGATCGATGTCCAGTTCCAGCCCCTGCAGCAGGCCAACGGTGAGGACACCGTCGATGGCGATGTCGCCGCACACCCGCCGCATCTGGTCCAGGTCGCTGATGATGCAGGTGGCGTTGCGCAGGATCAGCCCGTCCCCGATCTCCAGGTGCGGGATAACCGCCAGGGGGTAGCGCGTACCGTTGATGGTGGTACTGGTGTTGGCCAGGCGTCGGCCGCCCGCCTGCTTCAGGAAGCGCTCGGTGACAATCAGCGCCCCGGCGCCACCGGTGTCGAGGATGAACCGCCCGGCGGTGTCGGATGTGCGAACCATCAGCGTGGGGTAGAGGCTCAGCGGCGAGATCTGCAAACCGGCTGAAACGACCCGCGAGGGATGGCGCAGCTCGATCGTTGGTTCGGGCAGGGTGGTGGCCTGCATGGCGGTCGACCCCGTGCCGATACGCATGTCCAGTGTGCAGCCGCCCGCCACGAGCGACAGCATCGCTGCGAGAGCCATCACGATCGATCTGCAGAACCACCCTGCGACCATGACCGCCAGTCTAGCACGGTAACGCTCGCCGGGCCTAGCGTGTCAAGCCATATGGCGGCTTCGATTGACTGTCGCGTGGCCGGGATCGGCAAACGCCGCTAGACTTCCGGGCTATGTCACAGGAGCCTCAACATCTGGAAGGCGGATTGACCGCATCGGGCCTGCGCCTGGCGCTGGTGGTCAGCCGCTTCAACGATTACCTGACCAGCCACATGGAGCGGGCGGCGGTGAACACATGGAAGCGCCTGGGGGGTGACCCGGCCCAGCTCACCATCGCACATGTGCCCGGCGCGTTTGAACTGCCCGTGACCGCCAAACGGCTGGCCGAATCGGGGCAGTACGATGCGATTATCTGCCTCGGCTGCGTGATCCGTGGTGAAACCGATCATTATGATCACGTGGTGGGCGAGTCGGCCAAGGGCATCCGCGAGGTGGGCACCCAGACCGGTGTGCCGTGCATCTTCGGAGTGATCACCGCGGACACGCTCGAACAGGCTATCAACCGTGCCGGGGCGAAAATGGGCAATCAGGGGGAAAAGGCGATGCTCGCGGGCATCGAGATGGCCAACCTGATGCGAACCATGGGGAAAAAAGCTGCCGACCCGAACGGATGATGATGGGATGTTCTCCGCATTCGCGGCGGCACTAAAGAAGTGGACGTATGCCAAAACGACGTGACATTCGGCGCCTGGCGATGCAGGTGCTCTATCAGTTGGATCTTCGCGGAGAGGAGGACCTGCCGCTGATCGCCGAAGGGCTTGCGGATGGTCCTGATGAGCTGCCGGTGCAGGAGGCAGCGCTGGAACTGGCGCGGGCGGCCTGGTCACGGCGCGGCGAAGCCGATGCCCTGGTGAGCGAGCTGGCGCCCGACTGGCCAACGCATCGTCAGCCGCCGGTCGACCGTGCCATCCTGCGACTGGCGTTCCACGAAATGGTCAGCGGCCACGCGCCGGTGAAGGTCGCCATCAACGAGGCGGTTCAGCTCGCCAAGCAGTTTTGCTCTGAGCAAAGCCCCGCCTTCATCAACGGCGTGCTGGACAAGATTGCCAAACGCCTCATCGCTGCCGGCGCCGTCCCCACCACGACCGAACCCACCTCCGACGACGCCTGGCTCCGCGACGCGATGGAGTGAGACAGAGGTACCAAGGGGGTACGAAGCGGCGCGACTCGTCGCGTTACACCATCCTGCCCCTCACGCCTGATGCACGCGGTGGAAAAGCTGATCCGCCAGATCGGCATAGCTGATCGGTTCCAGCGACCCGGGCAGCGTTACCTGCATGGAGGCATCGGCGATCTGTTCGCGAATGCGTTTCGCGGCGGTGATGATCGTCGAATGGTTCGTCCGCCCCATGGCTGCGGCGATCTCGGGATAGCTCATGCTCGTCATCAGCCGCGCCAGGTGAATCACCATCGAGCGGGCCAGCACCACATTGCGGTTGCGGTTGCCGCCGAGGATGGCGTTGCGATCCACGTGCAGATGCTCGGCCACCGTGTCGAGGATTTGCTCGAAGCGAATGGGTTTGCGCGGCATGGAGGCGGCGGCTACCTCAAAGAGGCGATCGACCAGTGCCCGGCCGATGCCATTGCTGCGCCTGCCCGAGCCGTCCAGATGCGCCAGGGCGTGCAGACGCGTGAGCATCCCTTCGATGTCGCGCACTGAGCCGGAGCAGCGGTTGGCGAGGATGGTGACGGCCGGCTCCAGAAGTGACAGGCCTCGCCGCTGCGCCAGCGCTCGGATGATGCGCATGCGTGTCGTCGTATCGGGTTTGTGTACCTCAACCACGAAGCCGCGTACGCATCGGCTGACCAGCGCCTCGGAAAACTTGCGGATCAGCTTCGGGTGGCAGTCGCTGGCCATCACCACCTTCGCGCCACCCAGATCGATCGCGTCGAAGCTGTGCAGGAACTCCTGCTGTGTCGCCTGCTTGTCAGCGATGAAGTGAATGTCATCCACCGCCAGCAGATCGAGTTTGCGGATGCGACGCCGGAAATCATCGATGCGATTGGTGCGCACCGCGGTGAGGAAGTCGTTGGTGAATTGCTCGCCGGTGGTGTAGAGCACCGCCGCGTCAGGTCGCAGTTCAAGCATCCTGGCACACAGGCCCTGCAGCAGGTGGGTCTTGCCCAGCCCGCATCCACCGTGGATGAACAGCGGCCCGGTGTGCATGGCTGAGTCATCGACCAGCGCATTGGCGGCCGAGAACGCCATCTGGTTGCTTGGGCCGACCACAAAATGTTCCAGACGGTAGCGCAGGTTGGCGCTGACGGAGGCGTCGACCGGGCGTCGGCGGGGCAGCGGGCTGGACGGTGTCTCGCGCCGCGCAGCCGACAACTCCGCGGGAAACTGCTCAGGCTCGACCTGCACGCACAACTTCACATCTTCGCCCAGTTCCTCGGCCGCGACGCGACGCAGGTGGTCGTCGAAGTTGCGGCCGATCCAGTCGGCGATGAAGCGGTTGGGCACCGCCACCTTCAGTCGACGCTCACGATCGTCGTAGCCGAACCGGGCCGAACGATCGAACCACATCTGATACCGTCTCTGACCCACTGAATCGGCCAGGCGTTGCGCAAACCGGGCGCATGCGACATCCGGAGAAGTGGTCGCGCTCACGATCACTCCTTCTCGAACCGTCACGGTTCGATTTACACAGGAAGTTCAACTTCTGATGCTGTGCCCAGAACGCACCCCCTATGCGCGGAGCAGGCACAACACGGATATGGTTCCTTCCCCGACACCGATCGCAAACCTCGGCAGCCGTTGCATCGCGTAAGACCCTCCGTGCGATGCCTCCCCGTGGCGTGCCACACCCTGATCGGGGCGACAATCCCTTGACGCGTCAGCCAAGATACCGCGACGCGAAGGGGATTCAACCACCTTTGACGACCCAATGCAGCTTGACACACTTCATGCTTCGCAACTTCAAGCATTTGGAGCCGCAAAAGTTTTTATCCACCTGCCTGTCACGATCATCCGGAAATTGTGTGGATAAGGGTTGGGTTGGCAACAGCGATGAATCGAAAAGTGATGGGAAATCGGTGGTTGGGCCACGAAGACACGAAAAGTACGAAGGAAAGCAGGGATGATGAGAAGAAACATCGAATGCTTCGAGTCGTTTCAAATGGGACCGCGAAGGGGACACGAATGGACATGCATGAGAGGAAATCGATCCGGCCGGTCCCACCGAGGTCTTGCGTGAGTCCAGCCTTCTCGCCTGGCCCATCCGATTTTTGGGATTTCCGGCTTCCGGCCTTCGTTCGGATTTCGGGCTTCGGATTTCGGGCTTCGGATTTCGGCTTTCCCCGCCCGCCCTTCCCCGACCGGACCCCTCACCATCGGTCCCGCCAGCTTCCCTCGTCACGCTCCCTCCTCCTGCGCAAAAGCTTGACACTTTCGCACCCTGTGGGGTACACTGGCTTCAAGCGGACTCAGGGAAGAGATTGTCGCGTCCGGGGGGAAGGCTAGGCAGGCCGGACTGCGGGCCTTCCTTTTCATTGTCATCGCCTTTTGGACTGATCATCATCCTGACCCTTATTCCGCTGCATCCGGTAGGTTTTCTTTGGTGAGGTGTGCGTAGCACCGTTTTGGGATGGAAATTGTGTGGGCCGGTTCCCCGTGCTGACGGCAGGCATTTCACGTCCCCGGTCGAGTCCGGTGCCGTTCGGCAGACCCAACCGTCAAGGACGCGCGGAACCGCGTAAATTTCTCTGCGACTGACTGCAATTTTCTTAGGAGCGTCCGTTATGCGCAAGTCTAAAGGCTTCACCCTGATTGAACTGCTGGTGGTCATCGCCATCATCGCCCTGCTGATCGGCCTGCTGCTGCCGGCGCTGCAGCGAGCGCGGATCGCCGCTCGACGGACGCAGAACTCCAACCAACTCCGCAACATCGTCCAGTCGCTCAACGTCTTCGCCGAAGGCAACAACGGCAAGTTCCCCGGTATGGGCGGACGTCCCGACCTGGATAACGATGGCTTCAAGGACATCAACATGAACCCGACCAACTGGAGCAGCGGTTACACTGCCCAGATGGACGGTAACAACGTTCAGCCCCGTTACTGGGAAATGATGAGCCGTAACCAGTTCACGGGTGAAGTGGCGATCAGCCCCTTCGATATCAAGGACACCTGGACGACCGGTCCCGTTGCGTTCGACCATTACTCCTACGCGATGCTCGATCTGGATGAAGGCAACGCCAAGGCCCCTCGCTCCATTGAGTGGTCCAACAAGGTGAACTCGGCCGCCATCGTGGTCAGCGATCGCAACATCGGTCCGAACAACCCCTCTGCCTCCAACGTCCAGAGCAACCAGACCACGACGCCCGGTAAGTGGGAGGGCAACGTCGGCTTCGGCGACGTCCATGTCGAGCAGATCTACCAGCCCTACTACAAGACCAAGTACGGCGCGAACAAGTTTTATCGTGAGAGTCTGAACAACAATAAGGGCGACTTCCTGTTCGGCAACACCGACCTCCCCGACAATGCTACGGCAACTGGCTCCACCAACATTCAGTACGCCGATGCCTCGATGATCCACGAGAACAACGACAGGAACGGCGAACAATAAGCTCTCGCAAAATTGATCCAACCACCGGCCTCCGTGAAAGCGGAGGCCGGTTGCTTTTTGGGGCGTCCACCAGAGGCAGGGGGGGCTTGGCTATCTGGCGATTTGGCGAGTGTGACCGGTTTAGCCTTCCAATCCGAAACCGGGAAGGGGAGGCGGGCGTCATGACCCCTTGACGGCAGATGACCACCACAACCACGCACCACTAACCATTCCCTACCCCCCCCAATTCCCATCTCAGCAGCTGCCCGCCGGGGCCGGGCGGCCTATCATCTCCCACCCCCGCCTTGACGGCTGCAGGCCGAAGCGGTAACTCTGTTACATGGAAGAGCCGATGATGACTGCTCCCGACGTCCGGGCTTCCGCCCGTGGTTGCTCCCCCTCGTCCAAGATTCTCTACGACGGAATCACGTTCGACGATGTGCTGCTGATCCCGGCGATGAGCGATTTTCTGCCCGCCGATGCGGACGTCTCGACGCAACTGACCCGTCGCATCCGCCTGAACATTCCGCTGCTGTCCGCTCCGATGGACACGGTGACCGAATCGGCGCTGGCGATTGCCCTGGCGCAGGAAGGCGGGCTGGGGGTCATCCACAAGAACCTGCCCATCGAAGCCCAGGTTCGTGAGGTCATCAAGGTCAAGCGTTCCGCCAACGGCGTGATCCTCGATCCGGTCACCCTGCCACCCCACGCCCCGGTCAGCGAGGCTCGTCGTGTCATGCGCGAGCAGAACATCTCCGGTGTGCCGATCACCGAGGATGGCAAGCCCAGCGGCAGGGTCGTCGGCATCATCACCCGACGCGACATGGTCTTCCTTTCCGACGATGAGCAGCCCATTGAGCAGGTCATGACCGGGGGCCGGCTCGTCACCGCTCCTCCGGGAACCACGCTGGAGCAGGCTGAGCAGATCCTCAACCGCAACAAGGTGGAAAAACTGCTGCTGGTCGATGATCAGATGCACCTCAAGGGCCTGATCACGATGCGTGACATCGACAAGCTGCACCGCTTCCCCTTCGCCTGCCGCGATGAGCGCGGGCGGCTGCGGGTGGGGGCGGCCGTTGGCGTGCATCAGTACGACCGCGTCGAAGCCCTGATCAACGCCGAGGTCGACCTGATCGTGGTCGACTCGGCTCACGGGCACAGCCGCAACATTCTGGAGACCGTCCGCGAGATCAAGAAACAGTGGGACATTGACATCATCGCGGGCAACGTAGCGACGGAGGAGGGGGCGGCCGACCTGATCCAGGCGGGTGTCGACGCCGTGAAGGTGGGCATCGGCCCCGGCTCGATCTGCACCACGCGCGTTGTGACCGGTGTGGGTGTGCCGCAGATCACCGCGGTCATGAACGCCTGTGCCGCGGCGGACCCGGCGGGCATTCCCGTCATCGCCGACGGCGGCATCCGCGCCAGTGGCGACATCACCAAGGCGATCGCGGCGGGGGCGTCGGCGGTGATGCTCGGTTCCCTCTTCGCCGGGCTGGATGAAGCCCCGGGTGAGACCATCATCCACATGGGCAGGCGGTTCAAGTCCTACCGTGGCATGGGGTCGCAGGGTGCAATGATCGCCGGTTCCGCTGACCGCTACGGTCAGGCGGGAGCGAACAAGCGCAAGCTTGTGCCGGAGGGCGTGGAGGGCCGTGTGCCCTATCGTGGGCCGCTGAGCGATTTTGTCTACCAGCTCGTGGGTGGTCTGCGGGCAGGTATGGGCTACTGTGGCACGCCGGACATCGTCTCACTGCGCAGCAGGGCCCGATTCTGCCGGATCAGCTCCGCCAGCCTGGTCGAATCGCACCCGCACGACATCATGATCACCAAGGAAAGCCCCAACTACTCGCTGGACTTCCATTCCGAGTGACCGGCCAGGTGCGTGACGTTAGCCACCACAATGATGCGCGCGGTCTGCCCGACGGTGTCGCTGATCGACCAGATGCCCGCCATCGGCAGCACCTCGCAAGTGCGCCGGAGCGATTGCCGCAACCATCGTTGGTGTTCATGTTTACGTTGCAGGGAAATGGCAGCCTGACGAAGGCGAAGTGACCGCCTCGCGCTCACCGCGATAGGTACACACCGTCTTGGGCGTCTCCCAGACGCTCACCTCCGCCAGCCGCACGCCCAGTTCGCCGACCGCCGGCTCCAGAAGCTCGAAGATCACGCGGGCAATGTTTTCCACGGTCGGGTTGAGCTGCGCGAATTCGGGCACATCCATGTTCAGATGCTTGTGGTCGAGTTTCTGGATCACCACCCCGTCGACCAGCGCATCGAGCTTCTCCAGCTCGACCACCCGCCCGTCCGGCCCGATGGGCGCTTCCACTGCCACTTCGAGCTGGTAGTTGTGGCCGTGTCCCGCCGGATTGTTGCATTTGCCGAAGATCCGTCGGTTCTCCTCATCGCTCAGGTGCGGCACGTGCAGGCGGTGAGCGGCGGAAAAGTCGAACTGCTGGCGCATCGTCACATGCCGCATCTGATCGCTCCGGATTGCAAGGCTGTAGAATGGTGTGAGTTGCAGACACAGGCTGGCCACCGTGTGGTTCAGGGGCGGCTGAAGCGCTTCGAGCACCCGCTGCAGCAGTGTGCCCAGCGGTGCCTCGGCCGGTCGATTGCCCACAGCCTGCCGCAGCACCGGCAGAGCGTGCTGCGCGAACGCCTGGTCGATCTCACGAATAATGATGAAGTATCCGGTGACCGGGTCCGCCTTGCCGATACAGTGAATCTGGAGCTCGTAGTATCGGCCCAGCCCGCGCATCGGGGGCCAGCCCGCGTGGCCGTTGTGCCGCGGCGGCGTCGGGGCGTCGCTGTCATCCAGACAAAATCGCACGGTGCGGCGCAGGTGCAGCATGGGCGCGATTATAGGCGGGTGACGAGCAAGGGACGAAGGGACTGCGTTAACGCCCGTCCTGAGCGAAGCGAAGGGCGGGATATCACCGAAATGAGTGACAACGATGAACGAACAGCCCAGCAGATCCGGTATCTCGCGCGGAACACTCGCGGTGGTCGTGATCGTGACCATCGGGCTGGTTCTGGCGTTTGTGGCGTACGGCTGGTGGTCGATGCAGGCCGAGGCGATGCGCGGCATGGCTGAGCGGCCCACCGCTGAGGCCGACCAGACAGCGCTGGAGGAACTCAGTGCCATCGCAACCCTTTTCGAGGAGGCCATCGCCGAGAAGAAACCCGTCGAGCCGATGCTCGCCCCAGCCCAGAGGTTGGTCGAGAAATACCCCGATTTCGCCGAAGCACGCACGCTGCTGGGGCAGATTCTGCGCGTGCAGGGCAGGCTCGCAGAATCGATCGAACAGCTTGAAATGAGCCTGAAGCTCAACCCACAGCAGCCCAACCTGCATGAGATGGCGGGGCAGATCGAGCTGGAGCGCGGCGAACTGGACCGAGCCACCCATCACTACCGGCAGGCGATCAGCCTTCGGCCCGAGGACACACGCTATCGTCTTTTCCTCGCCCAGGTGCAGTTGACCCAGAAGGACTACGACGGGGCGCGGAAAACGCTCTTGCAGGCACTGAGCATCAACTCATCCGAGCACAAGGCCTACGCAATGCTCAGCGACCTCTACGCCCGCCAGAACAAGCTGGAGCTTGCTCTCGATCAGATTCAAAAGGCGATCGAAAACACGCCGATCCTGGAGCGTGAGCTGCAGGTGCAATACATCCGCAACCGCTCGATGCTGCTGCGTCGGGCAAACCGTCCGGAAGAGGCGCTGCTGGCGCTGGAGAGTCTGACGCCGAAGGAGCGGGCGAACCTGGCGGTGCTGGCGGACATGGCGACGTGCTGGGGGATGATGGGCCAGCCGCGTGAAGCCGCGCTGATGTACGCCGAGGCGTATCAGAACAACCCGGCCGACTACTACATGCTCGAGAAGTCAGCCGAATGGTGGATCCGCGCCAACGACCGTGAACAGGCCGAGAAGTTCATCAACCGGCTCCGCCGTTTCACACCCCAATCCAACGCACTGGCGGAACTGGAAAAGAAGCTGGCGCAGATGCCGGCTGAGCAGTAATACGATGATGTGACCTTGCGGCGCACAGGGATGGCCGTGCCGGCTTGTGCAGATTGCGTCACCCCTCGCGGGTAATTCGGCTCCGTGCGGTACAATGAGACGCGATGGGTCGGGACGAACAGTTTGCGCGTCTGCTGCTGCTGGCCGTGTCCGCCGGATTGATCGGCGTGATCGGCATCATGCTGCTGGCGATCGCCCGCATGGTGCGCAAACACCTCTACCTCAAGTTCCGCGCTCAGGAACAGGCGTTGCGCGGCCCTACATCAAACCTCGATCCGTGGGAACTGTCGGGCAGACGTCTGACCGGTGACGCTCCACCGCCGGGACTGGGCACCCTCGCAGATGACCTCATTACCGACGACGACATATTCGATCCCGATGATCGCTCCGACCCTCTCGTTGACGATGACGAACACGATGACGATGACGATGAAGACGATTCGGACCTCGACGAAGACGATCCGGACCTCGGGAAGTTTCCTTTTCGATGATGTGCGCTGATGCAATGCACGGCGACAATTTCAGTCATTTCCCGACCTGTCACATTGATCGTCCGCGGTTGTGCAACTCAGCGAATACCTGATGTGCTCCGCCAGCTAGCTGCGAAGCATCACCAATAGAATGGTCTGACCGGCTCCTTCTTCCGGTTCCACGCCACGGCGCGACTTCACACCCACATGAGGATAGCAGCATCATGGTGGCCACCATCGTCGGCGTCTTTCGAGATCGACGCGATGCGGATGAAGCCCGGCAGGAACTGCTGGACGCTGGTTTCCCCGATCGCGACATCCTGCTGACCGAGCAGCAGACCTCCGGCCCGGACGGCGAAGCGTTGTACGGACTGTGGGAGGGCGTGCGCGACTGGTTCGAGGAGGATGCTGCCTTTTCCGAAGAGGCCGAGACGCGGCGCAGCGAAATCGTCCTGACCGTCGTGACCGATGCAGCACGGCTGGATGAAGCGACGCGCGTGCTCGAACGGCATCATCCGCTGGACATCGAAAGCGCGTGAGTGTGATGAACTGGCATGCTCGATGAATGATTGAAAAAAGCCCACGGTGTTCAACCGCGGGCTTCATTCAACCAATCGTCGGTTTTATGTCGCCGATCATTCTGCCTTTTTCTTATCCGCCGGGATGAATGTGAGCGCCACCGAGTTGATGCAGTACCGCTGGCCTGTGGGAGTCTGCGGCGCATCATCGAAGATATGCCCCAGGTGCGATTCGCATCGGGCGCACAGAACTTCCGTGCGAACCATGTTGTGCGAGTAGTCAGGCTGCAGCTTCACGCGATCGCCCGCCTTGGCGGCGTAGAACGCGGGCCAGCCGCAGCCGGAGTTGAACTTCGTGTCCGATTCGAACAGCTCCAGCCCGCAGCCGGCGCAGGCGTAGGTGCCCGGCTCAAAATGGTGGTCGTATTTGTTGACGAACGGTCGCTCTGTTCCCTTCTCCCGCAACACGTAGTACTGCTCGGGCGTGAGAATCCTTCTCCATTCCTCTTCGGTGCGCACCACTTTGTCCGTGGAGGACATGACGGTCTCCTGTCGATGGGCGACGGCTGGCGCATCGGCGCGTGCATCCGTCGCAACGGTGTTCTGCTGAGCGGCCTGGGACGCAACGCCCGCGGTCGAGGATACCTCTTGGCCACAGGCGACCAAGGCCAGTGAAACGATAGCGGTGACGATCATTCTGCGTGCCATACTTCTATGATATCGCATGAAAGGCACCTCCGGCCAGAAAAACTTTCCGTTTCATCACCCCCTGGGTGGGTATGTTCCATAACTATAAGGAGCCTTGCGATGAGTCATGTCTATCCCGAGATCACGCCTGAAATTGCCCGTCAGCGTCGCGAGACCGTGCCCGAGGCGTTTCAGGCTTTCCGCCAGTTCAACCAGAAGGTGTTCGCGGATGGCGCGCTCGATGCCCGCACCAAGCAGTTGATCGCGGTGGCGGTCGCCCACGTGACGCAGTGCCCCTACTGCATCACGGGTCATACACGGCAGGCGATCCGGGCGGGCGCGACGCGTGAGCAGATCATGGAAGCAATCTGGGTCGCTGCTGAGATGCGCGCCGGCGCCACCTACGCCCACAGCGCGATCGCTCTGGACGCGATCAACGAAGCGGAACGCGATGCTGAGTAACCAATCCGACGTGGTCGCTTCAGCGACCCACGCACCTTGCATCGCCCCGTGCGATACACGCTCGCGCGATGTGCCTACACATGCGCGAGCTTGTTCAATCCGTTGTACGCAGCGACTTTGTATGCCTCGGCGAGCGTCGGGAAGTTGAACACGTTGTTGATGAAGAAATCCGCCGTGCCGCCAAGTGCCATCACCGCCTGGCCGATGTGAATCAACTCCGTCGCGCCCGTACCGATCGCGTGTACGCCCAGAATCGTGCGGTCCTTCTCGTGGATCAGCAGCTTGAGCATGCCCAGTTCATCGCCGAGCAACTGTCCGCGCGCCACCTCCTTGTAGCTGGCGACGCCCGCTTCATACGGAATGCCCTCGGCGGTGAGCTGCGCCTCCGTCTTGCCCACCATCGAAATCTCCGGCACGGAGTAGATGCCGTAGGGGAACAGCTCGGGCAGCGAATGCGTCTCGACGCCAAAAGCGTGGCAGATCGCCCGTCGGCCCTGCTCCATTGCGGTGCTGGCAAGGGCCGGGAAACCGATCACATCGCCCGCAGCGTAAATGTGCTCCACCGCGGTCTGATAATACTCGTTCACCTTCAGCCGTTCGCGGTCGTCATACTCCAGCCCAACGTTCTCCAGCCCCAGTTCGCTGCACACGCCCTGCCTTCCCACCGCGTAGAGCAGCGTCTGAGCGCGTAGCGTCTTGCCCGATTCGAGCTTCGCCTGCACCAGCACGCCCTCGCCGTTCACCGGCGGCAGCTTCGTGATGCTCTCAACCTTCTCGCCCAGCCGCAGCGTGATGCCCTGTTGACGCATGAAGTACTGGAACGCCTCGGCGATCTCCTGATCGAGGAACCCCAGCACCTGATTGCGGCCTTCAACGAGCGTGACGCGCACGCCCAGCGTCGCCATGATGCAGGCGTACTCCGTGCCGATCACGCCGCCGCCCACCACGATCATCGACTTGGGGATCGATGTGAGTCGCAGCAGGGCGTCTGAACAAAGCACGTGTTCATCGTCGAAGGGGACATGCGCCGGTCGGGCCGGCCGCGTGCCTACCGCCAGCAGGAACTTATCGGCCGTGATCAGCTCCGAGTCATGCTCCCGCGTGATCTGCAGCAGATTGGGCCCCTCAAAATGGGCATGGCCCCAGATCAGGTCGACGCCATTGCGGTCGAACTGCTCACGGATGACCTCGCGTTCGTTATGGATGACCTGATGGCTGACGGTCAGCAGGTCCGAGATGGTGATGCGCCGGGCGACCGCCCCGTTGCTGCCGAACAGACCGCGCCGGTTCGCCCCCGTCAGGTGCAGCGCCGCTTCGCGCAGGGCCTTGGACGGTATCGTGCCCGTGTTCACCTGTGCTCCGCCCACGACGTTGCCGCGCTCGACCACCACGACGCGCTTGCCCAGCTTCGCCGCCTGGATCGCCCCTTTCTGCCCGGCCGGTCCCGAGCCGATAATCGCAACGTCATAGTGCCTCATGTACCGAAATATCGACGCGATGAAGCGACAAGTTCAAAGTGCAGGGTTCAAAGTGCAAAGTTGAAGACAGGGGCCGGATTGCATGTATGATCGGGAGGTTCAGGCCTTCGTATTCGTGGCGGGCGATGGAGGGTGTCGTCGGGTGAGCCGCCGGTGATCTTCCTGACGCTGTAGTCATTCCCGACGTGGTATCCGAGTCCAAGACCAAGCCGCCAATCGTCACCATCGACAACGGCAAGGTGAAGGTCGAAGTGCCCGTCGAGCACGAGGAACGCACGACCGCCAGAACCACGGCCAGCGAAAACGCCTACGCGGCGGAAACCCTGCTCGACCTTCAAACCGATTCGGTGCCGCTGTTCGTGAAGCTGGTCGGCGCGCTGTTGGGCTTGGCCTGCTGGGACAACAACATCCAGGACGCGCCGAAGTGACCATGAAACACATCGGCCCGTTCATTCTGCTGTTGATGGCGCTCGCCTTACCCTGGTCGGTGGGCGATGTAGTTGGTTGCGCCTCGGAAGTATTCGAGGTCTTCGCCGTAGCGCGGGACTGCGACCACCCCGCCGCCCGCGATGATGCGGTGCAACTTGAATCCGCGTTCGTCGAAGAAGTCCCAGAAGTCGCGGAAGAACGTGCGAGAGTTCACGTTGGCCGAGCCGAATTCGAAGCTGACGGTACGGATGATCCCCGCCTCGAAAGTCTGCACCGCGCCACGCAAAGCCGCCAGCTCGTGTCCTTCAATGTCCATTTTGAGCAGGTCGATGCGGTCAATGCCATTCCGATGCACGTACCCGTCGAGGGTAATGGCGGGAACTGTGACCGATTCGTAGGTTTCACGCGAAACACTGACGTCGCGACGTGCATGGACCGACGCCAAGCCCGAACCACGGATGGGTGTGTGCAGGACAATCTCGCCCTCTTGCTCGCTCACGGCCGCTTCGACGACTGTTGGGTTCGGGATACGCGGCAGCCGCTTGGGCAGGTACGGAAGTACCTGCGGCGAGCACTCGAAGAGGTGAAAGCGGGCGTCAGGTCGCTGCATGTGTGCGGCGAGCTTGGCCGACCATTCGCCGTTGTTCGCGCCCACGTCAAAAACCACCGGGTCGGGGTTGGTGACAAAGCGGGCAACCGACCGTGTTTCGCCAGTGGCGTCCCACCCTGAGCCGGAGCCTTTACCCAAGAGGAAGGCGCAGGCGGTTTCGGCGGCAGCAATCAGCCGTCCGCCATGCAAGCGATGGAGGGTCCGCGACGAAAAGGCGCAGAGGCGAGCGAGCACAGGATTCATGCTGGGCGATCTCCCGAAAATTGAGCAACCAAGTATGCCACCGATTCACGTCGCTGGCAATCTCACACACCTCAACCAGGCGGTTCCAGGCGTCGTAGATGTACCTTTGGCGCTCGGTGGTATTTCGCTGATGGAGCGTCATTCTGCCCGCGGCGTCGTGAGCCGGCTCCGGCGGGTGGTCGCTTTTCCATGTGCCCGCCTGTGAATCCATCATTCAAAGCCAAATCATCGCTGTTCCGTCATCTCATAACAAAGAAGGGTAGTACCGCGGCTGACCATCAGACAATCATCGACAATCGCGCGTATCGCCAATCGCCAGCGAGACGAATTGCTTTGCCAGAGCACTTCGCCGGTTTGGATGTCACGTGCATAGAGACACCATTTGCCCACCTCATACTCGTCGGTGTGCCAGACGATGCCTACGGTAGCGACCAGCCCCCAGGCCAAATCGCCTTTGAGATCTACTCGCCAGATCTGTTCACCATTGCGAAGATCAAAGCAGGAGATGCCTGGTCCGTGAACGATAACCTTGTTTTCCTCCGCAATGAGGCAGATGCCGCTTTTAATAATCGCAGGTATCTCCCAAAGAGTTGCGCCGTCTTCTGCCCTGATTAGACGTATCAGGTCTTGTGACGAAGGTCCTCGCGCCAGGACATAGTTGCCTTCGGCGAGACGAGGGGACACGCCGATGTTTCGCCATCGGATTGTTCCCGTATCAAGATCGCCCGCATATGTCACGAGCGGATCCCCAAACTCCCTGGGCTGCTGCGCAATCCACATGTGCCGAAGCTGCGTACCAAAAGTTAAGATAACAGAATTGGGAAATGGGAACTCTTTCAACGTAAACTTGCCGTCAATACTGACGGATAGTTGGGGAAGATCAGTACGCCGGCCGAGTACCAGCTGATCATTGCAGCATCCTACGGGAATGTAAAATTCCATCCAAAAATCACATTGCGTTCCATCGACAGCGTTGAATGCAATGGTCCCGATCGGCTTTCCACGTGGCGAATGGCAGCAAAAGATATAGCCCGTATCGGTGAGCACACACCCCGACCCGATGGAATGTTCCGGCATTCGGCCTGTATCCCAAAGTCGCGTGCCGGATGCCATATCAAAGGCAACAAGACCACCGTTATAAAGTGCCGCGATGCAACGTCCCTGATCGCCGAAGCAGTCGACAATATTTCTCCCGCAGCCTGCACTCCAACGCAGTTTCACTTCGGGTTTGAACCGGCGCGCATAAAAATTGTTCCCGGTGGTAGTGTACTTTGAAGATATAAAGCGATTTAACATATTCGAAGACAAGAGGACAGAACGGTGTCGGATATGCCCTGTAGAAATCCTCTCACGCGTGTGGGATCATGATGCTGTGGATCGGGGCGACGAGGCCGAGTTCACGATGCCGCGTGCAGGGCTTGAATCTACTGTATGAGTTCGCTGGCGTAATCTGGTTGC
>CALKHT010000062.1 GCA_937988825.1 uncultured Phycisphaeraceae bacterium
GCGACGGGTTCGGAATCAGTCCCCAGCCGATCTGATCCCACGGCAACTGGCCCGCCAGCGTGATCACCACGCCGACGAAGCTGAGGATGACGATCGCCACCATCAGCTTCAGCAGATTCTCAAACAGCCTGATGCCGCGTCCGCCCTGGTGATAGGACCAGACGATTACCATCGACACCAGAAAAATGGCCAGCGTGATGATCGCCCTGGGCGTTGTCGAGGTCATCATCGCCGGCTCGCCGAACGATGAGGCCACCTGCGGCAGCAGGTTCTGCTGGATCGCCCCCGTCGCCAGCGAGAACTGCGGCATCAACCAGACCATGTTCGCGATCATCGTCGCAATTGCCCAGCCCCAGCCCAGCACCGGATTGACGTGTTCGTTGATCGCCTTGAACGGCCGCTGACCAGTTGCGAGTGTGACGTACGCGATTGCGCTGAGCATCACCACGCCGAAGCCGATGGCCACGATCTGCAGCCACAGCATCGAGTAGCCCGACAGCACGCCCAGATATAGACTGCCCGCCAGCGACCCGCCCCCCAGCGTGATCGCCCCCTGCAGCCATCCCGGCCCGGACAGCTTCACAAACGCACCCAGCAAAGGAAGCCGGCCGCGCTGCCTGGCCGTCACCAGCAACTCGCGATCGCGCGCAACTTGATTGTCCACAAGGCGACTCCGGTTGAGCTGTCACAAGTCACAGACGTGCGGGGCGGTCGGATTTTAACGGATCGCCCGACGGGATGAAAGAGAGACGTGGCCAAGCCGAGGGGCGCGTTCCCGCACTATTCCTGCAATATCCAGCGACCATCCTTGAAGATGAATCGCGTGCCGTTGTCAGTAACGGCCTTCGGTGAGATGGTGAGCCGATCGTCGATTCGCGCCACCGCAAGTCATGCACACCTGATCGGCTATGGTCATGCCAATAACGAATTGCGTCTTGCGGCACACATGAAGCGCTTTGGAGAAAGCTCTTCAAATCATTCGTTGAACGTCAGCCTTTTCGTTTCGCGTATTCATGAGATGCGCCCGGAACGAAAGTGATTGTCTGTGAGCAGGCCGGAAAGGTGACCCCGGTGGGACTCGAACCCACACGGCCCTGTTCGGGCCAGCAGATTTTAAGTCTGCCGCGTCTGCCAATTCCGCCACGGGGCCAGGGGAGACAAGATCCCCGCTAACGTGGTTAGAATGAGGATTTAGGTCTTTCCGCGTCTGCATCATAGCGGGCTTTTCGTCGTCATGTTTCGTCATGTTTCCGCAGGGCGGACGGTCAATGGGACGGCCAAAATCCTGAGCCGTTCCGTCGGTCCCGGTGGCGGCGAGATGTTCAATTGAAGGCGCCAAGTCGGGCAACAGATCGACCGCTGAGCGACGCTGCCCACGGTCGATGCGGTTGTAGTATCGGTCCGTGGTCGTGTAGCTGGCGTGCCCCATCACGCGCGTGGTCACCGCACGCGGCACGTCCAGCAGAGCCAGCAGGGTGCCCGTCGTCGTGCGAAGCGAGTGAAAGTCGACGCGCCGGCCTTCCTCGTCCGTCTCGGCCAGGAAAGTGCTGCGAGCCCGTTCAGCCCGCTCCTGCGGCGTCTTGCCCTCCTTGATCCAGTCGGCTCGGGCGCGGGCCAGGTCCTCGCGGACCAACTCCGCCATCCCGTCCGGAGGCATACGGAACGCCGGCGCCTCGGGCAGCTTGCCCGCGAAGATCCGCCGCAGCGTCTCGGCCGTGCGCGGCTGGAGTGCCTGCGTCATGGTGCGCTTGTTCTTCGTCGCCTGCGCACCCGGCAGCGTGACGCTGGGGGACTTGCCGTCGAGCTTGAAGTCGCAGACGCGAAGCCGCCGCAGAGCGCCCGCCCGGAAGCCGGTCTGCAACGCCACCGAGTAGAGCAGCGCCCGCTCAAGGCCGGTCAGATGCCACGCACGCGCGCCGGTCGATGACGCGTTGCCCCGCGCCGGCCCTTGTGCCGCGGCAGCGACCAGACGCGACGCTTCATCCGCCGTCAGAGCGCGTCGGTACTCGACCTCCTCCACGGGAAGCGGCTCGACTCCGGTCGCGGGTGATCGGCTCGCCTTGGCCGTGCGCACCATGTACGTGCAGAATGATTTGAACGATGTCAGGTAGGCGTTGCGGCTCTGAACGGTCAGGCCGCGCTTGCTCTGAAGCTCGGCAAGCGCTTGTTCGATGCCTTCCGGTGTGAGCCGGCCCCAATACTTGACACCGGCTGCATCGATGACGCTTTCGATGCGGTAGATCGTCGTGGCGACGTGCTTGCGGTTGCGGCCCTTGTCTAGCATCCATTGCTTGTACGCCGCAACATGCTCGCTCAGCGGCTGTCCGGCGGCGAGCCTTCGGCCATCCACCAGGTCCATGCGCACCAGCCGCTTCAGCATTGAAGGCGGGCAGGACTCCAGCCAGGCCGCCAAGTCGCCCGTCGGCGCTTCGTGCGCGATCCGGCAGGACACCAGGCGTTCGATCATGCGCCCGACCGTCTCGCTTTCCGAACGATCCGCTGTTGCCGGCAGCCGCCTGGCAATGTCCAGGTGGTCTTTGAACTCCACGTACCAGTTCGGCGTCCTGGTGTAGCGCGGCTTGAGCTTCAGCACCGTTGCCGCAGCCGTGAGCGCCGCCGTCTTCGGCTTGCCCTCAGCGGCGACAAACGATTTTGCATCGGTCGGATGAATGCCCGCCTGTTCAGCGAGTTGCTCAGCAGAAATGCCGGGCGCAACGTGGCAACCGGATCAGTCGCATCCGCTGATGTTGCGCCTTGACCGCAAACGCTGGTCGGGCGCAACCTCATTTCGCGGCACAGTTCCCCGACGCCGTTGCGCCTTGACCGCAAACGCTGGTCGGGCGCAACGCTGAGGAAGCACGGAGGGCTGACATGGACGTTGCGCCTTGACCGCAAACGCTGGTCGGGCGCAACCAGGTTCGTACCGCGCAGGTCCGCACCTTCGTTGCGCCTTGACCGCAAACGCTGGTCGGGCGCAACCGAGTTGGCGTCGCTCATGCGCGTGCGCGGGTTGCGCCTTGACCGCAAACGCTGGTCGGGCGCAACGGTGCATCTGGCGTATGACGTGATCGGGGAGTTGCGCCTTGACCGCAAACGCTGGTCGGGCGCAACCCCTCGACGAAGTGTTCGCCGGTGTATTTGGTTGCGCCTTGACCGCAAACGCTGGTCGGGCGCAACTGATCAAAGTCCGAGCGGATCAAGGATCGGGTTGCGCCTTGACCGCAAACGCTGGTCGGGCGCAACATCAGTCATGCGGACGGTTGCGCTTTTGAAGTTGCGCCTTGACCGCAAACGCTGGTCGGGCGCAACCCAGTTCGAGCGGCACCTGTCGCTGACGCCGTTGCGCCTTGACCGCAAACGCTGGTCGGGCGCAACCGAGCGTGCGCAAATGCCCGTGTTTGGGGTCAAGGCCCCTCCCTTCTGGAGGGCCATCTGACCTACTGCCGACCCCGGCCTCTAGCCGGGCGGGATTCGGTCCTCAGCCGGGGCAATCGGCTGTGTTCACTTGTCAAAAAAGCGAATCACGACTTCGCAGGCTTCACCGTGCGATCTACGATGATACCGCACTGCTCCGCCTTCTGCTCGATCTTCGTTATCAGTTCCGCGTAGGGCCCGCCGTTCGGGAGGTACTCACGGCACGAATCGTCAATCTCTATCCGCCGCACCCTCGCACGTTCCGCGCGGCCCACCACCTGCCGAGCCAAATCGTGAAGCATGGCGTCGATGCGACGCTTCGCCTTCTGCGACCGCCGTCGCATGACTTGTCGCGCTCCGCGCTTCTCGCGCCTCGGCTCGAACTTGTAGTCGTCGCGCAATCTCTGCTGCGCCCTCCGCTCCATGGCGATGGTTTGCCGTAATTGGTCCGCGTGCAGCGTCCAGAGCACGTCCGAACCAGGCACGTTCGCCACCAACAAAGATTCGGCTTCGAAGCGCACCGACATTGTGCCATCGGCGTCGGGATTGTCATGCACAGGTATGTGGACGGGAATGGCCACCATGACGTGCTTGCCGCGCTTGAAGATACGCAGGGTGCCCAGCTTCCACTTGTTCTCCAATGCGCGTCGGATCGTCTGAGCATGCATGCGCGGGCGGCCCGACTTGTCGAGCGTCTTGAGCAGGACCGTTCGCCGGGTGACGACGCCGCGGTCGCGCACCTTGCCCTTGCGGTTCGGGTTCGGGCGTCGCATCAACGGCACGTCCAGCAGAAGATCAGCGCCGTCCATCCATAGCTTGTAGCCGCCGTCACCATCGGCCGGACTGCACGGAATGGGCACGTTGACGTGGCTCGGAAGGCTTTGCCAACCGAACATGCAGGCCAGTCGCACGCGCTGGCCCTCGCTGTTCTTGCCCCTGTATCGGAGCTTCACAAAGTGGTCGATTCCCGAAAGAATCTGGCGCGGCAGTTCAGGGCACGCAGACTTTGCGATCTTGTCCACGCCCGACCAGTGCGCCTTTGGGATGTCGCCGGGCGCACACTGGGCGAGGGCCTCCATGTCGCGGGTGTAGATGGCGCTGGTGATGAGGTTAGCAGCCTTGCGGCAGGCGTCGAACATCGTGTCTAGGTTCTGACGCAGCGATGGCCAGTCACCGTCCAGGGGCTTCAGAATGGGAAGGACCATCGCCCTGACTGCTGTTTTTCGTTCTTCGCTCATCGGCAGTCCGCAGCAAGAGACAACGTGATTATATCAAATTTCCGCAGACAACAACCTGGAAATGAGGACGCGGATTAGGTTGGCGCCGTGGCCGCGGCTGTGGCATAACCTGCGAGCGTCACGCCAGACTGAACTGGTGGATCAGTTCCCCGCTCATGTTGTTTGCGCATGGCTTGGGAATACGGAGGTGGTGGCCCGCAACCATTACCTTCAGGTCACCGATGAGCACTTCCAGAAGGCGCTGGACCATGACGGTGATAACGCGCTGCGAAATGCGCTGCGGCAAGGTACTGCACAAAGCGGAAATGGGGTGCAGGACAAGGGGGAAAACTGCACCGTAACGCATGAAATTGCAGGTAGTTGCAACCCAGTGACCCCGGTGGGACTCGAACCCACACGGCCCTGTTCGGGCCAGCAGATTTTAAGTCTGCCGCGTCTGCCGATTCCGCCACGGGGCCTGGAGGGGCGGGGGCCGCTCCGGGTGGGCTTCGCGGGGCGAAGCTGTCAGCATGATAGCGGGTTTGCTTCAGTGTGAGGGGGCGGGTGGTTCTGTTTCGTCAAACAGCGGGGCGGGGGGATCCGTGAGGGCCAGTTCGCGGGTGGGCAGGCCGCGTTCGTGCAGCATTTGAGCGATCACGGTGCGGTGGCAGGTGCGGGCGTCGGGGCAGGCGCACATGAGGATGAGGGGGTGGCCCCTGTCCAGCAGCGTCAGCAGTTCGCGCAGGCCGATGTCCGGGTCGGCGAGGGTGATGGGCGGGCCGAGACGGTAACGGGTGTTGCCGAGGCTGGGCAGGTGGTGGTAGCGATCGCCGAAGCGTTTGACGAGGGTGGACATGCGCCAGGTGGGAACGCGGGAGGTGGGGTTGTAGCGCACATCGATGAGCAGCGCATCATGCTGATTGATGAAGCGGTGCAGGGCGTCGATGGACTGGCCGGTGTAGCCAAAGGTGAAAATGGCGGGATGCATGGAGGCTGAGGGATTGGGGGAAGCGGTACCGAGCCGTGACGCTTGCCGATTACCACGTCTCCTTCATCGCAACCTGCGGCGAATCGTCCTCCCCGTTGTGTCGGCGATGGGGTTGTTCGATATGTTCAGCAGCGCCTTGTGCGGGGCCGGTCGTTCCGTTGATCATCAGCTTTCCGGTGAAAAGCGTCTGTTGCACCGGCAGGTCGGGATGATCGATGCGGCTGATCAGCCGGCGCAGGGCGGCCCGGCCCATCACTTCGCGCGGGATGCGCACGCTGGTCAGAGGCGGGCAACCCAGATTCACCAGTTCACTGTCGTCGAAGCCGAAGATCGAGATGTCCTGGGGCACACGCACACCACGGTCAAGCATGCCGCGGAAAAGCTGGTACCCGGGCCAGTCGCTGGAGCACATCCAGGCACTCACGCCCGCGCGGCGGCACGCATCCACACGGTCGACGATTTGTCGCCAGTAGGACTCGTTACCGACGCTCAACATCGGTTCGCGATCGATGTCGATCACGCAGTCGCTGTCGTAGGTGAGGCCGACCCTGCTCAGGGCCGCGACGTAGCCTGCAAAGCGCTCGCCCGCCCAGGCGAAATCGCACCGTCCCAGAAACCCGATGCGTTGGTGTCCCAGGCTGGTGAGGTGGCGCATGATCTGTAGCGAGGTGCGTGCTGTGTTCAGGCCGATCTGATCGACATCCGCCTCGACATCGTTGGGGAAACAGACACACGGGTAGTTTCGGGCCAATTCGGTGACGACGTGAGCGGGCCATTCGCCGCCCAGCAGCAGTCCGTGCACCTTGCCCTCCCGCATGGCGGGCGGCTGCAAGGATGGATCGGTCGCAATGTTCTCAACACAGGACTTGTAGCCATAGGTCTGGATGAGGACCGATGCGTTCAATCGGCTGGATGATTCGCACAGACCATCGATGTATTCTGGCAGCCGGCTGTTGCCGTGCGTCAGGGGCTGGCGGATCAATGCCGCGAGCATGAGGCTGCGCCGCGCGGAGGAGCTGGTCGTGCGCGAACGCACACGCTGGTAACCCAGATCACGGGCGGCCTGGGCGACGCGTTCACGCAGCGCCTCACTGACCCCGGGCTGATTCCGTAAAGCCTTCGAGACGGTCGCCACCGAGATATTGAGGTGTTCGGCGATCATCTGCTGATTGACGATGCTCATGGCGTTCACTGTACCTTTTGCGGAAAATGTTTCCAGATAATTTTCGTTGAATCAGGAAAAATTTTCGTTAGCGTTGTTGGTTGCTCCGGTCGGTGGCGGTGGGGGCGATTTTGTAGAGCCGCGTATACGGTCGGTGCGGTCTGGCGGTCGCGTTGCCGCTAAATGATCGAAACCCCGCAGGCTTCCACTCGGCCTTGTGAGAGATAAATCCATGTCCCACGGACCTGTACAGCTTGTTTGGGCGGCACGGCTGACTGTCGGTGGTCTCCTCGGCCTTATGGATGTTGGCGTTCGTACCATGGTCCCTATCGGTTGTGCGCAGTAAGGCGCGTGAACGGAAAATCTTTGCACAAAGTGAGAAACACGATGCTCAAGCGGCTGAGTTTTGTCGTGGGCATGATGGTTGGTGTGGCTGGCCTTCGGGCGGATGTCGTGTCGGTCCATGGCAGCATCGAGAACCCCAACGAGGTGCATGGGCGGGCTGTCAGCTATCGGCTGGCGGGTGATACGACCTTCGGCTGGCGCACCGGGCGCATGACCGGCGATCTGGACATCGCGGGCCATACGTTCACGATGGACACCGGCAACGGCAACACGGTGCACCTGGCCGGCCGCATCACCGGTACGGGCACCATCATCTGGCAGGGCGGTGGCCCCGGCCCATCGCAGAAACGCCCCTCGTTTCTGGAAGGCGATCAGCCTAACACTTTTTCGGGAACACTGATGCTGGATCGTGGGCTGCTCGTGCTGGCCAAACGCGAGGGCGTGACCGCCGTGGCCGGACCGCTGGTGTTGGGCAGGGAGAACTGGGCGGGCATCACGTGGCGGGCATCGCATCAGGTTGCCGACCATGTGCCCGTCACCTTCACAGGCAAACATCTGTCGACGTTTGATCTGGGCGAACACAGCGAAACGCTGGGCACGCTGACACTGGAGAGTGATGGCGAGATCATCCTCGGCCCGGGGGCGAACGTGCTGCAATTCGCTGACAGCAGCGCGATGAACTGGCAGGATGGCCGTCAGCTCATCATTCGCAACTGGCAGAAACAGGACCGCGTGACCTTCGGCGGCAATCGGCCCGGACTCACCGCGCAACAGGTGGCGCAGATCGGCTTTGCCAACCCCGAGGGCCGCGAACCGGGTCTGTACCGCGCCCGAATGCAGGGGGCCGGCAATCTGGTGCCCGGCGAGCGCGTGATGCCGGTCAATCCGCCTTTTGACTTGTCGCCGCGGGCGATCCGTGAGCGTGAGCAGCGATATCAAAGTGACGGGCTGGAGCGTTTCGCTCAGGCGATCCGTGGCCGGCAGGAGAAGCTCACCATCACATTCTTCGGTGATTCGATCACCTGGCTGGGCGGCTACATCAAGCAGATCGCCAACGTGGTGGAGCGTGAGCAAAAGGGTGACCTCATCACGCTGAACAATCGCGGGATTGACGGCGGTGGGGCGCGCCACCTGCGCGATGGCGCGGGCGGCCTGTTCAATCAGCGTCAGGAACCGATGGCGAACGTGCTGGCACAGGACAAGCCGAACATCGTCGTCATCTTCATCGGCGTCAATGATGTCCACTGGCTCAACACGGAGCCGCAGGCGTTCCGCGAGGCGCTGACGACGCTGATCGACACGACCCGCCGCGCCGGCGCGAAGCCGATCATTGCCACGCTGATGGTGGTGGGTGAGCGGCCGGATGGCGGCAACCCGCTGGACCAGCGGCTGGATCAGTTCGCCAACATCACCCTCGAAGTGGCGAAGGCGAACCAGGTGCCGGCTGTCGAACTGCGTTCGATCGTCATGGCCTACCTGATGAACCACAACGTCGAGGTGCGGCTGGATGGCTCGCTGCACCATGAGGACAACGGTCTGCTCACGTACGACGGCATCCACCCGACCGATCGGGGCAACGAGCTGATCGCCAGCCACTTTGCTGGTGCGATTGCCGAGGTGCTCAAGGGGCAGGGGCGGTGACGTCGTGCGGCGCGTCGCAGCCGATTCTTATACGTCGGGAATCTCCGGCTCCACCAGGTTTGCCAGCTGTGCCAGCGACTCCTGCCAGCCCAGGTAGCACATGTCCACGGGGATCGCGTCGGGCACGCCTTCCTGCACGATGGTGAGTTCTGTGCCGGCGGTCACCGCCCTGAACGTGACAGTCATCGTCATCTCACCGGCCAGCGGGGAGTCATCGGAGGCATCAAAACGGTCGGTGTAGCGGATGAGTTCGCCGGGCCTCAGTTCGTGGTAGGTGCCGCCGAACGAGTGCGTGACGCCGGTGGAGAAGTTGGTGAAGGACATGTGGTAGCTGCCCCCTTCGCGCGGGTCGATGTGGTGTACCCTGCCGGTGAAGCCGTAGGGTGCCATCCATTTGGCCAGCGCATCGGGGTCGAGGAAGGCCTTGTAGACGCGTTGCGGTGGAGCCTTGAGAACCCGATGCAAACGAACGGTGCCCGCCATCACCAGTCTCCTTATTAAAAGCCCCAGTATAAGTACCGCTCGCCGCGCCACCGCCCCGATTGCCCCACGCCGCTATAGTATTTCCTCAGTCCCCTGGTCTCTCAGTGTCTTAGTCCCTGAAACAAGCACCATGCCCGACGTCAAGATTCTCGAATTCTTCCCCAACCCCAACCCCTCGCGCGATTATGTCATCGAGCACATCGCCGAGGAGTTCACCAGTGTCTGTCCCGTGACGGGCCACCCCGATTTCGGCACGGTGACGCTGCGGTTCTGCCCCGATGCCACCTGCGTCGAGCTGAAGAGCCTCAAGCTCTACCTGCAGAGCTTTCGCAACGAGGGTATCTACTATGAGGCGGTGACCAACCGGATCGCCGACGACCTGGAAACAGCCATGCGGCCGCGCTGGATGATCGTTGAGACGAACTGGCGCGGCAGGGGGGGCATCCGCTCGATCATCCGTGTCACCACGGGCAACGTCCCGCCGCACATGCTCTGATGCCGCTGGGGGCATCGCGCCATCCGCCCACCCCGCGTCCCCCCTCCCTCGTCCCTGACCCTGCCGGATGCAAAACCTGCGGCGGGCGGGTATTCTGTGCCCTCCATAACCCAGTGATCGATTGAAACGAGGACACTGCCGTCATGAGTATTCTGGTCAACAGCGAAACCCGGGTGATCTGTCAGGGCATCACCGGCTCCGCGGGGGCCTTTCACACGAAGGGATGCCTGGAGTACGGCACGAAGATGGTGGGGGGCGTCACGCCGGGCAAGGGAGGCCAGAAGGACTCCAACGGCCTGCCGATCTTCGACACGGTCGAGCAGGCGGTGAAGGCGACTGGTGCGGACGCGACCATGATCTTTGTTCCCGCCGCCTTCGCTGCGGACGCCATTCTCGAAGCGGCCGACGCCGGCATCAGGTTGATCGTCGCCATCACCGAGGGCGTGCCCGTGCTGGACATGACCAAGGTGCGGCGAGAACTGCTGCGTTACCCGGGTGTGCGGCTGATCGGCCCGAACTGCCCCGGTGTCATCACCCCCGGCGACAACGGCAAGGGCTGCAAGATCGGCATCATGCCCGGCTACATCCACAAGCCGGCTGACAAAGCTGAATCGGGCAAGGCGATCGGCATCATCAGCCGCTCCGGCACACTCACCTACGAAGCGGTGTGGCAGTGCTCCGCCCGGGGCATTGGTCAGACGACCTGCGTGGGCATCGGCGGCGACCCGGTCCGCGGCATGAACTTCATCGACTGCCTCGAACTCTTCAACGCGGATGACGAAACCGACGGCATCCTCATGATCGGCGAGATCGGCGGCTCCGACGAAGAGGCAGCCGCAGCCTACATCCGCCAGCATGTGAAGAAGCCGGTCGCCAGCTTCATCGCCGGTCGCACGGCACCGCCCGGCCGCCGCATGGGCCACGCCGGGGCGATCATTTCCGGTGGTGAAGGTGGAGCGGAATCGAAGATCGCCGCTCTGCGCAATGCAGGCTGCCACATTGCCGACAGCCCGGCCGACCTGGGCGCGACGATGGCGCGAGCGCTGGGTCTGGCCTGACCCGTTGCCAGGCCGCCGCAACCCCGCAGTGGCCCAGGCGATCCTTCAGTCATACCATCGTCCTAAAAAATCGTTCGCCAAAGTTGTCCGGCCGCGACAACATCAGCCGATAGAACGAACAACCGAAATCGGAGCGCGTGAAAGATGACCCGCAGGACACGACAGCGAAGTGCCGTTCTGGCCTGTCTGCTGGCCGTGTGGTTCGGTTGTGCGGCTGGCTGCAACATGCGTCAGCAACTCAAGGCCACCCTGGGCGACTCATTCATGCCGCCCACACCCGCCGAAGCCGCCCGTATGGCGGTCAACATGTACGATGCGGATTCCCGCCGGCAGGGCGTGGCACTGTTATCCGCTTCCTCCTTCGGCGGGGAAGAACAGTACGTGAAGATGTACCGCCTGCTCGTCGACGACCCGGACCCGACCGTCCGGGCGGTCATTCTCAAGGCACTGGGTGAGCATGGCTCGGTTGAGGATGCTCTGATCCTCGTGCGTTATCTGAACAATCCCAACGAGCCGGCCTTCGTGCGATGGGAGGCGGCCAAGGGATTGCAGCGGATTCACAACCCGGCTGCGACGCCCGCGCTGATCACCGCGGTGCGCAGCGATCCGGATGCCTCGGTGCGCCGCGCCGCTGCCGATGCCCTGGGCCAGTACCCGCAGCCCAACGTTTTGCAGACGCTGATCGGCGCGCTGGATGATGAGAACTTCGGCGTGACGGTGGCGGCACACCGCGCGTTGCGCACGCTGACAGGCCAGGATTTCAACACCGATGGGGCACAGTGGCTTCGCTGGTCGGAGGAGAATCGCGGCCGGTGGTTCGCCAATCAGCAGCCCTACACGGTCGAGCCATACGTTCGGCCGCCGGGTCTGGTTGAGCGGGTGCAGTTCTGGAAGAAGCGTCCCGAGCCGGAACCGGTTGTTCCCACGGGTTTGAACGTCACGGCGGGCAAAGCGCCTGAAACCTGACCCATCAGCTTGACCGCCGGGCCGTCAGGCGCGATCCTTCCATCATGAACATTGACATTCTCTCGCTGATCTTTCGATACGTTCACATTGTCTCGGCCGTGCTGGCCGTCGGTGGAACCTCATTTATTGCGCTGTGTCTGACGCCGGCCATGCGGCTGGTGGACACCTCGTTCCGCGACAGTGTGCTGGAAATGGTGCAGCGCCGCTTCACCGTCGTGCTGTGGGCGAGCATCGCGGGCCTGCTCGTCAGTGGTACCTACAACTGGATGAAGCTCAACAGTGCCTACACCGAGGTGGGGCCTGTCGCCCACGCGCTGATCGGGATCAAGTTCCTGCTGGCGCTGGTGATGTTCGGCTTCGTGTGGGCAAGGCACATCGGGCTGCTCAAGCTGTCGCTCAAAGCGCATCTCATGATCGTCGTCCATATCGCGGCGATCGTCATTCTGCTCGGGTCGATCCTCCGCGCCCTGCGACTGGGGTGACGTTGTCATGAAGCGACGCGTCTCGTCGCGTTCGGAACGTCGGCGTGCAGGAAGTCGTCGCGCTTCAGGCCGCGCGGTGCCGCTGGACCAATGGTTGCGTCGACAGGTGTGGCGGCGACCGATTCTGGTGTTGATCATCGCGCTGGCAGCGGGGTTGATTGCCTGGGCCCAGTACGCCGGGGTGCTGCCGACGCCGCCCTCGGCTGTGCAGCAGGCGACGTACCACGGGCGAACGTTCCTCGTCACCCGTGTGGTCGATGGCGATACGCTGATCGTGCAGGCTCCCGACAGCGACGACACCGTCCGCGTGCGGCTGTGGGGCATCGACACGCCGGAGCGGGCGATGCCTGACCCAGAGAATCCGGGTCGTATGTTGCCCGCTGAGCCGTTCGCCGAGGAGGCAACCCAGCGAGCCCGCGAGCTGTGCGAGGGCAAACAGGTGCGGCTGCTCATCGAATCGCACCGCGTGCGTGACCGTTACGACCGACTGCTGGCGCATGTGGAACTGCCGGATGGCACGCTGCTTGCGGAAGTCCTGCTGCTGGAGGGGCTGGCGCGGGCGGATGACCGCTGGCCCCATAGCCGGCTGGAACGGTTCGCGATGATCGAGCAACAGGCCCGCCGCAGCCGGACCGGGCTGTGGGCCACCGTGCCCTGACGTGGACCTGCGGTGCGCGGCCCGCGTTCGACCTGCGGGGGTTGATTTCGCTGCCCGCCAACCGACAATGGTGCCACCGGCATTTCTGACGGCCATGAATAAGGGAGCGCGCGGTGATCAGGCCACGATTCAAGGGCGATCCGGCGGAGGAGGCAAGGCGTCGCATGATCGCCCAGACCAGCGCCTTTCTGACCTGGGCATTGGCGCAGCCCGACATGCCGCGCATCCCAACCCGATTGGTCTCGGCCGGCGGGTTCGCCTTTCTGCGATATGAACCCGCGGCCCGGGCCCGCGTAGCACAATGGTGGTCGCACGTGCTGGATATGGGGAGCCCCGACGAGGCTGAGGGCTTCGTGGGCTGAAAGGGCGGAGGCGGCGCATTGTCCTGCTCATCCGCTGCCGTGTTAAAGCTGTGACCATCGACGCGTCGATGCGTCTGGAAGAGGTGAGCATATGCAAATCACCGCACGGGTCAATTCCGATTACCGCTGGCGATTGGCGCTTGTTGGGGCGATGGTCACGGTATTCGCCCTGTGGTTCATGTATGACGCGGCGGTCGGATATCCCACCAAACGCGAACACTACCGCGTTTTCGACGAGAAGATGATCCAGGCGAAGGATCCGGAGGGCTGGAAAACCTACGCCGCCGAGCACAAGCTGCCCGAAAACCTGCCACGCAGCTACGACAAGCGCGACATGGACATCACCATGCAGTGGGTGTTCGGCATCGGCTGCCTGCCCGTCGGCCTGCTGATCCTCTGGAAGTGGTTCAGTGCCGGCTCATGGTGGGTGACATCCGATGGCAGCACACTGACGACCAATCGCGGGCAGCGTGTGCCTTTTGATGCGCTTCGGTCGCTGGACACCAGCCGCTGGCGCACCAAGGGCATCGCGGTGGTGCATTACGAGGTGGACGGCAGGGCGGGCAGGATCGTGCTGGACGACTGGAAGTATCAGCGCAGCCCCACGACGGAAATCTTCAACCAGGTGCGAGCCTTCCTCTATCCTGAGGAGGTGGCCAAGGAGGCCGCCGCGGCGGCTCAGGCGGCTGAATCGCAAAGCGCCGAGGCTGGTACGGACAATGCCGACACGGCCACGGACGCCCTGTGAACCGCTGGCGCACGTCGTTTCAAAAGAAAAAGCGGCGTCTATCCGACGCCGCCTGATCTATTCAAACGGTGATGAACCGTTCAGCGTTCCCGCACGGCGGACACGCCGGGCGTCCTCGCCGGGGCGGGGTTTCGCTGTGCCGGGGTGCGGGGAGTTGGAACCACGCGCTGCCGGGTGCTGCCCGCCGGGGCATCGGCACTCCGCCGGCCGCCGACCGTGGGCATACCAATCTGCCGGTGGACGTACATCGGGGCGTTCACGATCAGCTTGCCTTCGTAGTAGCGGATCGAGCTGCTGCCGCCGTAGGTATCCCATACCTCCGGCTCGATCGTGTCCTGAATGAGTCTGACCAGTTCTTCCCCGCGTTCCTTTTTGGTCGGCTCCGGCTCGCGGTTCTGGTCTTCATCCTCCTGGAAGAGGCGTCCGCCGCTGCTGCTGCCGCTGCCGCTCCCGGACCTGCCCGACCCGGACCCGGTGCGCGAGCTGTCCAGGGCGTTCTCCAGATCGAACTGCGGACCCTTGAAGTTGGGAATCCGCATCAGCATGTCGTTGACTTCGTAGATCCGGACCACCCGGATTTCGTTGGCCTGCTCCTTGGTCATGATCTGGACGTACCAGGGGGTCGTCTCGACGATCATCGGGACATCCGGCGCCACCAGTTTCAGGATCAGGTGCAGTAACTGGTTGGCGGGCACGTGGTCCAGCGTGATGCTCACCGGCGTCTCCGCAGAGATGCCCTGCAGTTCCATCGCCGCCCAGTTGATGACCAGCGGCACCTGCGTGGTGCGTGACCACCAGTCAAGTGCCTGTCGGGCGGTGACTTCCTCGAAATTGACCTGCCGCAGCACGACCCGCAGCTTTTCCTCGATGCGCAGGTCCTCCTGCTGGACGCCTGCCTCCGCCATCGCCCGGGCCGCCCGCGCCTGTTCAGCCATCCGCTGCTGCCGCACCCGCTCCAGCCGCTCTTCAAAGGACTGCCCCCAGACCAGGCCCGGCCCCAGGGTCAGCAGAAACGCTGTCGCGCACACCACGGTCGATCGCTTCATCGTCGATCTCCTTGCCGCGGGCCACGTGTTGGCCTGACGCCCACGCCGCCCACCCAAAGTGCCCTCGCCGGAACGGACCACCCGTTCCCATTCTACCCATCGGCCGACAGTACCCCTACCCCAAAATCGCGCCGACACCGCATTGGACGCACAGCCTGTGCCAGGGTTCCCGGGGGAGCAGAAAATTGGGGCCATGTTTGCCAACATGACGACCACGCACATCCACGCCGCGAACCAGCCCCCATTTCCACCCCCTTACCGCAGAGGATCGTACATACATCATCAACTGGCTTGCCCGTACCACATATCAGAGAGAAGAGATCCAGATCACAGCTCGGGTTGTGTGGGCTCTAAGAGGGGGCTGGGCGACGCACCGCCGGGGGATGGGAAACGCAAGTTTGTGTTTTGGCGTGGCTTAGGTGAATCGGGGTGACAGGATTTGAACCTGCGGCCTCTTCGTCCCGAACGAAGCGCTCTACCAAGCTGAGCTACACCCCGTGGATGGTGTCGATGTCGTGCGGCCGCCCTCGGGGGAGGGAGGTCGAGCGGGGTATTGTAACGGAGATTATCAGGAAAAGCGACAGGGGCGCGGGATGGGGGCGCGGGGACCCACCCGCGGGAGCGGGTGGGCTTT
>CALKHT010000063.1 GCA_937988825.1 uncultured Phycisphaeraceae bacterium
CGGTGCACCCGACTCTCATAACGGCTGGTACATGAATGGGGGGCAGGTCACCTCCTCTGGGAGCCGGAACTTATTTAGTGGGGCGGACGTTTGCGTGGTTGAAGTACTGGGGTCTGAGTCGCAACACGGTGGACTTCGGGTTGGGGAACGTCTGAATAACCGGACACAGGATTCGTTCGTCATTTCATCAGGCGTGCAAGGTAGCTTCGGGGTGCTAAAATGCGTCGTTTTCCCGGCTTTCGGCTTCCGGAATGCGTTCCGGTAAGGGCCGGGTGGACCGACACAACCCCTGGCTCGGGGCAGGCTCCCCGGATGTGACTAGAGATTGCCCATGACGACGACCACGACTCCTGTTCAGCGTTTGCTTACCCCTGGTCCGACGGCGGTGCCGGAGGCGGTTTTGCGTGAGATGGCACTGCCGATCATTCATCACCGGACCAAGCAGTTCCAGGCGATCTTCGCGGAGATGTCGCAGGGGCTGCAGCGGGTGTTTCGCACGAAGCATCCGGTGCTGTCGATCGCCGGTTCGGGGACGACGGCGTTCGAGGCGGCGCAGATCAGCCTGGCCCGGCCGGGGTCGCGGGTGGTAACGGTTTCCAGCGGCAAGTTCGGTGAGCGGTGGCAGGACATCTACGACGTTTACGCCCCGACGCTGGAGTTGAAGGAGAACATCAAGGTCAACGTGCCGTGGGGCGAGGCGGTCACGGCGGAGCAGCTCGATGAGGTACTCCGCAGCCACGATGACATCAGCGTGGTGGCGCTGGTGCATTCGGAGACGTCGACGGCCACGGCGTGTGACATCAAGGCGCTGGCGGCAGTCGCGCAGAAATATGATGCGTTGCTCATCGTCGATGGCATCACCTCGGTGGGCGCGATGCCGGTGGAAATGGACGCCTGGGGGATCGATGTGCTGGTGACCGGCTCGCAGAAGGCGATGATGCTGCCGCCGGGGCTTGGGTATGTGGCGCTGGGCGAGCGGGCGCTGAGGCGGCTGGAGGAGGTGAAGCCGCGGGGTTATTACAACCTTGATCTGCGTCGCTGGCTCAAGAGCTGGCAGAAAAACGATGTGCCCTTCACACCGCCGGTGAGCCTGATTCGCGGTCAGCGGGTGGCGCTGCAGTTGATCGAGCAGGAAGGGCTGGAGAACGTCTGGGCGCGTACGCGGCGGTTTGCGGAGGCGACGCGGGCGGCCTTCACGGCGATGGGGCTGAAGCTCATCAGCAAGAGCCCCAGCGACTCGGTGACGGGGGCGTTCTATCCCGAAGGGGTGGACGATTCGAAGTTCCGCGCGGCCCTGCGCGATCGGCACGGCATCCACATCGCCGGCGGGCAGGATGGCCGGGGGGCGAGCTGGAAGGGCAAGATCTTCCGCATCAGCCACATGGGCTATGTCACCGCTGAGGACACGCTCGAAGGCATCAAGGCGATCGAGACCGAGCTGGGTTTCAGGAACGCTGAAGGCTCGAGCGTGGCAGCAAAAATGCTGTGAGCGGGCGCGCGTGGGGGGCCGGGGAGCCAGGAAAAGCCAAGGTCCCCAGGAGGGGATTTATTGGTGATGTGGTAGTTTGGTTGGCGGGTGGGGGCCAGCCGCTGTGAACGGGCTACGTACATTTGCGCGTGGACGCGTAGTTATTCTATGCACCTTTCTTATTTCTTGGCGTTCCTGGCGTTTGCCTGGCCCCTTGGCGTTTCGCCGTTGACGCCTCTTTCGCCAGAGTGGCGGCCCGTTTGAATATGGCTTCGAGCATGGGCATGGTGAGGCGGCCGGTGAAGGTGTTTTGCTGACTGGGGTGGTAGCTGCAGAGGATGACCGGTCGACCGGGGCCCAGGTCATATTCAGCGCCGTGCGCGAATTTGTAGGGGGCCATCGTCTCGATCCAGCCCTGCTTTCTTGCGTAGCGCAGCAGCGCATCGAGGGCGATCTTGCCCAGGCAGATCACCACGCGCAGGTTCTCGAGCAAAGCGATGGTCTGTTCCAGCCAGGTGGCGCAATTAGCCAGTTCCTGCGGCGTGGGCTTGTTGTCCGGCGGGGCGCAGTGGCACGCGGCGGTGATGAGGGCGTCGTGCAGGGTCAGGCCATCGTTGGCGTGCACGGCGGTGGGCTGATTGGCGAAGCCGGTGCGGTACATGGCTTCATATAGGAAGTCGCCCGAGCGGTCACCGGTGAACATGCGGCCGGTGCGGTTGGCGCCATGGGCAGCGGGCGCCAGGCCCAGGATCAGCACGCGGGCGTTCGGATCGCCGAAGTTGGGCACCGGTCGGCCGTGGTAGGTTTCGTTGCGAAAGGCGGCCCGGCGGGTTTGGGCGACGTGCGCGCAATATTCGCGCAGGCGGGGGCAGCGTTTACATTGAACGATTGTGCGGTTTAGCGCGATCAGGCAATTCTTCGAAGTCATGGATCGGCATTTTAGGGCGATCAACCAGTGAAATCGTCGGGGCGATGATCCGATGCTGTCGGTGCGCCGCTGCTGCGCGCGGGGTAATGGACCGATGCGCTGGATTGTCGACGGATTGATGGCGCTGATGGTGACGGGCATCCTGGCCGCAGTGGTGTGGTATCACCACGGCCGGCAGGAAGCGGCGAAGCGCAACGCGGCTGTGCAGGAGGCGCTGTCGCAGTTGCACGAGCTGTTGATCACGCACGCGGCGATCGATCCGGACCTGCTGGAGCAGGGGGTTTATCCGAAGGAGGTGCCGCCGGAGTGGTTCACGGAGAGCGAGCCGCCGCGCAATGTGCTGGCGGGCGAGTCGCATCCCTGGCTGGACATCGCGCCGGAGGGGGATCTTTCCGCGCATCCGCCCGACCCGGTGCTCGATTCCCCGAATCAGGCGGGCTTCTGGTACAACCCGAACCGGGGTATTTTCCGCGCCCGGGTGCCGCGACAGTTCACCGAACAGGAGACGCTGTCGTTGTATAACCGGCTGAACGACTGTTCGCTGCCGGTGCTTCCGGATGGTGTGGACGATCTGACACGACGGACCACGGGGGTAATCGCATTGTCGCGGTCGCTGGGCAAGTACGAACTGGAAAGTCCACTGCCGAATCAACCGAAGGAAGAATCTGTTACGCCGCGTCGGTCGCTGCTGGACCCTGTTCGGGCTGAATAACGACCGGCGGGGCGTGTTTGCGCGTGCTGATGGAGAAATGGCGATGATCCGGGACCCGCAGCGGGATTTGGTCGCCTCCTCCGGCGCCGGACAGGCTCCATTGGTCAGTACCCTGGCCGACGACCCGGATATGGCGGAGCTGGTACAGGTTTTTGTCCAGGAGCTTCCCCAGCGAATTGCTGCGATTCAGGAAGCACTGGCGGAGGAGGATCTGGAGCGGCTGACGTCACTGGCGCATCAGCTCAAGGGGGCGGCAGGGGGGTATGGCTTCAGTCCAATCACCGAAATCGCCCGTCTGATCGAGCACCAGGCACGTGATCGCATGGCTGGAGAAATGCTCAGGCAAACTGTGGACGAACTGGCCGATCTGTGTCGGCGGGCCAGTGCCTGCTGAACCCGAAAGGTGCTTCATGTCTCATAAGCAGACGGTGCTCATCGTTGATGACTCGCAGGCCATTCGTGATCTGATTCCAGCGAGGCTCAAGGGTCTGGGGGTTCACATTCTCGCTGCGGACAGTGGGGCCGCGGGTCTGGAGATGGTGCGTCTGCATGAGCCGGACCTGGTGCTGCTCGATGTAAACATGCCCGGCATGAGTGGCTTTGAAGTGTGCCAGGCGCTCAAGAACGATCCGCAAACCCACGACATTCCCATCATCTTTCTTACCGGCTCGGATGAACTGCTGGACAAGGTCAAGGGGTTTGACCTTGGCGCGGTTGATTACGTGACCAAGCCGTTTGACCCGGTGGAGCTGTGTGCGCGGGTGCGGGCGGCGTTACGCACCAAAGCGCTGATGGACATGCTCACCAACCAGGCGCAGCTCGACGGGCTGACCGGGTTGCACAACCGCCGTTATTTCGATGAACGGCTTGAGCAGGAGCTGGACGCCGGCCGACGGTATAACCGCAGCGTTGGCCTGCTCATGCTCGATGTCGATCACTTCAAGAAGATCAACGATGAGTTCGGGCATCCGCGCGGCGATGAGGTGTTGCGAAGGCTGGCGAACATTCTTGTGACATTCTGCCGCAGCTCCGATGTCGCCTGTCGTTATGGTGGCGAGGAGTTTGCGATCCTGCTGGCCGAATCAGGCAGCGAGCATACGTTTCAGTGTGGACGACGCCTCTTGCAGGCGATTCGCGATTCGCGTGATCTGCACAGCGTGATCGGCCGACCCGTGACGGTAAGCATTGGCGCCGCATCGGTGCAGCCCGGTGAAGGCCGCATGTTGCCCAGCGTGCTGGTTGATAGCGCCGACCGCGCGCTGTACGCCGCGAAGAACAAGCGTGACTGCATCATCGCCGATACGGGTATGACGAGCATCACTTCCGCGGCAGGGTGACGATTAAAACAACAACAACTCCCTCCGAAAGCCCACCACTCCGTGGCGGGGTCGGGATACTCCTTCACTCCCTCTTCCCCAGAAACCCCACCATCTTCCGCGCCGACATGTACTGCCCGCGTCGTAACTCATTCCCCTGCGCATCGGTCACGATGATCGTCGGAATCGACCCCACACCATAGCGCTCCGCCAGCCGTCGCGGCCCCGGTTCATCAATATCGAGCAACACGGGCACGTATTCCGCCTCAACCGCCTGCCGTACCGCTTCATCCGGCCAGACCTCGTGCTTCATCGTCTGACAGGGTGGGCACCAGCTCGCGGTGAAATCGAGCAGCACCAGCCTGCCGTTTGCCTCCGCCTCCGCCAGCGCTGCCTTGAAATCGGTGCGCCAGTTCACGGTTTCCGGCTCCGCGATCAGGCCCGTGCGATACATCACCCCCCTGGCGATGGGCATCAGGTAAATGAACATGACAAGAAGAATGATGCCCCAGTACATCTTGCTGCCATGGCGGTGGAAAAACGAAGGCTTCACGACATACCTTTCACACCAGCAACGCATTCGGGTGAATCTCAACAATAAACCGCCACGCGACGCGAAATGTTCCCTCCGTGACACTCCGCGCCTCCTGTTCATCTCCTCACGCCGGGGTCGGCAGCAGATCCTCCTGCCGCAGCGGGCTTTCCAGTCGATCGAACGTAACAGCCTTGTCGAGCGTGTACGGCCCGACCGCTGTGCGGCGCAGGCTCGCCAGATGGCCACCCGTACCCAGTCTCACGCCAATGTCGCGCGCCAGCGAGCGAATGTAGGTGCCCCGGCCGCAGGTCACGGTGATGTCCAGCAGGGGCCAGTCGTAGCGATTCAGCTCGATCGCATCGATTCGCACCGTGCGGGCGGGCATGTCCGGCTGCTCACCCCGCCGGGCCAGCTTGTACGCCCGCTGACCATCGACATGCACCGCACTGTATACCGGCGGCACCTGCTCCACCTCGCCGATGAACGTCGCCAGCACCTGCCGGACCGTCGCCTCGTCCGGTATCTGTGCCACCGCCACCTCCTGCCGCTCGCCCTCGCGATCATCCGTCGTGGTGAAGGCGGACAGATCCACCACCGCGTCGTACACCTTGGTCAGTCCCATGAGCTGCTCAACGGCCCGAGTCGCTTTGCCCAGGCAGCACACGACGACTCCCGTCGCCAGTGGATCGAGCGTCCCGGCGTGGCCCACCTTGAACCGCCTGCCCAGCCCCGCCGCCCGCCGTACCCGCCGCACCACATCCATCGAACTGACCCCCAGCGGCTTGTCGACCACCAGCAAACCCTCCATGGCAGAACACCTCCATAAAAATCACTGTAAGGTCCGGTCACGCCGCCGTTTCGGGGGCCGTAAGTTCCGGTGGGACAGGCCGCCCGTCTGGCATTCACCGAAGGCGAAAGTGGTAACCCCGCTTCGCCAGCACCTCCGCGCCTGACCCTTCGGCCCAACGGAAGCCGCCCGTGTTGCCCACCGCTTTACACCCTCGTATCAGCCGATACGATAATGAGTTCGACAATCAAGCGTCCTCCCTGGAGCGGTGTCCGAGCGGCTGAAGGAACGCGACTGGAAATCGCGTGTACGGGCAACTGTACCGTGGGTTCGAATCCCACCCGCTCCGCTTATCTGTGAATCCTCTCCCATGTCTCGTTCAACTCCTGTCTCGTTCAACTCCGGGGAATTGGGTGGCCACCGGTTCTGATTAAACGCCGGGCATTGCTATCTGTTCCCGTTTGCGTTGCTCCCCTCAACCTGCTATTCAGACGGACCCGAAACCGGGCGGGCGGTGATGAAAGGCTGAATGGCATGGCGATCAGGATTGCGGTGATTGGTGGTGACGGGATCGGGCCGGAGGTGATCGGGGAGGCGCTGCGCGTGCTCGAGGCGGTGGCGAAGCGGCATGGGGTCGCTTACGAGACGACGAACCTCGACTACGGGGCGGCCCGGTACCTGCGGACCGGCAAAGTGATCGATGATGCGGAGGTGGAGCAGCTTCGCACCGGTTACGACGCGATCCTGCTGGGTGCGGTGGGGCACCCGGATGTGAAGCCGGGCATCCTGGAGAAGGGGCTGCTGCTGAAGCTGCGGTTCGCGCTGGATCAGTACATCAACCTGCGGCCGGTGAAGCTGTACCCGGGGGTTACGTCACCGCTGCGGGACAAGACGCCCGAGCACATCAATTTCGATGTCATCCGCGAGAATACGGAGGACCTGTACTGCGGCAACGGCGGGATCGCCCGCATCGGCACACCGCAGGAGGTGTCCACGCAGGAGATGCTGGCGACGCGTTTCGGTGTGGAGCGTTGCGTTCGCTATGCCTTTGAGTTCTGCCGGCGAAAGAAGGAGGTGGGCCGGGGCAAGGGTCGGCTCACGCTGGTACACAAGACGAACGTGCTGACCTACTGCGGCGACACATGGTTCCGCACCTTCAACGAGGTGGGCCAGAAGGACTACCCCGACATCGAGCGCAACTATCACCACGTCGATGCCTGCTGCATGTACATGGCGACCCGGCCGGAGATTTACGACACGATCGTGGTGCCGAACATGTTTGGTGACATCATCACGGACCTTGGCGCTGCCATCGCGGGGGGGATGGGCGTGGCGGCGTCGGGGAACCTGAACCCGGATGGGGCAGCCAGCGGCGGCGGGCCGAGCATGTTCGAGCCGGTGCATGGCTCGGCGCCCGATATTGCGGGTCAGAACAAGGCCAACCCCATCGCGGCGATCCTCTCGGTGGCGATGCTGCTGCGCGAGACGGGCAGAATCAAGGGAGATCAGGCGGCGATTGCTGCGGGCGATGATGTCGAGGCGGCGGTGCAGAAGGTGTGCTCGCTGTTCACCGGGCAGAGCATGGATCGGCTGGACAAGCCCACGCAGGAAGTGACGCGGTTGGTGCTGGAAGCGCTGTGAAGGAGCGGCACGGGTAACGCGACACATCGCGTCGCTTCGTAACAGATCAGCATTCACACCCTGTCGCGCTTGCCGCACCCTCCTGTTTCATTCCAGGATGGTCAGACGGATGTTGCGGATCGCCCCGGTGGTGCGCCAGGTGGCGATGCCCAGTGGGACGGAGCGTTCCATCTCGTTGCGGATACCGACCTTACGGTCGGTGGTGTCGACGTCGACCATCTGTTCATCGTCGATCCACGCCTGGATGCGGTTGGGGGTGACGCGGACGCGGATGCGGTACCAGCGGTTATCCTCAAACCGGCGGAACCTGGTGGTGTCGTTGTTGGCGGCATCGAGGTTATCGAGACTGGACAGGCCCACGACCGCGCCGCCCCACCCCCCGACGATGAGCGAGCAGGGATCGTTCCCGACGGGGAAGGTCAGACCGCAGAAAAAGTCATTGCCCATCACGCGCTTGGCTTCGAGGCTGAGCTCGTAGTTCATGCGGACGACGTCGCCCGTCCAGGTGACACCGGTCATGTCGTTGCCCTGCGGCAGGATGATGCAGCCGTCCTCCACCTCGACCTCGGCCCCGCCGCCGAACTCGGTGGGGGTCCATTGCCCCAGGCTGTTGCCATCAAAGAGGATGCGCACGTTCTGATCGGGTTGGACCGGGGCGTTGGCGACGCTGTCAGCCGACTGTGAGCCGGTGTCGGTCGAAGGAGATCCAGCGCTGGGGCATTGGCAGCCCGTCAGCAGCATCAGGGTACATGCGATTGTCGTTGTCCAGATCCCGGGCCGAGCAAAAGTGGGTGTGTCCATGATGCCCTGTATGGTATAAGAACGAAGGCACTGGAACCATAACCATGGGAGTCTTGACCATGCGGATGAGCCTGCTGTTGGCCGCGATCGTTGGGATGGGCTGCGTGACGCTGTTTTCGAACTGGCACGCCCGCGCTGAGGAGAAAGAATCGAAGAAGGTGCCGCCCGCGCTCGATTTTCGAATGAAGCGGATCGACGGCCGGGAGGTCTACCTCGGCGATTACGCGGGCAAGGTGGTGCTCATCGTCAACGTGGCGAGCAAGTGCGGTTACACACCCCAGTACCAGGGGCTGCAGAAGCTGCATGACAAGTATGCCGACAAGGGGCTGGCGATCCTGGGTTTCCCCGCCAACCAGTTTGGCAACCAGGAGCCGGGCAGCGATGAGGAGATCGCCACGTTCTGCGAGGAGAACTACGGCGTCAAGTTCGACATGTTCTCCAAGGTCGTCGTCAAGGGCGAAGGCATCTGCCCGCTCTACAAGTACCTGACCAGCAAGGAAACCAACCCCCAGTTCGGTGGCGACGTCGCCTGGAACTTCGAAAAGTTCCTTCTGGACCGCAACGGCAACATCATCGCCCGCTTCCGCTCCAAGGTGGCGCCTGAATCAGACGAGATGATTCAGGCCATCGAAGCCGCCCTGGCGGGGAAGTAATGGAGTAAACCTGATCGTTGGACGCGGATGCCCAGGACGGTACGCGTTATCGCGCGGGTGCTGTCGCGGCGGTTTGCAGTTTATGTGCTGTGCGGTCGATCAGGCGGACGAGGCGGTCCTGGAGCTGGTGGAACTGGTGATTACCCGCTCGGGCGTTGTTGATGATGATGCTGAAGGCGATGGCGCGTTCGGGGGCGATGGGGGTGCCTGTTGAGTCCATTGTGGCGGGCAGGACGAGGTAGCCGCTGAGGCTGCCGACCTGGTTGATGTAGCCTGTTTTGCCGTAGAGCTGGCCGTGCAGGTTGTGCAGGCGGTGGGTGAGTGAGCCGTCGCGGCCGGCGATGGAGAGGCTGTCACGGTAGATCGGGCCATAGACCGGGTGCCGGTACATCCAGGTGAGCAGGTCGACGAGGATGCGGGAGGTGACGCGGTTGTCGCGACTGAGTCCCGATCCATCGGCGATGCTCACCGCCGCCGCAGCCGCCGGTCCCAACGCCCGCTCGCTCAGGAATGCCCGCACCGCTGCCGCCCCGTTATTCCAGCCGCCGGGTGCTCCCGTGTAAGCCCGGCCCATCCGCTTGAGCATCGCATCCGCAAACAGGTTCTGTGAATTCTTGTTGCAACGTGCCAGCACCGACGTCAGCGGCGTGCGCACGCGATGCAGCACCTGCGCCCCGGCGAACGTGTCTGCCTCACCCGCCCGACGCACGGTGCCCACCTCGATCCCGCGTCGGCGCAGACGCTCGGCGAAGATCGCACCGAACGTCATGGGCGGATCGTGCAGTGTTACCTCCGCAGGTGCCGCGCCGCGCATCGGCACGTTGCCCCAGAAAGCCAGGTCGTTACCGCCAATCTTGCGGCTGAGATCGAACGTCGGGTCGCCACGTGCGATCGTCACCGCCCGGTTGGTTGTGGTCAGGGCGTCGAAACTGGGCAGGATCGTGATTCGCGGCGCCTCACCCACGCGCGTCGGGGTCGGCTGCACGAGGAAACAGTTGTCGAAGAAGTTGAACCCCGCCACCTGAGCGCAGTACCAGCGATGGAGCTGGTCTGCCGGCCAGCTCGGATGGATGAAATCCTGATCGAACACGCGATCATCCATCACCAGCTCGCTGATCCGCGTGACGCCCGCCTCTTTCACCGCGTCCGCCCAGGCAGCGATCAACTTTTCGATGTCGTTGAGATGCTCCGGGCCGTACCGCCTGAGCAGTTCCGGGTCGCCCCAGCCCGGGTCGCCATCGCCTTTGATGACGATGATCGCGCCGCCGTCGGGCGTGTGACCCGCCAGTTGCAGTTGCGATTCGAAGACAAAGTCGGGGCCGAGCACATCAATTGCTGCGGCTGAGGTGATCAGCTTCAGATTACTCGCCGGGATCATCGGTTCGTCGGGGAGAATGGCGACGAGCGTTTCGCCACTATTCAGATCCACCGCCGTGACCGCGACCTTCGCATTGCCCAGGCCCGCTGTGCGGATGATCTCCTGCGCCTCGGTCTGAACGTCCGCCCAAACCGGCGCCACCGCCAGCAGCAGCGACACCAACCCTGACCAAATCATTCGCTGTGCCATGTGGTCAATGTATCCGAATCGCGGGAGAGATTCGATTTGGAACCGCGAATGGACGCAAATGCGCGCGAATACCAGAAGATCGTGTTTAGACTGATCGGTATGGTCGCTTCAGCGATCCACGCGTCTTGCCGCACCTCACCGCAGCGCCTGCGCCAGATCCCCCAGTGGCACTTCGCGCTGTTCGCCGCTGTCCATCTCCTTCACCATCGCGGCATCGCGCGCCAGCTCATCGCCCAGGATCACCACCCGTCGCGCCCGTGACGCGGAGGCATCCTTCATCAGCTTGCCCATGTTGCGCGTCGTCTTGTAGCTGAAGCGCACATGCAGCCCGCTGCTGCGCAGCAGCGCCACCAGACCCGGTATGCGACCGGCGGCTTCATCGCTCAGTGCGATCACATAGGCGTCCGGACGAGGCATGACGTTTTCGGGCAGCAGCCCTGTGTCCATGAGTACGTTGGTCAGCACGACGTCGCCCATGCCGAATCCGACCGCGGGCATCGGTGGACCATCGAACAGCTCAATCAGCTTGTCGTAACGTCCGCCGCCGGCGATGGCGCGTTCCGCACCGCTCACCTCGTGCACCTCGAACACCATGCCGGTGTAGTACGCCAGCCCGCGCACGATGCCCAGGTCATACTCGCACCAATCGGCGATGCCGAAGGCACGCAACTGCTCATCGAGCGCTTCCAGATCCTCCAGCCCTTCTTCCATGCCCAGTTGATTGCGCAGGGCCATCAGGTCGCCGCAGCGATACCGCAGCCGGCAGGTCTGCTCGAAGCGTGCCACGCGGGCATCGTCAAGTCCCAGCTTACCCGCCGCCGCGGTGAACTCGGCTGGTTCCATCTTGTCGCGACGATCCAGCAGATCGAAAGCGTCGAGCATTTTCTCATCGCTCACGCCCATCTTGCTGAGAATGTGGCGCACCGTCTGGCGATGGCTGATCTTCACCCGAACATGATCAGCCGTCAGCCCCAGCTCACGGAACAGATCAATCGCGGTGAAGATCACCTCCGCATCCGCCAGCGGCGAGTCCACCCCCAGCATGTCCACGTTCCACTGCCAGAACTCGCGCAACCGCCCTCGCTGCGGCCGTTCCGCCCGACAGAAGTTGGGCGTGGCGAACCATTTGATCGGTTTGGGTAGTGCATGCGCGCGATCCGCCACCATGCGCGCCAGCGTCGGGGTGAACTCGGGCCGAATCGCAAGCTCACGCTCGCCGCGATCGGTGAAGTGGAACAGCTCGCTGACGATCCCCTCACCACTTTTGACCTTGTAGAGGTCCAGCGATTCGAAGATCGGCCCGTCCACCTGCTCAAAGCCGTTGCGCACCGAGACCCTGCGCCAGGCATCCAGCAGATAGTTGTGCCAGGCCATCTCCTGCGGGTAAAAGTCGCGCGTGCCTTTCGGCGCCTGAAACTTCATGATTGAAAGCTCCGGCGTGGTCGCGTCTGCGAACCACATTCCGCCCGGGTAAGAAGATCAATCCAACCTGTTTCAATCGAACCTATTTCACCGCCACCATGTACGCGATCCACGACAGGTCCTGCGGAGCGCTGGTCGCGATGCCGTAAATATCGTTGCCCTTGCCCGTGTCCGGGTCGGTGCCTTCCCAGTACACGTCCACGCGGCGAAAGCCTGCTTCCAGCAGCACCTCGC
>CALKHT010000064.1 GCA_937988825.1 uncultured Phycisphaeraceae bacterium
TTTTCCTTTGGTGCTGCTGTCAGCACTATTGCTCGCTCAGGACTTGTGGCGTGTAGCCAGGTCGAGCATGACACGGGCATGGCGAGCGTCGCGGTCGCGGCGGGCGAACTGCTCATCGGACCTCGCCTTGAACGCCAGTGCTTCGTTCAGGGCTGCGCGGGCTTCATCGGCGTTCAACTCCTCAGCGGGCACGGCTTTGGAGGTCAACAGCGTCAGGCGGTCGTTCTTCATCTGGGCGAAGCCGCCGGTAACGAAGAACCAGCGTTCCTGGCCGGCCACATCCAGCCGCAGCGGTCCGTCACCCAGTTTCACCAGCATGGGCGCACGCTTGGGGGCCAGACCGATCTGGCCATCATGGGCCGGAATGGACGCGTAGGTAACCTGCTCGTCCAGAATCTGGGCTTCCGGGGTGACAATCGTGCATCGAAACGTACCGGCCATCGGGCGGTGCTCCAGTCGGTAAACCAGGGTTGAGGAGGCGAATTGTAGACCAATGGGGCGTTTAGGCCAAATTGGGCGGAGATCCTGGCTCGGGGACAGGCCGCACTGCCGTGAACGCCCACCGGTCTACTTTCGACACAACGTCCGATAATCGGGCAGGGCGTGTTCGTCCGGGTGACAAAACAAACTTTGCCACGAATCACCGGCTGGCGAGCATGTGCAGGTGCCGTTTGAGGTACTGGCCGGTGTAGCTCGCCTCGACTTCCAGGATGTCCTCGGGCGTGCCGGTTGCCACCAGTTGGCCGCCGCGGGCACCACCTTCCGGCCCCAGGTCGATGATCCAGTCGGCGCACTTGATCACGTCCATGTTGTGCTCGATCACGATCACGGTATTGCCCGAATCTGCCAGTTGCGCCAGCACCTTCAACAGCTTGGCGATGTCGGCAAAGTGCAGACCGGTCGTCGGTTCGTCGAGGATGTAGAGCGTGCGGCCGGTGGCTCGTTTGCCCAGTTCGGTGGCGAGTTTGACACGTTGCGCCTCGCCGCCGGAGAGCGTCGTCGACGCCTGCCCGATTTGCATGTAGCCCAGCCCGACATCGTCCAGCGCGGCGAGCATACGCTTGATGTCAGCGAAGTTGTCAAAAAACGCCAGACCTTCTTCGATCGTCATATCCAGCACATCCGCGATGGACTTGCCACGATAAAGAATCTCCAGCGTCTCGCGGTTGTAGCGTTTGCCCTTGCACACTTCGCATTCAACGTGCACATCGGGCAGGAAGTGCATCTCGATCTTCTTGGTCCCCTGCCCCTGGCAGGCCTCGCACCGCCCCCCTTTCACGTTGAAGGAGAATCGTCCGGGCTGGTAGCCGCGAATCTTCGCCTCCTTGGTGCGTGAGAAGAGCTGGCGGATCGCATCGAACACCCCCGTGTAGGTCGCCGGGTTGGAGCGCGGCGTGCGGCCGATGGGCGACTGATCGACCTCGATGATGCGATCGACGTGGTGCAGCCCGGTGATGCCGTCGTGTGCGCCGGGTTTGTCGCGTGAGCTGAGTAGCTGCCGCCGTGCGCCACGCAGCAGAATCTGATTGACGAGCGTCGATTTACCCGAGCCGGATACACCCGTAACGCAGATCAGGCCACCAAGCGGGAAGGCGACGTCGATGCCCTTAAGGTTGTTTTCGCGGGCGTTGCGGACAACGATGGCACGCTGGTGGTCCAATTCCCGTCGCCGCTCAGGCATGGGGATTTCCAGCTCGCCGGTCAGATATTTCGCGGTAATCGAGTTGGGATTCGCAACGACCTCGTCGATCGTGCCCTGAGCGACAACCCGGCCGCCATGCTTACCCGGCCCCGGGCCAATGTCGATGAGGTGGTCGGCTGCGCGAATGGTGTCCTCATCGTGTTCGACGACGATGACGGTGTTGCCGATGTCGGTGAGATGGCGCAGCGTGCGGATGAGCCGATCATTGTCGCGCTGGTGCAGGCCGATGGTCGGCTCGTCGAGTACGTAGCAGCAGCCGACCAAACCCGAGCCGACCTGTGTGGCCAGTCGAATGCGTTGCGATTCACCGCCAGAGAGCGTGCCGGTGGTGCGGTTGAGTGAGAGGTAACCCAATCCGACACTCATCATGAAGCCGAGCCGCGCAGTAACTTCCTTGAGGATCGGCGCCGCGATCTGTCGTTGTTCCGTCGTGAATTTCAGACGCGAGAAAAAGTTGGTCGCTTCCTCAATGGTGAGGCTGGTGGTCTGCGCGATGTTGTAAAGGCCTGGCCCGGCGAACGTGGATGCCGGCAAAGCAGCCTCGCCATTCTCATTCGCCTTACGACGGCGTGATTTCGCCTCCGCTGCCCCCCTGCCATCGACCTGCGGCTGCGGACCTTCCACTTCGATAAAAACGTTCAGCGCTTCGGTGCGCAGTCGTGCGCCTTTGCAGGTTTCGCAGGGTGCTTCTGAGAGGTAGTTATGCAGGCGCGCCTTGACGTATTCGCTGTCGGTGTTTTCCCAGCGGCGCTGAAGGTTGGGGATGACGCCCTCAAAATGGGCGTCGTAGGTACTTTCATCCCGCGTGTTGGTGCCGTGCATCAGGATGCGTTGAATGTTCCGCGGCAGCTTGCGGTACGGCATATTGGGGTCAACACCAAAATCGCGACAAAAGGCACGCAGCAGGCGGTTGTACCAGATGTTCATCCGCTTGCCGTTCTTGCGCCACGCTTCGATCGCGCCATCCGCCAGCGACACGTTCTTGTCCGGGACAATCAGGTCCGCGTCGAATTCGAGGATGGTGCCCAGTCCGCCACAGCTCGGGCACGCGCCATGTGGACTGTTGAAGCTGAAGAGTCGCGGCTCCAGATCGGCGAGGCTGCACTCGGGGTGAATCGGGCAGGCGTACTTTTCGCTGAACACCCGGTCGACCCAATCATCGCCCTGCTGCACGCTTGCGATGACCAAACCATCCGACAAACGCAGCGCCAGTTCAACTGAATCAGCAATGCGGTTACGAACCGCCTCAGCCTCCTCACCCTGCTTCACCACCACACGGTCCACCACAGCCTCGATGTCATGTGCCTGGTAACGCTCCTTCTTCGTGGTCAGCGGCGTGCCGTTCTTCAGCTGGCGCAGGTCGATGATGCTGCCGTTGACCCGGGCCCGGACGAAGCCCTGGCGGACCATCGCCTCGAAGACTTCCTTGTGGTGCCCCTTCTTGCCGCGGATCAGCGGCGCCAGGATCATCAGCCGCGTACCGTCGGGCAGGCTGGCGATCTGGTCGATGATCTGAGTCGCGCTCTGCCCGGTGATCGGCCGGCCGCAGACGGTTCCGTCCGCTTCCTTGTGCCAGCAGCGGGGTTGGCCGACACGCGCAAAAAGCAGACGCAGGTAGTCGTAAATTTCCGTTGTGGTGGCAACGGTCGACCGCGGGTTGTGTGAGGCGGATCGCTGTTCAATGGCAATCGTGGGCGGAAGGCCCTCGATCGACTCCACATCAGGCTTCTGCAACTGATCCAGGAACTGCCGGGCGTAAGCGGAAAGGCTTTCGATGTATTTGCGCTGACCTTCGGCGTAAATGGTGTCGAAGGCGAGCGTGGACTTACCGCTGCCGGACAGCCCCGTGATGACCACGAGGCAGTCGCGCGGGATATCCAGATCGATGTTCCGGAGGTTGTGTTCGCGGGCGCCGCGAATGGAGATCGAGGTCAGAGCCATGGTGTTAGTCAGGGCGGTGAATTAACTCGTGTACAGGCAGGCTGAATCATTCATCATAGCCGCTGACAGGCTGGCCGGCGCGGGGTGTGACGGCCCCGGGGGTGTAACCGCTGTGCGCGCAGCACACAACCCCGGGGTTACCGGGGCGTGTGAGGTCGAATGCTGACGTTGGATTGTTTTAGAGCGTCGCCGAAGTGTACGGCAGCAGGCCCATGTAGCGGGCCCGCTTGATAGCCTGGGCGGCCAGACGCTGCTCACGGGCGCTCAGCCCGGTGCGCTTGCGGCTCTGAATCTTGCCGTTGGGCGTCATCAGCCGACGCAGGTCGTCGACACGGCGGTAGTCGATGTAGACCTTGCCGTTGCTGGACACGGTCAGCAGCTTGGAACGCGGCGGACCACCAAACTGGTTGAAATCGGCCATACTGAGTCTCACTCCGTCTCGGGTTGTTGCCCCGGCACGCCGCATGACATCACGATCGGCCGGGACGACGGCTTGGTTTGTCGAGCCATGGATTGTAGCAGGCAGCTGAGGCGTTCGCCAGTCAGGGGGAAGAGCGGGAAAACCTCGTCGGGGTGAACACAATTCGCCCTGTTACGCTGGGCATCGTACTCGCACGAACATGCCGCGCCGTCTATACTTTCGTTCCCGGCGGCGGGCTGACGTGGTTGGGGGGAACGCAGCAAAGGAGTGTGCACGATGGCAAACCAGGACGCCGAGCCGAAAATTCACGTGGATACCGACTGGAAGGCGCAGGCGGCCGCGGAGAAGCAGCGGCTGGCCGAACAGGAGCGTCAGCAGGCCAAGCAACCCGGCGGCCCCACGATCAGCGGCGCGGGCGGCATCCCCCCTGCCAACTTTGAAACCCTGGTCAGCACGCTGGTGACGCAGGCGTTGTTCGCCATGGGCGCTATCCCCAACCCGGCGACCGGTCAGCGCATGCAGCACCTGGATCTGGCGCGTCACCACATCGACATGCTCGGGGTCCTGCAGGAGAAGACCAAAGGCAACCTCACGGAAGAAGAGTCCAAGATGTTAAATCAGACGCTTTACGAGCTGCGCGGCCGATATATTCAGCTAGCTTCCGCCGCACGCGGGTGAGACGTCCGGCGGCACAGCCATGGAGAAAGTTCCTGGCCAGTGCCACCGCCCCACCGACCCGTCGCCGCGTCGATTCAATTTGACTATCATCGCCGAACCGTGACTCAAAACATTCTGGAAATCGCTCAAAATGTCCTCCGTCACAACTGAACACGCCCCTTCGGTCGGCTCGGAACGATCCTTCTACGAACGCCACTATTTCCTCTTCCGGCGGCTGCACTCGCTGTCGGGCATCGTGCCGGTGGGCATCTTCGTCATCTTCCACCTGTTTACGAACTTCCAACTGGCGCTGGGCGACAAGAAGTTTCAGCACGAAGTCGATTTCATCCACAGCCTGCCCGCCCTGTTTGCTCTGGAGCTCGGCCTGTGGGCGGCGATCGCCTTCCACGCGGGGCTGGGCGTGGTCTACACCGTCGTTGGCGCCAAACCCAACGTGGACAAGTACGACTGGAGCGACAACTGGCGCTACTTTCTGCAGCGGGTGTCGGGCATGATCGCCCTGATCTTCATCTTTCTGCATATCGCGACGCTGCGATGGGGCTGGCGCATCGGGCCATGGCACACCCCCTTCATGGTGGACGGCGTGACGTCGGGTACGCCGATGGCGGCGGTGACGACGGCCGCAGCGCTGCAGGCTCACTGGACGGTGGTCGTGCTCTACATCGTCGGGGCGCTGGCGGTGGTCTACCACTGGGCCAACGGGCTTTGGACGGCTGCGATCACCTGGGGAGTGACGCTCACCCCTGCATCGCAGCAGCGATGGGGCTACTTCTGCCTGGCGCTGGGGGTGGTGCTGGCGGTATTCACGCTCGGCGCGGTGTGGGGCGCGGTGAATTACGAGGTGACCGATGCCCATCGCGAACTGATCCAGCTCAATCTGGACTACAAGGCCGGGCTGGTGAGCTACGACGAAGCAGTGCAGCGTGCGACGACGCTGATGCAGCAGCTGCCGGTGGAGACCAGCACGAGCCACTGATTGGACTGCATGGGAACGCGACAGGCTGCACACAACTTTCCCGGGGCGGGGGGGAACCATCACGAGATTCCGAACAAGATTTGAGGCCCGGTCAGGGCTGATGAAGGACTGGACATGGCAAGCGGACAGCGTGTGATCGTGGTTGGCGGTGGTCTGGCGGGTCTGGCCGGGGCGGTGCGCATCGCCGAGGCCGGTCTGCCGGTTGACCTGTTTTCAATGGTGCCGGTACGACGCTCGCACAGCGTGTGTGCCCAGGGCGGGATCAACGCCTGCAACGAAGTCGCCCGTCAGCAGGGCTACTCCGAGTGGATGCACTTCGATGAGACGCTGTATGGCGGTGACTTCCTTAACCACCAGCCGCCCGTCTACGAAATGGCCTACGCTGCCCCGAAGATCATCGACCTTCTGGACCGGATGGGCGTGCCGTTCAACCGCACACGCGAGGGACAGCGCGATCTGCGACTGTTCGGTGGTTCGCTCTTCAAGCGCACGCACTTCGCGGGGGCGTCTACCGGGCAACAGTTGCTTTATGCCCTGGATGAGCAGACCCGTCGGTATGAAGCGGAAGGCAAGGTTACCAAGTACGAGTTCTGGGAGTTCCTTTGGCCGATCATCGACGATGATGGCGTCTGCCGGGGCATCGTGGCGCAGGACATGCGGTCAATGGAAATCCGTGCGTTCCGCGCCGATGCGGTGGTGATGGCGACGGGCGGCTGCGGGCTGATCTTCGGTAAGAGCACGATGAGCGTGATCTGCACGGGCGGCGCCGCCAGCCGGTGCTATCAGGCCGGGGCGTGGCTGGGCAACCCCGAGTTCATCCAGGTGCACCCCACCGCTATTCCCGGCGAGGACAAGTGCCGGCTGATGAGCGAATCGGCGCGCGGTGAAGGCGGTCGCGTCTGGGTGCCCCGCAAGAAAGGCGACACGCGCGATCCTCGCGACATTCCTGAGAACGAACGCTGGTACTTCCTCGAAGAGAAGTACCCCAACTACGGCAACCTGGTACCACGTGACATCGCCACGCGTGAAATCTTCTTCGTCTGCCAGGAAGGCTACGGCATCGGCGGTGGACGCATGGTCTACCTCGACATCACCCACCTGCCATTGCCGACCAAGCAGAAGCTGATGGCGATCCTGGACATCTACGAGAAGTTCACCGGCGACAACCCGATGGAAGTGCCGATGAAGATCTTCCCTGCGGTGCACTACTCTATGGGCGGGCTCTACACCGTCTACACCGCCAGGGAGGATCACAAGGGTATGGTGCTGGGCGCGCCCAACAACATGATGACCAATATTCCGGGGCTGTACGCCTTCGGAGAAGTGAACTACCAGTACCACGGCGCAACGCGACTGGGCGCCAACGCCCTGCTGTCGTGCATCTTCGACGGCCTGTTCTGTGGGTTGTCGGTCGTCAACTACACAAAGAACATTGGCAAGAGTGCCAACGACCTGCCCACCTCGGTGTTCGACCGCTATGTCGCGCAGGAAGAAACGAAGATGCGCCGGCTGGTCGAATCGACGGGTACAGCCAACCCGTATGTGCTGCACCGTGAGATGGGCGACGTGATGACCAATGCCGCCACCGTCGTGCGTGAAGAGAGCATCATGCGCAAGGCGTACGATCGCATGCGCGAGCTGCGCGAGCAATACAGGAACGTACGCCTGAGCGATACCAGCACGTGGACGAACCAGAACCTGAGCTTCACGCGTGCCCTGGGCGACATGATGATCTACGCTGAAGCAATCCTGGCCGGGGCGATCGAACGTAAGGAGTCGCGCGGTTCGCACTATCGCACCGATTATCCTGAGCGAGACGATGCGAACTTCCTCAAGACAACGATCTGTAAGTACGACACCGCCACAGGCAAACCGCAGATTTCGTTCGAGGATGTGCCCCAGCCGCTGGTCAAGCCGCGGGCACGCACCTACGGCAAGACCGACGCCACGGCGAAGAAGCAGCCGGCGCAGGTGAAGTGAAGTATTAACCACCAGGGACACCAGGATCACCAGGTTTTCTGGAGAGGGGAAAGAGAGAGGGAAGAATAAATAATGCGGCGGAAGGGCAAGCCGCGCCCGACCGTGCCACACTTTATTTCTTTCTTTATTCCCCTCCCGCCTTTCTTGGTAATCTTGGTGTCTCTGGTGGTTCAACAAAGAACCAGAGAATCCCATGACCACCACGAAAAAGCTCAATAAGTACAGCTCCCGCATCACGCAGCCCGCCTCGCAGGGTGCTTCACAGGCCATGTTGTTCGGCACCGGACTGACCGAGGCCGACATGGACAAGGCACAGGTCGGCATCGTCGCCAACTGGTTCGAGGGCAACACATGCAACATGCACCTGAACGACCTGGCCGCGAAGGTAAAGGAGGGCGTGACGGCCGCGGGTCTGGTGGGCATGCGTTTCAACACCATCGGCGTGTCGGACGGCATCTCGATGGGCACCGAGGGCATGAGCTACTCGCTGCAGTCGCGTGATCTCATCGCCGACTCGATCGAAACGGTCATGGGCGCTCAGTGGTACGATGCGCTGATCGCGATTCCCGGTTGCGACAAGAACATGCCCGGCTGCATGATCGCGATGGGCCGTCTCAACCGCCCGGCCCTGATGGTTTACGGCGGGACGATCAAGCCCGGCTGCACCGTCTTCAACGGCAAGCAGGAACCGCGCGACATCGTCTCGGCGTTTCAGAGCTACGGTGAATACCTGTCCAAACGCATCACCGAGGATCAACGTCGCGAGATTGTGCGAAAAAGCTGCCCCGGCGCGGGAGCGTGCGGCGGCATGTACACCGCCAACACCATGGCCAGCGCTATCGAGGCGATGGGCATGTCGCTGCCCTACTCCTCGTCGATCCCCGCGGAGGATCCTGGCAAGGTGGCGGAATGTCTCGAATCCGGCCCGGCGATTCTGCGGCTGCTTGAACTCGACCTCAAGCCGCGTGACATCATGACACGTGAGGCATTCGAGAACGCGATGGTCATCACGATGGCGCTGGGTGGCTCAACCAATGCGGTGCTGCACCTCATCGCCATCGCACGGGCAGTCGATGTGCCGCTGACGATCGACGATTTTCAGAAGGTGAGCGATCGTGTGCCTTTCCTTGCGGATCTCAAACCCTCGGGCCGCTACGTGATGGAAGACCTGCACAAGGTCGGTGGCACGCCCGCGGTGATGAAGTACCTGCTGGAGAACGGCCTGATCAACGGCGACTGCATGACCGTGACAGGCAAAACGATCGCTGAGAACCTTGCCGAACTGCCTGGCCTGACACCGGGTCAGGACATCGTTCGCACGCTGGACAACCCGATCAAGCCCACGGGCCACATCACGATCATGTACGGCAACCTCGCGCCCGGCGGCGCGGTGGCGAAGATCACCGGCAAGGAAGGCCTGCGCTTCGAAGGCACTGCTCGCTGCTTTGATAGCGAGGAGGACATGCTGCGCGGCATGGAGGAAGGCCGCATCCAGAAAGGCGATGTGGTCATCATCCGTTACGAAGGACCGCGCGGCGGACCGGGCATGCCCGAAATGCTCACCCCCACCAGCGTCATCATGGGCGCAGGTATGGGCCAGGACGTGGCGCTCATCACCGACGGCCGATTCAGCGGCGGATCGCACGGATTCATCATCGGCCATGTGACGCCCGAGGCACAGGAAGGCGGGCCGATCGCGCTGGTGAAGGATGGCGACCGCATCATCATCGACGCCGAAAAACGCGTAATCAATATCGATGTGTCCGCGGCGGAACTGGACAAGCGCGCCCGCGAATGGCAGGCCCCGCCCTTTAAGGCTACCCGCGGCACGCTCTACAAGTACATCAAGAACGTGAAAAGCGCCAGCGAAGGTTGCGTGACGGACGAATAAGACGTTGCAACATTCCGACGCCTGGTGATGGCTTTTCCGGGAGAAATCTACATGCCATCACAGCAACGGCAACACCTGACACTCGACGCCATTATCGAGGGTGTGATCGATGTAACGGCCAAGAACCAAGGCGTCGCGCGCGCTGTACTTAGCCCGGACACACGCCCGATCGAAGACCTGAATTGCGATAGTCTCGCGCTCGTCGAGCTGTTTCTCGACCTCGAAGACAGGTTCGACGTCGCGCTTCCGGCTGACAATTCCAATGCGATCTGCAAGGCCATCTTCACCCGCCCACAATTGCGGTTACGCGATCTGGCTGAGGCGGTGTATGTGCAGATACATTCCGGTGCGCGGAGGTCACCGCAATATGACCGGAAGAGTCGCCACGAAGCCTCCGCAACGTCGCCGGCAGACCTTGTCCCGTTCACGCAACTATCCGGCGTGCTGGAAAGCAATGTTCCTGCCGGTGGTCCGCTTTATGAGTTCATTTCACGCGATGGTTCCGTCCTCATCTATCGTCGTCGCACGGATGGCATGCGTTGCGCGCTGCTTCCGGGCGGCCGGGCCATCATTGGCAGTAACGCCACTGATGCGCTCGACGACGAACAGCCCGTGCACGAGGTGGAACTGGATGCCTTTCTGATCGACCTGGAGCCGGTGACCATCACCGCATTCGCGTGGTTTCTGAACTCAATCGGACCTGTGGATGCCGACGTGCTTCGGCAATGGTTCGCTCTGGATGAAACCGACCGTCGTCGCGTCCACGAGCTGCTCACGCGCGATGGTGACCGATGGCAGCCGGTGCCTGGCACGGAAACATGGCCCATGGTGCTGGTATCGTGGTACGGGGCACGGGCTTATGCGCGCTGGGCGAATTGCCGGGACTGGCGCGACGAATCAGACAACATCGAATCATTTCTTCCCAGTGAAGCGCAGTGGGAGTATGCGGCTCGTGGCGGTGATGCGCGACGCTATCCGTGGGGAGATGATGAACCGACTCCTGAACTCGCATCCTATGAACAGCACGAGCGCAAACGCGCCTACACGATTGCCGACCTGCCCCTGTCGCCCGTGAACACACGGCTGGGCATGTCTCCTTTCGGGCTGCATCACATGGCAGGCAATGTGTGGCAGTGGTGCGCTGACTGGTACGCCCCGGACTTCTACACCACCGAGGCCGCACGTCGACGAAACCCCATCAACCAGACGCCAACAGGAGTCCGCAACGAGCGCGGCGGCAGTTGGGTCGGTTCCGCATCCCTTATTCGCAGTACGTTCCGTCGCGCCCGCGCACCTTACGCACGCGGCCGATGCCTCGGGTTCCGCTGCATCGGTGATCCTGCGGATTGCAGATGATTCGCATTTCGATTACGAGCCGCCAGGCTTATTGTGCTTTCGCCAGCTTGTGAATCGTCATCAGCACCGATTCCCGGAACGGTTCGCCATCAGCCGTGCGGATGTTCATCTCCACAAGCAGCTGATGCACCGGCTGCAGTGTTGAGGCGTGCAGCGTGAGGGTGTGGCCGTCATCCGAAAGTGTCACCGCTTCCAGCGGCAGCGGTTCCTGGCCCTGTTTTTCGGGGTCGGAGAGCAGATAGTGCGGCGAGCCATATTCGTGCCGCCAGCGGTAGTTCCACTGTAGCGTGCGATAGTTCCGCCTGTCCGTGGCACTGGCGCGGTCGAGCGGGCGATTGAACGTGAGCCGCACTCCACCCTCGATCGCCTCAAACTTTTCCAGCACGGTGATCGGCCTGCCCGTATAACGCAATCGCTGAATGCCGCCTTCACGTGCGTTGGGCGGTCCCTGCCAGCCGGTCAATCCCGTGGCGTAGACCTGTCCATCCACCGGGTTGACACGTGCCCGCATGATGCCCGAGTTGAACTGATGTGGCAGACGCACCACCGCAGCCTGCGTCATGCCGTCCATCTCCTGCATCGTGAGGTAGAACATCCAGCCCTTGCCGAAGGTCGTATGCAGGAAGCGGTTGGAAAGAGGCCCCCACCGTTTCGGATCGGCTGTCACCTGCCCGCCGCTGGAGCTGTCCCATGATTGCGGCAGCCAGATCATCGGCTGATCGAACGTCGGCGGCGGCTTCACCTTGCGGTGATCGATGCGGCCACCGTCGGGCGCCCAGGTCGTGCCATACCGTGCGCCGCCAATGTGCGTCTGCACGTAGCCGTAGAACCCGCCTTCGCGGATCACGCTCACTTTGGAAGCGGGAATCCAGTTACCCTGGTTGTCGCTGACGGTGAGCCGACCATCGGGCATGACACCCATGCCGTTGGGCGTGCGGAAGCCGGTGGCGATGACGTCGTAGCGTGAGCCATCGGGCGCCACGCGCATGATCGAGCCGGGCAGCGCGTAATCGGTGTACTGCCCAGCCTTCGCGTAATACAGATTGCCCGCCGCATCGGTCTGCAGATCGAAATTGAATGCGTGGAAGAAGACCGACACATCGGGGTCAGCGAAAAAGCTTTCGTAGAAGTCGGCTTCACCGTCGCCGTTGCGATCGTGCAACCGCACGATGCGGTCGCGGCAGGTCACATAGATCACTCCATTGATCACCCGCACGCCAAACGGCTCGAAAAGCCCGGCGGCGTATCGCTTCCACCGCAGGTTGGACAACGTCTCATCCACCCCATCGACGATCCACACATCGCCGCCGTAGGTCGTCACCACCAGCCGGCCATCGTCGAAGAAGTCGATCGCGCCAGTACGCAACCATGCGTTCCACGGGTTCGTTTCGGGGAGGGTGATTGTGTCGAGCGTGTAGGCGTGATTGTCCTCGCCGCGCACACCGACGGTTTCCAGTACGTCGGGCCAGCGCAACGGACCCCCCCCCGTGAGCGTGGTCAGATCGGTCACAACACTGCCGCGCAGCCGCTTGAGCTGCACCAGCCCTGCCAGATTCTCCAGGTTGGCCAGCCCGTTGTGATGCTGGCGTGTCACCTCGATGATCCGGGCATGCCGTGCCGGCGGAATGTGCAGCACCAACCGCCCGCGTTCATCCACCTGCCACATCATCCCCTCCACATCGCCCCGCGTCACCGCGGCGATGTACGGTCCCATCTCCCCCTGCTCGTTCACCTGAGCCGCCACAGCCAGATGCTCAGCCGCACTGCCCCGCTCGGCGATCGGCGCGGTGACGTAATCCAGCGACGCCACTCCGCGAATCAGCCCTTCGCCTTCAAGCTGTCCTGCACACAGAAGCAGCGGCGCATCGCCCGGCCCGATGTGCAGCACGTGTGTGATCCCGCCGTCGAACCCCGGCTCCTTCAGCGGCATCTCCAGCACGTCCCGGCCGTCGATCGCATAGGAAAGAATCAACCGGTCACCGTGCAGATAGTGCCCGTGATAATCCAGCCACTGCCGTGGCATCGGCCCGCGCGGCGGCAGGGCGCTACGATCAAAATCAAGCGTCCCATCATGCCCCCAGCCCCACGTCGACAGTCCCGGGATCAGCGGCCCGGCCGGCTGCGGCTCACCCTCACCACGCAACTGCTCATGATGCGTCTGGCTCAGATCCAGAAAGCCGCCCTGCCACACCCCCGCCGCCTCCATACGGTGCAGGTTGTAGGCCATCGTCATCCCCTCGCCAAGCCGAACCGTCATCGCACAGGAAATGTGACGCTGGAGCTGCGACGCCAGCCCCGGCCCAAAATCGCGCTCCCCCGCGCGACGCTGCTGATGATCCGGCGCGGGCACGTACCGCGGCAGCGACTTCAGATACGCTTCATCAATCTCGCGATACGCCGGATGTTTGCCCTTCATGAACGCTTCGCGAATGTAGTGGATCACCGCGTAGCGTTCCTCGGGCGTCATCCAGCTCTGCTGGGGCATCTCACCGTTGCCATTGGTAACAGTGTTGAACATGGACAGCGGGTCGCTGCCGTATTTGAAGGGGCTTTTGCTGAACGCCACCGCTGTGGGGATGGTGGCCGTGACACCGTCCGTGCCGTGGCAGTTGGCACACAGGCCGCGGTAGATCGCCTCGCCGCGTTTAAAGGCGTTGTCATCGAGCGCTTTGAGCAGGCTGACGTGGTCTACGTGACTGATCAGTTCCTGTTCCTGGTTTTCCGCGCCTGATGCCGCCGCGCCATGCCAGCCCAGCCACACGATCAGCCCCGCCGCTGCCGCCCAACCGCGAACCTTCATAAATACCTCCCAGGGATCGCCGCCCCGTGTCACAGGAAATCGCCCCCACGACGATCCTGATCTGTGTTCCGCCCATAAGGTACCGTCCCGGCGGAAAACTGTCCGTTCAGAATCTCCCACTGGAAAACATTTTCGCGTACAGTTTCACATCCTGAAACCCCACCATGAGGTCTGGTCCGTGCGAATCCTTCTGACCAACGACGACGGCATCACCGCCCCTGGGTTAATCGCCCTCTATCGCGCCATCGCCGACCTGGGCGAGGTCCGGGTGGTCGCCCCTGCCACCGTACAAAGCGCGATGTCCCATTCCGTGACGTTCCACCAGGTGATCGCGACGCGCCGGCATGTCGTGTCCTGCGAGACCGGCGTGGAGGTTTTCGAGGGCGTCGCCGTCGAGGGTCGGCCGGCCGACTGCGTCAAGCTCGCCATCGCGCAACTGCTGGAGGATCCGGTCGACCTGGTCATCAGCGGGATGAACGCCGGAGCGAATGTAGGCATCAACGTGATCTATTCTGGTACGGTCGCCGCCGCCATGGAAGCCGCCTTCATCGGCATCCCGGCCATTGCGGTCAGCCTGCATATCGGCGACCCGCACAAGACGCGCTGGGATGCCGCCGCCGGCCACGCCCGCCACGTGATCGAGCGGATTCTTCGCGGGCCCCTGCAGCCGCACACCGTACTTAACGTCAACGTGCCCATTCTGGACGACGGTGCCGAGCCGCGTGGTGTGCGGGTCGTGCCCATCTCCACCAGCCCGATCATCGACGCCTACGAACCCAGTGAACATCCCAACGGCGACCGCCACTTCCGCGCCGGCTCGGGCATGAACTTCCGCCACACACCACCCGACACCGATGTGGACGCCCTGTTCAAGAAATACATCACCCTCACCGCACTGCACTTCAACCTGACACAGCATGAACAAACGCAAATCTGGCGTGAGTTCATGCAGGAGTAACAGAAGGACACGGAGAAATCAGAGAAAAGGCGTTTAAGGCAAACGGATTCCGACGCCTCTTGATGGATTTAAGGCATCTGATTCCCACCACCATCAACAAGGCCCCCATCCACATTCCTCTCCCTCTCTCTGCGACCTCCTGTTAGGATTCTCACGCTACCAGTTGCGCCAGCCCCGTGGCGACGGTCAGCACAATGAAGAAGCTGGCCGCGTCGGTGATGGTCGTGAGGATTGGGCTGGAAGCCATGGCCGGGTCCGCGCCCAGTCCCTTGATGATGAGCGGAATGCACCCGCCCATGACGACCGAGATGACACTTGTAAGCGTGAACGCTCCACCGATCACCAGTGCCAACCACGGTTCGTTCCAGCGCGTCACAAGCACCAGCCCCGCCAGAATCGCGCCGATCACCAGCCCATTGCACAGCCCCAGCAGCACTTCCTTTTGTAGCACCAGCCACACGTCACGCGGCTTGAGCAGCCCCAGGTCCAGCTCGCGCAGACTCACCGCCACCGCCTGATTGCCCGATGCCCCGCTCAGATTCGCCACCAGTGGCAGGAACACGGCCAGCGCGGTGAAGCGCTGGATGATCGGCTCATACAACCCAATGATCTGGATCGCGATGAACGACAGCGCAATGTTGGGGAAGAGGAAGAGCAACCGGCGGAAAGTTCGCTCGCGCAGTGGGCTGGTGCGAAGCTCCTCACCGCCGATGATGCCACCGAAACGCATCAGCGCTCGGTCCGATTCCTCGCTCAGCGCTTCCTGCACAGCCGACCAGGGTGCCACCCCCATCAGACGGCCGTCGCTTTCCAGCACCGGCAGACCATAAAACTGATGGCGGTCGAAGATGCCCTCCAACTCGTCCAGCGGGGTGTCCACCGTGACACTGATCGGGTTGGGTGTCATCACCTCCCGGGCGGTGCGAAAACTCGGCGCCAACACCAGCGCCCGCAGCGGCAGCACCCCCACAAGCCGCTGATGTTCGTCCGTCACGTAGATGTAGTGAATATCGTACTCGGAGTGTTCCTCGGCACGACGGCGCATGTCCTGAATCACGTCCTCGATACGCATGTCCTGCGGGTAGGCGACGAACTCGGTGATCATGATGCCGCCGGCTGTATCCGGGGCGTACGACACCAGTCGGCGGACATCGGCCGCCTCCTCCGGCTCCATCGCATCGAGGATGGCCTGCTGGTTCTCCTCGTCCAGTTCACCCAGGATGTCCGCCTGATCGTCCGACGGCAGCTCATCGAGAATCGCCGCCGCCTTGGTGGGAGACAGCTCCTCGATCAGGTCAGCTGCATGCTCATCGCTGAGGAACTGCATCAGGTCCGCCGCGAACTCCGGGCGGATCAGTTCCAGCATCCGACTGCGATGCTCATCATCCAGCCGCGAAATGGTGTAGGCGGTCTCCCCCGGAGGCAGTAACTGTACGAACGCCTCCACGTGATCGGCATTGCCCGTGTCGATCACCTGAGCAAGCTGGTCCCAGGGCGTGATGACTGCCTGTTCCTCGGCCATTGCGGAACTATACCACGACAGCGGCCCGGCCCGTGACCGGCCAGCCGCTCATGCCGATAATATTCTTATGCAACCAGACCGCCTACGCATCGGGCTGATCGTCGCGACCGGAATCGGCTCGTGGTACGGCATGCAGCTCGTCCACGAAGCCGGCCACGTGCTGCATGCCTGGATCAGCGGCGGCGCGGTTGTGAAAGTGGACCTGCCACTGATCGGGTTTTCTTCTACCACCGTTCAGCCCAATCCGCACCCGCACTTCGTCACCTGGGGTGGGCCGCTCTGGGGCATGACGCTGCCGGTCGCCCTCATGATGGTCGCGACAGCACGGCGGTGGCGCTGGACGTTCCTCAACCGCTTCTTCGCCGGGTTCTGCCTGATCGCCAATGGCGCGTATCTGGGGGTAGGGTGGCTTGCCGATGCGGGCGATGCGGCCGACCTGCTGCGTTACGGATCACCCGCCTGGCTGCTCACGCTCATCGGCGTCATCGCGCTCGCCACCGGGCTGGGGTGCTGGAACAACCTCGGCCCGCACTTCGGGTTCACACGTCAACGCACAGCGCGACGCGCGGCGATATCTCAGGAAGATTAACCCACCCTCGCAGGCGTCACTTCTTCAACGCCAGCCGGCCACGCCATCGGGCGACACCGACCATACCCAGCAGCACGAACCCTGCTCCAACTGCCGCAGGCAACGGCACGATGCTGCCCACGTAAAGCGTATCCAGCGTGACGTAGGCGTTCGCCTGCGGATCGTTGCTTTGGGCAGAAATGTAGGCTGTCGAAAACGGGGTGGAGGAAATGATGCCAATGAAGTCGCTCGATCCGTTGGTGAGCACTTCCTCCCACCAGCCGTTGTCCAGCTCGATCCGGATGGTCGCGGTCATTTCGTCGAAGAAGTCGTCGGTGGCAAAGAATCCGCCAATCGCGTAGGTCGGAAGGCTGCCGGCTTTCACCGTGAGAACGAGTGGGCTTGAGTTCGCCGAGATCCATTTGGTGCCGCCGCCGGATCGGATCGCCACAAACCCGTCATCCGCGGACAGCTCACCGTTGTAGCCGCCTACCGAATAGGTATACGTCGGATCGACAAGAAAATCGTAGTCGAAAGTCGGGTCCGGTAACAGCTCCTCAAAATCAACTGTCACATAATCACTCAGCGCCGCCAGGAACTGCGTCAGATCCGTGTAGACCGTCGCCGCGGAAACCTCGCTCACGAACACGACCAGCGACATCACCGCCAGCACCGCTCGATTCATCAGTCCGCGCATCTTCTGCTCCCTGAATCAGGTTGGAAAGGTTGATCCCAATATAACGGCCTTGGCAGTATCGGAAACCACAATCACGTCAGCGTCAAAATTTTTCGATGCCCCGATAACCCCAGCCGGTCGTGTTCGAGATGTCCCGCTCGGAAGTACGGTTTAAGAAATGTTCAACCCAATGTCAGAACTCGATCCGGTCGATCGAGTACATCCCCGACGAGTCACGCCGCTCCCGCAACGTGATCTCCAGCGACTGCAGCGCCTGGCTGATCGCGTGCATCCGAGGATTGATCCGCAGCGCTCGGCGGTAGCATTCCACCGCCCGCTCAAGGTCGCCCAACTCGACGTAGGTATGGCCAAGCCCGGCGAACGCGCCGAAGTGGCACGGCACAAGTTCGATCGCCCGGCGGTTGTCTGCGATGGCGGCACGCCATTGGGAAAGTAAAAAGTGCGCAATGGCGCACTGGTTATAAGCTTCCGCGAATTGTGGATCGAGCCGTGTCGCCTCGTGAAACGCCTCGATGGCCTGATCGTATTTTTCACCGGCCATTAGCGACACGCCCTGACAGAAGGGCCTGCTCGCCTGTGGATTGCCGCTGCGGAACCAGATTGACCACAGCGCGTTTTCCGCCAGCTCGTTTACCTGCCAGTCATCATCGTGCAACGCCCGGGTGAGTGGGCCGACGCAGGACATGTCCCCGATCAATCCCAGCGCCATCGCCGCGACCCGCCGCACCTCGATGTTATCGTGTCGCAGCATGGAGGTGACATCACGGGTGCGCCAGCGGGACTTGACTGCGTGCGCCAGGGCAGGAGCATCGCATCGGCTCAAAGCAGGCCTGACTGCTTCCAGAAACGCGTCGCCGTCGATCCGGGGATCAAGCATGGGTCATGGATCCATCGAACCCGAAAACCTGCCTGGCATATGTCACCATACGTTCACCGCTTCCCGACCACGACCCACGGGATCAGGGCATTGGAAGACAGGGGAGCATTGTCCATAAGCCGGGCCTTCTTCAGCGTCAACGTGACGCTCACGCCGCCCGCACTCGACCGATGATAGGCCCCCCGACGAGGCGATTCCACCACTTTCCGCCAACCGCGCCCGGATGCGGGCAAAATGTGGATTCAGCCAATCCGGACTATCTACACAACATGTTAAAACACCGGGTGTTACCACAAAAGGTCCCGCGTGCGACTTTATCGTCGTTGTGAAAATTTTCGTGGGTACCTCATCGGCCGGGGCGTTTCATCGCACGACCCGGCCGAGTTACCGGACGGACGGGCTGAAGTGGCTGTATCGGTTGTGCCGATACCTCAGCAGTGCCCGCGACCACGGTCGCCGGAGAACCAGCCATGCACCCGGACCAATCCCATCTTCAGTCTGAAAGGCGACAGCATGCACGAATGCCGCTGAACCGCCCTGCCAAGTTGCGGCTGGTCGAAGGCGGGCGGTATCTGGCCTGCCGGACCCGCGACGTCTCCGCCGGAGGATGCCTGCTGGAGCTGGAGCATCCACAGTTGCTCATGACTGGACAGACTGTCGACCTGGCGATCGCCTGGCAGCCCAACCAGCCGCTCATCCTCAGCGAGCAGATCATCCGCGCCCGCGTGGTGCGATGCCTCGGACTGTCCGGCCGCCAGCAACTCGCCCTGGTGTTCGCCGAACCCCAGGCGCTGCGCGCCACTGCCTGATTAAGAAACCATTTTGAATCCTTGCTTTTCCCAACACCCACACAGAGTGAAGCGAAGGGCGGGGCCACTCGCTCGTATGTTTTGTAACACGCTCTGTCCACCTTCATGTCGGTTGGGGTAAGATAGAACGGGACCATTTCCCCGCGTCTCGTCGTCGGCAGGTTGAGAGAGCTATGAGCACGATGCAGCGACCCCCCAGCGATTCTCCACCAGTCCGGGTGCGACCAGCCCGATCGTGGGTCTCGGCTGTGGTATTGCTGGCGGTGGTCTGCGGAATTGCCGGCCTGATGTACCAGAACAACGACCCGGACCAGGCCGAGGCGGTCGAACCGGTGTCACCCGGTCGCAGCGATGCGCAACGGCTGGGCCGCATGAGTTCCTGGAGTATCCTCACGCCGGAACCGGGGGACAAGCCGTCAATGGAGGAACCGGCAGACATCGCACCGCTCACCCGTTTGCCGGGAGCCGAGGCCCGACGGGATGCGGGTTACGTCCGCCGTCTTCGCGGCGTGACCGATATCGTAAGTCTCTGGACCGTCTCGGGCGTCGATGTCGGCGACCTGGCAGCCTTCTACAACGGACAGGCGCAAGTAGCCGGCTTCACCCCCCTGCCCAGCGGCAGCTACGGCATGAGAATGGCCATGATGCGACGCTACAGCCGCCAGACGGAACGCGGCACAGAGGTGCTGACGGTTCGGCTGGCCACAGCTGACGAGTTCGAAGAGATCAAACGTCGTTATCGTGAACGTCAGCGGTTCCGCGAAGCAGCCCGCCGCGCGGGATGGGGTTCACCCGATCAGCCCGATGGGCCGGATAACACCGCCAATACAGCCTCGCACGACGACCGACAACGCATCGCCGCCACTCCCACCCAGACTACGACCGACGATCCCGACCCGACAATCGACGCCGGCGGCAGAACCAATCTGGATGATGACGATGCGTTCTATTTCAAACCCGCCTCTCCCGACGCCATCCGCGTCTTTGTTATCCTGCGTTCGCCCCTGCCGGGCCAATGATTCCCGCCGGGGATGGAGCGATGGCGGGTTGAGCGTAAAAAGCGCGTGAATTTCCCTTGCCCGGCGTGATCCTTAAAGTATCGGCATGAGCAGCACCCCCACCGCCGTTCCGCCCCCCACCGCTGTCCCCGATTCGCGAGGCCGATTCGGCGATTATGGCGGCATCTTCGTACCGGAAACGCTCCACAACGCATTGGAGCAGCTCACTGTCGCTTACGACCAGGCGCGGCGCGATCCCGATTTCGATTACCAGTTCCAGCAACTGCTGCGGCACTACGTCGGCCGTCCGACGCCGCTCTATTTCGCCCGACGCCTGACCGAACATCTCGGCGGAGCGCAGATCTGGCTCAAGCGCGAGGACCTGGCGCACACCGGCGCCCACAAGATCAACAACGCCCTCGGTCAGGCGCTGCTCACCCAGCGTATGGGCAAGCGGCGGGTCATCGCCGAGACCGGTGCTGGCCAGCACGGCGTCGCCACCGCCACCGCTGCCGCGGTTTTCGGCCTGGAGTGCGAAATATTCATGGGGGTTGAGGACATGCGCCGCCAGCGTCCCAACGTGCTGCGCATGCAATTGCTGGGCGCGAAAGTCATCGGTGTGGAGTCCGGCTCAAAGACGCTCAAGGATGCCACCAACGCCGCCCTGCGCGACTGGATGGCCACCAGCAGCCACACACACTACATCATCGGCTCGGTCGTCGGGCCGCACCCCTTCCCGATGATCGTGCGTGACTTCCAGTCGGTCATTGGCCGGGAATGCCGTGCCCAGTGCCTCGATCAGATCGGTCGACTGCCTGATGTGGTGGTCGCATGCATCGGCGGCGGCTCCAACGCGGCGGGTATCTTTTACCCCTTCGTCCCCGACGAATCAGTCCGGCTCATCGGCGTCGAAGCGGGTGGGCGCTCCAACCAGATCGGCGATCATGCCGCCTCTCTCTCTTACGGCCATCCTGGTGTGCTGCACGGCTCGCGCAGCTACGTCCTGCAGGATGAGGACGGCCAGACCGCCCCGGTCCACTCCATCTCCGCCGGCCTGGACTACCCCGGCGTCGGCCCCGAACACGCCTACTGGCGCGATACCGGACGAGCCACCTACACCACCGCCACCGACGCCCAGGCTCTGGAAGCCTTTACAACCCTGACGCGGCTGGAAGGCATCATCCCCGCGCTGGAAAGCTCCCACGCCATCCACCACGCGATGCAACTGGCAAAGACTTTGCCCAACGACCGCGTCATCGTCGTCAACCTTTCCGGCCGCGGCGACAAGGACCTGGATGAAGCAGTGCGTCTGCTGGGGATGAAGTGAGAGAAGCGCGATTTGGGCGATGTGGTGATTTGGCAATGTGCCATGCGCACTTGATCTGCGCGGCCGCCAATGATCGCATGATGGGACATGCGTCACGCTTGTCATTTGCCAACACTATGCCTTCAAATCAGACACTCTTCTGAACCACTATCTTCTACTCCACACTGGCAAGCAGTTCCTGGGCTTGTTTTCGGGTCGTGGCAGTGACGCCGGTGCCGGCGAGCATTTCGGCGAGTTCTTCGATGCGTTCCTTACCCTCCAGGAGTTTGACCGTCGTACGGGTCTGACGGTTCCTGCCCTTGCCTTCGACCTGTTTGGCGATGCGCAGGTGGCGGTCGGCGAAGGCGGCAATCTGCGGCAGGTGGGTGATGCACAGGACCTGCTGGCCGGTGCCCGTGCGGCCGCGCGGCGCGGTGCCGGTGGCCAGCTCACGGAGTTTGCGGCCGATGACGGTGCCCATGCGGCCGCCGATGTTCGCGTCAATCTCATCGAAGACGAGCACGCTGATGCGGTCGGCCTGGGCGAGGATCGCCTTCAGTGCGAGCATGATGCGTGACATCTCACCGCCGGAGGCAATCTTCCGTAGCGGCCGGGCGGGCTGGCCCGGGTTGGTCTGCACAAGCATCTCAATGCGATCGAAGCCGGATGGGCCAGCGGCCCGTTTCGTGTCAGCCCCCTCGCCATCGTCCGCGTCGAAGGCAACCTCAAACGTCGCCTCCTCCATGCCCAGTTCCTTCAATTCCGCCTCCACCAGCGGTTTCAACCGTTTGGCGGCGGTGCGGCGGGCGGCGGACAGTCGCGTGCCGATCTCATCCAACTGCTTCTCCAGCGTGCGAATCTGTTTTTCGATCTGTGACAGGTCGCTGGTCTGGCTTTCCAGACGATCAATCTCCTGCTGGATCTCCTGACGATAGGCCAGCAGCGCACCGATCGGATCCTCGCCGGGCAGTGTGTCGGGGCCGATATATTTGGCCAGCAGGCGATTGAGCGTATTGAGCCGATCCTCGACCTGCGTCGCCTCGTCGGGGTCGGCTTCCAGCCGATCGAGATAGCTGCGCAGCTCATACGCCCCCTCCTGCAGCGATAGCACAGCTGTGCGAATCTGCTCCGCCACGTCAGCCAGCGCCGGGTCGCGATCGACCAGGTCGATCAGCACGTGGGCGATCATCTGCGCCCGCTCCAGCACGGAACCATCCGATTCATACAGCGCAGCATAGGCGGCACCGGCCTCTCGCTGAATGCGTTCGAGGTTGGACAGCACCGCGTGACGCGCCTGCAGCTCCATGAACTCCCCTTCCACTGGCTGGGCCTCGTCGATTTCCTGGGCCTGGAAGTGGTAAAGCTCCAGTTGCTGTCGCCGCAGGGTTTGGGAGGCGGTCAGCTCCTCGCGTCGGGCACGCAGGTCGCGAAGCTCGGTGTAGATCGACTCGAACTGCTCGCGCAGCGCAGTGGATTTGCCGAACGCGTCGAGGATCTGCAACTGATTGGCCGGGCGCAGCAGGTACTGATGGTCGTGCTGGCCGTGGATGTCGACCAGCAGTTCGCCCACCGCGCGGACCATGGCGGTGGTAACAGGCTGACCGTTGATGCTGGTGCTGGAGCGGCCCGAGGCGTAGAGCTTGCGTGTGATGAGCAGTTGCTCGCCCGGCTCCAGGGTGATGTCCGCAATGCGGGCGATCTCACGGGCAAGCTGCGGGTCGGCCAGCTCGAACACGCCCGAGACGCGTGCCTCTTCCGCCCCGGCACGGATCATGTCGTTACCGCTGCGCAACCCCAGCAGTATCTCGAATGCCCCCAGAACGAGGCTCTTGCCCGCACCGGTCTGGCCGGTGAAGCAGTTCAGGTGCTCGCTCAGTTCCAGCCGGACATCCTCGATGACGGCGAGATTGGAGATGTGCAGTTCGCGCAGCATGATTAATTCGGAGGCACCGCAAGGAACGGCTGTTTGGAACGACCGGAGTTCGGACGATGGTGCGTCAGCCTGGGGATGGGAAACGCTGGAAGAAAGGTGAGATCGAAGTCAGTGAGCCTCGGCCGCTGCGCTCGATCGCATCCCTGCTTCTCGGCGGCTTTCCTGATGACCGGGTCTGACGTCCGGCGTCTTCCTGAATGCGGCCGAGAGGATTCGAACCTCCAAGGGTGTTACCCCACCAGCACCTCAAGCTGGCGCGTCTGCCAATTTCGCCACGGCCGCGACTGGGATGCACCGGCCTTCCGCCCGAAAGGACGGCTGCCGACCCCCGACAAGCGGTAGTATAGGACCCACCACGAACTTGTCGAGTTGGCCCCCCTACTAGCCCGAACCATCCAAATATCATCCTAACACAGTTCGGCCGCAGGTCAAGACAAACGAACCGCCGGTGTAGACCTGTTTGGTGATCCGGCGGTTCAGGCCGTCGTCTTCGTAGCGGGCGATAGTCACATCCGAAGCATCCGTAACTTTCACCAATCGATTCCACGCGTCATACACGTATTTGTGCTTCGTAGTCCGCTCGCCCGCTTTCGCGCTGGGGGCTTCGGCCAGGTTGCCGGCGGCGTTGTAGCCGTGGACGATCCTGCTCGGCCCGGTCGTCACGGTGATGGCTGCGATTTCGTTGGCATCGTTGTGGGTGCGGGCCTGGTCGAGATCGGTCGAATCGCTGATTTTCTCAACGAAATTCTCCCAATCGCCAAAGATAGGACGATCGTACCGCATCGATCCCG
>CALKHT010000065.1 GCA_937988825.1 uncultured Phycisphaeraceae bacterium
AGCCAACCGCGTGGCCGTCACGAAGCTTCAGGAAGCGAAGCAGACGCCCGATCCGGACCTGCTGCCGATACTCCAACTGATGCAGTACGGGCTGACGAGCGGCGAAGTGGAGATGCCCGACAGGATCAAGGGCGAACTGGCCGACAGCGTGGAACGTCTGGTCGGACTCGACGACGCGGTGGCGATGCGTCTGATCGTGGAGGACGACGAAATGAGATACCTGGACGAAGCGGAACTCGCACGGATGACGCCGGAGGAAGTCGCGGCGGACCTGATTCAAGTTCTGTATTTGAGACTGGCGAGCCGGAGCCACGCTCAAGACGAATGACTCCCGGCCGAAGTCGCTCCCGGAACCATCCCGGACCGTTCCATGGCCAACGAGACCACCCATTTCCCACAGCGGCAGGCGTTCGAGCGCCCCGGACGCGGCGGCACCGTCCCTCCGCCGGCCCACCGCTGGAAACCTGGCCAGAGCGGCAACCCTGCCGGCCCGCGCCGTGGCCAGACCTACCCCGGCCGCTGGCTCGCCGCCCTGGCGGACTACCCCGTAGAGGAGCTGGAAGCGATCATCGCCGGCCGCCGCCGCGCCAGCGCCTCCAAAATCGCCGCCGCCCGCCTCCTGCTCGACGCCGCGACTCACCCAAATCCCCACATCCGCCGGCGGGCGTTTCGGGTCGTTTTCGGGATTTTCGGGAGGATTGATGCAACCAGCTCCCTGGAGTAACATGTAGGGCTGCACAAAGGTCTTGCCAAAGACCGGTCTTTTCTACACGGATTACATGATCTTGCCGATTAGAGCTTGTAGGTTCTCGGCGAGATGGACAATCTGATGGCAACGCACAAGAAAACCCGTGCCCCGATTCATCTGAAAGATTCAGATGGTGATCGGCAGGTGGTTATTGAGACCCCGTACGACCGCTTTCTGATGAGTTGTGTTCGGGCGGTCGAAGCGTGCGCCAGTCGGCAAGCCTGGCAGGACGAGTTCACCGCATTGGTGGACCGACTGAAAGAGTGGGTCGAGTCCAGCAAGGGCCGTGTGCGCGCGTGTTATCTTTCACCGGGCGACGGGCATATCAGCGTATTTTTTGTCCCGAGCAGCGATACGTACGACTTCGACCTGGGCGATGCTCTGAACGACCTAGAGGTTGAGCTTGCCACGAACTTCAAGGTTGTCCCGACCGAAGTGCTCCAGATTCCCGGGGACACATCTGAGCGGCTGGAAGCTTTCGTAGATGTCGAAAAATCCATCACAATCAAGCCGGCAGCATAACCATAAGTCCCGTTGGCTTCACAATCGCGAACTTCTTGGGAAACTTCATCCCGATTACGCTGATTGGATGGTGACGGTCGCGTTTTACGCCGCCGTGCATGTGGTGGAGATGGTATTTGCCCACGATGGGTGTCGCCAGCACACGACACATGATTCCCGACGCGGGACACTGAATCTGAGGCGTTATACCCAGCTCCGCAAGTCCTATTTTCACCTGTACAACCTGTCGCGCACAGCGCGCTACAACCCTGATCCTAGCGAATGGTTCAGTGCGCAACGCGTTCGCGAGGAGCTGGTCAAACGAGCGCTTTATCCGCTTGAGCGTTCCGCACTGAAGCTTCTCAAAAAAGACCCGATTCCCGAAATCCAGTGGGAACACACGTTCTAGCCAGCGTCTGGCTGCTCACCAATGATTCGCAATAATTCCCACCCCCATTTTGGCCAAACGGCCGCACCTGCGATATCCTGCGGTTTTCATCTGCTGACCAGGGGATATCGACATGGCCAGGCGGTCTGAAGGCGGGAAATCGACCCGAGTTACGAATTACCGGCACAGGGAGGCGACGCGGAAGAACAATCCGCCCGCGTCATTGGCGGGGGAGGCGACGGTGCCGGCGGTGCCGAAGGCGAAGTACCTCTATTCGCCGCGCCTCGCCCCGGTGCTGCGGCACGACCCGACGGGCTTGGCCGACTACGTGCGGGAGCTGCTCGCCAAGGCCGAGCGTGAACCGCTCACCGCTGAGGAAGCCGCCCACCTGCGCGACGCCTTCAGCCACCACGAACCCTGGCTGGAGTGGGCGAACAAGCGCGAGCAGCACGACCGCAACCGGCTGACGGTCGATCCCGTGGCCCTGCACATCCACGAGCGCATCAGCGCCCAGGCGATCCTCCAGGTCGCCGCCCGCAAGGATGTCGAGCGCAGTCTCTTCGCCGACCCTGAGCAGGCCTACCACGAAGCCGTGCAGTTCTACAAGCATGACATCGACTGGACCAACCGGCTGATCCTGGGCGATTCGCTGTCGGTGATGTCGTCGCTCGCCCGGCGCGAGGATCTGGCGGGCAAGGTGCAGATGATCTACATGGACCCGCCCTATGGCATCAAGTTCGCCAGCAACTTCCAGCCCGAAGTCGGCAAACGCGATGTCAGGGACAAGGACAGCGACCTCACCCGCGAACCGGAAATGGTCAAGGCCTACCGCGACACCTGGCACCTGGGGATTCATTCGTACCTGTCGTACCTTCGCGATCGAATGATCGTCGCGAAGGAGCTATTAGCGGAAACTGGATCGATTTTTGTGCAAATTGGACAGGAAAATCTCCATCGTGTTCGACAGTTACTCGATGAGATCATGGGCGCGAGTAATTGTGTTTCCACGATTACGGTTCAGAAGACGAGTGGTTTTGCGGAGCAGTACCTTCCGTCAATCACCGACTTTCTTCTTTGGTATGCCAAGGACACGAATAAGGTCACCTATCACCAACTTTATCGTTCAAAGAACATTGGTGGAGAAGGTGCAAGCGGATACACATACGTTGAGTCCAGCGACGGTCTGAACACGCGTTCCATCAGCGCCGCCGAAATGAGTGATCCGTCAATAATCGGGGATGATTGGACGCCCTTCTTCCCAAGTGCGATTCAAAGCCAAGGCTTTCGCGCGACGATGACGGTGGAATTTGAACACGAAGGGATTCGTTATTTTCCCGGCCCCGATCGTTGCTGGATTACAACCCCGCAGGGTATGCGACGGCTGGCTAAATCATCGCGCCTGGTCCCGCGCGGTCGTACGCTTGCAGGAAAGCGCTACCTTGGTGATTACCCCGTGCAGGAAATTAATAACGTTTGGAGCGATACTCAAGGCGGCGGTTTTCTTCGCGAGGCAAAGGTCTATGTTGTTCAAACCTCCCAGAGAGTAGTTGAACGTTGCATGCTCATGACCACGGACCCCGGTGACCTCGTGCTCGACCCCACCTGTGGCTCGGGTACAACCGCGTATGTGGCGGAACAATGGGGGCGGCGGTGGATCACAATTGACACGTCGCGGGTGGCTGTGGCGTTGGCGCGGCAGCGCCTGCTGACGGGTAAGTTTGAGCGGTTTCGGCTCAGGGATGAAGACCCGGTGGAAGCGGCGGCGAAGAACGGGCAGGGGATTGATCCTGCACCCAACTTTGTCTACAAGACGGTGCCGCATATCACGCTCGGCTCAATTGCACGCAATGAGAACCTCGATCCCATCTTCGCGAAGCATGAGCCGATCCTGGACGAGCGGCTTGCGGCGTGCAACGAGGCGTTGACGGCGGTGGATGATGTGATTCGGGTGAAACTGGCGGGCAAGCTGGCGACGAAGATGCAGGCCGAGGGTTTGAAGGCGGCGACGGATGGGGATCGCCGGCGGTGGCTGCTGCCGGGCACGACGAAGAAGCACCTCCAGGACGCTTTCGCCGGCAAGCCGCGCTTGAAAGCGAAGCACGTGGCCGAGGCACTGGCGGCCGTACCGCCTGATGGGCGGTTCGAGCACTGGCACGTGCCTTTTGATACGGACCCGGACTGGCCTGCGGGGTTGCGCAAGGCGGTGGAGGGATACCGTAAGGCGTGGCGGGCGAAAATGGACGAGGTAAACGCGTGCATTGCCGCCAACGCGGAACAGGAGGTGCTGGTCGATCAGCCGGAGGTGGTCAAAGGTGTCGTGCGGGTGTCGGGGCCGTTCACGGTGGAGGCGGTTCAGCCGCCGGAGCTGACGCTGAGCGATTCGCTTGAGCAGGAGGGCGAGTTTGACGGCGCGCCGGAGGAACTTGGTGCGCGGTTCGAGACGCGCATGGTGGAGCCGCGCCCCGATCTGGATGCGCAGAACCTGGACGCGTATCTGGACACGATGATTCGGCTGCTCAAGGCGGACGGGGTGAAGTTCCCCAACAACAAGGTGATGAAGTTCGCCCGGCTTGACCGGCTGATGGACGCAACGGGGGTGGGCATTCACGCGGAAGGGCATTGGGCGGAAGCGAAAAGCGGCGGGGCGAACGGCAACGGGGAGCTGTCGAGCAATGGCGACGGCGCGATGGAGGTGGCCGTCGTGATCGGGCCGCAGTATGGGCCGGTGACCAGTGCCCAGGTGGTGGAGGCGGCGCGACTGGCGGTGCGGCGGGGGTACACGGACATCGTGTTCGCGGGCTTCAGCTTCGACGCGGCCGCGCAGGCGGAGATCGAGCACTACCGGGGCAAGCTGCGGGTGCATCTGGCGCACATTCGGCCGGACGTGAACCCGGCGATGGAAGGCCTGCTCAAGGAGCCGGTCAAGGCGGGCGAGGGCGAGTTGTTCGCGGTGTTCGGCGAGCCGCGCGTGAGCGTGCAGGGGCCGGACGAGGAAGGCATGTACTGTGTGACGATGGAGGGCGTGGACATCTACGACCCGGTGAAGAACGCGGTGCGTTCGACGGGGGCGACGAAGGTGGCGGCGTGGTTCCTGGATGGCGATTATGACGGCGTGACGTTCTGCACGACACAGGCATTCTTCCCCGATCGCAGCGCGTGGGACAAGTTGGCCCGGGCGCTCAAGGGGGTGGTGGATGAGGATGCGTTCGAGGCGTTGTCGGGCACGCAGTCGCTGCCCTTCCCGGCTGGGCGATACAAGCGTGCGGCGGTGAAGGTGATCGACCCGCGCGGCAACGAGGTGATGAAGGTGGTGGTGTTGGGGGACAGGCATGGCTAAGGCGAAGAATCCGGTTGAGGTAACGGAGCCGCAGGAGCCGCCGATTCAGGCGCTCGATAATCCGATTCTGTGCAGCCCGTATGAGGAGCCGCATCAGCATTGGCGTTATGACCGCGAGACGGGGACGGCTTCGCCCGTGGATGGCAGGCGACCGGCGGGGTATTTCCACAAAGTGGCGCGGCTGGCGCGACAGGCGTCGCTGTTCGAGGAGGACATCGACGAGCTGCCGCTGGTGAATCGGCTGCGCGAGGATGTGGCGCGGTGGCGGGAATCGGGGTATCGCGGTGCATCGAAGGTGACGCGCGATCTGCTGGAACACTGGAAGCAGCCCAATCGGGATCGGCGGCTGTTCTTCTGTCAGATTGAGGCGGTGGAGACGGTGATTTACCTGGCGGAGATGCGCCTGCCGGGGCGCTCGGCACGCACGGGTTTTCAGAAGTTCGCGCTGAGTGATGAGGACATCGCGCGTTTGCTGCGCGGCGAGCGGCCGGATTTCAAGGAATATGTGGAGGAAAACTACTGGCCGACGTTCATCGATAAGCCGCACGAGGAGGGACTACACGCGCTGATCCGCCTGGGGTGCAAGATGGCAACCGGGTCGGGCAAGACGGTGGTGATGGCGATGCTCATCGCCTGGGCGTTCTGCAACCGGGCGTTGAACCCATCTAGCACGCAGTTTCCCAATGGCGTACTGATTTGCTGCCCGAATCTGACGGTACGCGACCGGTTGGCGGTGCTCAAGCCTGAGCACCCGGGCAACTACTACGCGAAGTTCAACATCGTGCCGCTGCGTTACCGCGATGCGCTGAACAAAGGTCACGTTGAGGTGACGAACTGGCACGCGTTCGCGCCGGAGTCCGAGCATAAAGAAGGCGACCGGACGTATGCGGTGGTGGACAAGGGGCCGGAGACACCCGAGACGTTTTTGCGAACGCGTTTTCCCGAGTTGGCGGATCGTTTGCCGTTGCTGGTGCTGAACGATGAGGGGCACCATGCGTGGCGACCACCGAAGCTGAAGGTGGATGTGTCGGACCTTACGCCCGAGGAACGCGCGGAGCTGAAGTTTGAGCAGCAGGAGGCGACGGTCTGGGTAAGCGGGCTGGACATGATTAACCAGGCGCTGGGACGCGAGCGGGGGGTTGCATTCTGCGTGGATTTGTCGGCGACGCCGTTCTACATCGCCGGCAGCGGTTACCCCGAGGGGCGACCATTCCCCTGGTTGGTGAGCGATTTTGGTCTGGTGGACGCGATCGAGAGCGGCATCACGAAGATTCCACGTTTGCCGGTGCGGGATGAAACCGGTCGGCCGGACCCGAAATACTATCGCCTTTGGCGCAATGTCTGCGAGAAATTAAAGGCGGCGGAAAAGCTGCCGGGTAAGTCGGGCAAGCCGAAGCCGGAGGTTGTCTGGCGTAAAGCGGAAGATGCGCTGCAGCAATTGGCGGGTCAGTGGAAGGAAACGTTCGATACGTTCGTGACAAATGCGCCGGGGCAGGACCGTGTGCCGCCTGTATTGATCGTTGTGTGCGACAATACAGAGATTGCCGAGGAGTTCTATCGTCGCATCAGCGGGGAGACGCAGGAAACACAGGTCGACGCAACGGGAAAGGAAACGGTGCAGACGGTTTATCAGCGCGGGGCGGTATTTTCCGATTACCTGGCCAATACGGAAACGGAAAAGCGCACGATCCGCATTGACAGCAAGCTTCTCGCCGAGACCGAAGCGCCGGGGACGGGCGGAAAGAAAGCTGATGCGGCGGCTGCATTGCGGCAGGTGGTTGCAACCGTGGGGCGGAAGGGGCAACCCGGCGAGCATGTGCGATGCGTCATTTCGGTGTCGATGCTCACCGAGGGGTGGGACGCCAACAACGTGACCCATATCCTGGGGCTGCGCGCGTTCAACAGTCAGTTATTGAGCGAGCAGGTGGTGGGGCGCGGGCTGCGCCGGATGAGCTATGAGCCGGATG
>CALKHT010000066.1 GCA_937988825.1 uncultured Phycisphaeraceae bacterium
ATATGCCCTGGCCTTCTGCTCGGTCGAAGCTTCGGCCATGTCGATTATTACCGTTAGCGTGTCGATTGCTTTTTGGTAGTTCTTCGACATGTATGCCAATATCGCATCGTTCATCAATTTGGGAACACGTAGAGCCGGCTCCTTCATTGAAGGTGACAACATGCGATTTCGTGCCTCATTCAACTGAGCGACCACGTTCTTGAGCATGGTTCCCAGCGAGTCGTCAATCCTGGAACCATTCGATTCGCCATCCCTATCGGTGTCGTGATTTACTTTGATCACCTCTTGGCAACCACTCAGTTCCGACAATAACCCCTTCAAAGGGTCCCTGATAAGCTCCGGCACGGTAGAATTGACATCCCGAATTCCCGCTATCGATCGGTAAAGTTGTTCCATCAGGCGATCAGCGCCCTCGGTTTGGACATAAACCGCACTTCCGGCTTTATCAGTCAGCAGTTGCCGTACTTCCTCAGATTGCTTTTCGATCGGTCCATACCCGCACCAGTACAGATTGTTCCTGAATTGACGACAACTTTTCAGGGCAGCCATAAGAATGTCATCCCAGCCGCCATACCCGATTACGATCACCCCATGTGAGGCGAAATAACTGGCCAATTGCGGCGCATGTTCCTTCGCTCGTTCGATTTCATTGGGGTTGTTGCAAAGAAAATACCGATGCACACTGCCATGAGCATAGAACAGATGAATCACATCAGCGTCATCATCGTCCGGCGTCTCGACCTTGTCTGGTTGATCTGACATGAAATAGAGCTGGTTGACCAGTTGCAGCGACTTCTGCAGGAACGGATCAAAATTGGTCGTGAAAACCGTTTGGCAGAATGGGAGTTTCCAGTCAAACTGTTCCTTAAGAAGACCCGCCAGATATAGGTGTCCCTCGTTGAGGACATGCTTACTTTTCCGGATGGCATCACGCAGATATTCACGCCGAAGTTGCGGGTTGATCAACGCATTCCCCTGAACGCTCATCAGGGCCTGGTAAGCCCTGGCGCGGTTTTCTGGCGTATCTTTTGGTTGATTTGTTTGATCTAACTCGAACTCGAAGGCACAGCCGGTCACCATCTCCTTCAACCGGCGCCACTGAGTATCCAGATATTTGATGAAATCAGCATCGTTGTGCGGCCAGGAATTTCCGTGGTAGTTGTACTTATCGTTGTTGTTCTCTCGGCAGTACAACCACCAGTGAACATCGGTGAGCATTTGAGTGACGGTGGGTACAAGACCGTACGAAAAGCCGGAACCGAGAATGATGGTGTATTGCGGACCGTCACCGGCGTCAACGGTCCGCAAATGGTTAACGATCTGCGTAACCATCTGATCGACCGTGATCCGATTACCCTTAAACCCAGAAGCTGTCATTTGCGGCACCAGACCTTTGAGGCCAAGAGGCTGTTTATCCAACTCACGGCTATCCAGAAATCAGCAATGACCCGTCACTTTAGCAACATGGAAATATGTCCGCGAACCACCGTCTTAGCCATTGCCACGATACCCGCCGGGACAACCGTCGGCAGCCTGGGCCGGGCTTCAACGATCGCGTGCGATATGCTTATGGCAGCCCTGAAATAGTCGCACCGAGTTGCGCGTCTTCCGTGATACCGCTTAATCCTTTCCACCAAACTCCTCCAGATCGGGAATCTGCGTGAAAGCGATCCGCGTTGGGGCTGTTTTCTGAGCGCCCCACATTCCTCCCAGAAACAGGCTGTGTTGGCCGTACTTGTGATCGAGTCGATCCATGCAGTCGGCCAGTACATCCAGGTTGCGCTGTTCTGCGTAGAGCGGTGTGGTAGCGCTGGCTTCGGGTACCAGATGCGAGAGCACGACTGTGACCTTCAACGGGCTGCCTGAGGGTCTCATCGCCCATAATGCCCCCAGCGCCCGGACCATCGTCAGGGTATCCCGGCACAGACTCAGGTTCGCTCGCTGCTTCCACTTGCGGCCGTCCAGGTAGCGGATCGCCAGCGTGAGGTAGCCGGCCCGATAGTTCAGCCGGCGCATCCGCGCCGCTGCCTTGTGCAGCATCCGCACCGCGACGGCGTGAGCCTTCTGGTCGGACCGCCATTCCGGCGCGAGCACGTGGGAGTGACTCACCGTCTGACGGCGGGTGGGGCGGTACGGCAAATCGATGCCGCGCAGTTGAGCCCACCACATCGAGCCCAGCACTCGGCTGCCCCAGGCTCTGGAAAGATCACTTTCCGAAGCGCGGTAAAGCTGCGCCACGCTGGTTATGCCCACTTCGTGCAATCGGCGCTGCATGTTCGCTGCGATCCCGGGCAGGTCCGTGAGTTGGAGGTGGCAGATCGCTTCGGGCATCTGCTCAGGCAGAATCATGGTCAGGCCGTCAGGCTTATTCATGTCTGACGCCACCTTAGCCAACCAGGGGTTAGGGGCCAGGCCGATCGAACAGCGGATGGAGGGGCCGACCGTTCGGCGGATGGTCTCTTTCACCTGGAAGGCGATCTCCGCCGCCCGCTCAGGCTCCTGCTCGGGGCCCAGCAGCCTGCCGTACATCTCGTCAATCGAGACCACTTCGTCCACGTGCAGGCAGCTTTCCACCGCCTCCACGATGCGACGGTGATATTCGACGTACAGCCGCATCCTCGCCTCAATCAGGTGGAGGTGCGGACACCGTTGCCGAGCCTCCCATACCGGGGTCCCGGTCTTGATGCCGTATCCTTTCGCCTCGTAGCTGGCCGCGATGCAGCAGGTGCTGTCGACCAGGACGGGCACGACAGCCACCGGCTGACCACGCAGATGTGGGCTCACCTGCTGCTCAACGCTTGCATAGTAGCTGTTCATATCGACAAAAAGATAGCGCAGCCCGTTCATGGAGAGCCTTCCAGCCAAACCGTACATTTACCTAACAATTGTAGGCCGGAGAGGCGAGCGTGGCAAGTCTTTTTTTCCGCATCTCCGCATCTCGCGCCCTCCGTGCCGCCGTACCTTCGCGCCTCACGCCTCATGCGGTCGCCGGCGGCGGGTGGCGGCAAGGGCTGCGCCCAGTGTCGCGAGGCCCAGCAGCAGTGCGGTGGCGGGTTCGGGGTTGGCGGTGGTGGTGAAGCGTGCGGAGCCAAGGGAGCCGGTGGGGGTGAAGCCGGTGGTTCCGGCGGTGCCGCCGATGCGGGTGGTATCGAGGCTGGAAGTCTGAAGGACGTTGAGGCCGGTGGTCCGGGGAGAGACGGTGAAGCCCGGACTTAGCGGCGCGGTGGGTGACAGACCGATGCCACCGCCGGCAGTGAAGAGACCGCTACCGTTGCCGACGATCGGGTCGAGGTTGAGCGTGCCGGTGACGATGATGACCGGGGCAGGCTCGGGGACGAAGGTAATACCGGAGGTCCCGGAGCTTTGCGGATCGAAGGAGGCAGGTGTCGCCCCGATGCCACTGGCGGGGTCAAACGTGGCGAATCCTCCGCCGGTGCCACCGGCCGGGTCGAAGGGCGAGCCGAGGGACGGTGCGCCGGGCCCAGCTGCGGGGTCGAACACGCCGCCAGGGGTGTAGAAGGAGCCGGTCGATACCTGTGGGTCGAAGATGGCCGCACTCAACCGCGGCGGCGTGGTGGTCTGCGGACGCCCAGAAACAAGCAGGCTGTTGGTCGGACGCGGGAAAAAGCCGAGGGGTGGCAGCGTGCGGGTGGTCAGCACCAGGCTTTGTGCGTGAACTGATGAGGCGATGAGCAGACCGAGGGCGACGGTTGCGCCGAGGAGCATTGATCGTGGCATGGTGATTCCTTTCTCTCCCTGTCCTGTGAGCCGTGCGGCGTGCCTGGGGTGAGGTCCTGACCGGAGTCGACCACTGCTTCGCACGACATCAATCAACGCTAGGCGCGGCGTAACATGTGTCTGCGCGGCAACTTCGCTCGTTGCATCGCGGGAGATGCACCGATCGCGCATCGGGGAATACCTCATTCCGGTCGCGGAGCAGACCATCACCCGACTCGTCGCTCAGGAAACGGGCGCGTTCGTATCCAGTTCCTCACGCAGCTTCCGCAGCAGATCGAACGCCTGCATCGGTGTGAGGTTGTTCAGATCGACCCGGCGAAGCTCGTCCACGGCCGGGTGCATGACGTACTGCGTGAAAAGCGGAAGCTGTTCATCGGTGGCGGGCGGTTCCTGGCGTTTGTTCACCGCTGCGGGCGTCTGATGATTCACCGCCAGTTGCGAGAGCAGTTCGTTCGCCCGGCGAATCACGGGCTGAGGCAGGCCCGCGATCTTGGCGACGTGGATGCCATAGCTGCGATCGGTCGCGCCGGGAACGATGCGATGCAGAAAAACAATCTGGTCCTGCCATTCACGCACCGTGACGTTCAGGTTCGTCACGTTGGGGAAGCGCTCCGCCAGGTCGGTCAGCTCGTGGTAGTGCGTGGCGAAAAGTGTGCGGCTGCGGCGCTGGGCCAGGTACTCAGCAATCGCCCACGCCAGTGACAGGCCGTCAAGCGTGCTGGTGCCGCGGCCGATCTCGTCGAGGATAACGAGGCTGCGTTCGGTGGCGTGATGGCAGATGTTGGCCGTCTCGGTCATCTCGACCATGAAGGTGGACTGCCCCGTATGCAGTTCGTCGCTGGCGCCGATGCGGGTGAAGATGCGATCGCACAGACCAACGATCGCGCGGGTGGCTGGGACGAATGAACCGGTGTGCGCCAACAGCGTGATGAGGGCTGCCTGACGGATGTAGGTCGACTTGCCCGCCATGTTGGGGCCAGTGATGAGCGCGAGCGTGGCGTCGGACTTCGCAGGCGGGGATTCAGCGGATACGTCCGCTCCTTCCGCCGACGAACCCTCAACCACGTACCGCCCCAGATGCACATCGTTGGCAACGAAGCGATCACCAAGAATTTCATCCAGTACCGGATGTCGCCCCGCTTCGATATGCAGCACCGGTTCATCGACGATGGTCGGTTTCACGTACCGGAACCGCACCGCTCGTCGGGCGAAGCACGCCAGCACATCCAGTGCCGCCGCTCCCGCCGCCAGGTCGCGCAACGCCGACAGTTGTTTCTCCGCTGCGCCACACAGCCGCGCAAAAAGCTCCTGCTCGCGTGCCACCGCCCGCTGCTGCGCGGTGAGGACCTTGCCTTCGTAGTCCTTTAGCTCCGGTGTGATGAATCGCTCGGCATTCTTGAGTGTCTGCTTGCGTGTCCAGTCGGCCGGGGCACGATCGCGATTGGCGGCTGTCAGCTCGATGTAGTAACCGAACACGCGATTGAACCCGACCTTGATGCTCGTGATGCCTGTCTTTTCGATCAGCTCCTTCTGATAGCGTGCCAGCCAGGTATTGCTGTCGCGCTGCAGCTCGCGCCATTCATCGAGCTGTCGATCGTAGCCATCACGGATCAACCCGCCTTCGCGCAGGTGCGCGGGTGGTGCCTCGACACATGCCACGAGGATCTCCTGCCCCAGCGCATCGAGCACATCGGCACACGCGGCGATCTGGTCGTGATACATCCTCACTGAATCACGCTCGGCCAGCACCTGCGCCAGTCGACGGGCCTGCAAGCAACTGCGGCCCAGCGCCACCAGATCGCGTGGCGTGGCACGCTGCACGGCAATCCGGCCGATGATTCGCTCCACATCCTGAATCTCATCCAGCGTGTCACGCAATTCCTGCAGGAACCGGCTGTCATCCACAAGCGCCCCCACCGCCCGCTGGCGCTGCTCGATCGTCTCGCGCTGACACAGCGGATAGCACAGCCACTGTCGCAGCAAGCGCTTGCCCATGCCCGTGCGACAATCCTGCAGCACATCGACGAGGCTGCCCGCACTACGATTGGAGCGCAGTGTCCGCTCGATCTCCAGACTGCGCAGCGACGTCTGATCGATAACCAGGTGCTCGTGTCGCCCGAAGCGTTTGGGGGGTTGCAGATGCGCCAGTCGTATCTGACCGTTGGCCTGCTGCGCGCTCTTTTGGGTTTCGAGCAGGTAATGCACGATCGCCGATGCCGGACCAAGTGCCGGGTCCTCATCGCTGAGGCCGAACCCCTCCAGCGTGCTCACCTCAAACTGTTTGCACAGCGTCTGCAGCGCCTCATCCTGTCGGAAGTGCCAGCCCGGCCGTGCGGTCGCGGCACAGCCCAGCACATCGATCAGCGTCTGCACGCGCGGCGGCGGCTGATTATTGGCCGTCTCAACATAAAGCAGTTCGCTCGGCGCAATGCGCGCCAGTTCGTCCAGCAGTTCATCGGTGCGGAATGTCGCGATGGAGAACGCACCGGTGGACAGTTCCGCCCACGCCACCGCCGCCTCGCCCGGCTCGTCGCCGGCCGCGAGGAACTGCACCGCCGCCAGCGGGTTGGTGCGCCCCTCCTCCAGCATCGTCTCATCGGTGAGGGTGCCCGGTGTGACCACGCGCGTCACATCGCGTTCGACGACCCCCTTGGCCTGCTTGGGGTCCTCGATCTGTTCGCACACCGCCACGCGATGGCCCGCCTCGATCATCCGACGCAGGTAGTTCTCCACCGCGTGATACGGCACGCCAGCCATTGGCACACCCTCGGTGCGCTGGGTCAGCGTCACACCCAGCACCCGGTGAGCGAGCTTGGCGTCCTCATAGAACATCTCATAAAAGTCACCCATCCGGAAGAAGAGCACGCACTGCGGGTACTGCTTCTTGAACCGGAAATACTGCCGCATCGCGGGCGTGACTTTGTCTGGCGACTCCGACATGGCCGGTAGTTTAGCAAGCCGCGCGGCGTGGTGGTGTTAGCGGTGGAACATGCGTGGCGTGTCATGCACGCTCTGGCGCGCATCGCGGTAAACCGACTACAATCGCCGGCCGCATGGGGCAGCTTTTCGAGCAGGATGTGACCGAACCGATCGTCGGCTACGCGCAGGTCGCCACAGAACAAGGCATCGACCTGGCCGCCACTGGCCTGACCTATGCCGTGCCCGAATCGATGGCCGACCTTGCCGTGGGCGAGCGCGTCATCGTGCCACTGGGCCGGGGCGATCGCAGGGTGGCCGGCTTCGTCATCGCGCTCAGCGAGCGAAGCGATGTCGACAACGTCAAATCGATCCTCTCACGCGACGCCAGCGCGCTGACGCTGCCACCCGACCTGATCGAGCTGGCGCGCTGGATGGCGGGCTACTACTGCACACCGCTGGGCATGGTGCTGGCCAATATCCTGCCCGCGGCGGTGAAGCGCGGGATCGGCCGGATGCAGCAAACCTTCGTCCGCCCCACCGATATGGCACTTGCTACAGCTCAGGACAAGCCACCTAAACTGCCGAAGCTGCAGCGTGCACTTCTCGATGCCGCGATTGCGCATTGGCAGGAGCATCAGCAGCCGCTGGAAATTCACGACCTGGCCTACCAGGCCGGGGCACGCACCATCACGCCCGCCAGGCAACTCATCGACAAGGGCCTGCTCGCCACCGAAACGCATCAGGCGGTGCGCAGTGCCGACACGATGGCCGCCTTCGAGCGTTCTGTCGCGCCCGCCCCACCGCCCGCACTCACGGCCGATCAGCAAAACGCGCTGGCGCAGATCGTGCCACACCTGAACCGCGGTTTCAGTGTCCATCTGCTGCAGGGTGTCACCGGCAGCGGCAAGACCGAGGTGTACCTGCGCATCATCGAAGCGTTGCGCGCTTCCCAATGCGCGAACGACACGACCGATCTCTCCCCCGGCATCATCATCCTCGTGCCCGAGATCGCGCTCACGCCACAGACGGTGCAGCGTTTCCACGACCGCTTCGATCAGATCGCCGTGCTGCACTCCGGCCTGACCGCCGCTCAGCGGCACGATCAGTGGCGTCGCATCCAGCGCGGCGAGGCACGCATCGTCATCGGAGCACGCTCAGCCATCTTCGCGCCCATGGCGAACCTGCGCCTCATCATCGTCGACGAGGAGCACGAGCAGTCCTACAAGCAGGATCAACTACCGCGCTATCATGCGCGCGATGTGGCGGTCAAACGCGGCCAGATGCTCGACATTCCCGTCGTGCTCGGCTCGGCCACGCCCAGCCTCGAAAGTTTCCACAACGCTGTGGTGCGCGGCACCTATCATCGCATCCTCCTGTCCACACGTGCCACAGGCGCCGCCCTGCCTCGCGTCGACATCGTCGACATGAGCGAGGAACGTCGCAAACGCTATCAGATGACGGGCAGCGCAGGCGTTCACCTGTTCAGCCTGCGCCTTGAAGGGTTGCTGCAACAGACACTCAAGGCGGGTAAACAGGCCATGCTCCTGCTCAACCGTCGCGGTTACGCCAACTACATCGCCTGCCCCGATCAGAACTGCGGCTTCCTGCTGCACTGCGACTACTGCGATGCCGCGATGGTCTATCACAAGGATCTGCGTCTGCCCATGGGCGGCGTCGTACGGTGCCACCACTGCTCAGCTGAACAGTTGCTGCCGCGACAATGCCCCACCTGCGGCAAGCGCATCACCACGTTCGGCCTGGGTACGCAGCGCGTCGAAGAGGAACTGCAGCGCGTCTGCCCCGAAGCCCGCTACACGCGCATGGATTCGGACACCATGCAGCACGCCCGCGACTACCACGAAACACTCGAACGCTTCCGCCGGGGTGAGCTGGATGTGCTTGTCGGCACGCAGATGATCGCCAAGGGGCTGGATTTTCCCAACGTGCGGCTGGTGGGCGTCATCAGTGCCGACACGGCGCTGAACCTGCCCGATTTCCGCGCCAGTGAGCGGACGTTCCAGTTGATTTCCCAGGTGGCCGGGCGCGCCGGTCGCAGCGCCGACCCCGCCGAGGCCGGTATTGTCGTCGTACAGACTTTCAATCCCAACGACCCGGCCATCGTGCTTGCGTCGAAGCACGACTACGAAACCTTCGCGATGCGTGAACTGGAGCTTCGCCGCAACGTCGGCCTGCCGCCGGTTACGCGCATGGCGCGTCTGGTCGTGCGTGACCGCAACCTGAATCATTGCGTCGAGCACGCCCGTAAACTCGCGTCCGCCATCACCACTTTCAACCGAGACCTGGTCGACAACACCATCCGCCTGCGCGGCCCGGCTCCGTGCCCCATCGCCCGCATCGCCGAGTTCCACCGTCAGCAGATCGAACTGATCGCCCCTGACGCCGCCACGCTGCAAAGGTTGCTCACCGCCCTGCGCAACGCGCGCCTGGTCAAAAGCGACGCCCACATCGCCGTCGACGTCGACCCCGTCTCCCTCTTGTAGCCCTCAGATCGGCTGCAGGTTGCCATGATTCCTGGCTACGCCCTCACCGGAATCGTGCTACTGCTCATCGCGCGGCGGATCGAGCAGGCCCGCCGCCGGTCTCTGGAGGCGCAAAAAAAGCGGCCCGCCGGCGTGGGGGGACACCGAACGGGCCGTGAGGGGGGGTGAAGTTGGATAACGCTGAACAATAGGGCGGACACTTAGCCCGAATCAACCGCCGCCAATCCACAAAAAACGAATCAGCAAGATTCCGAACAAAAATATCCTGCTTTGCGCAGATTACCCAGCCCGCCACCGATCCAGACAATCACACTAAATCACTGCCGCCGCTGAATCTGCGAACCTCTCCCGTCCCAATCCCCGAAATGCTTTAAAATCGCGTGTCCATCTCAAAAAAAAACACTTGTGGTTTCGCCTACCCCAATTCCCACCCGTGGTCTCGCGATTACCATCCCGCCTTTTTCTCAACGCTTTGCGACCCCAACCTTCGGGCAGTCCCGGTTGACCGGGCACACCTCACAGCGCGGCTTACGGGCAATACAAACCTGCCGGCCGTGGTAGATCAGCAGGTGAGCCAGCATCGTCCAGCTCTTGCGCGGGAACAGTGCCATCAGGTCCTGCTCGATCTTTTTGGGGTCTTTGTGGGAAGTGAAGCCGAGCCGATTGCTCAGCCGGCCGACATGTGTGTCAACCACCACGCCCTCGTTCTTGTCGAACGCGTTGCCCAGCACGACGTTGGCGGTCTTGCGGGCGACACCGGGCAGGTGCAGCAGTTCCTCCATGGTCTGCGGCACCTTGCCGCCGAACTTCTCAACAATCGCCTGGGCAGCCCCTTTGATGCTTTTTGCCTTGTTCCGGTAGAAGCCGGTACTGCGAATAATAGTTTCAAGTTCCGTTTGATCAGCTTCCGCCATCGCCTGCGGAGTCGGGAACCGGGCGAACAGCGTCGGCGTCACCATGTTCACCCGCGCATCGGTGCACTGGGCCGAGAGAATCGTCGCGATCAGTAGTTCGAACGCATTGCGATGGTGCAGCGCACAGGTCGCATCGGGGTAGGTCTCCAGCAGTTTGCGGTAAACCCGCCCCGCACGCCGCTTCTTCGTCGCGGCATCCTCAACGACACGCTTCATGGAAGACCTCGATCCGCCGCCGGCTGTCCGCGCCATGCCGCCCCTCCTCACAGCAGCCCCGTCCGTTCATCCAGCTCAAACACCGCGTTCATGTTCTGGATCGCCTGACCGCTGGCCCCCTTGACCATGTTGTCGATGGCGCTGAAGACGACAATCTTGGGCTGTTCACCCACCATCGCCAACCGCACGGCAATGTCGCAGAAGTTGGTACCTGTCACATGCTTGATGTTGGGCAGTGTTTCGCGAATGCGGATGAAAGGCTCATCCCGGTAGGCCTCCGTGTACACCTCCATCAGATCGCTTTCATCCACATCGTCACTGGTCGGGTCCAGGTAGATCGTCTCCAGGATGCCCCGATCCACCGGCAACAGGTGCGGCACGAAAAGCGCGCCAACCGCCCTGCCCGACACGGTGCTGAGCGTCTGGATCATCTCGGGCTGATGGCGGTGTCCGCCAATGATGCCGTAGGCCAGGAACGACTCGTTCTGCTCTGGGAAGTGCAGGTGCGGCGCAGGGCTCTTGCCCGCCCCGGTGACGCCGGAGGCTGCGTTGATAATGATGCCCTCCGGTTTGGCCACACTGGCGGTCAGCAGTGGCGCGATCGCCAGCGCCGCTGCCGTGGGATAGCAGCCTGGGTTGGCGACCAGCATCGCCCCGGGCAGGTCGCGCCGGAATAGTTCGGGCAGACCGTACACCGCCTCGGCCAGGTTGTCCCGGTCGGCATGCGGATGGTTGTAGACATGCTCGTACAGCTCGGCATCGCGCAGGCGATAGTCCGCCGACAGGTCGATCACGCGCAACCCCGCGTCCAGCAGGGCCGGCACATACGCCATCGCCGCCCGGTGCGGCAGCGCCAAAAACGCCACATCCGCCTCCCGGGCAATCGCATCGGGGTCGATCGGCCGACAGCGTGCAACCTCCGCCGGCACCAGCCCCAGCAACTGCGGGAACACCTCCCGGATGTCGGGCAGCTCCTCGCGATGGCTGGCCAGGTAAGTCAGACGCGCCTGAGGATGACGCACCAGCAGTTGGATCAGATGCAGTCCGGTGTAGCCCGTCGGGCCAAGGATGGCAATTCGAATGTTCATGGGCGGTATTGTAGGAAAAGCTGAAGAGCAACGCGGAAACAGTGCGACTTCAGACGCGTATCAGGCATCACAATGTCCCACTTTGTAAATGGATTGCGGCTCTTACGCCAAAGCGTCGCAAGATGTGGTATGCTGTGCCACTTCCCCGATGAACGGCCCGGCATCAACCCAGCCGGGGTTATCAGACGTTAAAACGACGCGTTTGACTCCGGGGTGAGGTGTTAACGCCACACCGCAACAAGGGTTGTTGCCGCGACGCAACATGGCACGGTGGGTTGCCACCGCGCCGGCAATGGGGATCGCAGGGGGTATTGCGATCACAAACCGCATTGGGATCAGTGGTTACGTCCTGTAGGAGGGACGCAAGAACACTCGGTGGGCATGTGTTGGCAGGCGTCTTGTCTATGGACAGGTGTCGGCACAACCTTGCGAGAGGGAGAATCAGCCATGGATGAAGCCCGGTTCCAGCAGAAGCTCGATGAATTGATGAAGGAGATTGCGGTGCTGCCCAAAGCCGAGCGTGAGAAACTGACCGAAGTGGCTGAGCAGACCAAACAGCGGCACGCCCGGCTGCAGAAGACGGTTCACGACCTGCAGGAGAGCCTGGACTACCTGCGGCTGAGCATCAAGTATCTGGTCTTCGACCTGGAAGCCACCCGCCGCGAGAACAGCTACCTGCGCAAGCTGCTGGAACAGGACCGCGCCGAGGAAAAATGAGCGCGTCAACCGGTCACCGTACGCGGTGTCTGTGTGCCCGATCATCACGCATCCGACTCTGAGCGAGCGTCACCACGACGCTCGCTTTTTTCTTTTGGGAATGCGCTTGGGGGTATTCGCAGGATGACCCCGCCCTTCGCTTCACTCAGGACGGGCGTTAACACGTTGCGTCTCCCCGCGCCTTCCTTAGTCCCTCCCCGGTAGCAACTGCGTCTCTGCACCGCTATGATGTGCCAACGCAAGACCCAGACAACGCAACACGCCACCAGGAACGTGTCATCATGAGCGATTTTGATCCGACCAAACCTGATCAGCAGCCGCACATGCCGCCCTTCAACCTGCTCGCGGCGGCGGTGGCGCAGGGCTACGGCAACGCCCCCGTTTCCCACCTGTATAACCATCCGGGCATGCCCATGCACCTGCAGGCAGGCTACCAGCGCTATCGCGAGATGACCATCGACGAGCTGCTGCTGGAAAACCGTGTCATCTTCCTCGTGGGTGAAATCCATCACGCCTCGGCCACCGGCGTGATCATGCGCCTGCTCCACCTGCAGAACCAGAAAAAGAACGTCGACATCAACCTCTACATCAACAGCCCCGGCGGGAGTGTCGACGACACCCTGGCCATCTACGACACGATGCAGTACCTCTCCTGCGATGTGGCAACCTACTGCATCGGCAAGGCCCAGAGCGGCGGCGCGATCGTGCTGGCGGCTGGCGCCAAGGGCAAACGCTTCATCCTCCCCCACGCCCGGGTCATGATCCATCAGCCCTTCGGCGGCCTGTGGGGCCAGACCAGCGACGTGCAGATCCAGGCGGAGGAAATCCTCAAGGCCAAGCGCCAGATCAACGAAATCCTCGCCAGGCACACCGGCAAGACCCCCGAGCAGATCGAAGAAGACTCCGAACGTGACCGCTTCTTCTCGGCTCAGGAAGCCAAGGAGTACGGCCTGGTCGACGAGGTGCTGGAAGTCGGTGCCGCCAAGCGCACGACATAACGCGCTTCCCGGCCTGCCGGGCTGGTATCGACAATCAAACATGCGGTATTCTGCGGGCAGGCGAGCGGTTGTCGTTCGTCACTTCCTGCTCCGGAGGATCGGCGCACTCAATGCCGATGCCCGGGTGGTGTGTGAGAATCCCTGAAACATCCGCACAACCGTGTTCGTCCCGGAGGTTGCGTTACGCTGCGGTATGCGTTTCCTCGGGCTGGGGGATCGGGACGGGTGGGTGCTGCTCAACGTTGACACGTTCGATGTCGCGGCTGAAGCGGTGGCGGACGCGCAGGAGCAGCAGCGTCGCCACAACGCACAGGCCCGCGGCTGAACCCCACCACAGTCCCGGTGCGCCGCCCTCCAGATGAAACGCCAGGAACACGCTCACCGGCACACCGAACATCCAGTAGCCCACGAGGTTGATGTACATCGGTGCATGGGTGTCGCCGGCTCCGCGCAAAGTGCCGGCTGCGACAGCCTGCAGACCGTCGAAAAGCTGGAACACACCGGCAATCGGGATGAGTGTCGCGGCGATACTGATCACCACCACATCAGAGGTGCAAAGCTCCGCCAGCAGGCGCGGCGAACTGAGAAAGAGGATCGTCGTCAGGCACTCGAACCCAACGACCGCGATGATCGCCGCCATAGCTGTGCGCCGGGCGCGTTGTTGAAACCCCGCGCCGATGCCGTTGCCCACCAGCACCGATGCGGACTGCCCCAGCGCCACGGGCACCATGAAGGTGAGGGCGGCCAGATGGATCGCGATGTTGTGAGCTGCCAGTTCTGAAGTACCCAGCCGACCCATCAGCAGCAGCACGACAGCGAAGGCGGCGAATTCCAGCCACATGTGCCCACCGATGGGCAGCCCCAGCCGAACCACGCGCCACAACAGTTCAAGCTGGACAGCCTCCCTGCGAATGGGCCACAGGTACGGGCGCATCGCGCGCCATGCCAGGCCCGCAACCAGCAGGAACATCAGCCAGCGGCAGATGGTGGTTGCCCATGCCGCCCCGGCAACGCCCATTGCCGGGACGCCCCACCCGCCGAAGATGAGCACCCGGTTCAGCACCGCGTTGAACACGTTGGCCAAGATGATCGCCGCGACGAGCGGCCGCAGCCGGTGCAACGCCTGCAACGTCTGTCGCCAGACAGTGAACAGCATGAAGGGCAACACACCAGGGATCACGATGTGCGTGTAAACTTCCGCCGCAGGAACGACCTCTTCCGGCTGCTGGAGGAGTGCCAGCACCGGCCCGACCGGTACCATCAGAATGCCTGCGATGATGCTCACGAGGAAGCTGAGAATGATTCCCCGCTGCACGCCGCGCGCCACCGACTCATGCTCACCCGCCCCGACTGCCTGGCTGATGATCGGATCCAGCGCCAGCAGGATGCCCATCATGAAACAGATGACACCCCAGACATAGGAGTTGCCCAACGCCACCGACGCCAGTGCCTCGGAAGAAACACGGCCGACCATGAGCGTGTCCACCACGCCCATGAACATCAACCCCACCTGTACGGTCACGACAGGCACGGCAAGACGAAAGACAGCGGCGAAATCGTCGCGAGTGGGCAACACAAATCAATCCTGCTTACAACGGAACCCCCGACCGCCAAAACAGCGGCCCGGAATTGTAGCCCGGGATCAGCGGCAGGGAAGTGGGTTAACGCCAAGGTGCCAAGAGGCCAGGCAGTCAAGACATAAGAGAAGACAATACGAAGGAAAGATCGGCGATCCGTGTTCAGCTGATCCAAAACCTTTCAACTCATTACTTCTCTTGGCTCCTTGGAACCTTGGTCCCTTGGCGCCCAGCCTTCCTTCGTGCCCTTCGCGTCTTCGTGGCCTCAGGCAATAACAGGGTGGACGACCTGGCCGTGGACATCGGTGAGGCGGAAGCGTCGACCACGGTGGGTGTAGGTCAGGCGCTCGTGGTCGATGCCCATCAGATGAAGGATGGTGGCGTGGAGGTCGTGGATATGAACACCATCAGAGGCGACGCGCCAGCCGAATTCGTCGCTGGCACCGTGGATGTAACCAGCCTTGACACCGCCGCCCGCCAGCAGCGTGGTGAAGGCGTAGGGGTGATGGTCGCGACCACCCGCCGGGTTGTCGAAGGCCCCCTGCGTGATGGGCGTACGGCCGAACTCACTGGCCATAACCACCAGCGTCGAGTCGAGCATGCCCCGCTGCTTCAGATCCGCCAGCAGCGCGGCAATGGGCTGATCGATGCGGCGGCAGTTGTTGGTCAGCCCCTCGTCAAGTTTATCGTGCTGGTCCCAGCCACCGTCGAAGATGGTGACAAAGCGCACACCACGTTCCACCAGACGGCGGGCCAACATGCAGTTGGTGGCGAAATGGCGATCGCGGCCGTTGCGGCCTTCGATGCCGTAGGCCTCGCGCAGCCACTGTGGCTCTGAATCGATGTTCACCAGTTCCGGCCCCGAGGTCTGCATCCGAAACGCCAGCTCATACTGCGCGATGGCTGAATCGATCGCCGCCCGCTCCTGCTCGTGCTGCTGCAGCGCGGTGAGCCTGCGCATCGCGTCGACGCTATGCGCCTGAGCGGCATCGGTTACGCCCGCGGGGTTCTGCAGGTAAAGGATCGGCTCATCAGAGTTACGGAACGGCACGCCCTGATACCGGGCCGGCAGGAAACCGCTGCCGTAGTTGTTCGGCCCGCCGGTGGGCTTACCACCGAGCACGACATACATGGGAAGGTTGCGAGAGACACTGCCGATGCCGTAAGTCACCCACGCGCCAATGCTCGGGTGACCGCTCTGTTGAAAGCCGGTGTTCATCATCAGATGACCCGGCAGGTGGTTGAAGGCATCGCCGTGGGTGGAGCGGATCATGCAGATGTCATCCGCCCGCTGCGCCAGATGAGGCAGCAGTTCGGAGAAATCCATGCCACACTGGCCGTATTTGTTGAATGAGAAGCTGCTGGGCCGCAGGCCGGCGTTGGCACCGATGAAGGCCAGACGAATGCCCTGTCGGGCCGATTTTGGCAGCGGTTTGCCGGCATGTTCGCGAAGCAGCGGCTTGGGGTCAAACATGTCGAGCTGGCTCATGCCGCCGCCCATGAAGATGAAGATGCAGGCGGTGGCACGCGGTGTGTGATGCGGCGCGCTCGGACGACCTGGTCCCGGTCCCGTGGCGGAACGCGCATCGCTGCCGTTATCCGCAGCCAGAAGCCCCTCCTGCTGGAACAGCGCCGCCAGCGCAGCCATGCCCAGCCCGCTGGCGCTGCTGGTCAGGAAACGACGACGGGTGGTAATGAAGTTCTGGACAGGGTCGGAATGCTGGCAGTCCGTACAGGGCATGACTTACTCGTTTCCGGTCACGGCCAACAGCCGTGCGCGAATCACTTTCGCAAATACGTCTCATCCATCGACAACAGCGTTCGGGAGGCGACGATCCATGCCGCCGCATCGGCCGCGTCAACGCCTTCGGGCAACGGTGTCTGCCCCAATACCTGTCGGGCGGCCCGTCCGTTGCCCTTGTATTCCTCATGAAGCTTCACAAAAAGGTCGACGACGACCTGTTGCTCCTCCTCCGTGGCCGGCCGCGTCAGGCATAGCTGCAGCAGTCGCGATGACCGGGCAGCCACATCGCCCCCCGGCGCTTCGCTCAGCAACCGCACACCCATCGCACGGGCCGCTTCGAGAAAATCGGGCGAGTTCCAAAGCACCAGCGTCTGCAGCGGTGTGTTGGATACCTCCCGCCGGGCACAGGCGATGCTCGCATCGGGATGATCGAATGCGGCAAGCATGGGCACGGGCGTGTTGCGCTGGTAGGCCATGTATAGCCCGCGGCGAAGCTGTTCGTCGCCGGGCGACACCTCCCACGTGTTGCCCCAGCCCAGGTTTTGCATCTCGCGTGGAATGCGGGCGCGGAAACTGGGCCCCCCCACCTGGTCCAGCCGCAGCAGCCCGGCCGCCCGCAGCGCGTGATCACGCACCAGCTCCGCTTCGATGCGTCGGCGCCACTGCCGGGCAAGCAGCCGATTGTTCGGATCGACCGCGTGAATATCTTCACGAAAAGCGGAGGATTGACGGTACGTGGATGAAAGCACGATACGGCGGATGAGCTGCTTGCGCGACCAGCCCGACTCAATGAAGTCGACCGTCAGCGTGTCCAGCAGTTCCGGGTGGCTGGGCAGATCGCCCGTCAGACCAAAGTCGTCCAGTGTGGCGACAATGCCCGCGCCCATGAGCTTCGACCAGATGAAGTTCACGGCGACACGGGCGGTGAGCGGATGCTCCTCGCTCGCCAGCCAATAGGCCAGGTCGAGCCGGTCCGGCTGCTCACCGCGCGGCTTCAGCGGCGGCAGGAAGGCAGGAGTGCCGGCCGTCACCTTTTCGCCCACATCGGTGTAGACGCCGCGAACCCGGATGTGCGTGTCACGTCGCTTCTCGCGGACCATGACGACATGGGCCCAGTCGCCCGCCAGATACTTCGTTAGTTCATCGCCTTCGCGCGTGCCGGGGCGGACCTCCACGCCACGGTTGTTGGGATCGTTGAACTGCTCCCACGGGACATTGCGATGCTCCATCTGCCCGTAGAAGAAGTCCAGAAGTTGGTGATATTCACGTTGGGAAAGTGGGTCGGTCTTATGGTTGTGGCATTCGGCACAACCGACGGTCAGCCCCATGAAGGCGGAGCCGACGGCATTGACCTGCCCGATCGCCTTGCGCCAGCGGGCCTCGCCCACATCGATGCCACCTTCGGTATTGTGCAGTTCGTTGCGATGGAACGCGGAGGCGAGGCGCTGCTCGATGGTGGCGTTGGGCAGCATGTCGCCGGCGATCTGCTCGATGACAAACTCGTTGTAGGGCTGATCGCGGTTGAAGGACTGGATAACCCAGTCACGCCAGCGCCACGCACCAGGCCGCTGATAGTCGCGTTCCCAGCCGTCGCTGTCGGCGTAGCGGGCCACATCGAGCCAGTGCTTGCCCCAGCGTTCGCCGAAATGCGGGGAGGCCAGCAGTTGGTCGACGAGCTTTTCGTAGGCATCCGGGGCTAGGTCGTTGACGAACGCGGCAGCCTCCTCAGGGGTAGGGGCAAGTCCGATCAGGTCAAGATAAACTCGCCGCACCAGCGTGTAGCGGTCGGCCTCGGGCGAGGGAGTCAGTCCCTGCGACTCGATTCGCTGGAGGATAAAGAGGTCGATGGGGTCACGGACCCAGTCGGGCTGGCTGACGGCCGGGGCGGGGTGACGCCTGGGCGGTTGGAACGCCCAGTGCGGTTCATAGGTTCCCCCCTGAGCCACCCAGTCACGGAGCATCCGTTTCTGCTCGGCACTGAGGGGGTGCTTGGCATCGGGCGGCGGCATGATGAGACTGGGGTCATCCGTGAGGATGCGTTTGATCAGCTCGCTGGCATTGGGGTCACCTGGAACGATCGCCGTGCCGGACTTACCTCCCGCGTGTGCCGCCTCGGCGAGGTCCAGTCGCAGGCCGGCTTTTCGCGCGCCCTCATCCGGGCCGTGACAGTTGAAGCAATGGGCCGAGAGGATGGGGCGTATATCCCGCGTGTATTGCAGGGGTTGCGTATCGGGCTGGGCCGCCGGTGCCGCCGTAGCCAGGCACAGCGTCGCCATTGCCGCCATGTACGCCCGCTGCATCATGAAATTGCCTCACCTTCCCTTATCGACCCCCTCGCCGCCTTCACGTGAGCCAGATGCAAGTCGTGAGCGCAGACAGGGTCGCGGGCAAATCACTTTGGTCGGCGCGCACCTTCGGCGCACCGCCATACCCATTACGGCGACAAACGAGCGGTATTGCCGCAACACTGGCAGCAAAGTTCAGTCCGGGCACCGCCTTCGGCTGGGGTGCTTAGCACCGAAAAGCTCCAGCTTTACGATGTCGTAGTGGAAAAACTGGGCGATCGTCCAGTCGATCACGATACGTAACTTCCGGTCAAACCGAGGCATCTGCGCGAGGTAGTAGGTCCGCCAGATCCACCAGGCAATCAGTCCGCGAAATCGCATCCGCCAGATTCGTCCCACCCCCTTGTGTCCGCCCAGCGAGGCGAGCATCCCGATGGTTTCGTAAACAAAGGGTTGCAGGCTGTTCCTGCCGTGGATCACACTCGTGATATTCGCTGCCAAAACGCGCGCCTGACGCAGGGCGTGTTGAGCGAGCGGTGCATAAGGTTTTCCCCGAGGATCGGGCACTGCGGCACAATCCCCCAGCGCCCAGACTTCCGGCCGACGGGTGCTGCGCATCGTGGCGTCGACGACCAACCGCCCTTTCGCGTCATGCTCCAGGTCCAGATGCGCCAGCAGCGGGTTGGCCATCACCCCGGCCGCCAGCAGGATCGTGTAGGCTTCGATCGATTCGCCGTTGGCCAGCACGACGCGGTGTGGTTCGATCCGCTGGACCGGTGTGTTGGTCAGCACCTCCACGCCACGACGCTGGAACACCGAGACCGCGTAATCGGCAAGGTCGCGTTCCATCTCCGGCAGCACCAGCGGGCCAGCCTCCAGCAACAGAAAGCGCACTTCACTGCCGTCCAGATCGGGATAATGCCTGTGTACGCCCCGGACGAACTGGGTCAGCTCGCCCATCAGTTCGACCCCCACCAATCCCGCACCCACGACAACGATCGTGCGAAGCCTCCGCCGCATCGCCGGATCGGGTTCAATGGCTGCACGCTCGAACATGTCGATGATGTGGTTGCGCAGATAGATCGCATCGGCAAGCGACTTGAAGTGCATCGCGTGCTCGGAACCGGGGATGATCCGTGTGTTGGTGACGCTGCCCAGCGCGATGACCAGATGATCGTAGTGGAGCTGGCGGGCCGGACTGTCCACATCATGCCGCACGGTAACCTCACGCTTCTCAAGGTCGATCTTTTCAACCTCGGCTTCGAAGAAGCGCGTGTGGTTGATCATGCGACGGATGGGGGTGACGGCATGCCGGGGATCGAGCACGCCCGAGCTGGCCTCGAAAAGCAGCGGTGTCATCACAAAGTAGTTCTCGCGGCTGACGAGCGTAATCTGGACATCGGCGTCGCCGTTCCAGTACCGTTCGAGGTTCACCGCGGTGTAGACCCCACCGAAGCCACCGCCGAGGATGAGGATGCGTTTGGACATGATCGCTCTTTCACATGGGGCGTCACATTCGGCTGCCGCCTCGGCGATCGCCTCACCAGTAGCGTTCGTAGTGCAGGTTGCCCGGTTCGTCACGGCGGTGCAGCGTGAACCCTCGGGCGATAAGCATCTGGCTGACCGCTTCGATCATGCCCGGGTTGCCGCACAGGAAGACGTGACAGTGATGCGGCGCCAGCAGTGAGCCGACGATTTCCTGATACGTCGCGTCCTCCAGCGCGTGCTGCACCCGGCCGCGCAGCCCGCTCCAGTTGGAGTTCTCCGGCTCCCGCGTCACCGTCGGCACGTACACAACTGATTTATCCTCCTTGGCGATGCGGCGCAGCTCCTCGTCGTAGGCCAGGTCGGCCGCCCGACGCACGCCGTGGATCAGCACGAACCGGTTCCAGCGTTTTTCTCCGCGTGCCGGGTAGGTGCGCAGCATCGAGATGAAGGGTGCAACGCCCGTGCCGGTAGCGACCATGACCAGGTCCTTGTCCGGTTCGACATGCTGAAGTGTGAAGTCGCCCCGGGCGATGGGGTCCAGGTAAAGCCGATCCCCCTTTTGCAGGGCGAACAGCCTTGGAGAAAACCTGCCCTGCGGCACGAGGATCAGGAAAAGCTCCAGGTAATGGCGTTCATCGGCCGAGGAGGCGATGGAGTACGCCCGCCGCACGAGCCGGGGCTTGTCCCGGCCGGTGGATTTGGCCGAGGCGTCGTCGTCTTCCGCAGGCAGCCCGAGCGTGCAGAACTGGCCCGGAATGAACGCGGGAACCTCGCCTTCATCGGGCGCGATCCGGACAATGGCCAGCTCATCCGTGACATCGTGCCGGTGGATAATCCGGGCGTTGAGGACAGACGATTCATCAACGCTGACGACCATACTGACATCGTAGCGCGTTCCCGCGTGCCCGGCAGGGGGAAGCAATCCATAGTATCGGCCACCATCTCTGTTAATTCACAGTCGTATGACTTGGGTGTGCGGCGTGATCATGTATGATGATCAGCCCTGAGGTGGATTATGAGTGAACGCAAATCCAGGCCGGTGTTCGGGTTTGTGCTGTTCGGTGGGCCGTTGTCCGGCGCGCTGATCCGTGATATGCGCCTGGCGAACGAACTGGCCCGTCGCGGCTACACGGTGCACGTGTGGTGGGTGATGGATAAATGCAAGCACTCCCCGCTGCGCGATGACATCCATCAGCACTGGCTCTTTAACGCGATACGCTACGGTCGCCTTGGCTCGCTGGGAGATGTCGCCCGGGGCCTGAAGGATGCACTGGGCCGACTCGGTACGGCGCTCTTCTCTGATAACGTACGCAACAACTATCTGCAGCAGCGCCCCTGGCTGATGAACTGGATCATGCGCGGTCTGACACAGCGCGTCTGCGACGGGGTGGCTGACGACCAGAAGCTGGCGCGACGCTTCGCCCGTGAGATCGAGGCGGCGGGTGTCACCCACATGCTGCCGATGCTCAGCATCCTGTGCCCCTTCGTGGAGGCAGCCCGGCGGGTGTCCAGCCGCCGCTTTGAATACGTCGTCACCTTCCAGGGTTACGAGCTTTACGCCAACTACGCCCGGTCCATGGGCTGCGAGGCGAAGCTTTACGAACGGCTGGTGGAGGCGGTGGAGCAATCGGGCCATCCCGCAATCGCTGTGAGCGAGGATTATGCCCGCCGCATTCACGATGACCTTGGGCTTGCTCTGGAGAAGATGCGGGCGATTCCGCCCGGTGTGCCGTTGCCCCAGCGTATCGACCGTGCCGCCGCGATCGCCGAGTTCGCCAAGTCGCATCCGCGATATCGTCCCGACGTTCCTCTGGTGACGTTCATTGGACGGCAGGATTCCGAAAAAGGCATCGACCTGTTGCTGTACGCGATGACGATGCTGCACCGCCGCGGCGTGCCGTTCCAACTGGCGATCTGCGGGCCGACATTGTTCGGCGACGGTTACAAGCGCACCTGCGCGGAAATCGCGGAGAACCTTCGCTGCCCGGTCTTCAAATGGAAGCGCCGTATTGATGAGAAGACACGCGAATTGCTGTTCGCCATGTCAACGTGTGTGGTTTATCCCTCGATCCACCGCGAGCCATTTGGCATGGTGCCGGTGGAGGCGATGGCCTACGGCACCCCAGCGGTGGTGCCGGACCACGGCGGCGTGGCGAGCGTGATCGAAGCCAACGGTGTATGCGGCGGCGTACGGTTTAAAGTGTGGGATTCAGGAGATTTAGCCGATCAAATTGAACGTGTCATCACCGATCAGGCGCTGTGGAAGCGGCTGTCGGACGCAGGACCGCGCGTGGCGGAGTATTTCTCGATTCCCAGACTGGCCGATCGTGTGCTGGCACATCTGGGGCTTGCGGAGGACAGGGAACAAACCGCAGCCGAGGGCCGTGAGGCTGCAATGCTCACAGCGACGACATCCAGATTAAGCTTCATTGAGATGCGATGAAACACGTGCAGGGGGTTTGACGTGAAGAGCAGATGGTTTGGTGTGCTGGCACTGCTGTTGGTGTTCGCGTCGCCGGTGTACGGTCACGAGGTCGACAACTACAGCGTACCCTTCAACCAGGAATACGCAGATGTGGGGCCACTGATCGATGCGATCGCGTACCGCAATCTGCGGCATGCGGTCCGGAACGTCAATCTTCAGATTGACGCGGCCCGCCGGCGCAACGCCCCACCGGTGGAAATCGAGCGGCTGCAGTCGCCGGCAACGATCACCTACGCGGTACGCTATGCCTTTCCGCCGACGCTGTCACTGATCGATGATCTGGAGCGGATGCTCTACTCGCAGGAAGTGCGTGACATGTATCCGGGGCTGGTCACCGCCTACAAGCCCTTCAGTTGCATCTACGACCATTCAAGCTTCATCCTCGACCCGCGGCAGGTGTTCAAACTGTGGCGATCGTCCACCATTCGCATTGGCGATATCTATCTGGGTACGGACAAGATCGGCCACTTCCTGTGCAAGGGGTATATCAACTACGATCTTTTCACGCGCGAACTGGCGAAACATGGTGATCGGGAGCGCGCCATGCGGGCCGCGATCAACCTGGGCACCTCCGACAACTTTTTCTATTCCGAAAAACGCATGGTCGGCTATTTTTCCTCGGGGGTGTTCAGCAACGCCGACCTGACCGCCGATTACGCGGGGCTCCTTTTCTACCTCAACGTTACCGAACCGATCGAACTACACGGGCAGACGCGACCGGCCATGCTGGAACGTGATGAAAACGGATTGTGGCGCATCGCGCCGCACGTCACGCCTGATCAGGGCGTGCTCACGCCTTTCATCAGTCACCACATGGATGAGGTGCTCAATCCAAACCTGCACGAACCGATGATGCGCAACGCGATCCGTCAGGCGGTCCAGGAGAGAGCCTGCCGATTGCTCGAATGGTACGCCGACGAGCTGGGCAATCGGCGCAACCGGGCATGGTTCGAGAACATGATGCGCCACCACAGCACGTTCGACGGGGTGGATTATGGGCACGAACGACGATGGGATGAAATGGTCACCGTGGCCAACACCTGCCTGGTGCCTTTTGACTATGGCGATGACCTACAGGCCCGATCACCGCGCGGCTGGACGGCCTTGCACGCGGCTGCGGCGGAGGGCGATGTGCAGCGAATCGGCACGCTGATCGAGGCGGGCGCAGACGTGAACGCGGTCGTGCAGTCGCAGGAAACCTGGTCGTCGCAATGGGGTGACACACCGCTGCATCTGGCCGCGATGGAGGGGCACATCGAAGCGGTCGGGCTGCTGCTGCGGGCGGGGGCAGAGGTGAACGCGGCAAACGTTCACGGGGCGACGCCGCTGCATCGCGCAGCCGTGCATCCGCAGGTGGCAGAGATGCTACTGCAGGCTGGCGCGAAGGTGGATGTCGCAGACAATTGCGGCCGTACGCCCCTGCACTGGGCGGCAGGTTACGGCAACGCGGCGACGACAACCCTGCTGCTCAACTACAAGGCGAACGTCAACGCTCGCGATCATCAGGATCGCACACCGTTGCATTACGCGGCGATGTTCGGCCGCGGTGACGTGGCGGACCTGCTCATCACTCAGGGGGCCGATCCGGCCGCGACAGCGGACCTCGGCGTGACGGCGTTGCACATCGCTGTACGGCGGAACCATCACGACGTGGTAAAACGGCTGCTGGCGGCCGGCGCGGACGCTAGCGCCCCCGATGAGTTCGGTTCCACGCCGTTACACGATGCGGCATCGTTCAACCGCGTGGCAATCGCAGCCACACTGCTGACGCACAACGCCCACGTTGCCGCACGCGATACATTTGGTTCCACCCCGCTGCACGAAGCTGCGCGACAGGGGCACGAACGGCTGGTCAGCCTGCTATTGCAGCACGGCGCGAAGGTCAGCGACCGCAACAATGCTGAACGCACCGCTTTGCATGAAGCGGCCGCACGAGGACATCAGACAATCGTCACCCTGCTGGCCGAACACGGCGGCGACATGAACGCCAGGGATCGCTCGGGCAAAACGCCCGCTCAACTTGCTGCATCCGCTCCGATCAGTGTCGTTGAGAAGTTCGGCCGTCTGGGCAAATACCGTTGAACGGAATGTCTTGCATGAATCGCGCCACGTTGTGTCTGTTCGTCCTCGTTGTTGCACTCACCGGATGCGCCTCAACCGACCCCATCGTCCAATGGCAGCGTCAGGTCGAGCGTTACATCGACGAAGAAGGCGGCGGTAACCCGGCGGTCCTGCGGCGACTGGGCAGTGATCCGGTCCGACGCCAGATCGGTACGTTTGGTGAACGCCGCGGTGTCATCGGACCGACACGCACCGATGTGAACAGCGTCGTGGTGGGCTATCGCCGCATCGGTGATGCCTACTGGCTGCTCATGGTGATGGCGCGTATCGAGCAGGAAGGCGGCGTGGTGGATGTGCAGTTCGATCGGCCACGCGTCGTCGATATGCGCGGCGTGGCCCTGTCACGTACAGACGATGGCTATCGCTGGGTCATCAGCGAAGAAGACCCGGCCCAACTCGAAAAGTATCTGATCAAACAGATCACCATTTGGTCAACGAGCCATCCCGACCGCGAGAATCAACCCATCGCCTGGACGCGGTTTCCCACGGACAGAGATCGCTTCCGTGCCGTTGTGAACGGTCGACAGGTCACACTCATCGAGGAAGACAGCGGCGCATCCTGGACGCTGGAGATTCCGCAGGATTGACATGGTGAACAGCCTGAGAGCCAGGCCGAGTCAGGGACGGCATGCCTGGTCTCGCGCTCGTTTTGTATCGTGCCGGTCGCATCGGTACACTCTGGCCCCATGCCAATCATGCAAAGCCCTACAGGGCCGCACATCGTTATCGACGGGAAAAGATACCTCTACTTCGGAGGCACCGCGTACACCGCGTTGCAAAGCGATGCGCGGGTAATCGAAGCCGCGTGTCAGGCGACACGTCAGTACGGCCTTGCCAGCGCGACCTCACGTGGAGGCATCGGCACCATGCCTCCCATTCGCGAAGTGGAACAGCTCGCCGCCCGATATTTCGGCTGCGAGGATGCCTTCTACTTCGTCTCGGGCTATCTGGGCAATACGGTGTTCGCGTACACGCTGGTCGGTCACGTCGACATCGTCTTCATCGATGAAGCGGCCCACTATTGTGTTGTGGAAGCCGCCCATCTGTTGCACAAGCCTGCTATACGGTTCAAACACACCGATCCGGATGATTTGGCCCGGCTGTTGCGCGAGCACGTTCAGCCCGGGATGAAACCGATGGTCTTGACCGATGGTGTCTTTGCCGCCCTGGGGGACATCGCGCCGCTGGGGGCGTATCGCGATCTTTTGCGGCCATATCCCGGCTCAGTGCTATGCGTCGATGATGCCCATGCCGTAGGCTCAATCGGTGAACACGGCCGCGGCACGTTTGAATATCTCGGGCTGGAAGGTGTGAATACCTGGCTGCCGGGGATGGAGTCGGCTGGGCCGGGGCCGCACCTTCTCATGAGCGCGACGTTGAGCAAGGCATTGGGCGGATTCGGGGGCATCATCGCCGGGTCGGCCGCGTTCATCGAAAAGCTCAAGGCCGGCTCACACCTCTACCGAGGCGCCAGCGCCCCATCGGTGCCCGACGCTTCCGGCACCGCCAAGGCATTGGAGCTGATCCTCACCGAGCCGATTCATTGTCAGGCCCTGCGCCGCAACTGCATGTTGGTGCGTGAACGTCTGCGTGGACTGGGTCTGACCGTGAACGATCTACCCGTGCCGATCATCAGCCTGACCGTGGGTGATGCCTCCAACATGCAGCGCATCCACCGCGAGTTGGCGGCCCGATCCATCTGGCTGCCCTACTTCACTGCCTATGCAGGGGTGGCGGGTGAGGGCCTGCTGCGCATCGCAGTCTTCAGTACCCACACCGAGGCGATGATCGATGAACTGATCGGCGCCCTGCGCGAGGTGATCTGACCCGGGTCGCCGCTGAAATTTTCGTATCAGACCTGTTGCGAGCACAATCGCCAGCCGTTAGCATCGACCGGTCCGCAACGCAGGGAGACACGCGCGTGGCACCGGCGAACACTCAGTCCGACCAACGTCGTGAGGAACTCGCACCGCACCACCGGCCGGCTGCCGCCGCCCTGCTGCGGCGCTATTGGCGCAGAAACGTCGCGATCATGGCTGTGCTGCTGACGGTCTGGGGGCTGGTGAGCCTGGGTTGCGGCGTTCTCTGGGCTGACTGGCTTAATGAGTTCCATCTCGGCGGCTTTCCCCTGGGATTCTGGTTCGCCCAGCAGGGAAGTATCATCACTTTCGTTCTTCTCATTCTCATCTATTGCGTGCTGCTGAACCGCCTGGATCGCCAACATCACCGGGAGCTGGAGCAGCTTCGCGAGCAGTAAAAGGCTCTGTTCCATGACGGTCGAACACTGGACGTACGTCTTCGTCGGCCTGACATTCGGACTTTATCTGGTCATTGCCTGGATCAGTCGCGTCAAGGACACGACCGGGTTTTACGTGGCTGGTCGGGGTATCCCCGCCATCGCCAACGGCATGGCGACCGGCGCAGACTGGATGAGCGCCGCCTCCTTCATCTCCATGGCGGGACTCATCTCCACCATGGGCTATGCAGGCGGCGTCTACCTCATGGGCTGGACCGGTGGCTACGTGCTGCTCGCACTACTGCTGGCCCCCTACCTGCGCAAGTTCGGCCACTTCACTGTGCCCGATTTCGTGGGCGACCGTTATGCCAGCCGCAACGCCGATCAGAAGCCTGGCGACACGGTCATGCAGCGCATGATGAGCAATCCCGCACGCCTCGTTGCGGTTGTCTGCGCTATTTTCATCAGCTTCACCTATGTGTGCGGACAGATGCGCGGTGTGGGGCTGGTCTTCGCCGGGTTCCTGCCCATTGATGTGAACACTGGTGTGGTCGTGGGCATGGTCATCGTCTTTATCTACGCGACCTGCGGCGGTATGAAGGGCATCACCTGGACACAGGTCGCCCAGTACTGGGTGCTCATCACCGCCTTCCTCATCCCCGCCATTGCCATCAGTATTAAACTCACGGGTACGGCCGTGCCGCAGATCGGCATGGGCAGTACGCTCATCGGCGATGTCAACGGCACAGGGGAATACCTGCTCACGAAGCTCAACAGCCTCAACACCGAGCTGGGTTTCAGCAGCTACACCACCACTTTTGAGAACCCAACCTGGGGCAAGCTCAACGTTTTCTGTACGGTATTGGCACTGATGGTGGGCACAGCCGGGCTGCCGCACGTCATCGTGCGGTTCTACACCGTCAGGAATGTCCGGGCAGCAAGATGGAGTGCCTTCTGGGCGCTCCTCTTCATCGCGCTGCTTTACCTTACCGCCCCGGCAACTGCAGCGTTCGCACGCTACAACATGATCGCAAGTCTGCAGGGCAAGACACAGGAGGAACTTCCGGACTGGTTTACACGCTGGTCCAGCAGCGGCGTCATCATGTGGCTCGACGATGGCGATGGCCGTGTCCATTACTCCAACCGGAATGACAACGAAATCTTCCGCACCAAAGGCGGTAGCGTTACCCTCACGGAGGGTATCGCCCTTGCCGATGGCTCAATCGAGAAGCGCGACGTTAAATACAGCGTCGCCGACATCCGTGTTCAGCATCAGGCATGGCTTAGTTCTTCCGGCAGGGAAGGTCGTGACTGGCGTCCCATCCTCCGTGAAAGGGGACTCAGCGGTCCCGACCCCGACATCATTGTGCTGGCGGCTCCCGGCATGGCGGGCCTGCCCGGCTGGATCGTCGCATTCGTTGCCGCAGGCGCGCTGGCGGCGGCGCTTTCCACCGCGTCAGGGCTGCTGCTGGTCATCTCCTCCAGTGTGGCGCACGATGTCTACTACCGCGTGGTGAATCCCCAGGCCAGCGAAGCAAAACGGCTGCTCGTCGGTCGCACCGCGATCGGGCTGGCCGTCGTCGTCGCAGGACTCTTTGGCATCTTCCCGCCCGGGTTTGTGGGCGAGGTCGTCGCGTTCGCGTTCGGCCTGGCGGCGGCGAGCTTCTTCCCCGCCATCATGCTCGGCATCTTCAGTAAGCGCATCGGCACCGTCCCGGCCGTCACCGGCATGATCGTCGGCATCGGCTTCACCTCGTTCTACATCCTCTGCGTGAAGGCCGACACCATCCTTGGCGTCGGGCTGGCGAACATGCTGCTTTCGCCGGACAGCTTCCTGCGAACAAACTGGTTCTTCGGTGTTGGACCGCAGGGCATCGGTACGGTGGGCATGGCGATGAACTTCCTCGTGACGCTGGCGCTGACGCCGTTCTTCCCGCCGCCGAGTCGAAAGATTCAGGACCTGGTCGACGCGGTGCGCGAACCGGAAGGCGAGACGCCCGCCGTGGTCATCGAAATGGCTGTGGATCATTGATGCCTTCACCTCCTCTCCCTTGGGAGAGGCAGGATGAGGGCGAACGGTGTGAGTAGTTGCCTGTATGTCAGGCATTTGATTCAGAAGTCATAGATGATTCGGCCCCTAACCCCAACTCTCTCCCGGGGGAAGAGGGGGCGAGTGGGAGGACTTGTTATGACACGTTCCTGTCAACAATGGTTCCTGATCGCGTTGTTTTTATGCTGTGTTGCGACCGCACTTGTCGCGGTTGCGGCAGATGATGAGGACGTTGTTGCGGATCCTGATCCGGCACGATGGAAGCAGGAGGTCGAACGCTATCTGGCGTATGACCGGGAACATCCACCAAAAGCAGATAGCCTGCTTTTCGTGGGCAGCTCATCGATTCGGCTCTGGCCGCTGGCGGAGTCGTTTGGCGAGCTGGAACCGGTTGGTCGCGGGGTGGGTGGGTGCCACATCTCGGACGTGAACCATTGGTTTGATGCACTGGTGACGCCGCACAAGCCGCGGACAATCGTGTTCTACGCAGGGGACAACGATATTGCGGGCGGCAAATCGCCCCGGCGTGTGGCGAATGATTTCAGAACCTTTGCGCGACGGGTCCATGAGTCTTTCCCCGAAACGCGCATCATTTATCTTGCGATAAAACCCAGCCGGGCGCGCTGGAACCTCTGGCCGAAGATGCGCGAGGCCAATGCGTTGATCGCCGCCTTCGCCGAGGAAGATCCGCGAATCGATTTTGCCGATGTGGCCACGCCGATGCTCAACGAAGCGGGTGAACCAGACCGCAAATATTTCGTTGACGATTTACTCCATCTTAACGCCGAGGGTTATCGCCTCTGGACAAGCATCCTCAAGCCCATGCTGACCGACGAAAAGAAGTAATTTCGCCGCGTCGCACGTCGCGAACATTGTTCGCGATTTCGGTCGTGATCGGGTAAAATCAGCCGCGTCCTGCCAGGTAGCGGGTTCGTCTGACCCGCGAATTATTTACAAAAGGAGCGGCGTATGAATGCAACGATCATGCGGATCGGTCTTGTCGCATGGGCGGGGGTAGCGATGTTGCTCACGGGGTGCGCGGGGACGTCACGGCAGTCTCAACAGCCACTTTCGCACGACGCCTCGGTGCAGGAGCATTCCGAACTGATCGAGCAGGCGCGGAAGGTTCGCTCACGGGCTCTTACATTCGAAGGGCAGCAGGCATTGAAGGCGCAGAAATGGGACGAAGCTGAACGACTCTTCACCCAGGCGCTGATGCTCGATGCCAACAACACGGAGGCCCAGGCCGGTCTCGCTGAAACGCGTGAACAGCTCACCAACGCCGGTGGCGTTCAGTATCTGCTTGATGAGCATCTGCGACACCGACGTATCCGTCGCGATGCCGCCCTCGCGGAATACGAGTACTGGATGCACGTGGCACAGCAGGCGATGAACGAACAGAAATTCGAACGCGCCAGCCAGGCGGTCACCATGGCGGAGTTGACATTGGAGCGCAACCGTCAGTGGCTGGATCAAAAACAGAAGTGAACGTTGTGAGGTGGCGTCGTGGTGTCGCTGTGTTGTTTATCGGCCCAGCACATGCCGTAACGCCGCTTCGACCGATTCATGCCGGAAGCAGTAGCCGTTTTGCATGAGTCGCATCGGTCGAACCCTTGCGCTGGCGAGGATCACTTCATCGGCCATTTCCCCGAAGAGCAGCCGTGCCGCAGTAGCAGGCATGGTGACGACGGCCGGCCGCATCAAAACACGGCCGAGCACGCGCGCAAATTCGCGGTAAGTAACCGGGTTCGGCGCAGTGGCGTTGACCGGACCGTGCAGATCCGGCGTCATGAGCGCGTGGTAGATCGCGCCGATGACATCGTCGATACTGATCCAACTGAGGTACTGATTGCCCGAGCCGACAGGCCCGCCCAACCCGAAGCGGAACGGTTGGATCATGCGTCGCAGCGCACCACCACGCGGTGACAGAACAATGCCGATGCGCAGGTTGACGACGCGGATGCCGGCATCGGCGGCAACATGGGTCGCCTCTTCCCATGCAGCGCAGGTTTCAGGCAGAAACCCCCTGCCCGGTTCGCTGCGTTCGTCAAGCCATTCATCGCCGCGATCGCCGTAGTACCCCACCGCCGACGCCGCGATGAGCACGCGCGGCTTCGGATTCAGTTTCGCCAATGTCTGACACAACAAGCGCGTCGATGTCACGCGGCTATCACGAATCTGCTGCTTGCGGGCGCTGGTCCAGCGATGTTTACCGATGTTCATCGCTGCCAGGTGGATGACCGCATCCGCTCCGGCAGCGGATGGATCCAGCTCGCCGGTTCGCGGATCCCACTTGATGCCTTGTAGTTCACGGCCCGGCCGGACCAACGGTTCGACCGTGTGCCCCGCGGTGGTTAACAGCGGCACGAGCGCCGAACCGATAAACCCGGTGCTGCCACTAACCAGTACGCGCATAGGCGGCGCGTCCGTGAAGGGCCTCTGCATCAATAGATCATGACGCACCGTCTGATGCCGATACTCGAAATAGGGCGCAAGACGATTCTTAACGATCTCGCTGGCCACCGACCGCACCACTCGGCCGGCGGGCAGTAAATACTCCACGCGATCCTCCAGCATGCAGGCGTGATCAGTGGTCTCCTGCACCAGATGTGTGTGTCGCCAGAGCGCAAACGGCCCTTCCACCTGAATGTCGGTGAATGATCGGCCGGGCTGGATGTCAAGGTGTTCCGCCACCCACCGGATCCGTCGCGGCCCAATGGGGAACTCGAGCACGACCCGACCCCGATCGCGAACACCCCCCTGATACTCCAGAACACGGATGTGCGACCAGGGTGGAATGAGGCGCTCCAGCGCACCGGGGCGCATGTGCCAGTCGTACACCGCCTGGGGCGATGCGTCGATGCGGCTGCGCTTCACAAAGTGTTCCCGGTTAGGCATACGCGGCTCACTTGAAAAGACGCAATGGCCTGACAAACTGCGCTTGTACGGAAAAGTTACAACCAGTCCCGCGAGCGCGGCGTCCCTGCCTCGCATACCCTTATCATAAGCAGGAAGCTGCGCCAGCGCCCCCAAAACGCGGTAACGCCTCGACAGAGTGTGGTCGATAAGATTTGCAGGTTCGACACAGGGTACACGCGGCAATCTCGACGTCCGAGAAGACGACGCGGCACTCCGGGACAGGTTGACATGTCTGCTTTCCGGTCCGAGCTCGAGTGGATCAGGGCACAGCACGATGAGCTTTGCCAGCTTCTGGTGCGCTGGGCGCGAATCAACACCGGCACCTATCACCTGGCGGGGCTGGCACGCCAGCTTGAGGAACTGGAGCACGCGTTCGCACCACTGGAGGGGCGAATGGAGCGCCGAACCCTGCCGCCGCAACGACAGATCAACGATGCGGGCGAAGTGGTTGAACAGCCGGTGGGCGAGGCGCTGTGGATTGGCAAACGTCTGGATGCGCCACGACAGGTCCTGCTGTCGATTCACATGGACACGGTGTTTGGCCCTGATCACCCCTTTCAGGATGTACGGGAACTGGATGGTGGGCGGCTCCAGGGACCGGGTGTTGCTGATGCCAAGGGCGGGCTGCTCGTGATGCTCACCGCGCTGCGCGCACTGGAGCGCAGCGACGTAGCGCGGCATATCGGCTGGCAGGTGGTCATCAACCCCGATGAGGAGATTGGTTCGCCGGGATCGAACGACCTGTTACGGCAATGTGCGCAGCAATGCGACCTTGGGCTGGTATTTGAACCGGCGCTGCCGGATGGCAATCTCGTGGCGGCGCGCAAAGGGTCGGGGAACTTCACGGTGGTGGTGCGCGGCCGGTCGGCTCACGCCGGGCGCGACTTTTTCCATGGCCGCAACGCAGTGGCCGCACTCGCGACACTGGTGACAGCGATGAGCGATCTGACCGGTGCCCGGCCAGGGCTGACGGTGAACATTGCTCGCATCCATGGCGGCGGGCCATCCAACATGGTGCCGGACCTTGCCGTGGCGCATCTGAACGTGCGATTATGGCAGCCGGTGGATCAGCGTTTCATCGAGGAGGAACTGTCCGCCCTTGTGGAAAAGGTGAACACTCGGGAAGGTTTCTCGGCGGTACTGCACGGCGGGTTCACCGCACCGCCCAAGCCACTGGACGCCGCAACCGAAAAGTTGCTCAATATGGTGGGGGAGTGTGGCCGGGAACTGGGCATGGTGCTGCGCTGGCAGGAAAGCGGCGGCGTGTGCGACGGCAATCGATTGGCCGCGGCGGGACTGCCCACGGTCGACACGCTGGGCGTCGTCGGTGGCGCGATCCACAGCAGCCGCGAGTATGTGGAATTACCCAGTATCACGCAGCGTGCAGCCCTGACGGCGCTGTTACTTTTGAAACTCGCAGCGGGTGAACTCGATTGGCCGAAGAAGTCATCATGAGCGAAGTGAATTCCACCGTGGCGGAGGGCTTCTTTTCAGATCCGCGTTTGGCGCAGGCCAAAGAACTTGTGCTGGCGGCGATGCGCGACCATCAGGCGAAGCTGAAAGTGCGCGGGCCGAACCCTGGGCTGCAGGTCAGCTATCAGGCGCTTCTGGACAAGTTCGCTGAGGCGCGTGGCGGGGCGCTCTACTACCCCTATCTGGGCAGCGGATTCGGTGCCGGGCCTCTGGTGGAACTGGCCGATGGTTCGGTGAAGTATGACATGATCACGGGCATCGGCGTGCATTTTCTGGGGCATAATCATCCGGTGACGGTGGAGGTGGGGCTGGATGCCGCAGTGCGCAACACACTGATGCAGGGCAACCTGCAGCAAAATATCGAATCGCAGAAGTTCTCCGCCCTGCTGCTGGATGCGGCCCGCGCAAGTGGATCACGACTGGCACACTGCTTCCTGAGCACCAGTGGCGCGATGGCGAACGAAAATGCGCTGAAGATCGCATTCCAGAAAAAGGCTGGTGCGACGCGCGTGCTGGCGTTTGAAAACTGTTTCATGGGCCGCACGATGGTGCTGTCGCAGATCACCGATCGCTCAGCCTATCGATCCGGTCTGCCCACGACACTGGCGGTCGATTACGTGCCCTTCTTCGACGCCACCCGGCCGGAGGAAAGCACACAGCAAGCCCTGACCGTATTACGCAAGCATCTGGCACGTTATCCGGGCCAGCATGCAGCCATGTGCATGGAACTGGTGCAGGGCGAGGGTGGTTATTACGCGGGCGATCTCCATTTCTTCATGGCATTGATAGAAGAACTCAAACGCCACGACGTCGCAGTGCTGATCGATGAGGTGCAGACGTTTGGACGGTTGTCGCGTCTCTTCGCCTTCCAGCATTTCGGGCTGGACACACACGTGGATATCGTCACGATCGGCAAGCTCAGCCAGGTGTGCGCGACGCTCTTCACCGATGCGTTCACGCCGAAGCCGGGCCTGATCAGCCAGACCTTCACCGGTTCGACGGCAGCGATCCTGGCGGCACAAACGATCGTGAAGATGTTGCTCGACGGTGATTACTTCGGTGAGGATGGTAAAATCGCGCGAACACACCGACAGTTCGTCGAGCGTTTCGAAGCGATACGAGCAAGACACCCAGACCTGCTTCACGGGCCCTATGGCATCGGCGGCATGATCGCGTTCACGCCAATTGACGGCAGCGCGACCACGGCGAAGAATGTGCTCCACACGCTTTATGACAAGGGTGTTATCGCCTTCGTCGCCGGCAGTAGCCCCGCACGGATTCGCTTCCTCCCACCGGTGGCGGCGATCACGGCGGAGCAGATCGACGACGTCTGCTCGATTGTTGAAACCACGCTCGTAGAATTGGCAAAATCGTCCTGAGCGATCGCAATGATCGCACGGCACTACGGGTTCCGTGCCCTTATGACGCTGGTGCATCCTACGCGACCAAGGAGATATGTAACGTGCTGGTGATGCGTCCCGTTCAGGCAAACGACCTGGATCAACTGGTGGAGCTGGCGGCCATGACCAGCTTCGGACTCACCTCCCTGCCCAAGGATCGCGAACTGCTACGCAAGAAGATCGTTGTTTCGCAGCGTAGCTTCGCACACGAACCAGATCGTCCGGGCGGCGAAAATTACCTCTTCGTCATGGAGGACACTGAAACCGGCACGTTGGCGGGCACCTCGGGCATCATGTCCAAAACCGGCGGATTTGAGCCGTTCTATGCCTACCGCATCGAGACAGATATTTTCGAAAGTGCTCAGATCAACGTACGGACGCGCATTCGCACACTGCACCTGGTCACTGAGCACGACGGGCCGAGCGAAGTGTGCAGCCTGTTCCTGCGTCCGAGTTACCGTGCGGGTGGCAATGGACGATTGCTGTCGCTGTCACGCTTTCTTTTCATGGCGGAGTTTCCGCAACATTTCGACCCGATGGTGATCGCGGAAATGCGCGGTGTCATCGATGAACGCGGTCATTCTCACTTCTGGGATGCGGTGGGCCGCCATTTCTTTGAAATCGATTTTCCCGATGCCGATTATCTGAGCGTGGTGAACAAGCGGTTCATCGCCGACCTGATGCCGCGGTATCCCGTTTACGTGAACCTGCTTCCGCCCGAGGCGCAGGCGGTCATCGGGCAGGTGCACGACCGCACCCGGCCGGCACTTCGCATGTTGGAAACCGAGGGGTTCCAGTTTGCGAACATGGTGGACATCTTCGAGGCTGGACCAATGGTGCAATGTCCACTCAGGGAAATCCGCAGTGTGCGTGAAAGTATCCGCGCGACCGTCACAAAGATTGAACCAACGAACGAAGCCGCGACGCCACCCTTGCATGTGATTTGCAACGCACGTCGTGATTATCGCGCGTGTCTGGGCACCGTCCAACCGATTACCAGTGAAACCGTCAGTATCAGTGAGCCGGTGGCGAAAACGCTTGGGGTGAACATCGGCGACGCGGTGCGTTACGTCGCCGTGCGACCCGCCAACGCTTGAGGGCAATGACGTGCAGGGCAACCAGTACATCGCGGGCGCATGGGTGAGCGGAGAAGGTGAATCGTTCACATCGCTCGATCCTGCCACGCGTGAAGCGGTCTGGTCAGGCCGGACCGCGACGGCTGCGGATGTGGATCGCGCGGTGTCCGCAGCACGGGCGGCGACGGAGGCGTGGAGCGACACCTCTCTTGATTCACGCATCGACGTGCTGCACCGCTTCGGTAAGGCGATTGATGCGCGCCGGGCGGACCTCGTCGACATCATCTGCCGCGAGACCGGCAAACCTCGCTGGGAAGCCGACCAGGAAGTCATCGCGATGGTGGGCAAGATCGATTTGTCCATCCGCGCGTACCACGAGCGGCGCGCCGAATCGCGGCAGCAGACAGGTGAGGTTCGCGCGGTGCTGCGTTTCCGGTCGCACGGCGTGGTCGCGGTGCTGGGACCGTTCAACCTGCCGGGGCACCTGCCTAATGGTCACATCGTGCCTGCGTTGCTGGCGGGTAACACGGTTGTGTTCAAGCCCAGCGAAAAGACGCCGGGCGTCGGCCAGGTGATGGTCGAGGCATGGACGATGGCGGATCTGCCCCCCGGCGTGCTTAACCTCGTGCAGGGTATGCGAGAAACGGGCGAAGCGCTGGTCGCGCATCCCGGGATCGACGGCATCTACTTCACCGGCGGCACCCAGGCGGGACTGGCCATTCAGCGTGTACTGATCGATCAGCCACACAAGATCGTGGCTCTGGAGATGGGCGGCAATAACCCACTGGTCGTCGCCAAAGTCAGTGACATCGATGCGGCCGTCCTCACCACGATTCAGTCCGCCTACCTCACCGCCGGCCAGCGCTGCACGTGTGCTCGACGGCTGATCGTCGTTGAGGATGCCAACAGTCAGGCGTTCATTGATCGGCTGGTGCGTGCGATTGCCAACATTCGCGTGGGCCGTTACGACGAGGAGCCCCCGCCATTCATGGGACCGGTCATTTCGACGGAGGCGGCCGATCGTCTGCTCGAAGCGCAGGATCGGTTGATCGCCGTGGGCGCCAAACCGTTGCGAAAGCTGGAACGCATTGGTGAAAACGGCGCGATGTTGCGGCCGGGCCTGCTCGATGTCACCGATGTACGTGAACGGCCGGATGTGGAGTTGTTCGGTCCCCTCTTGCAGTTGTATCGTGTGGCCGACTTCGACGCCGCCCTTCGTGAAGCCAACAACACACGCTATGGTCTGGTGGCTGGCCTGCTCAGTGATGATGCGACGTTGTATGACCTGTTTCTTCGTCGCGCCCGCGCGGGAGTTATCAACTGGAACCGCCCCACCAATGGCGCCAGCGGCGCGCTGCCCTTTGGTGGCATTGGCCTGAGTGGTAACCATCGCCCGGCCGGCTACTGGTCCTGCGATTACTGCTCCTATCCTGTCGCTTCACTTGAATCCGAGAAACTGACCATGCCCGCCACGTTGCCGCCGGGGATCCAGCCATGACGCCTGCCTGGGAAGTGAATTTCGATGGACTGGTCGGCCCCACGCACAACTACGCTGGATTGAGCTACGGCAACATCGCGTCGCAGACACATCGGCACCAGCATTCCAACCCACGGGCTGCCGCACTGGAGGGGCTAGCCAAGATGAAGCTGCTGGCGGATATGGGCGTCCGGCAGGCGGTGCTGCCACCACATGAACGACCCAACCTCACGTTTCTGCGCGCGGTCGGTTTCACCGGCGATGACGAAATGGTCATCGCGAAGGCGGCGCAGGAGGAACCTGCCCTGCTTGCTGCGGCCTACAGTGCTTCGAGCATGTGGACCGCCAACGCCGCCACCGTATCGCCCAGTGCCGACACGGATGACGGCCGCGTCCACTTCACACCCGCCAACCTGATCGGTAACCTGCATCGCGCCATCGAAGCGCCCTTCACCGCGGCGCTGTTGCGGTCAGTGTTCGCCGATCCGGACCGATTCGTGCATCACGATCCGCTGCCCTGCGCGGTGCAGCTCGGCGATGAGGGAGCCGCCAATCACACCCGACTATGCCCTCGTCACGGCGAAATGGGTATCGAGCTGTTTACGTGGGGCCGGCGAGCGCTGACCAACGGACAATCGCCCCGACGTTTCCCCGCGCGACAGACTTACGAAGCATCCAGCGCCATCGCCCGGTTGCATCGACTGGATACACTCACGGCTGTTTACGTGCAGCAGCACCCCGAAGCAATCGATGCCGGCGTCTTCCACAATGATGTCATCGCGGTGGGCAACGAATCGGTGCTTCTGTGCCACGAGCGAGCCTTCGTCGACCAGCGCACATTTCTTGAAGGATTGCGCGAACATTTCCTGCAATGCTGTAATGGCAACCTGCAGGTGATCGAGGTGAACAATGCCGATGTGCCGTTGAGTGACGCAGTGGCGAGCTATCTATTCAACAGTCAGCTCGTGACGCTACCCGATCGATCGATGGCACTGATCTATCCGATCGAATGCGACGAGATTCCCTCGACGCGAATGTTTCTGGAACGGCTGGCGGAAATGAACACGCCCATCCGCACGTTCCACAGCGTCAACCTGCGGCAGAGCATGCGCAACGGCGGCGGACCAGCCTGCCTGCGACTGCGCGTCGTCCTGACCGAGGAGGAATGGCGACACGTGCATCCGGGCGTCATCTTCAATGACGATCTCTATCACCGGTTAACCGCCTGGGTCGAAAAGCACTATCGCGAGGAGCTTGCCCCGGTGGACCTGGCTGATCCCACTTTGCTACGCCAGACACGCGATGCGCTGGATGAACTGACGCAGATTCTCGATCTGGGCTACATGTACGCGTTTCAGCGGTGAGTGGCGAATCGTTGCGATGCCGCGTGAAGAGGAACTGACGACCGATCAGAACGTCTCGTCCTCTTCCATCTCAGCCGATTCGGCTGTTTCCCCTTCCACCACCAGATTGCCCGCCTCATCGACCTTCAGCGCGGCGATCTTCTCTTCAGCGCTTTTCAGAATCGCCTGACAATACTTGATGAGTTTGACGCCCTTTTCGTACCGTTCCAGGCACTGCTCCAGATCAATCTCGCCCGATTCGATCTCCGCGATGATTGCTTCGACCTGATCGATGGCGTCTTCAAACTTCGGCGCGTTGTTGGGTTTGCTGTCCGTCATGTCGTTGACCATACAACGGGTGTCATTGATTCGTTCAGGTAAAAAGAGTCGGTTCGTTCAGTGGTGGCGGTGGCTTGCGACGCCGGATCGATCGTGGCGGCAGGTTCGCTGGTGTCATGGTGACATCCTTGGCTTCGTGGGGCGTCGCGTCACTCTCCACGCGGCTGATGAGCCTGCCCTGTGCAAGCACGGTGGTGATGAGTTCACCCGACCGAGCCGTGGCAGCATCGCGCAGCACGCGTCCTTCCTCGCTCAGCGTCAGACTGTAGCCGCGTTCCAGCACTCGGCGTGGGCTAACCGATTCCAGATGGCGTGACAGTGACTCCAGCCGTCGCTGTGCCTCGACCAACACGCGCGGTCCCGCCGCGTGCAACTGCCGCGACAGCACCTGCACACGCTGATTGACATCAATCACAATGCGAGGCCCCATCGCTTCCAGCCGGCGCCACGCCGCATTCAAGCGACTGCGCCGATGCATCACCATGTGCGGTAGCGCCAGCCTCATACGCCGGCTCAAATGTTCGAGCCGCTGCCGTACCGGCTGCAACATGCGGTCGGGCCTTTTCATTGCCGGGTGATTCACCGCTGCTCGGACACGATGGCGTTGATGATCGACGTACCGCCGGACCAGAAGATTCAGTCGATGTGAAAGTTGTGCAAGCTGATGCTCCAGCGCGGCCCGGTCCGGCACCAGTGTCATCGCCGCCTGCGTGGGCGTGGCGCATCGAGCATCGGCGACGAGTTCCGCAATGGTGGTATCAGTTTCATGGCCGATCGCCGCGACGATGGGCAGCGTGCAGCGATGGATCGCATCGGCGACGATGCGTTCGTTGAACGCCCACAGGTCTTCCATCGAACCGCCGCCACGGGTCAGCAGGATGGCATCGATGCCCAGTCGTCGGCCCTGGCGTGACAGCAGATCGATTGCGGCCGCCACTTCCGGCGCCGCCGCCGCACCCTGTACGCGCACATCGAAAAGCAACAGCCGACAGCCGGCACAGCGTCGTCGCGTTGTATTGATGACGTCCTGCAGGGCCGCGCCGCTGCGGGAGGTAACCACAGCGATCGTGCGTGGGAAGACCGGCAGCGGCTTCTTTCGTTCGATGTCGAAATAGCCCAGTTCCCGCAGTTCCTGACAAAGTGCCCGGAACCGCATCTCCAGCAGCCCCTGCCCCACCGGTTCCAGCTTGTCGACGTAGAGCTGCAGTTGGCCCTGAGCTTCGTAGTAGTCGATGCGGCCGGTCGCCACCACCTGCATCCCATCGGTCGGCGTGAAACCCAGCTTACGAACCGCCGAGGCGAAGCAGACGCAGCGAAGCGTCGAGCCGTCATCCTTCAGGCTGAAAAAGCAGTGCGTGCGATAGGTGAAGTTGCTGATCTCCCCCACCACACGCACGGGTGTGGGCAGCGTGTCGGTCAACACCTGCCGCACGAGGGCGGAAAGCTCGCTCACCGTCAGGGGCGGCGCAGCTGCCTGCTCACGCGACGGCGTCGGCCGCCCGAGGGACGGCGACACGGCTGAACCCTCCATCTCCGCGGAGAATTCGGGTTGATCGTCGGGTTTGGGGAACGGCAATCGCGTCATCGCACATAAAGTGTATCAGCCCCGTGCGAGTCGTGAGGACCGCGCTACACGACCCGCTAATAAAGCATTCCACGCAGAATTAGCTGTGCTTATCATGGACATCTTGCCGTCGGGCGCTTGACACAGCGAACAAACTCCCTACTTTGTCGCGGTTCACCAAGAATTTTCGCCGCTGTTGCCATGCGGCCCTAACATTCGTTCCGGGGCGGACGATCTCAACAAGGAGTGAATCATGGCGCTAAATATTGGTATCAACGGTTTCGGACGTATCGGCCGGCTTGTCTTCCGCGCAAGCCTGGAGAACCCGAACGTCAAGGTCGTGGGCATCAACGACCTGTTCCCGCCCGAGTCGCTGGCCTACCTGCTCAAGTACGACTCGACCCACGGCCGATTCAACGGTGAGGTGGAGGCGACCGACGGCGGTATTGTCGTCAACGGTCGTTTGATCCCCGTCACCGCTGAACGCGACCCTGCCAATCTGCCGTGGAAGCAGCGTGGCGTCGATTACGTCATCGAGTCGACCGGCCTCTTCACCGATTACGCCGGCGCTGCCAAGCACGTTGAAGCCGGCGCCAAGCGTGTCATCATCTCCGCCCCGACCAAGGATCCGGATAAGGTCGCGACCTTTGTCATGGGCGTGAACGACGACAAGTTCGACCCGGCCAAGGATGTGGTCGTTTCCAACGCGAGCTGCACAACTAACTGCCTGGCGCCGCTGGCGAAGGTGTTGCATCAGACCTTCGGCATCGAGGAAGGCCTCATGACCACAGTCCACGCGGTCACGGCCACACAGCCGACCCAGGACGGCCCCTCGCGCAAGGACCTGCGCGGCGGACGCGCGGCTGGCGTCAACATCATCCCCGCCTCGACCGGTGCGGCCAAGGCGGTCGCCCTCGTGCTGCCCGAACTGAAGGGCAAGCTGACCGGCATGGCGTTCCGCGTCCCGACCATCGACGTCTCGGTGGTCGACCTGACCTTCCGCACGCAGAAGGCTACCAGCTACAAGGATATCTGCGCTGCGGTGAAGGCTGCCTCGGAAGGCTCGCTCAAGAACATCCTGGGCTACACCGAGGATGATGTCGTCTCGACCGACTTCATCCACGACTCGCGCAGCTCGATCTTCGATGCTGGTGCCGGCATCGAACTGAACGACCGCTTCTTCAAGGTCGTGAGCTGGTATGACAACGAATGGGGCTACTCCAACCGCGTTGTCGACCTGGCTGCGGCGATGGCGAAGAAGGACGGCCTCATCTGAGCGATTGTCCCGGGGACAACCCCAGTTTCAGCGAAAACAAAAACGGGTCCGACACGCTTCGGGCCCGTTTTTTTATTCCAAGCCCACGTTTTACCGGCGGGGGCGAAACAGACCACTGCGTCGCCGGGGGGTGGGGACTGCGGTGGGTTCCTCATCGGGCGAGCCGGCAATGTGCGGAATGCGCGGCACAACGACGGAGAACGCACCGGCTATTAAGGCGATGGTGTACCAGCCGTAGCCGATCGCCATGCCTATCGAGGCGGCGAACCAGATGCTGGCTGCGGTGGTGAGGTTGCGGATGATGCCGCCCTCTTCCTTGAGGATGATGCCTGCGCCGAGGAAGCCGACGCCGCTGACGATCTGGGCTGCCACACGGGCCGGGCTGTTGGGATCGGCCGTCTGCGAGATGTAGGCGAATAAAGCCGCCCCCGCCACGACAAAGGCGTGCGTGCTGATGCCTGCAGCCTTGCGGCGTGACTCGCGTTCCGCCCCGATCGCGTAGCCGATGATCAGTGAGATGATCAGTCGGATAGCAAAGCCTGTTTCCCGTTCCGTCCAGATCGTTTCCAGCATGTCTTTATCACCCCTGGATGATTCTCATTCACGGGTGCGTCCGCGCCTCGCGCCTGGCACGAATGCGGGGCAGAAGCGCCCGGATCGCCTCGGGATAGGCCAGGCACTCCTGCTCGAACACCCTCGCCGCCAGCGTGTCAGGTGTGTCATCGGGCAACACGGGACAGGTCCGCTGGAGAATGATCTGTCCGGTGTCATAGGTCTGATCGGCAAAATGAACGGTGCAGCCCGAAACCGTGCGTCCCGCAGCAATGACCGCTTCGTGTACGTGATGCCCGTACATGCCCTTGCCGCCGAACTCCGGCAGCAAGGACGGGTGGATGTTGATGACGCGGCCGACATAATCGTCCGGTACCACCAGCAGGCTCAGAAAACCCGCCATGCAGACCAGCTCCACCCCCGCCCGGCGGATGTGGTCGAAGATGACCTGTGAAAACGATTCCGCATCGGCGTATTCGCGTCGCGGCACCACTTCAGCAGGGATGTTGAAATTGGCCGCCCGTTCCAGCCCCTTCACGCCGGGGCGGGAACTGATCACCAGCACAATGCGGGCATCGAGCTTCCCGTCGCGAATCGCCTGCACCAGATTCTCCAGCGTTCGGCCGGAGCCGCTGATCAGCACCGCCAGTCGTACCGGTTGTTCGGATGGTTGCATCATCATGAAAAAGCTCGCTTTGATTCGAACGCGGTACGATACTCCAGCATGAGCAGTACGGAAAGCGTACGCACGACGCGGCTTGCGCCTTCGCCCACAGGGGCGCTGCACCTGGGCAACGCGCGCACGTTCCTGGCGAACTGGGCGCTGGCCCGGCAGCGCGGCTGGCGGATCGTACTGCGCATAGAGGACCTGGACGGCCCGCGCATCAAACCCGGGGCTGACCAACAGGCGATCGACATCCTCAACTGGCTGGGCATCGACTGGGATGAAGGCCCAACCTGGCAGCGGGCTGACCTGACCGCCTATACCGAGGCGCTGGCAAAGCTCGCGGCCCAGGGACAAGTGTATCCCTGCACCTGTACCCGTCGCGAAATCGAGCAGGCCCAAAGCGCTCCACACGGCGACGAGCACGAGCTGCGCTACCCAGGCACCTGCCGCCACCGCGTCCGCCCGATCGCAGCTGCCGACGAGGCAGCCTGCCTGCGGCTGATCGTCCCCGATGAATCAATCGCCTTCACCGATGAGCTACGCGGCCAGCAGGCGTTCAACGTCCAGCAGCAGGTCGGGGACTTTGTCGTCGCCACCAAGATGGGGCTACCGGCCTACCAGCTTGCGGTGGTCGTGGACGATGCCCGCCAGGGAGTGACGGAGGTGGTGCGTGGGGATGACCTGCTGGGGTCGACCGCCCGGCAGATTCTGATATACCGGGCTTTGGGGCTGAAGCGGCTGCCACGCTGGTATCACCTGCCTCTGGTCGTGGGACCGGACGGCCGCCGGCTGGCCAAACGGCACGGTGACACCCGCATCGTGTGGTATCGTGAACAGGGTGTGCCGCCGCAGCGCATCATCGGGCTGCTGGCCTATTGGTGCGGCCTCGTGCCCAAGCGGACCGCCATGAGTGCGGCGGAATTCCTGGCGGGCTTCGATCTGCTGAAGATGCCTGCCACCGCGACGACCTTCACCCTTGAGGATCATGCATGGCTATTGACCGAATGACACAGCACCACGCACACCGCGGGACGGCCCGGTCCGGCCGGGCGACCGGTGCTGTCGCTGTCGTGATGGCCCTTGCCCTGGCGCTGCTGGCCGGCTGCAATGCCCAGTCTGCCCCTGCTTCAGCGGAGTCGAACATGCAAACCGTCGTTATCGGCGGCAGGACCTTCCATCTGGAGCTGGCTCTCGACGACGAAGCCCGATACACAGGCCTGGGCGGGCGGGAATCGATCCCCCCGGATGGCGGAATGCTTTTCGTGTTCCCCTACCCCCGACAGACCGATTTCGTCATGCGCGATTGCCTCGTCCCCATCGACATCATCTTTCTGGGGCCGCGGGGTGAGATTCTGGCTATGTACGAGATGCAGGTGGAGCCGCCCGAATCGCGATCCTTCCCGTCACGCTATTACAGCAGCAACGGTTACACGCAGTTTGTGATCGAACTGGCTGGCGGCACGCTCGAACAACTCAACCTCAAACGCGGCCAGCGCATCGAGCTGCCTTTCGATGAACTCAAGGCGCGCGCTCAGTAGGTCGATGACCCGCAAGGGATACTGACACGACTCATCCCACCATGCGGGGTTCGATCGGCGGCTGATGATGCGGGGAAAATCACTGGTATTGATCGCACCGGCCCCGGATCCCGCCCATCAGGCTCGGGTGGACGCCGTCCTGGCCCATTGGGATGGTGATGACCGCCCGCCAGTGCGGCATCTGACCTTCGAACAGCTTCTGACCGACCCCACCGTGCTGGACCACGCCGGGGTCGCCTGGGTACAGGTGGCCGGTGACGCGCAGACGGGGCTGTACACCACCATCGAACAGTTACAGGACCGTCACATCCCCACCATCCTCACCCGTGCGGGCCAGAAGGGTTCTGCGGGCACGATCTACCACGAAGGTGTCGTCATCGGACCGCCTGACGCCCCGCCGGAGATACTCTGTGCCATGCTCCGCGCCCTGTGGAGCCAGATCGATGCCCTTCAGGCAATGAAGGTTGAGCTGAAGGTACTGCGCGCCCAGCACGGGGGACTGTGCGGACAGATCGAATCGATGGATGAGGAGTTGCGGCTGGCGTCGCAACTGCAGCGCGAGTTTCTGCCGCGATCGTTACCCTGTGTGGGCAGGGTCGATTTCCGCGTGCTGTTTCGCCCGGCTGGCTACGTCAGCGGCGACATCTACGATGTGGAACGCCTCGATGAGGACCACGTCGCCTTCTTTCTCGCGGATGCGGTGGGCCATGGCGTGCCGGCGGCACTGCTGACCATGTACATCAAGCGGTCGCTACAAACCAAGCAGATGATCACCGAACCGCCTGGCTATCGGCTCATCCCACCCGATCAGGCGATGGCGCAGCTCAACTACGACATGTGCGCCCAGCAGTCGGGTAAGGTGCGCTTCGCCACTGCGTGTTACGGCATCATCAATTGCCGCACGCTGGAACTGACCTTCGCGCGAGCGGGTCATCCCTATCCGCTGTTCCTGCGTGCGGATGGCACGAGCGAAACGCTCGATGCCCAGGGCGCGCTTCTGGGTGTATTCCCCGAGGAAACGTTCGAGCTGGCTCGTGTTCAGTTGTCACCGGGCGATCGGCTGCTGCTCTACAGCGACGGTTTCGAGTGCGCCTTCGACTCATCCGACAAACTCGCCTATCTCGATCAGCTCAAACTGCTGGCGAGTGCCCCCGTCGACGAGGTGATGCACCGCCTGTCTGACAAGCTCGATCGCCAGCACGGGTCGCTGCATCAGGATGATGACATCACGGCCTTGTTGATCCACGCGGGTGACGCTTCATCCCCCATCGAGGTGGATCGTCAGCCCGTTGCCGTCGCGATGGCCTGATCGATGTCGTTTGTCACGTCGCCACGGGCGGCACGCGCGGATGCGCTTCGGGCCGTATGGTCAATGCGACTGCCACCCATGTCACCCCCGTCATCAGCAGATCCAGCCCGAGGAACATGCCCAACACCCACAACGCGTTCTCAGGCCAGCCCGCCCAGATCAGAAGGCCCAGCAGCAGCGTCACCGCCCCGCCGATGATCAGCCAGACGCGGTGCTCACGGTGCAGTGCTCCGGCGATGATGCGCACCAGCCCGCCGGATACCAGCAGCACCGCCAACATCAGCGTCATCGTCACGAGCGTCACCCCCGGATGCAGGAGGATCAGCAGTCCGACCACTGCGTAGAAGATGCCGATGAGCAGGTGGACGAAGAAACTGCGCGAGGAGGTATCCAGCGTGACGAACGGCTGAGCGATGCCGGCGATCAACAGCAACCAGCCGATCATCATCACCGAGATCAGGCTGGCGTAACCCACCATGCCCAGAGCGATTAGGCCCAGCACAATTAACAACACCCCCAGCAACATGAACGCCCACCAGCTCACAGCCGCCCCGTTATAGCTACGCCTGATCGGATCGAATTGGGTCATGATCATGCTCCCCTGTTCGCTGGTGCGGTCCCAAGCAACAGCCCGCTCATAGAACCTGCAATCCTCATGCCCAGCTACCGGTTGGCCGATGCGGGCCTGTACAAAATGTTTCACTCCAATGAGGCCTCCCTTGTCAGCGGTGCAAGCGACTGCTCGATGGTCATTCGCTGTGACTCCAGCCACGGAGGGAGCTTGAGCGTCTGCCCCAACTCAGCCTCAGGTTCGTCGATGGTGAAACCGGGCACATCGGTGGCGATTTCGAAGATCACACCGCCCGGCTCGCGGAAGTAGATGGAGCGAAAATAATGGCGGTCCTTGACCTTAGTGACCCCGTAACCGCTGTCAGTCAAATGGTGCCGCATCGCAACCAGAGCCTCGTCATCCGGCACACGAAAGGCGACGTGATGCACCGAACCCGCGCCGAGTTCGGCTCGCGGTTCAGTTGAGGCGACAACTTCCACTCGCTGCCCGTCGCCAACGTCGAATGACCGGCTGTTGCCACTTTCATAGGGGCATTCAATTTCCCGCAGACCCAGCGCCTCCTGCAGGAAAGCCGCAGTGAAACCGATGTCCGGCACGTTCAGACGTACACTCTCAAAACCGCGGATCGCCAGATCGGCTGAGACACCACCGGTACCCCATGGCTCAACCCCTTTGGGGCCAGCCGACTCGACCAGAGCGAGTCGTGTGCCGTGAGGGTCACGCACCTGCAGTTCGTGCCGATCGCCCTCCTCCACCAACATGACCCGCAACCTCTCAGCCTCCAGCCGCTCACGCCACTGGCCAAGCGTCCCTGCCGGCACGGCAAATGCGGTACGGGCAACTTCGCGGCTACCTGCCAGACCGGGATGGGCCAGCGGGTGCGGGAAGAACGTCATGAGTGTGCCGGGTGTGCCCAGACGGTCACCGAAGTACAGGTGCCAGATGGTCGGTTTGTCGAAGTTAACGGTCCGCTTGACCAGCCGCAGGCCAAGTACGCGGGTGTAAAAGTCCAGGGTAACAGCCGGCTCACCGCCAATAGCCGTCACGTGATGAATGCCAAGAATCCCTGCGGACATTGCGTGTCCTTTCGTGGTTGGCGGCAGCCACCCCTGTCGTGTCATGAATCTGAAATCGACTTCAGGTGATGATTGAAAGGCGTTGAAACGGCGACGATGGCCGCAGCATCGTAAAGGCTATCGTAACGCGTCGATGCGTGTCCAACACTTACTTAGTAGTAGGACAACCCCGGCAAGGAACGTGCTGAGCATAAGCAGGGGAAGCTGATGCTCTGCATGAACCGGTTGTTCCAGAAAGGCCACCGTTAATTAATAGTCGCAACATCGACGTGCCCCACACCGCCGGCAAATCGCGGCGGGTCATTGATGGGCACAGAACGCATCATACGTTGATTGAATCGTCGATGAAGCCGGCCTCGATGAGCGTACGGCGCGTCACGCCCTCGCGCGGGGTTTGTTGCCGTCGCAGAAGCTGGACAACCGTCTTGGCGAGGATGTCCGCCTCGATATTGACCCGGTCACTCGCTTTCACATCACCGAGCGTGGTAATTTGCAGCGTGGTCGGAATCAGCGCGACCTCGAAACAATCGGGATGCACCGCTGCGATGGTCAGGCTCACCCCGTCGATCGCGACCGATCCTTTGGGAACGATCGCATCCATCAGTTCTGTGGGCGGCTCGACGGTAATACGACATTCCTCCTCCCGCCGATCAACCTCTCGGATAACGCCCACACCATCAACATGGCCCTGCATGAAATGCCCGCCCAGCGGCTGGCTAGCGGTCACGGCCGGCTCCAGGTTGACCGCCTCGCCCACCTGCAAATCACCCAGCTTGCTCTTGGCCAGCGTCTCGGCGATCACATCGAAATGCAACATCACGCCGTCGTTCTCGACAACGGTGAGGCACACCCCGCTAACACAGATCGAATCGCCGTGCCGCGGCTCCCCGCTGTATACGGGCGTCCAACCACAACGATCCACCACCAGCCGCCTGCCAAATGGCATCGGCCGCATCTCCGCAATGCGACCCTTGGCCTGAACGATTCCTGTAAACATGGTAAACCTTCGGTTAGTGCAAAATTAATGGCAACTTCGGTCGTCCATCCTACAACGGGACGTCCCACCCTTCTAACTTTGCACTTTGAACGTCACTCCACCGGCAGGAACGCCATCGACGTCTGCAGTGCGTAGTGGCACACACAGCCGGCGCTGGCTTCGGGGATGATGACCAGGCCAAGCGCGGGAATGACGTTGATCCAGCAGCCGGTGCGCGACGGCGCAAGACGCGTGAAACGGTTCTGGCCCTTCACCGCGTCACTCAGGTCGAGCATCGTCGGGTTATTGGCTCGGAAGAAGAGACGTTGCCCCACGGCTGTCAAGGTGCCGCAACTGTGACCGGGACGGGTGAAAGTCCAGGGGCCCTCGCCGCCATCCACGTTCAACGGTTTGCCCGTTGCCAGTTCATACAGGTATGGCTCACTCACGAGGATGTTGCCCATCACCACCGGGTGCTGCACCTGCTCGCCGTGGTAGAGATCACCCGCACGGCCGGGGTGTTCCACGCGCCAGATTTCCGAACCATCGGCCGCATTGATAACCCGCACGTGATAGGTCGCGCGTTTGTCATCCAGATCGCGCGTGCCAGCCATCACCAGCTTGTCATCATTGTGAGCGAGATAGACGATGTTGTTGCACATCGAGAAATCAACCTCGCGCTCCCACAGGAGTTCACCGGTGGCAACCTCGATGCACACCAGGTACAGATCCGATGCCGCCAGCACTTCCAGCGGGATGCGGCCTGTCTCATGATTGCGCGACGCGGCATTGCGGCTCTCCAGGAAATAGAGTTTGCCGTCCGCCTTGGTGATCGTCGGGTTGATGATTGCCCCGCGCGACCAGGTCCACAGCACCTGACTGTCAGCCGGGTCGAGCCGGAACAGCATGTCGCTGGTCACCAGGCCCTGCCGACTACGGTAATCGCGGTCGATCATGTCGCGGCTGGGCTGGGTGCGCGAGGCGGTGGGCTTCTGAGCCGTACCAACGAGGCAGCCGTTGCTGAACGCCATGTAACCCCAGTGATGGCCCGCAGGGCCTGGCACCGGGATCGCCTGCTTCTTCTCGCCAGTCGCGGTATCCAGCGCCCACGCCTCTTGGTTCACCGCGATGTAGACATGCTCAGCGGTGGCAGTGACATACCCGGCATCGTAGGGCATCGAGTAGCGTTGACTTTTTGGCAGGTCGACTTCCCAGAGCGTCGTACCGTTGTAAGCGTCGACGCCGATCACCGCATTCTCACCCATGATGAAGAGTCTGCCATCGACCGCCAATGGTGCCGGGCCTCGCAGGTGACGATCCACCATGCGGTGCGGTCCGGGGCCGCCGAACCATTGCAGTTGCAACCGTCCGGTGATGCGCTGGTCACTGCTGTAAGAGGTGTTGGCGGTGGAGCCGTACATGTGGTCCCAGTTGCCCGCGCCATCGAGCGGGCCACGGCGGATCGGTTCGGCATCGGGACCGAGCCACAAAGTGCCTCCGCTGGGACGCAGCACACGGCGCAGTTCCGCTTCGGGCCACCCGTCTGATCGCGGTCCCAACGGATTAACCACCACTACGTTTGCGAAGTAATCGGTGAAGGGAAGTTCATCCGTTTCGATGTGATGCACTGCAACGCGATGGCCATACAGTCCGTCGCTGGCCAGAATGCGACGCAAACCCTCAACACGTTTGCGATCGCGTTCCGCCACAACGATGCGCCACTGCGTTTCCCGAGCCAGGTCCCTGACAAAAGAGGTGTTACTTCCGCCATGCAGAACCAGGCAATAACCTCTTTCAGTGGAGGCCTCCTCAATCATGCGCTTGCGAAACTCGGCGGGTACTTCAACCCTTGCCGCATGGATAGTCATGTCCCGGACCGGCTCAGGCTCGGGTTTGACGATCGGAATCGCCACGTGGCCAAAACAGTACACCCGTCCCGTGTCGGTCGTGACGACCAGACGACCGTGCGCCGCAGCCAGCCCCAGCGCCTTGCCCAGAACCTCCACCGTCCAGCGCTCCGCGCCGCTGTTCACATCAAACGCTTTGACCGCTCCCTGGCCCCCCACGACGATCAGATCGCCCGCGAGCAACATCGCATCGCTCAGCGAATTGTCGATTTTCCACAGCTCACACGCAGCAATCGCCTTGTTGGTTTCGTCGAATGTCCGGGCCACATCGAGCAGCTTCTCTCGCAGGGGCCGGGCCACCTCGGCATTCCCGCCCGCCTTTTTCAACTCATCCTGCAGGCGGCGATGTTCAGCCTCCAGCCGCAGACGCTGCCGCATCAGCTCCACGTGCCGCTTGCGATCGATTGCCGACAGATGCTTGTCCGACTGCAGATACGATCGATCCGCTGTGACCACCATCTGCCTGCCGCTGAAGTTGACCAGCCGTTCGCGCGTACCGACGTCGCTCACCGCCAGCGAGCCGTCGTTACCCCGACCGGCGACCAGCACATCATCCATCAACAGTGCAAACGTCCCGCCAACGCCATCGAACGACCGCACCACCCTGCCCGTCGCCCGCTCGATCGCAATCGGGTTGCTCCGCCCGGTGGGAACGTACAACATGTCGGGCGAGGCGATGATGTAGCCCTGCGGCGAATAGTCGCCCAGCTCATGCTTCCAGATCACCTCACCATCGTCCGCTCGCAGCGCACAGGCCCACACGCCCTGCGACGGGAACAACCCCGCCGTGGCGTACACGACGCCGCCATCCACAACCAGCCCCGTGCGCACGGGCCAGATGCTGATCATGCGGCCGTTGCCTGAGATAAGCCGATCGCTCGGACCGACGCGGTGTTTCCAGATGAGTTGTCCGTCCCCGGCGGATATGCAGTAGATGTGGCCGTCGTCGCTGCCGAAGTAGAGTCGATCGCCCGCCAGCACCGGGGCGAACCGGACCGGCCCATCGGTGAAAAAGGTCCAGCGCACCTCACCGGTAAAGAGATCCAGGCAGTGAATCTGGTCGTCGGCACTGGAGCCAAAGTAAACCGCGTCATCGCCAATCACCGGGTGGAACGCATGGTCGTCCACGACCCGCGGCTCGATGTGGCTGAGCTGCTGCCAGTAGCTGGACCTCGCCGGTTTGGGCCAGGCGGGCTGAGGCGGCAGGGTGCCGTATGTCCACTGAAGGACGACCGCCGCTGGCAACTGCGTTTTCGCCACCCCGCTGCGCGTCGCATCGCCCCGGTAAGCGGGCCAGTTCCCCCGGGCAGGCAGCCCCACCCCGAGTACCAGCAGAGCGGCCACCGCCCCAATTACCCCCCGCATATCACCCCAACGCTTACGCGGTAATACTTTCATGACGTGCATTATAAGGTTCAGGCACCCAATCCCGCCTACCCGCGACACATTCGCGACCCGCGCAGGTGGAGCCGACCGCGCCCGCCTGATATCATCCGCCACCTTCAAAGGAATGATTTATTGTCCTCGGCTCCTGGATCAGCCATGAAACGCACTCATACCTGCGGCGCACTGCGAACAGAACACGTCGGACAAACCGTCACCCTCATGGGTTGGGTCAACAGCTACCGCGATCACGGCGGTGTCATCTTTATCGACCTGCGTGACCGCGAGGGCCTGACCCAGGTTGTCTTCCACCCCGACAACAAGGCCGCCCACGAACTGGCCGCACGCCTGCGTCACGAGGACGTCGTGGCTGTCTCCGGCAAGTGCGTCAAGCGTGAACCGGGCATGGAGAACCCGCGACTGGCGACCGGCCAGATCGAGGTACAGGGCACCGAACTGCAGATTCTCAACAAGTCGGCTACGCCCCCCTTCACCCCCGACGACGCCAACAAGGTGAGCGAGGAGTTGCGATTGCGCTACCGCTACATCGACCTGCGGCGTCCGCGCATGCAGAAGATCCTCCGCACGCGCTACCTCGTCACGAAGATCATGCGCGATCACTTCGCTGAGCACGGCTTCTACGAAATCGAAACGCCCTTCCTCTGCCGGTCAACCCCGGAAGGCGCGCGTGACTTCCTCGTACCCAGCCGACTGCAACCCGGTTCCTTTTACGCTCTGCCGCAAAGCCCGCAGCTGTTCAAACAGATCCTGATGGTCGCAGGCATGGAGCGCTATTTCCAGATCGTACGTTGCTTCCGTGATGAGGACCCGCGTGCCGATAGACAGGCGGAGTTCACCCAGCTCGACGTCGAAATGAGCTTTGTCGAGCAGGACGATGTGCTGGCGGTGATCGAAAGCCTGGTTCGCCGCATCTGGAAGGAGATTCTGGATGTCGATGTGCCACCAATTCAGCGCATGACCTACGCCGAGGCGATGAACCGTTTCGGTTCCGATCGGCCGGACATGCGATTCGGCATGGAGCTGATGGATGTGAGCGACCTGGCGGGCCGGACCGACTTCAAGGTCTTCACCGGCGCGCTGGCAGCGGGTGGCATCGTCAAGTGCATCCGCGTCGCTGCGGCTGACCTGCCCGAAGGCGTCACACTTACCCGCAAGCAGACTGATGAACTGGCGGAATGGGTCAAGCAGTTCGGCGCCGGCGGCTTACCCATGACCAAGGTCGAGGGTGGCAAGTTCGCCACCGGCATCGCCAAGTTCCTCGAACCGATCGCGACTGAACTCATCCAGCGCACCGGGGCACAGGAAGGCGACTACCTCTTCTTCGGCGTGTCAGAACGGCCGGCGGTCGCCCACCGGGTGCTGGGCGAACTGCGCGTCCGGCTGGCACGCGACCTCAAGCTCATCCGCGAAGGCGAGTGGAAGTGGCTGTGGGTGGTCGACTTCCCGGCCCTCGAATGGAACCCCGAGCAGAACCGCTGGGACAGCCTGCACCATCCCTTCACCGCCCCGCGTGATGAGGACCTGGACAAGCTCGAAACCGACACCGCCTCGGTCCGCTCCAAAGCCTACGACCTGGTGCTCAACGGTTCGGAACTGGGGGGTGGTTCCATCCGTATCCACCGCCCCGATGTGCAGCAGCGCGTGTTCAAGCTGCTGGGCATTGATGAGGAGGCGGCTCGCGCCAAGTTCGGCTTCCTGCTGGACGCCCTACGCTTCGGTGCCCCGCCGCACGGCGGCATCGCGCTGGGCCTGGACCGCATCGTCATGCACCTGGAGAACACGACCAACATCCGCGACGTCATCGCCTTCCCCAAGACGCAGAACGGCGCGGACCTGATGATGGAAGCCCCGGCCCCGGTCGACGATGCCCAGCTCGCCGAACTGAGTATCCGCGTCCAGACCCACGCCAAACCGCCCAAGGCGGTATAACGGGGCTGGGCTATCTGTGGCCAGGTGTCAGCCGTTTAATCGTGGAGTAACATGGTGAACATCAGCTATACCCCACCGATGCCCCACGCAAGAGGCCAGAACCTCCCCTGTGTCAGTTCGTAGGCGGCCACGCCCAAAATTGTGAGCGAGACAGCGTACTGCACCCCCCGGGGAAGGCCGGCAAACCACTCGAACAGGCTGTGCAACCCTCTTCTCATAGCGTCAGCACTGTGATGTGATCATTGGTGTAGATGCACAGGTCGGCCGCGATGGTCATGGCGTGGCGGACGATCTGTTCCGGTGACTGCTCGGTATGGGTGAGCAGCGCCCGTGCGGCAGCGGTGGCGAAACTGCCGCCCGAACCAATGCCGAGGATACCATCGCTGGGTTCGATCACATCGCCCGCCCCGGAGACGAGCAGGCTGGTTGAGCGGTCAGCCACGATGAGCATACTCTCCAATCGGCGAAGCACGCGGTCAGTGCGCCACTGCTTGGCCAGCTCAATTGCCGCCTTCTTGATGTTGGCGGGCGAATCCTTGAGCCGGGCCTCGAATCGTTCCATCAGGGCGAAGGCATCGGCGGCTGAGCCGGCGAAGCCCACGAGCACCCCCTTGTTGTCTGCCCCGCCATCGGGCAGCTTGCGCACTTTAGTCGCGTCGGCTTTCGCAACCGTGTTGCCCAGTGTCACCTGCCCATCTCCGGCGATCGCCACCTGATTGCCCCGCCGCACGCACAGCACCGTCGTCGCATGAAAAGTGGTCATAAGGTCATTGTAATGACCGCGAAGCGACGCGACTTGTCGCGTTGCACCTCCCGCCTCGCCTTCGGCTCGCTACACTGCCGCCATGACCGATGTGCCGGACGATGTGATGAATATCCCCGACGACCTCTACGCTCACGGCCCAGACACAGACGCTGCGGGTCACGTGCCCGTGCTGGCGGAGGCGGTGTTGCAGGTACTCGCCCCCGCGCCCGGGCAGGTGTTTCTCGATTGTACGGTCGGCCGGGGCGGGCACGCGGCATTGATCGTGCCACACCTGGCACCGGGCGGGACGTACATCGGTCTGGATGCCGACCCCACCAACGCCGCCTTCAGCCGATCGCGTCTTGCCAATGCACCGGTGACGGTCCACGTCCGCCACGCCAACTTCGCCGCCGCCCAATCAGTACTCGATGAACTGGGCATCGATCGCGTGGACGGACTGCTCGCCGATCTGGGCTTTGCCAGCAGCCAGATGAGTGATCCGAGCCGAGGCTTTTCCTTTCTGGTGGAAGGTCCGCTGGACATGCGACTGGATCCGCGCCTCACCCGCACCGCGGCCGACCTGGTCAACACACTGCCCGAAAAGCAACTTGCCGACCTTATCTATCTTTACGGCGAGGAACGACTGAGCCGGCGCATCGCCCGAAAGATTGTGGAAGTTCGCCAGCGTCACCCGATTCATACAACAACGGAGCTTGCCGAGCTGGTGCGTCAGGCGTATGGCCCTCGCGGCAGGCGGATGCGCATCGATCCAGCCACCCGCACGTTCATGGCGCTTCGCATCGCAGTGAACGATGAGTTGGCGGTGCTGGAGCAACTGCTGGCGGGCCTGAAGGATTTGCTGCGGCCGGGCGGACGCGCCGCGATCATCAGCTTCCACTCTCTGGAAGACCGGTTGGTCAAACGAGCGTTCCTGAAGCTGCAGCAGGATGGCCTGGCCCAGCGTCTGACGCGCAAGCCGATCGTCGCCGATGAGGCGGAGCAGCGTGCCAACCCACGCAGCCGATCCGCCAAACTGCGGGCGATCCAGTGGCTGGCTCCGGATGGCAATTGAAGCTGGCGGACGGCGGAATTGTTGCGGATTCGGTGACGGTCGGACGCATTAATTAGGCTGGGGATATCGTGACCCCCGCCGGCAAGGGCGTTAATTGGTTGAACGGCCCGGCCTGAGGCCGATCGCATCGAATCGGGTACACTGCCGCACGCTGCACGGAAGCAGTCAGTCTGAACCCTCACGGACGGACGGGTATGACACGCGAAACGAAAGTCGGGCTGTTATTTGGTATGGCGCTGATCCTGGTGATCGGGATCCTGGTCAGCGATTTTCTCGTGGAACCACCCAGCCCCGCCCCGATGACCGAGTTCGCCGGCCGCGTGCAGCCCGCCGACCTCAACCGGCACAACGTGCGTCTGCCCGAGCCGCTCGCACCCGCCGGCCGCCGCGAGGTGAACTTCCCGCTGCCCTCACCGACCGCGTCGAGTTCATCGCAACTGATTGACCAGCCGGTGGCTCGCAACAACAACCCGCCGCCGCGCGCCACCGCGACGACCTACGACCCCGCACCAACCTTCGATCAGGTGCTCGATCAGCGTGAATCCCTCACCCGTCGCTCGCCCGCCCAGCGTCAGGACAGCGGATTCGACAGCAATCCGCAGCCTCAGCCGGGCTACGTAACACCGGGCGAGGATCGTTTCGTCATCAATGAGCCTCCGGTAGAGATTCGCCCGCTCGAACAGCCGGCTGGCTACGCCCCGCCAACGCCAACGCAGCAGCGCGGCCCCGAAGTCTGGCACACGGTTCAGCGCAATGAAACGCTCTACCGCATCGCCGAGCAGTACTACCAGAATGCCGAACTGTGGCGGGTCATCCAGGATGCCAACCCTACACGTGTAGGGGCGGACGGTAGTGTGCGCGAGGGAGTGCGTCTGCTGATCCCCCAGCGGGCGGATCTGGCGTCGCTGCCACAGTTTGTGCGTGTGGATGATCGTGCCGCCGCCGATGCCCTGCCGCGTCCGACGGCGAATGCGACGACTGAACGCATCGTGATCGTGGAGCAGAATCAGACGCTCAGCGAAATTGCCGCAGAGCACCTTGGTTCCAGCCGCCGTTGGCCGGAACTGCTGGAAGCCAACCGCGATCAACTGGCAAGCGATCGTGACCTGCGTCCGGGTATGAAGTTACGTATTCCAGGTGGCAGCGTGGCCGCGAACACGGGCAACAACACCACCCCAGCACCGCCGGCCACCGGCCGCACCTACACCGTCAAGGCAAACGATACGCTCTACCGCATTGCCGTCTCGCAGCTGGGCAATGGCAACCGCTGGCGTGAAATCCAGGAACTGAACAAGGACAAGATCTCTCGCCCAGACGACATCAAACCCGGGATGGTTCTGCGGTTACCGTAAGTGTTTAACAAGGAGGACGCAGAGAAAACAGAAAGAAGAATTGGGGATAGGCAGTTCATTCGTGACGGGAAGCAATGAACGATCGGCGGGTACTCTTAAATAAACATGATTCCCGCCCTTTCACTTTTTGACTTCTTCTCTGTTCCCTCCGCGTTCTCCTGTTCAAACTGTTCACAGCTTGTATGCGTGCGAAATACATCAGTGTGATCGTGCTCGGGCTGTTGATCGGCCTGGTACTGCTGAACCAGCGGCATCGGCGGGTTGATGCCATGCACGACATGATGAAGATGCACCGCGATATGAACCGCACGCGTCAGGCGATCTGGGCGCATCAGGCCGCCATCGCCGACCGCATTCACCCGGCTGAACTGGAGAAGGCAGTTGAGCGGGCGGGGCTCAAGCTGGAGCCGATCACCCCCGCGTCAGCCGCGTTCGAGCACGTCACCCGCCGCCGTGAACTGGAAGCGATCGAGTGAGTCCGCAGCAGCCTCACAACCCGGACGAGCAGGGCGACCTCTTCGCCTATCTGACGCAGGACGAAGCGGACGAACAGATTGAGGTCGAAGCGATCACGTCCGACGTCTCTGCGGATGATGTGGTGCTGGACACAGTCGATGCGCTCAACGAGGCTGCTGACGTCGGGACTGATCACCCGACACACACCCTCAGCATCGGTCCGCCACCCGAACCGGACGACACATCGGTAATCATTGAGGAGGCGTCTGCCGACGAAAAATCAGACGACGTCGCGGACGATGAGGCCTTCGACGAATCGCAAGTCATTGAAGCAGAAGTGGATTCGGTCGAGGAAGATCGCATCGACGACGATGAGGAATCGAGCGTCACTGCGGAATCGGAGGAACAGACCAACGAGCAGCCCATTGAAATAGCAGACGAGCCGCCGCTGCCCCCGCTCACGCTGCGACCGCCCCGGGTCAAACGTCAACAGCGTCGCAAGCCGATACTCGTTCCGGACAATGCCCGCCGCGCCCTGATCGTCGGCCGCATCGCGGTCGGGATGATCACCGTCGCGATGCTCGGTCTGCTCGGCCGGGTCATCCAATTGCAGACCCAGCCTCCGGAACCAATCGCTCGATTGGTCGACAGCCAGTTCAGCTCCGCTCCGATCGAGGCCCGTCGCGGTGACCTGCGCGCCCGTGATGGCCGACCACTGGCCGTCTCTCGCATGGTTTCGCAACTGTTCGTCGACCCCGCCCTGATCGACGAGCCGGCCACCTATTCCGAACGCATCGCCTTTTCGCTCAATTATGACCCGGTCGATATCGAACGCCAGCTCAGCAGCCGAATGCACACGCGCTTCGTAGTGCTCGACCCGCACCTGACCGACGATCGCCTGGCGGTTCTGTCGAAGCTGCGACTGCCGGGGCTTGGCACGCAGCCCCGCTTCGTGCGAGAGTACCCACAGGGACCGCTGGCTGCCCCGGTGATTGGATTCGTGGGCATGGAGGGCAAGGGGCTGGAAGGACTGGAACGCTCGCTGGAATCGGAACTTCGGGGCGAGAGCGGCCAGATTCGCTACCTGCGCGACGCCGCCCGTCAACCATTGTGGGTTCCCGAGGACGGCTACGAGCCGCACCGCGACGGCCGGTCGATCTACCTCACGCTCGACCTGACCATTCAGGCGATTGCCGAGGAGGAACTGGCGGCTGCCTGCCGCAAGTACAACGCCAAGAGTGGCGAACTCATCGTCATGGATCCGCACACCGGCGAGATCCTGGCGATGGCAAATTACCCCTCCTTCGACCCGCGCGACCTGTCGAACTCCGACCCGGACGCCCGCCGCAACCGCTGCGTGACTGACGTCTTCGAGCCGGGTTCGATCTTCAAGCCTTTTATCTGGGCGGTGGCGACCGAGGAACGCTTCGCCCATCCCGGCGAAGTGATCAACGCCCACAATGGCTTGTACGTGTCACCGCGAGGCCGCCGCCTGCGCGACGCCCACGGCTACGACCGTCTCACCTGGGAAGAAGCGCTCGTCAAATCGAGCAACATCGTTATGGCGATCGTCGCCCAGCGCATGGGCGAGAAACGCGTCTATGAGGCGGTGCGATCCTTCGGGTTCGGCAGCAGGACGGGATCGGAACTGCCCGGCGAGGTCGCGGGCCTGGTCCATCCTCTCAACCGCTGGACGCACTACTCGATCACCAGCGTTCCGATGGGGCAGGAGGTCGGCGTCACGCCATTGCAGCTCACCACCGCCTTCTGCGCCTTTGGCAATGACGGGCTGCTCATCACGCCCAGCATTCTGTTGCCCCAACAACCCGACGAGGAGAGGCCCCGGCCTCGCATCGTCCGCCGCGTGCTTTCGCCCTCGGCTGCAGAACTCACCCGCCGGACCATGCGCAAGGTGGTGACCGATGGCACCGGCCGCAACGCCAAAAGCGACCTCTACACCATCTTCGGCAAGACCGGCACCGCCCAGGTCGCCGGCAAGCGAGGCGGATACCTGCCCGGCCAGTACATCGGCTCGTTCGTCGGCGGGGCGCCCACCGAGCATCCTCGCATCATCGTCGGCTGCTTCATCCACCAGCCCGATGCGGGGCGGGCCTACTACGGTGGCATCATCGCCGCCCCGGTCGTCCGCAATGTCATCGAACGCAGCCTCCTGCACATGGGGGTACCTCCCTCCTCGCCGAATACGCTGGTTCGCGCCAACCGCTGACGCCCACGCGGCCCATCTTCCCGATAAGCACGCGACTGATTACGATGGTGTTGGCTGCCAAGTCAGCCTGTCATTTCCAATCAGAGGATTTGCATCATGAATTCTTTGCGTGGATGGCTTCTCGGTTGTCTGATCGTCATTTCCTGTGTGCTGGTGGTCGCCGCCGCTCCGATTCTGCCCCGTGCGCCACGCATGCCCGACGACCAGCGAACGCTCGCCCGTATCGATCGCGTTCGGCTTCAGATCGCCCAACCCAGCCCGCATCTGCGACAGGCCGGCATCTCCGTCAGCCGCATCGAAACCGAGTGGCGTCGCAAGCTCACCAACGCGGGTATCACCGTCGTGGACGATGCGAATGATCTGGATGTGCCCACGCTCGTCGTCGAGAGCAACAGCACAGGCGACGCCGATGTACCCGATGGGATCGGCTTCACCGTCTACCTCAAGGTATTCCAGCGTGTTCAGGTACCACGACTGGGTGAGGAGCCGTTTTTCGTACCCACTTTCGTCATGGTCGGGGGCGGCATGGACAATCAGGCCGACCTGGCTGCCACCGCTCAGAGTCAATACGACCTGCTGATCGATGCCTTCATCGCGCTGTCACAGCGTGCCACCGCTGCCCCGTGACCAGCGTCACGAATCGCTTGATCAGCAGTTCACGAGAAAGTCGCGTGAAGCGAGGAAGCCGCGCTTCTCCAGTTCCTCCGAGCCGGTGAAGTCCTCGTCTTCCAGTTCGATGCTGATCATGCCTCGGTAGCCGCAGACGTATAACTGGTCGAGCATTTCGAGCCACGGTACGCAGCCGTGGCCGGGGATGGTATACCGCCAGTGGTGACCGCCAAAGTCGTGCGGCGGGTCGAACGTCGCTTCCTGCAGGTTGCCATGCTCGTACAGCGCCTCGGAAATGAAAAGCGTATCCTTGGCGTGTACGTGGTAAATGTGTGGGGCGAACTCCTGAATAAAACGCAGGGGGTCAATCCCCACTCGTACCAGGTGCGATGGGTCGAAGTTCAGCCCCAGGGCCGGGCTGTTGACCTCATACAGCAGCGCCCGGCAGTCGGCAGGGGTACACGCCAGCGTTGGGAACCATGGCCGCGAGCCGGGGTAACCCTCCAGCACGATCTTAGCCCCCAGCGGCTCGATTGCCTGGCACAACTGCCCATAACCATCAACGGCATATTTGAAGTTTTCACGTCGTGGCCGGGTGTCATCCTCAGGAAAGGCGCACATGAAAAAGAGACGTGCCCCCTTCTCAACCGCGCTGCGGATGTACGCGGCCCGCGCCTGGGCAGCGTCACGTCGGCGAAGCGGATCGGGCGACATCAGCGGGCCCCACGGCCACTTCACATCCACCGTGCCGATCGTCAGCCCCGCCGCAGTAATGGTCTCCAGCTTGTCGGCATGACGGGTTCCGACATCCAGCCCCGCAAAACCATGCTCCACTGCAAACGTGATTGCGGCTGGCAGATCGTTCTGCCAGTCGCAATTACAGCGGAAACCGATCGGAAACAAGCCGGTGCGCGTTGTGACCATGAAGCCTTTCCCGTGTTATGTGCGACAATTCGGTCAAGTCGACCGATTCTCCACTCGCGTATACTAGCCTGAAAATGATTGTGCTAGACTCTTCGGCATGAACAGTGGCGAAATTCAGCACACCATCCAGACCCGCGTACGCTACAGCGAGTGTGACCCCCAGAATGTCGCGCATCACAGCGCGTACATCATCTGGCTGGAAATGGCGCGCACCGAGCTGCTGCGCAAGTATGGCGTGGCCTACCGCGATCTGGAAGCTCGGGGGATTCTCTTCGTGGTCGTGCGGCTGAACATCCGCTATCGCCGGCCCGCCTTCTACGACGACGTGCTGGACATCCACGTCCGCGAACTGGTCGAGGCCCGCGAAAAGTCAGGCGGGATCAAGCTCGAACACGCCTACGAAATCCGCCGGGGTAACCAGGTGCTGGCCCAGGCGGAAACCACGCTCGCCTGCGTCGACCGCAACGGCCGCCTCCAGCGCGTCCCCAATGGCGCCCTGGGTACCGACCTGGTGGAGAACGTCCGGCCAGCGTGATCGGCATCGACCGAAACTTCCTTAGACTTCGCCTGAAACCTCTCCCTCCCAGGGGCCAGGATGAAGGCGTTTCCGCCCCAGCCTTGAATACCCGCCTCATCGCCCGTACCCTTACCCGCACGCTCTGATTGAAGGAATACCGATGACCTCCCATTACACCCTGGATGTGGAACACGAGAACCCGCTTGCCGCCGCTGACCCGGACATCTGGCGTGCCATACAGGCGGAGCAGCAGCGTCAGGAAAACACGCTGGAACTGATCGCTAGCGAGAACCACGTCAGCCCGGCGGTTCTGGCGGCCATGGGGAGCGTGCTGACCAACAAGTACGCTGAGGGCTACCCCGGGGCACGCTACTACGGCGGCTGCAAGTTCCACGACCAGATCGAGGAACTGGCCCGCAACCGCGCCAAGCAACTGTTCGGCTGCAACTTCGCAAACGTGCAGCCCCACTCCGGCGCCTCCGCCAACGCGGCCGTCTTCTTCGCTCTGCTCAACCCCGGCGACACCTTCGCCAGCCTCGTCCTGGCGGATGGCGGCCACCTGAGCCATGGGTTGAAGGTCAACATGTCCGGCAAGTGGTTCAACCCGGTCCACTACCCGCTGGTTTACGATTCGTCGCGGCCGGACTTCGAGCACATTGACTATGACGCCGCGCGGGCGGTCTGCCTCGAACACAAGCCGAAACTGATCCTGTGCGGCTACTCAGCCTATCCACGGACAATCGATTTCGCCCGCTTCCGCGAAATCGCTGACGAGTGCGGTGCATTGCTGATGGCGGATATCGCCCACATCGCGGGGCTGGTCGCTGCGGGGCTGCACCCCTCGCCGTTCCCACACGCCCACGTGGTAACCACCACGACACACAAGACGCTGCGCGGACCGCGTGGTGGCATGATCCTTTGTAACGATGAGGAGATCGCCAAGAAGATCGACCGTGCGGTGTTCCCGGGGCTGCAGGGTGGGCCGCTGATGCACATCATCGCCGCCAAGGCGGTGTCGTTCGGCGAGGCGCTGCGGCCGCAGTTCAAGGATTACGCCCGGCAGATTATCGCCAACGCCAAGGCACTGGCGGACGCGCTGGAGAAGCATGGCTACCGTATCGTCTCAGGCGGCACCGACAACCACCTCATGCTCGTCGACCTGCGCACGCGCGATGAGAACCTCACCGGCGCGGATGCGGCAGCATGGCTTGAGAACGCGGGCATCATCACCAACAAGAACGGCATCCCGCAGGACCCGCGGCCGCCCAAGACCACCAGTGGTATCCGACTGGGAACCCCGGCCGTCACGACGCGCGGCCTGCGTGAACCGCAGATGCAGCAGATCGCCGACTGGATCGACCAGGTTCTGACCAGCGGCGGCAGCACCGAGGTGGCCGACCGCGTGCGTGCCGAAGTCGCGGACCTGTGCAGCCAGTTCCCGATGCCGCACTGACTGAGCTGACCCCGTGCCCCGGGGCCTCCACCCCGGGGCTTTCATTTTTCTGGGGGGGCCATCATGGGACAGACCGGTTTCAACGCCAGCTCTGACGCCAGTGGACGACAGCAACCATGCGCTGGTCTGCCCGAAATGTTTCTACGTCCTGCCGGCCTGAAAGCAGGCGCCTGGCCCCGAATGCGACGAACCCCTCGCCCCAGCCGCGCGGGAGACGGCTTTGCGCCGGTAGAGGCGATCCCGTTGCGATCGTAGCCGTGTTTGATGCGCACGCGGTCCTCGGAGGCACCATAGGCGAACCATTGCAGGTCAATGACGCGATTGAAGCGAGCGTTTGAGATCATACAGAATACAGACACCTGACTCCGGCTCGACCTAATACCTCCATATTCGCGTGAATGACCAAAAACCGTTCCCGCCCCGATCATCTCGGTTGTGGATCACACCAGATTAGCTGTAGCTCGCGTCAACTGTAAAGTTCACTATCCTGAATCATTCGGCGCTTGAAAAGTTCCCAACTGCCTACGTCAATGAAAGTAACAGGCTCCATTCCTTCATGTTTACGCGGTGTCAAGTAATCCTCAAAAATCAGTAGCAAAGCAAGTTTGCCATCGTTTCTTCCTTGGGCCAGATAGTACCCATCGTTTGGCATCATATCGGTTTCAATCGGAATGTCTTGACGCGCGATGAGCAGCCACTGTTTATGTAGCAAACTAGAAATACTAGGCCACGCATCAACTATCATTGCCCGTCTCAAAATGCGCTGAACGGCGTCAACTTCTGCCGAAGTGACCGGGCGCCACGGCCGTAACAAATCCGCTTGCGGATATTGGCCTGCTCCCCTCAACTTGATCCAGTCCTTATGAGAGTCCAAACTGCCCGT
>CALKHT010000067.1 GCA_937988825.1 uncultured Phycisphaeraceae bacterium
GCGCGGTCAATCTTTGTGAGATTTAAATCGTTTGGGGGGAATGGGTTGTCGACTGGCGATGCGGTTTGGTTGCGGGGGTGGTCGAATCGTGTCGCGTTATGTGGTACAATACAATCCAATTTGGTCTGCCTGCCTGAAATGTGGTGTGGAGTTTTTCACGCCTTTCATAGACGTGGTCGTGTCATAACGACGGCGTTGAAGTGGATCGTAAGGCATGGGCAGGTCCTCCATGACAAAGAAATTCGTATTGGCAGCTGCGGGTGTGACGCTCTCCGCGGGGATGTTCGTCTGGGCGGTGGGCGGAGCAAGCGCGTCTGACCCGGCGAATTCCACCACGGCGGTACGGGCTTCGGCAGCGGCGCCAGCTTCCGCACCTGCGGGGCAGCGCGTCGACTTCGTCCGTGACGTCCAGCCCATCTTCGCCCAGCACTGTTATGAGTGCCACGATGCCGGGCTGCGGCGCGGCGGCCTGCGGCTGGACCTGCGCGACCACGCGCTGCGCGGCGGCGACCGTGAAAAGACCATCGTCCCCGGCAAGCCCGAGGAAAGCCTGCTCATTCAAACCGTCCGAGGCGACCGCCCGGACCTCATCATGCCGCAGGGCGGCGATCGGCTGACGCCCGAACAGATCGACATCCTTTATCGCTGGATCGCTCAGGGCGCGGAATGGCCCGAGGGCGTCGATGTTGAATCCAGGAGCAACTCGCACTGGGCGTATATTCCGCCCAGGCGGCCAAAGCTGCCCGCTGTGCACAATGTGGAGTGGGTTCGCAACGGCATCGACCATTTTGTGCTGGCGACGCTGGAAGCCGAGGGGCTGAAGCCCTCGCCTGAGGCAGATCGTCACACGCTGATTCGTCGGGTGAGCCTGGACCTGCGTGGGTTGCCGCCCACGTGGGAGGAGATCGAAGCGTTCGTCAACGACACGCGGCCCGACGCCTACGAGCGCATGGTCGACGCCATGCTGGCCGATCCGGCGTATGGTGAGCGCTGGGCCCGGCTGTGGCTGGACATGGCCCGTTACGCTGACTCGCAGGGTTACGAAGCCGACCGGCTGCGCACGATCTGGCGCTACCGCGACTGGGTGATCGAGGCGTTCAACAACGACATGCCCTTCGATCAGTTCACGATCGAGCAGATTGCCGGCGACCTGTTGCCCAATCCGACGCTCGATCAGCTCATCGCCACTGCGTTCCATCGCAACACGATGACCAACAGCGAAGGCGGCACGGACGATGAGGAGTTCCGCGTTGCGGCGGTGATCGATCGCGTGAACACCACCGGGCAGATCTGGATGGCCATGACCATCGGCTGCGCCCAGTGCCACACGCACAAATACGACCCGATCAGCCTGCGTGAGTTCTATCAGTTCTATGCGTTCTTCAATCAGACCGAAGACCACGACCAGATGGACGATCGGCCGACCATCCCCACGCCGACGCGCGAGCAGCAGGCGGAGATGGCGCGGCTGAACGCCCGGCTGGCGGAGCTGGAAACGCAGATCGCCACGACGGACCTGACCGAGGCGCAGGCGGCGTGGGAGGCGGAGATCGCGGCACGCATCGGCGACTGGCAAGTGTTGCAGCCGACCAGTGTGACATCCGCCCAGGGCGCGACGCTGACCGTACTGGACGATCAGTCGGTGCTTGCTTCGGGAACGAACCCTGAAAAGGACACCTACACCTTCATCGCTGAGGCTGATCTGACCAACGTCACGGGGATTCGTCTGGAGGCACTGCCCCACGAATCACTGCCCAGCGGTGGGCCGGGACGCGTGGCGCACGGCAACTTCGCGCTGAGTGAGATGACTGGTTCGGCCCGGCCGCTGACCGTTCGGCAGCCGCCGGCAGCCCGCTATGTGCGCATCGAGCTGCCTGGTGAGGGTCGCATTCTCTCGCTGGCGGAGGTGCAGGTGTTCAGCGGCGGCCGCAATATCGCTGGCAGCGGCCAGGCGTCACAGTCGAGCACCGCGTTCGGCGGTGAAGCCCGGCTGGCGATCGACGGCAACACAGCCGGCCGATATGACGCCGCCACCATCACGCACACCGATACGGAGACGAATCCGTGGTGGGAGCTCGACCTGCGTGAGCCGCACGCAATCGAACGCATCGTGCTGTGGAACCGCAACGAAGCCAACCTGCACACGCGGCTGAATGGCGCGGTGGTGAAGCTGCTCGATGCGAATCGGCAGTTGCTCTGGTCGAACCAGATTCCGCAGGCTGCCCCGACGAGCACCGAAGTGTCGCCGGTGGGTGAGCGGCGGCTGGTGCTGACGGATGCGACCGCGACGCACGCCCAGGCGAACTGGGGCCCTGATCGCGTGATCGACGGTGATGAGTCGGGCAAGTCCGGCTGGTCGATCGCACCGCTGGCCGGCAAGGCGCACACTGCGACCTTCGCGCTGGCGTCCCCAGCGCAAATGGACAAGGCGCAACTGACCTTCACGCTCGTGCACAACTACGGACAGAACCACGCGCTGGGCCGATTCCGCCTGTCGGTGACGACGATGCCGATCGAGCTGCTCAAGGCTCCGGAAGCGGTACGTGTAGCGCTGGCGACACCGGCGGTGAACCGCACCGCCGAGCAGCGTGAGGTGGTGGCGAACTACTACCGGTCGATCACGCCTGTATTGGAAGGCCAGCGGCGGGAGATCGAACGGGTTCGCACCCAGTTGGCGTCGATCCAGCCGCCCACCACGCCGATCATGCGTGAACTGCCGCCCGACAAACAGCGTGTGACACGCATATTCGTGGGTGGCAGCTTCCTCAACCCGGGTGAGGAAGTGCAGCCGGGCGTGCCCTCGGCGCTGCACCCGATGCCTTCGGGGGCGCCGATGAACCGACTGGGGCTGGCGCAGTGGCTGGTCAGCCGTGACAACCCGTTGACCGCCCGCGTGATCGCCAACCGCTACTGGGCGCATCTGTTCGCCGCGGGCATCGTGGAGACGACCGAGGACTTCGGCACGCAGTCGTCGCCGCCGACTCATCCGGAACTGCTGGACTGGCTGGCGGTCGAGTTCATGGACAACGGCTGGTCGCAGAAGAAGCTGCTCAAGACGATCGTGATGTCGGCCACTTATCGCCAGTCATCGAAGGTGACACCGGAACTGCTGGAGCGTGATCCGCGCAATCAGCTGCTGGCACGCGGGCCGCGCTTCCGACTGGAGGCGGAACAGATTCGCGATCAGGCGCTGGCCGTGGCGGGGCTGCTGAGTCGAAAGATGTTCGGCCCAAGCGTGATGCCTCCGCAGCCCGAGGGCATCTGGAACGTCGTATACAGCGGCGACAAGTGGATCACCAGCCCGGGTGAGGACCGCTACCGCCGTGCCCTCTACACGCTGATTCGCCGCACCACGCCCTATCCGTCGCTGCTCACGTTCGACGGCACCAGCCGCGAGGTCTGCGTCGATCGTCGCATCCGCACCAACACGCCGCTGCAGGCCATGGTCACGCTCAACGATCCGGTCTATGTCGAAGCGGCCCAGGCGCTGGCACGGCGGATGATCCGCGAGGGTGGCACCAATGCCTATCAGCGTGCGGCCTATGGTCTGAAGCTCGTGCTCGGCCGACCGCCCAAACAGGCGGAGGTGAATCGACTGGTCGAGCTGTATGAACAGGAACGCCAGGTTTTCGCGCAGCGGCGCGATGATGCGGTGAAGATGGCGACCGATCCGCTTGGACCGGTGCCGCAGGACATGGACACGGTGGAAGCGGCTGCGTGGACGATTGTCGCCAACGTGCTGCTGAACCTGGATGAGGTGTTGACCAAGGGTTGATTCGGCGAAAGCCGATGGGGTGTCATGGTTTCCGGGGCATGAGAGTGAAGGTGATATGGACCTGTTTCTTGAACAAATGCGGGCCGTCACGCGACGGCAGTTCCTCAAGCGGTGTCAGGGCGGCATCGGCGCGGTAGCGCTGGCGTCGCTGCTGAACCAGGAGCTTCAGGGCGCTGTCCGGCCGGCCAGCCCGATGGCGGCCAGGGCGTCGCACTTCGCCCCCAAGGCCAAGCGCGTCATCTGCCTGCACATGGCCGGTTCCCCGCCTCCGCAGGACCTTTTCGACTACAAGCCCAAGCTGCAGGAGTATGACGGTCAGCTTTGCCCCAAGGAATTCCTCGAAGGTGAACGCTTCGCCTTCATCAAGGGGCATCCCAAGCTGCTGGGCTCGCCCTACAAGTTCGCCCGCCATGGCGAGTGCGGCATGTGGGTGTCGGAACTGCTGCCCAACATCGCGTCGATCGTGGATGACCTGACGTTTGTCCGGTCGGTTCACACCGATCAGTTCAACCACGCTCCGGCGCAGATGTTCCTTTACACCGGTTCGGCAATTCCCGGTCGGCCATCAATGGGCGCGTGGCTGACTTACGGTCTCGGGGCGGAGGCGAGTGACCTGCCCGGCTTCGTCGTGCTCGTTTCGGGTCAGACGCCCGACGCGGGCAAGAGCGTGTGGGGCAGTGGGTTCCTGCCATCGGTCTTCCAGGGCGTGCAGTGCCGCACCAGCGGTGACCCGGTGCTCTACGTCTCCAACCCGCCGGGCATGGACAGGCCGATGCGTCGCCGCACGCTCGATGCTCTGCGCGACCTGAACGAGATGCAGCATCAGGAGTTTGGCGACCCCGAAACGCTCACCCGCATCGAGCAGTACGAACTGGCGTTCCGGATGCAGGTGTCCGTGCCGGAGGTGATGGATATCTCGAAGGAATCACCCGAAACGCTGGAGATGTACGGTGCTCAGCCGGGCCAGGCACTCTTCGCCAACAACTGCCTGCTGGCGCGGCGGCTGGCGGAGAACGGTGTGCGGTTCGTCCAGCTCTTTGACTGGGGCTGGGACACGCATGGCGTGGGGCCGACTGACGACCTGGTCCACCATCTGCCCAAGAAGTGCAAGCAGATCGATCAGCCCGTGGCTGCTCTGATTCGCGACCTGAAGCAGCGCGGGATGCTCGATGACACGCTGGTGATCTGGTCGGGTGAATTCGGCCGCACGCCCATGAACGAAGCGCGTAACGGCTCGAAGTACCTCGGCCGCGACCACAACCCGCACTGCTTCACCATGTTCATGGCTGGCGGCGGACTCAAGCCCGGCTTCATCTACGGTGAAACCGATGAGCTGGGCTACACCGTTGCGGACAAGCCGCTGCACGTGCATGACCTGCAGGCGACGATCCTGCACCTGCTGGGCCTCGAACACGAGGATCTGACCTACACGTACCAGGGCCGCAAGTTCCGCCTCACGGACGTCTTTGGCAACGTGTGCCACGATTTGATCGCGTGAGACGCAAACGACGCGTCGCACGAGAACATGTGCAATATGAATCCAAAGCCCACCCACTCCTGTGGGTGGGTTTTTCTTTGCGCGAAAATCAACACACCCACCCACCCACTTCGTGGGTGGGCTTCGGTGCGATATTGCGATTGTCTCGAGCGTTTACGCGAGCTGTTTGTACGTCCAGCGCAGCAGTTCTTCCGTCTGGTCCCAACCGATGCATTCGTCGGTGACGGAGACACCGTAGCGCAGCTTGTGCAGCTCGGCGGGGGTTTCGGGCAGGGGCTGGGCGCCCTCGAAGAGGTTGCTTTCCACCAGCACGCCCATGACCGAGTCGTTGCCGGCCAGTCGCTGCTCGACCACGTTCTGCCAGACGTGCGGCTGGTTCTGGAACTTCTTGCCCGAGTTGGCGTGCGAGCAGTCGACCATGACGGCGGTGGGCAGGCCTGCCTGACGCAGGGCGTCAACCGCCTGGGCGATGATACCCGGCTCGTAGTTGGGGCCGCTGCGCCCGCCGCGCAGGATCAGATGCCCCCACGGGTTGCCGCGGGTCTTGACCACGGCGGTGCGGCCGGCATCGTCGATACCCAGGAACCGGTGCGAGTGCCGGGCCGACTCCATTGCATGAACGGCGATGTCCAGATTGCCGCTGGTGCCGTTCTTGAACCCGACAGGCATCGACAGGCCGCTGGCCATCTGCCGGTGCGTCTGCGATTCGATCGTCCGGGCACCGATCGACGCCCAGGAGACCACGTCCGCAATGTACTGCGGCGTGATTGGCTCGAGCATCTCGGTCCCCGTGGGCACCCCCATTTCGGTGATCCGCAGCAGCAGCTCCCGGGCCCGGCGCAGCCCCACCTCGATGTTGAACGAGCCGTCCATGTACGGGTCGTTGATCAGCCCCTTCCAGCCGACCGTGGTGCGAGGCTTCTCGAAGTAGACGCGCATGACGATGTAGAGCCGGTCGATCAGCTCACGGCGGACGCGTTCGAGCTTCTCCGCGTATTCCAGTGCGGCCTTCTCGTCATGGATGGAGCAGGGGCCGACGATTACCAGCAGCCGCCGATCGGTTCCGGCGATGATCTGCTTGATGGTGTCGCGGCTTTCCAGGATGGTCTGAATGCTGGCGTCGGAGGCGGGCATCTCGGCCTTGACCTGCGCGGGGCAGACCAGCGAGACCGTCTCCAACACGTTGACGTTCTGGGTCGCCCTTCGGCCTGCCCAGCCCGCCTGACTCTCCCGCCCTGTTTCAATGTCATGGCTGGATGCCCAGCCCGCCTCGGTATGTCGCGTCGCGGAACTCATGGGTAACACGTCATTATGGCGCGCCGAAGCGACCTCGGCAATGCGAGGTCGCGGGGAGGGTTGCATTGTGAGTCAGCCGTTATGAGGTAAAGCCGAGATTACATTCGTCCTCACCCAGCCCCTCGCAACGAGAGAGGGGCCGAACCTGTTGCGGGCTGCGGTCAGGCCTTGCGGCGGTGGAACATCAGCGCCAGGCCCGCGCCGATCAGGGCGAGGCTGGCAGGCTCGGGCACGATGTTGATTGAGCCGTTGGTGATGAGGATGGGGTGATCGATGCCATCGTGCGCGTCCAAAGCTTCGGTAGGCTCGATACCGCCGAGGTTGAGGCTGAACGACTGGCCAGCGGTCAGGCCGGTCAGGTCGATCTTCAGGGTGAGCAACAGCCCGTTGAGCAGAACTTTGGTGCCCGGGGGCAGACCGGCGGGCAGCGAAGCCCCGCTGTTGAGGTACTGCGGCCACACAAGTTCGTTGGTATCGGGCACGATGTCGCCCCAGAGCGTGCCGATATAGTCGGCACCGACGAATTTGGGCATGTTCGGCGCACCGTCCGGCGTGGGAAGATCATCGCCGATGATTGCGCGAACCTGGATGTCGGTGACGTAAACGTTCCCCACGACGTAGATGGGAATTTCGACGACGCCGGTGCCTTCCTCGAAGTACCAGTGGCCCACGTCGATGGTGGGCATGTCGAAGATGAGCGACGCCCGGGCCGTCATGGCGGGCAGGAGCATCGCGATAGCGAACACCAGCAGGGAGAATCGTCGAATCACAGGAACCCTCCTCGTCCTTTTGTGGAACGTTCGGGGAGTATACCACATGAAGGCGTGGATGCGAAAAAAAGTTGTGGAAGGTTGTCTACGCCCTTCGGCAGCGTCTTAGGGGCGGGCGTTACGGGGTCTCCGTGGTGTCAGGGTTAAGTGCAGGTTGGAGGGTTTCAGGGGACACTGGGGTACGGCTGAGGACGACGACGATCGGGTTGCGCAGGTAAGTTTGCGCGATGGTGCGGAGCGTGGTGGCGTCGAGCTGGTCAACGGTGCGCCGGAAGCGGGCGTCGGCATCGCGGCCGAGACCGTAAAGCAGCTCCAGAGCAGCGTTTGCAGCGAGGTCCGCGTTGGTCTGACGGCCGAAGAACTCCTCGGTGAGCACCGCCGCCTTGGCACGCGCAAGGTCTTCATCTGACACCAGTTGTGTTTTGGCGCGGTGGACCACGCTCATGGCTCGGCGCAACGCCTCGGGGGCGGTGGCCGGGTTGGTATTAAAGAGGATGGCAAAATGCCCCGGGACCAGGCCCGTGCTGGGGAAGGCACCGACGGCGTAGACCAGGCCCGGCCCCTGCCCTCGCAGCTGCTCCTCCAGCCAGCCGGAGGGGAAGCTGCTCATGACGGATGCCAGGACGCGCATGGCGGCGTAGTCCGGGTGGGCGCGTTCGACGCCCGGGCCGAAGCCGATCATCACAGCCGCCAGCGGCTTATCGGAATGTTCAGTGACAACGGCCGGGCGGGGCGTCGCCGGCAACGGGGCGACGAAGCGGTCGCCCTTGCTGAAGGCGGGCATGTTGCCGAACAGCTCCACGACGCGGCGATGCACCTGATCGGGGTCGACGTCCCCGAACACGGCGATGACCGTCTGCGATGCAGCCAGATTGCGGCGGTGGAACTCACGCAGGTCATCGGCGGTGAGGCCGGCGACGACCTGGCGGTTACCCATCGGCGTGTAGGCCCAGGGGTGGCCCGGGTAATAGGCCTGACGGAACCGCATCGATACTTCGCCGTGCCACGAGTCTTTCTGCCGGTCGATCGCGGCCAGCAGGCGACGCTGCATCCCCGTCCACTCCGACTCGGGGAAGCTCGGGTTGAGCGTCACATCGGCGACGAGGTCGAGGATCGTCTTCCAGTCCTCGCTCAGGGCCACCGCCCGGGCGTAGCTGGAATTCGCGCCCGCTTCGACGCTGAGCGAAGCGCCCAGGTCCTCGATCGTCCGGGCGATCTGGGCGGCAGTGCGCGTCGTGGTGCCCTTCATCTGCATGGCGGCGGTGGCGTAGGCGACACCTTCGCGGCCCGACTCATCTGCCAGCAGCCCACCCGCCTGATAAAGCTGGATCGCCACGGCCGGCACCGCGGTGTTGCGGCCGACCACCAGACGCAGCCCGTTGGGCAACACGTACTGGCGCGGCTCGTCGACGACAACCTGCTTGCTTTGGTGCGATTCGGAACGCAGCAACTGACGCATCCGTTCGAGCAGGCGGGCGTTGTCCAGGTCCACCGGCTCGGTGCGGAACGCGGTCGGGTCGATCCCGTCATCCACGCGAGCGACATCGGTGGGGGGATTCTCCTTCGTCGCAGGCAGCAGTGTGACGGTGATTTGCCGATTGGGCTGGAGGAACCGAGCGGCAGCGGCCTGCACGTCCTTCGACGTGACCTTCTCCAGTTCGCGGGTGTAGCGCGTCAGGTAGTCCGGATCGCCGGTGGCGAAAATGTCTCGGGCGAGCCGGTCGGCCATGCCCTGTGCGGTCTGTGCACTTAGCACAACAGCGACGGTCGTCTGTCGGCGGGCGCGGGCGAGTTCTTTCTCCGTCACGCCCTCATCGCGGATGCGCTCGATCTCGGCGAGCACGGCTGTGGTGACGCGGTCGATGGCGGCCTGGGCGGTGTCGGCATCGGCGCCGGGAGGCAAAGCTACTTCAAAGTCGACGCCGAAGAACCCTTCACCCCAGTGCATGCTGGAGTGATAGGCGTCAATGGTGTTGACCAGCGCCTGTTCATCGCGGATGGATCGGACGAGACGGCTGGATTCACCGTGGCCCAGCACACTGGCCAGCACGTCCAGGGCGTAATCGCCCGGCTCGGTGAGCTTGACGGTCGGCCAGGCCAGACGCACCTGCGGCCGATCGATTACCGCGTGGCCCCGCACGGTGCGCGGCTGATCGATATCAGCTTCGATCGGGAACTTCAGGTCGGGCAGTTTGCCCGGCTTCTGATCCTTCCAGAGTGTGGCGATCTGATTGACGACGGCCTGTTTGTCGATGTCGCCCGCGACGACGAAGAGCATGTTGTTGGGCACGTACATGCGCTTGTAGAAGTCGTAGATCTCATCGCGGGTGATGGTGAGGAATTCATCGAGGTAGCCGATGGTGGGGTGCCGGGCCGGGTGCGCCTGGTAGCGTGCGATCTGAGTGAGCTTCCAGAAGATGCGACCGGAGCTGCCCATGCCGAACTCGAACTCGCGCTGGATGACATCGCGTTCACGCTCGTACTGCTCCTGCGGGATGGTCGAGTTGATCATCCAGTCGGAGAGCAGATCAATGGCGACAGGCGCGTGCTCGGCGGTGGTGTTGATGTAGTAGGCGACGGCATCGAGGCTGGTGAATGCGTTGGTCTGTGCGCCGATGCGGCCGAGGATCGCGTTGGTTTCGGCTTCACTGCGGTTGGTGGTGGAACCGCCTGCCAGCAGATGTTCGAGGAAGTGGGACAGGCCCGCGCCGACATGCTCCTGTTCGTAGATGGAGCCGGTCTTGATCCAGACCTGGGCGGAAACGACTGGGGCTGTGCGCACTTCCTGAGCAACGATGATAAGCCGGTTGGGCAGTTGGACGATCAGCCGATCGTCGCTGCGCTGGATAACAGTGTAGGGCGGGGCATCCTCGGCGGCGTGAGCGGGACCGACGGTGGGCGTCAGTGAAGCGGTGAGGACGGCGGACGCCAGAAGGGGCGCGGCGAGCGAACGCATCTGCATGGCAGGAGATCCCCTGGGGTGAAGGAATGTCGACTTCGTGCGGTCATGGAAGACCGTGAGGGAATATCTTACCCGCCCCCGGGAGGGGGTGGGCCTGGGGGGAACATTTTTTCGTTTCGGGTGAACACGTCAGCAGCGGGTGGCGTAAGCGATCGGATCAAACCTGATGCGGGTGCCGGTGAATCCCCCACCTCCGGGGGCAGGGCGGTAGTGTGTCGTTCTCGCCTGCATCAGTGCATTCACATGGAGGCGGCATGAAGTTGTTCGATAGCCTCGTCTCGTATCGTGCGCCCCGGGAGCAATGCGACCGCGGCATGGGTCAGCTCGAAGCGCTTGAGGATCGATTGCTGTTGTCAGTGTCGATCGACAAGGGCGGCTGGACGAAGGTGGGGGCGAGCAAGGACACGCGTGTTATTTATGTCAGCAGTTCGGCTGGCAAGGACAGCAACGATGGTCTGTCGCCCAACTCGCCGGTGAAAACGCTGGCGAAGGCGAAGGGGCTGTTGCGCGATGGCAAGCCGGACTGGCTGCTGCTGAAGCGTGGCGACGTGTGGGAGGAATCGCTGGGTAAATGGAAGCTGTCCGGCCGATCGGCGCAGGAGCCGCTGCTCATCAGCGCCTATGGCAACGGCGCGCGCCCGCTGCTCAAGACGGGCACTGATTCGGGAATCTACACTTCCAGCGGCGACAGGGTGAGCCACGTTGCGATCATCGGACTGGAATTGTACGCGCATCATCGCGACCCCAGCGGCAAGCTCAAATCCACCAGCGGTGCGGCGGGTGTGAAATGGCTCAGCGGCGGCAGCAACCTGCTCATCGAAGACACCATCGTGCGCTTTTACAGCGACAACATCATCGTGCAGTCGAAACAGGGATTCAGCAACTTCAAGCTGCGCCGATCGCAGGTGCTCGATGCGTACGGGGTGGGGCGGCACTCGCAGGGAATGTTCATCAGCAATGTCAACGGTGTGACGCTGGAGGAAAACCTGTTCGATCACAACGGCTGGAACGAAAAGGTCAAAGGCGCGCAGGCGACGATCTACAACCACAATATTTACGTGCAGGTTGATTCGAGGAATCTGGTGGTGCGCGACAACATCATCGCGCGGGCGGCCAGCCACGGGCTGCAGGCCCGACCGGGTGGCGTGGTGTCGGGCAACCTGTTCGTCGCCAACCCACTGGGGGCGTCGTTCGGTCTGGTACGTGGCGGCGCGGTGAATAAGGGCATGGTGCCCAACAGCGGTGTGGGTGGCCAGGTGACCAACAACGTTTTCCTTAACGGCAACGACATCGCTGAGAACCTGCCGCGCGGCACGGGGCTGGAGATGGCCAACCTCAACGGCGCGAAGATCACCGGCAACCTCTTCGCGCACGAAACCAGCAAGGGCGATATCAGCAAGGCGATCATGATCGATGGCGAGCTGGCTGGCGGCATGCGCAACACGACCATCGAGAACAACACCATTTACAACTGGATGGGCGGGCTGCGCGTGGTGGGCGAGGCGAATCGCTTCAACAACGTGACGTTCACCCGCAACCTGATTCAGAACCTGGACAGCGATCGGCCCATGGCGCGGTTCGACGCGGCGATGGCAGGCCGGTTCAAGCTGAACAACAACACGTGGCATTCGCCACGCAGCCAGGCGTTCCGCATCGATAAGAGCGAAATGAGCTTTAATGACTGGACCAGCCGCTCGGGTGAAAAGAACAGCCGGGTGGCGCAGGTGAAGCTGGTGAATCCGACGCGCGATGCGGCGGCGTACAACGCGACGCAGGGCAAGGGCAAATCGAACGCGGCGTTCCTGCAGGCGGTTCGCGCCAACGGTGTGACGGGGGCGTATGCCGCTGCGAAGGTCAACGCCTGGATTCGAGCCGGATATCAGGTTGCGATGAAGGCATGAGCCTCGTCGGATGCTGATCGATGAGAGCCAACGGCAAGGCCCGGGGACGTGTGTCTCCGGGCCTTTTGCGTGGATCGGGGGGTGGGGGCGATGACTTTTGCCTGCGGTGAAATGGCAGGCGGACTCGCGATGAAAAATGTGATGAATTATGCTGCCGGACCAATATGACGATGCCTCCCGCTGGACAGCTCGACATCGAATCGCACCCGGCGTTGCTGTCGTATCTGCGCGACAACGGGCACATCCATCCGCAGGCTCAGCCGCGAATGCAGACGCTGGCGGGCGGCGTGTCGAACCGGACGGTGCTCGTGGAGCTGGGCGACGGCCGGGCCTGGGTGCTCAAGCAGGCGCTGGCAAAGTTGCGCGTAGCGGTTGACTGGTTCAGTGATCCGGCTCGCATCGAACGTGAAGCGGCGGGGTTGCGGGCGTTTGGCGAACTGGCGGCAGGCAGCGTGCCGGCACTGGTGTTCGAGGATCGCGCCCATCATCTGCTGGCGATGGAGTCGGTGCCGCAGCCGCACGAGAATTACAAGGCGGTACTGCTGGCCGGGCGGGTCGATGATGATCACGTGGCGCAGTTCGCGACGCTGCTGGGCAGGATTCATCGCGAATCGTGGCTGGCACGCGATCGGTACGCCGCGGCGTTCGACGATCGTTCTTTTTTTGAGACCCTACGGGTAGAGCCCTATTACCGCTACAGTGCCGCTCAGACACCTGAGGCTCAGGCGTTCATCGATCGGCTCATTGATCAGACGAATCGCCGTCGGCTCGCCATCGTTCACGGGGACTACAGCCCCAAGAACGTGCTCATCCATCAGGGAAGGCTTGTGCTGCTGGATTTCGAGGTCATCCACTTCGGTGATCCGGCGTTCGATGTGGGGTTTGCTCTGACGCATTACCTGAGCAAGGCGCATCATCTGCCCATGCATCGCGAAGCGCTGCTCAAAGCAGCGAGGCTGTTCTGGCAAACGTATCAGGAAACGCTGAGCGATGTGCCGTGGCGCGATGAGCACGAATCGATGTGCGTTGCCCACACGCTCGGCTGTATGCTGGCACGCGTGCGCGGTCGGTCAACGCTGGAGTATCTGGATGAGGATGAGCGTGATCGACAGTGCGGGATTGTGCTGGCGGTGATGCGGGCGTTGCCGAACACGCTGGATGAACTGGTCACTCTGTATGCAGGGCTTCTGAATAAACATGGCGCGGATTGAATCAGTTACGGCGAGGGAAATTCTGGATAGTCGCGGTCGGCCGACGGTGGAGGCGACGTGCGTGCTGGACGGCTGCAGCGCCACGGCCTCAGTGCCTTCCGGGGCATCTACGGGTGCGGCTGAAGCGCTGGAGCTGCGCGATGGCGATCCCTCACGCTACCTAGGCATGGGTTGCCGCAAGGCGGTGGCGAACGTGAACGGCACGATCGCTTCGGCACTGCGCGGCCGTTCGTTCAGCCATCAGCGCGAACTCGATGCGTATCTCATCGAACTGGATGGCAGCGCGAACAAATCCAGGCTCGGCGCGAACGCGGTGCTGGCCGTGTCGATCGCATACGCCCGGGCGGAGGCGGCATTGCGGGGCGTGCCGTTGTATCAGCACTTCGCCGATATGGTGGACGAACCGTTGCAAGCGCTGCCTCGCATGACGATCAATCTTTTCAGTGGCGGCAAGCACGCGGGCGGGCAGGTGGAGATTCAGGATGTGCTGATCGTGCCGGCGTCGGCGCCGACGATCGACGATGGGCTTGCGATGACCTTCGCCGTGTATCAGGCAGCCGCCGCGTTAAGTCGGCAGCGGTACAACTGGCGTGCGCTGACCGCTGATGAGGGCGGACTTGCTCCGCCGGTAGAAAGCGTCGATGCAATGCTCGCGCTGGCGGTGGAGGCGATCGAGCGGGCTGGGTACACGCCGGGGCCGGATGTGGCGATTGCGCTGGACGTCGCATCGAGCCATTTTTATGTGAACAGCCGGTATGTCATCGGCGGGCGCGAACTGAACAGCGTCGAGATGATCGAGCAGGTACGCGACTGGGTGATGCGCTACCCGATCGTGAGCGTGGAGGACGGGCTGAGCGAGGAGGACTGGGCTAACTGGCCGCAGTTGCGTTGCACACTGGAAGGAAGGGCCATCACCCTGGGTGATGACTTTCTTTGCACGAACCCGCAGCGGATCGCCCGTGCGGTGCAGGAGCGGGCAGCCGATGCGTTGCTGCTCAAGGTCAACCAGATCGGTACGCTGACGGAGGCAGCCGAGGCACGACGGCTGGCGCGTGCAGCCGGCTGGCGCATCACCATCAGTGCCCGCAGCGGCGAAACCGAGGACAACTGGCTGGCGGATCTGGCGGTCGGCTGGTCGGGCGATCAAATTAAAATAGGCTCCATTACGCAGTCTGAACGGCTGGCCAAATACAACCGCCTGCTTGCCATTGAGGCCCGGACCGGGCTTCCCGTGAACCCCTGGCCTGGACGGTGAGCTGGGCACATGTGGCAGTGGTGAGCGACGCCCCGGCGAGCGCCAGGGTGCGGGTTAGCCGTTTAGCCGTTTACCCTGCATTCGGGCTGTTCCCTGCCAAAAAAATTTTTTCTTCCTGCCGGCTAAGTCTGAGCCGGGTCGCGTCATACATTGGACGACGGAGGGTTCATGGAGCGACTCGTGACGCGAGATCGACGAACCTTGCAGCCGTCGGATGAGGTGCAGCGACTGTTCCTGCGCCATTCCGCAGCGGTCCGGGGCTTCATTTACACGCTGCTGCCCATCAACGATTACGCCGACGACCTGCTGCAGGAAGTCTTCATCACCGCGATGGAGAAAGCGGCCGAATATCAGCCGGGGACGAACTTTCAGGCTTGGGTCTGCACGATTGCGCGGTTCAAGGTTCTGGAGTTTCGCCGGGCCCAGGCGCGGTTGAGGCTGCTGTCACCGGCTGCAATGGAGGCGCTGGCGGACAATGCTCCGTCGTCGACTGACCACGAGCAGGACGCGGTGGGAGCGCTGCGGCGATGTCTGGAGAAACTCGCCCCGGCAGCGCGGCAGGTACTGGAACTGCGCTACCGCGACGCCAGGACGCCCACGCAGATCGCGGAAATGCGCGGGAATACACCGTTGTCGGTCAACGTGGCATTGTCCCGTGCCCGGGCATTTCTGCGACGGTGCATGGATCAACAACTACTTCAGGAGTCGCCACCTCGTGTCGCCCCATGACAGCGAAAGGTTGATCCACGCCTATCTCGATCGCTCAATCAGCGATGATGAGCTGGAGCGATTGAATGAGGCGGTGCTGAACCAGCCGGAGGTGCGCGAGCTGTTCTGGCGGCTGGCGGAGGTGGACCAGACGCTCTACACCGTCTACAGCGAGCTGGAATCGCAGGAGGCGGGGCTGGCGCTGCTGGAGGAGTTGAGCGACCTGGAGGATGCGGCGGACGCGGCTCTCGTGGCGATCGAACCGCACCGAGTGCGACGACGATCATCACAGAGTGGTGTTGTGCAGCGGCATGTGGATGTGTCGTCAACGGATCGGCCGCAGGAGCTTTTCAGTCTCGCGGTGCTGCGCGTGTACCGCGTGGTATCGCGCGATGGGGCGCGGCGGTCGTGGTGGGCGATGGGAGCACTGGCGACCGCGGCGATGCTCCTTGTGGTGATCGGCCTTTATCGGCTGACATCGCGCGATGGTTCGCAACCGTCACCACCAGTGCCGTCGCAACCGCTTGTGACCGATACGCCCGGTCAAACCGTGCCCGCTCCGGCAGTGGTCGCTTCGGTGACGGATGCGATCGATGTGGATGCGGTTACGCTGCAGCCGGGCGCGACGCTGCTTGCCGGTGAAGTCATTGTGCTACCGCGCGGTTTGATGCAGGTTGTCATGCAGCGTGGTGCGCGAGTGCTCCTGCACGGCCCGTGTGAGGTCACGCTGGTCGATGACAACACGTTGAAGCTGCATCACGGCCGGCTCGCCGCCTACGTGCCGCAGCAGGCCAAACGCTTCACCGTCGACACGCCCACAACGCGCGTGATCGATCTTGGCACAGAGTTCGGCGTGGAAGTTGCTTCCGCGCGGCGGACCGAGTTTCACGTCTTTGATGGCAGCATCGAAGTGGAAACCAAGGCGGGCGGCCGACGATTTGCCTTCGAACACGATGAGGGAGGTACGGTGGACGATGCCGGCCGACTCGATCGGCAGCCCAGTCCCTTCGCCGCCGCACGATACTGGCGTTCCATGCCCACGGAGGAACAGTATCGCCTTGTGACGGAGTCGACGCTGGCGCTGTGGCGATTCGACACGTTAAGCCCACGGCTGGAACCGGGCGACCATGTGCCCGACCTTGGCCGCAGCGGATTGCACCTGCGCCTGGAGACGGGGGCGCTTGAACAGCTGCCGGGGCGTTACGGCATGCCCGGCGGAGTGCAGTTCGTTGGCCCTTCCGTTCGACTGAGCAATGACGATGTACAGCGGCTGCTGCAGTTCGGCCGCAACGACAGCTTCACCCTGGAAGCATTCGTGCGCATCAGCCCGAACAACCCCAACGCGACGCTTATCACCCGTGACGTCGCACCCATGCGGCCAAGCTGGTGGTGGCGCGTGGAGGATGGGCTGGCGCGGTTCATGATCGGTGATGGTGTGGAGGAGCCGGTCGTCATCGGCAGGCGGCCGGTGAATGATGGACGCTGGCATCACCTGGCGGCGGTGCGCGATGCGGTCCGTGGCGAACTGCGGCTGTACATCAATGGCGAACTCGATGGTATCACCTCCGATACCACGCGCGGCGACCTGTACAGCATCCACTCTGTGCAACTGGGACGATTTCATGGCGTGCGCCGCGATGCGTACTACGACTTCCAGTTCCATGGCGATATGGCGATGGTAAGAATCAGCCGCGGCGCGCTCGAACCCAGCGCCTTCGCGGCCAGGCAGTTCTTCACCCGTGACGATCCGTCATTGTGGCATGAGGAGTTTGATCGCTGAACGAATGGAATCGGTGACATGGTTACCAAGGTGCAGCGCGATCGTAGTGCGCGGTTGAGAGAAGATAAAAAAATCGCACGAAACGTTTCGACATGGCGCATCACGCAGGTTTGGTTCCCATTCATTCTTTGGAAGGAAGATTTCCATGCGACGAGTTCATCAGGCATTTCTGAGTGTGGCGACGGCGGCTGTTGCGCTGGGTGTTGGTGCGTCCGGGGCGATGGGTGGCGTGTACGAAAGTTTCGATTATGCTCCCGGTGCGCTGGGCAATCAGGGCGGCTGGGGGCTCTACAGCACCAACGCGCCGAGCAGCGCCCAGGTAGTGGAAGGCAGTCTGACCTTCGGAAGCTACGTCACACAGGGCAACAAGCTGAAGCTGATCGGCGAGAAGCTGTGGCTGGCCACGGGTGATATCGACTGGAACAGCGACAGCGTGACCTACATCAGCTTTCTCGTCAATGCCACCGGCACGCACGTGGATGGTAGTGCTCGGTTCGTGAACATTGGCCTGTCGAATCTGGAAGGCGTTGAAGGACGTGGCTGGACCGGCTTGTACAGCCGTGGCCGCGTGGGGATCGACAACCTCTGGCCGAACAGCGATTTCTCCCCGGATGGTGTTTACAGCGTAGGAACCACCGTGTTTATGGTCCTGAAGATCACGACCAGCACCGAGGAGAATGGCGATAGCATCGAACTGAGCTACTACGCCACACCCGAGTCACTTATCAATGGCACACCCGATGCCGTGCAGTATGCATGGACGCATCAGATCAACGTCACCGATCACATTCAGTTCCGCATCGGCGCGAATGTTACGGAAGCCTTCATAGATGAACTGCGCGTGGGCAGCAACCAGGCGGAGGTGATGCTGCCGATTCCCGAACCTGCCTCGCTCGTGCTGATGGGCTTCGGGGGATTGCTCATGCTGCGGCGACGGCATTGAGTACATCACGGGCGCGGCGGAATTAACGTTTCGCCGTCCCCATCTTCCTACAGGAAAGGGAACATCATGCACCCGGATTGGCGGCATCAAACGAAGGCGTTCACCCTGATCGAACTGCTCGTGGTCATCTCCATCATTGCGTTGTTGATCGCGCTCCTGCTGCCGGCCCTGGGGCGCGCCCGCAATCGTGCGGTGCAGCTTCAGTGTCTCAACCAACTGCGGCAGGTGGGTACCGCCCTGATGGCGTATACGAACGATCACAACGATCAGTATCCGCCCAAGCTGCTGGGAACTACCCAGAGCGTCTTCAACTGGCTGGGTCAGAAAGGCAATCTGGCGCCATACACCGACTATGGCGCGGATGTACGTTATCTGAATCCCTACCTGATGCCGGGCCTTGGTCCCGATTCGCCCATGCCCCTTGCCGGATGTCCCAACGACAATGCCTATGACGGTTTGACCGCATTCGTGCGCGTGGGGAGCTCCTACAGTTCCACCCATCACCGCCTGTACAACGATCTGAGCAACAGCGGAGACAACAACGGCTCCGTTCGCGTGACGGAGGTGCTCAACCCCACTCTGCTTGTTGCCGGGGCCGAGCATGGCGCGCACGCCAATGCATGGAATGAGCCGGTGAATCCCGCATTTCCAGCAGGTGCGACACGTTACTGGCATGGCGACCCAGATAACTTCAATGTGGTGTTCGCGGACGGACACGCGGGTTATCTGGAGATTCGCATGGGCGTGCTCAACAGCGATACCTATGTTTTTCACGAAATCGATCGCAAGTAAGGGACGAGGGGGGTTCGAAAAAGGAGTATGTGATGCGCGTGACCTGGCTGGCGGCAGTGGTGTTGGCGATCGGGTGCGGCATGTCCTTGGTTCATGCCGCGGATCGCGTGTTCGTCGAGTCGGGCAGGGCGGTTGCCGTTGATCCGGCTGGCGACGCGTGGAAAACGCAGGGACAGTCGCTTGTGGGGTCGGGCGTGGGGAACGTGCTGTATGCCAATGCGGCTTTGGGCGAAGGGGATTTCTCTGTTACAGTCCGACTATCGCTCGATGAACTGAATGGGTCGGCTGCCTCGTTCGTCTTCGGTGACAACCATTTCGGTTTCGATGGCCGCACCGGATGGATGTTCGTGGAAGGTCCGGTTTTCGGCGGCGGAACACAATTCGTCAGGCCGAGCAAGGAACACATTCAGCCCGGCAAACCGTTCACCTTTCGCTTTGTGCGGCAACGGCAGACGCTGCTTTTCGAAATCAACGGACAGGTCGTACGCACCGCGACAATTGAAGCGAATCATCACGCCCGCCTGACCGGTGCGGACTTTGGCATGCGACCGTGGCGCGCCACACTGCGTGTCCACGACTTTCACGCCACGGGCGATCTTCGCGAGCGCAGCGTCATCAACCTGCCGCAGATCAACCTCTTTGAAAGCGGCACAAAAGGGTATCACACCTATCGCATCCCCGCGCTCATCACCACAACGCGCGGCACCCTCCTTGCCTTTGCCGAGGGTCGCGTGAAAAACAGCGGTGACAGCGGGGATATCGATCTGCTCGTCAGACGATCAACCGATGGTGGGCGAACCTGGAGCGAACAACAGGTCGTCTGGGACGACGGGCCCAATACCTGCGGCAACCCATGCCCGGTCGTCGACAGCCGAACAGGTACGATCTACCTGCTCATGACGCACAACCTCGGCGTCGATCATGAAGGTCACATCATCGAAAAGACCTCGCGTGGCACACGCACCGTCTGGCTCAGCAGGAGTACCGATGACGGCGTGACATGGTCCACACCGGTGGGAATCACCCAGACAACCAAGGATCCGGACTGGGGCTGGTATGCCACCGGTCCTGGCGTGGGCATCCAGAAGCAGCACGGCCCACACAAGGGAAGGCTCATCATTCCCGCGAATCACAGCTACTCCAATGCGGGGCCGTATGCCCGACGATCAACCTACGGCTACGGCGCGCACGTGATCTACAGCGATGACGGTCTTACATGGCATCACAGCCAGCCGATTCATCCCAATGTGAACGAAAGCCAGCTCGTTGAGCTGAGTGACGGCCGACTGATGATGAACATGCGCTCTTACTTCGGTGACAACCGGCGGCGCACCGCCATCAGCGATGATGGCGGCGTGACGTGGAGCGAGGTGCGCAAGGAAGAGGAACTGATTGAGCCGGTCTGTCAGGCGAGCATCATTCGCCTCGATCGCGAGAATGGAAAACCATGGTTCCTTTTTGCCAACCCGGCGAGCACGCGGCGCGAAAACATGACCGTGCGGCTGAGTAAGGATGATGCGGCCACCTGGCCGATCGCAAGGCCCATCTACCGCGGGTCCAGTGCCTATTCATGCCTCGCTCCGCTTCCCGATGGCGACATTGGCCTGCTGTATGAAGCGGACGGTTACCGCCGCATCGTGTTCACACGATTCACAACCGACTGGCTCGAGGGGAAGGAATAATAGCCCGGCCGGGCACGCGGTCATCACGCCTCTTCCGCGCGGCGGAGCCATTCATCTTCCAGTGGTTGCAACTCGGCCTGCAATTCCTCGCGACGAGATTGCAGTTGCCTGATTCGCTCGCCATTGCGGTAGGCGTCCGGATCAGCCAGTTCCCGGTCGATTGCGGCAAGCTCCTCCTCGATTTTCATGATGCGCTCTTCGAGCGTCTTGTGATTGAGCTTGCTCAACGCACCACCAGCACCGTTTGATTGTGCTTTCGTGCCTCGCTGCTCACGCGTTTTGGTGGTGGCGTTCTCGGTTGCCTTGTTGTTGCGGGATGTCTGTGCTGCTGAATCCTGCTGCTGGGCAGCGGCCTGCGTGGCGAGATACTCGCTGTATTTGCCCAGGAAGTGCCGCACGTTGCCTTTGCCATCAAGAATAATGAGGCTGTCGACCAGGTCTTCGAGCAACATGCGATCGTGAGTGATGAGGATGAGTGTGCCGCCACCGATCGCCGCGTTTTCGCCGAATCCGGTGGGTGGTTGCGTGAATGCCTTGAGTGCTTCCTCCAGCCGCTCGGCACTGGGGATGTCCAGGTGGTTGGTCGGCTCGTCCAGCACCAGGACATTGTGACCGCCTGCCACCAGTCCCGCGAGCACGACCCGGCTGCGTTCGCCGCCGCTGAGCACACTCAGGGGCTTATCCTGATCGTGACCGCTGAAAAGAAACGCCCCCGCCAGATCGCGGGCCTGCTGCTCGGAATCCACGAAACGACGGAGATACTCGACCACCGTTTCACTCAGGTTCAGATGTTCATGCGTCTGACGGTAATGGCCCACATCCACCTGTGAACCGATCCGCACCCTGCCCGTATCCGGGGCGATATGCCCCAGCAGCGTGTTGATGAGTGTGCTCTTGCCCGCGCCGTTCGGGCCGATGATACCCACGCGCTCGCCGCGCTTGATGCTCAGGTTCAGCCTGCCAAAGAGTGGTTTGCCCTCGTAGCCTTTGGACACATCCTCCGCGGTGATGATCAGATCGCCCGCGCGGGTGCGTGGCTTGAGGCGCAGGTCCATCGTCGCCAGATCGATCGGCCGCTCGATCAGTTCATCGCGCACGAATCGTTCCAGCCGCTTCTCCCTGCCCTGTGCCTGCCGAGCACGCTGGCCGGCACGATATCGGTCGATGAACGCCTGCTCGCGCTTGATCTTCTCCTGCTGCTTCTCGTACATGCGCCACTGCGTCAGTCGGCGTTGTTCGCGCAGTTCGCGATACTTGGCGTAATTGCCCGGATATTCGATCAGCTCGCCTTCCTCCAGCTCATAGATCTTCATCGCCACCCGGTCGAGCAGCCAACGATCGTGGCTGATGATGATCACCGCGCCGGGATACTGCGAGAGAAACTCCTCCAGCCACTCGCGTCCGGCGATGTCCAGATGGTTCGTCGGCTCGTCCAGCAACAGCACATCCGGCTGCGACAACAGCAGCTTCGCCAGCGCCAGTCGCCCACGCTGCCCGCCGGATAGATCCGCTACGCGCACGTGGAACAACTCATCGGTCAGCCCCACACCGTGCAGCGTCGCCTCGATCTGATGGTCCACTGCGTAGCCGCCTGACGCCTGAATGCGATGCTCCAGCTCGCCGTACTGCCGCAACAGTCGTTCGAGCGCTTCGCCCTTGGCATCGGCCATTTCGTATGTGATCGCCTCGAGCTTGAGGTGCAGTTCCTCGATGTGCGCGAACGCGGCAGCCGCCTCCTCGCGCAGCGTGCGCGACATATCCAGATCGTGATCCTGCGCCAGATATCCCACCGTCGCCCCACGCGCCAGTTGCACCTGCCCCGCATCCACGCGCAGCGATCCCACCCCGGCAATCAGCTTCATCAGCGTGCTCTTGCCGCATCCATTCCGTCCGACCAGCCCCACATGCTCACCTTCGCTGAGCGTCAGATTGACGCCATCGAGCACATGACGGTCACCGTAGGAAAACACGAGATTGGCAACACTGAGTAACGCCATGATTCATCAGGTCTGTGGGATCGGATGGGAGAAGGTGAGGCCGATGGGGGGATTACAGCTTCACTCCAACGACAGCAATGCCCGCACGGTCGGCAGCGGCGAGGAACTCGGGTTTGTCCAGCATGATGACCCGGCCGACCTCCAGCGCCAGGCATCGACCGCCAGCCTGTTTGAGGTTTTCGATCGTGCGCAGGCCGACTGTGGGCACATCAAAACGCATGTCCTGCTTCGCCTTGGCGGTCTTCACCAGCGTCCAGTTGCCCACTCGGCACAGTTCCCCGGCGCGGGCGATCATCTTGTCCGTGCCCTCGATCGCCTCGACAGCCAGCACCTCGCCTTCGGTCACCGCGATCGCCTGACCCACATCCAGTTCGTTCATCGCCCGCACGATGGGCAGGGCGAACTGAATGTCAGCCCACTGCTTGGCGGTGGGCTGCGTGCGTGTCATGACGCCCTCTTCAGCCAGATGCTCGGGGATGTATTTCGTCGAATCGATCAACCGAATGCCTCCTGCGGCCAGTTCGTTCGCCACCGCCCGCAGCAGCGCTTCGTTGCGGCGGTCGTTGCGCAGCACGCGGAACCAGAGTTTGGCCGCCCGCCAGTCGGGCATCTGCCGCACGAGGCGGAACGGCTCGTACATCCGCGCCTTGCGGACCCGGCCGACCATGATCGCCTCCTCCACGCCCCAGCGACGCAGCAGGCGAATCCATCGGCCGATGCGAATGATGCCGGCTGTGGCGTAAACATCGCAAAGCTGCGGCAGCGTCGGGTCCGCCTGATCCGCAAGCCCCACACACGCCACCCGTCGGCCTGCAGCGCGAATCCCACGCGCACACAGCAGGGGCAGTCCGCCCTGTCCCGCAATCAGCCCAATCGGCCTGTCCATCGGGGGGGAATCATAGCAGCGCGCGGTGGCACGGTGCGTTACCATGAAGAGCATGTCCACCGTCGATGCTGTCGTGACCGTCGTCACCGTGACCGATGCCGCCCAGATGGCCGAGGCGCTGGCGGTGCGGCGGACGGTCTTCATCCAGGAGCAGGGCGTGCCCGAGGAACTGGAGATCGACGAGCACGATGGTGACCCCGCTCAGGTCCGCTCCGCGATTCATGTGCTGGCGATGGCCGGGGGGCGGGCCGTTGGGACGGGGCGGCTGCTGCTTGATGACCCCCCCGCCGGTACAGCCCACATCGGTCGCATTGCGGTGCTGTCGGAATATCGCGGCCGGGGCGTCGGCCAGGCGATCATGCACGCCCTGCATGATCTGGCGCGACAGCGCGGCTACAGCGCCATCGCATTAAACGCCCAGACCCATGCGATCGCTTTCTACGAGCGACTGGGTTACCAGGCGCAGGGTGAGGAGTTCCTCGAAGCGGGCATTCCGCATCGCCACATGACCCTGCGATTATGACCGGCTGCCCGTATCACTGCGGGAGGTTGCGTCAATGTCTTTCGTCTCAGCCGCATCGTCCTTCGGGCGGTTCGTCTGCTCGGTCACAGCCGTATCCAGTTTATCTGTCGCATCGCCCGTCGGTTGCCATTTGGCCCGCCAGATTGTCGCCTTGAAGGTGAAGTCGCGGAAGGTCGTCTCGATGATTCGCCCGCTGGCAACCTGCTCCGGCGTCGCGGTCGACATTGCCAGTTCGAAGCTGTGCTCGACCGTTTCGCCCGGCTGCAGCACGATCGTGCCCAGTCGCTTTTTCGGGTAGTTGTAGAGGTAGTACCAGCGATCGGGCTTGATCTTGTCGGGGTTGATCACCTCGCCGCGCACCTCGGGTGTGAACGCCATGGGCCAGGGCGACTGATTTGTCAGGATGAATCGGCCTGTCACGGTGCCGTTTGCGTCGGGGGCGATATTTTCCACGCGGATGGGCCAGAACCGTTCAGCCGACGACCCCCGCGCCGCCTCAGCCAGTTGTACGGTCAGTCGGGCGATAATCACCTGCCGTGCCGTCTTTCGTAGCTGGGCTGCATCCCCCTGTGATCGGCCCAGTGATAGCGTTTCAGCATCCTGAAACGTTCCCTCCCAACGTTGCACCACCTGTGTCGTTTCACCCTGTCGCGCTACCAGCGTGCATTCCAGTCGACCGCGGCTGGCATACTCGATCGTGAACCGGCTGGGGCTGCCTTCCCGCGCAGCCGGATGCTCCTGTACCGCCCCGGTCCGCGTCCGCCCCGTATACCGCACCTGCAACTGATGTGTGGGCGTCTGCTCCACCAGTGCCTGCCGCTGTGGTGCTGTCAGGTAGATCAGCTTCTGTACTTCGCTCGTCAGCGCCGCGGCAATCTGCTCATCCGCCTGCGCCCCCAGCCCCGTCTCCACCACCACCGCCATATCAAACGGCGCCACCGCCCGCGAGGCGTAAACAGACGGCCCGCCCACGGCGAGGCACACAATTGCGCAGACAGTCACCCAGAAGCTGCGATGCAATGACACGGCTGCCCTCCCGTAGCAAATGCGGATTTGATGATATCAAAATAATGCTGATGAGCGAAAACAAATTTTATTCAAGGATGTGAACACTTTTTGTTTACTTTCGATTGACCGAGGCCGGTATGAATACATAATGTATTCATGCGGGTGATCAAGCCGGCCACGATTCGGGAGTTCTGCCGCAGGCATCGGGCCGCGTGTCGTTCGCTGGAGGAATGGCTGGTCAAGACCCAGGCTGCCCGATGGCGGAACCTCGATGACACGCGAAAGACGTTTCCGCACGCCGACACGGCGAAGGTGGCCAGCGGTGCGACCGTGTCGATCTTCAACATCAAGGGCAACGCCTATAGGCTCATCACCGCGATCCACTACAACACCGGTATCGTTTTCATTCGGGATTTCATGACGCACGCTGAGTACAGCTGTGAACAGTGGAAGGACAGGCACTGATGGTCAGCACAATTCGTAAGCATGGATATCAGGGGCCGCCAGCCGAGCAATATGCCGACCTGGTCGCGCTGCTGCCTCCGCGCCCACTGCATGACCGACAGGATTACGAGGAAGCCGTGGAAATGATCGGCCGACTGGTGGGGTACGACCTGAACCAGGACCAGCAGGACTATCTCGAAGCGCTGACCCTCTTCGTGGAACGCTACGAAGCTCAGCATGATGAAATGCGGGTCGACACCCGTCACATCGACGGCATTTCGGTGCTGCGCTCACTAATGGAGGAGCATGACATGAGCGGGGCGGACCTGTCGCGTGTGCTTGGAGTGTCGCGCTCGCTGGGGCCAATGATCCTGCGCGGTGAGCGGCGACTCACGGTCGACCATGCCCGCCGACTGGGGGAGTACTTCGGAGTGGATCCGGGCGTTTTTGTGCGGTGAGGGCGAGGGACGTGGTTCGCTGAAACGACCACGCAAACTGGGCTGCGATCAGTGCGCGATGCGGTCGAGCGTGATGAAGCTGTGGGGGATAGGGGTGTCATGATATTCACGGGCGGTTTCCCGAAAGGTATCGGAGGGGATTTCGGGGAAAGTGGTGTCACCCTCGATGTGCTGGTGGATGAGGGTCAGTTCGATGCGGTCCGCCAGGGGCAGGGCCTGTCGGTAGATTTCGCCGCCGCCGATGATGAAGACCTGTTCGCGGTCGGTCAGGTTGGCCAGCGCAGCTTCGAGACTGGGGAGGACGGTCGCGCCCTCGACGGTGTAGCCCGGCTGGCGGGTGAGGATGATGTTCTCGCGGTTGGGCAGCGGTCGGCCGATTGATTCGTAGGTCCGCCGTCCCATCACCACCGTGTGCCCCGTCGTCAGCCGTTTGAAGCGCTTCAGGTCGTCGGGCAGATGCCACGGCAGCCCGCCATCGCGGCCGATCACCCGGTTCTCCGACATGGCGACAATGAGGGTGAGCATGGGGGAAGACGGCACAAAGGCACGGGAGCCTGCAATGATGCCGTTCACACCGCCACGGGGGCTTTGATGGCGGGGTAGGGGTCGTAGTCCGTCAGTTCAAAGTCTTCGTATTTGAAGTCAAATATTGACTTTACGTTCGGGTTGAGCTTCATCGTCGGCAGCGGACGCGGGTCGCGGGAAAGTTGCTCACGGGCCTGCTGTTCGTGGTTCAGGTACAGGTGTACATCGCCGAAGGTGTGGATGAACTCGCCCGGCCGCAGCCCGGTCACCTGCGCGAGCATCAGCGTCAGCAGCGAGTAGCTGGCGATGTTGAAGGGCACGCCAAGAAAGACATCCGCGCTGCGCTGGTAGAGCTGGCAGGACAGCCGGCCCTGAGCCACGTAGAACTGGAAGAGCGTGTGACAGGGGGGCAGGGCCATCCTGTCGATGTCAGCGACGTTCCAGGCGCTGACGATCATGCGGCGGGAATCGGGATTGGTCTTCAGCGTGTCGACGACCTGTTGGATCTGGTCGATCGTTCGACCGTCGGCCGCTTCCCACGACCGCCACTGTTTGCCGTAAACCGGGCCCAGATCGCCGTTTGCATCCGCCCACTCGTCCCAGATGGTCACGCCGTTGTCGTTGAGGTACTTGATGTTCGTGTCGCCGCGCAGCAGCCACAGCAGCTCGTGGATGACCGAGCGGAGGTGGATTTTCTTGGTCGTGAGCAGCGGGAAGTCAGCCGGGGCGCGCGAAAGGTCGAACCGCATCTGGTAGCCGAAGACGCTGAGCGTGCCCGTGCCGGTGCGATCGTCCTTGCGGACGCCGTGGTCGAGGATGTGCTGGAGCAGGTCGAGGTAGGCTTGCATGGCTTGGGCGATGGCCGAAACCGGGCGGACAGTGAATGATACGCCGTCAGCCCGCCCGCATTCGCGACCGGCCGTCGGTCAGTCGTATCGGAACACACCCTTGCGCCAGGCGTAGGCGAAGGCGATGATGCTGGTCAGGATGAAAAAGAAGACACGGGCCAGGAACAGCAGGCCCAGGTCGCTGTTGGGGCCGAGGCTGGGGAACACCGTCGCCCAGGGGATCAGGAAGACAATTTCGACGTCAAAGAGCAGGAACGTCATGGCCACCATGTAGAAGCGGACGTTGAAACGCCGCTTGGCGGAACCGATGGGGTTCATGCCCGATTCGTAGGTCATGCCCTTGACCGCACCCTGTCGGGACGGGCCCATGACGGTCGAAATGACCACGTTGCCCACCCCGAACGCCAGGGCGATGAGGATCAGCACCCCGACCGGGGCCCAGTGGCTGAACGTCTCTTGCGCCAGAACAAGCATCATGACCGCTAGTGTAGCCTCAACGCGCCATCCTCACCACTTCGGGGGTGCGGGGAATCCCGCCCTTTGCTTCGCTCAGGGACGGGCGTTGGGGGCTCACTTCTCCACGCGCCACGTTTCACCCGGCACCAGTTCCTTCACCTGCACCCCCTGCGGCGTGAACCCGGTTGCGTCCTGCGCCAGCAGGCCGAACGTCTTGTAGTGGATCGGGATCGCGTACCGCGGCCGAATCAGCTCCGCCGCCTTGGCGCCCAGTTCCGCCCCCATGGTGAAGCGGTCGCCGATAGGGATGGCCGCCACATCGGGTTTGTAGATCTCGCCCAGGAGCTTCATGTCGCTGAAGAGGGCGGTGTCGCCGCAGTGGTAGAAGACCACGCCGCCCATGCTGATGACCAGGCCACAGGGCATGCCCATGTAGTGGCCATCGTAGGAGCTGGAATGGAACGCGGGGGTGAAGGCGACGTAGCCGAACTCGGTCTCGATTTTGCCGCCGGTGTTGCCCGGGTTGATCTTCTTCACGTTGTGCTTCTGGGCGTACTCGCAGATTTCAAAGACGCCGATCACCATCGCGTCGTTGCGGCGGGCAATGGCGATCGTGTCGCCGAAGTGGTCGCTGTGTCCGTGCGTCAGCGCGACGTACTGGCACTGGATGTCCTCTGGCTTGTGCTTCGCCAGCGGGTTGCCCGTGAGAAACGGATCAACCGCGACCGTGACCCGTCCATCGCTGAGCAGGAAACCGGAATGTCCGAGGAAGGTGATGTCCAGGGGCATGAGAAACTCCCGCTAGGAAAATCCGA
>CALKHT010000068.1 GCA_937988825.1 uncultured Phycisphaeraceae bacterium
ATAAGCAGCAAGCAATTGGCAATTGAAAATTACGATATATGGCGCTCGGACAGATAATTCGAATCTTTGCACTTGGTTCGACTGCAAGGGTTTGAATTACCCATTGATAATTGCTTATTGCTTACTGATTATTGTTATTGATTCCCTCACACAAAAACCCCGCCCCCACGAGGGGCGGGGCCAAAGGAGGAGGAAAAGGAGAATCCTGTCGTCACTTACGGGATCAGGTGCGCATCGTCCGATCGCGCGGGGACTTCGGTGCCGGTGTAGCGCTCGATGCCTTCGGCGGTCCAGATGTTGTCGCTATCCCGTACTACTGGGCTGTAGCGCCATTCGACCGCGCCGTCCGCAGTCAGAATGTTCTGGCCCCTGCGGTTGTGCTGTCGGCTGGGGCTGGTGACGGCCACCTGCGGGTTCTGCATCAGCACGCCGCCACGCGCTTCAAAGAGCGGGTTGCGATCCGCCAGCAGCGGCATGAGCGGGTCGTGATCCAGCCGAACGACGTAGGGCGTGTGCTGATTGCGATAGCTGTAGGAGGGCGCCTGCGGGTCGGGCCAGTCGATGAGTTCAGCACTGAGCCGGCGTGGCGCTGCCTGGTTTTCCGGGCATGCGAGTGTGTCGGGTGTGGTGAACCCGCCGCGTACGAGGATGTACAGGTGCGCGCTGTTGGACTGAATCTGTCCCTGCGGACCCGGTTGGCCCACACGGATCCACACCTCGCCGGGCCTGACGCCCTGAATGCGCGGCAGGGCCTGATTATGGGCGGCGGCATACTGGCTGAACCCGGCTGAGGCCCGTGCCAGATTGGTCGCGCAGCCGATCCGCCGGGCCTCGGCCCGGTTGTGGCTGAGCATGGGCAGCGCCAGTGAGATGCCTACGATGATCATCGCCGCCCCGACTGCGATCTCGATCCACCGGCCGATCTGGAACCGGCCTGTGTCGCTCGGACGGGCGGCTGCCAGCGTCGAAATCTGATGTGCAAAGCGACGCCGCTGCTCCTCCTGCGTGATCGTCCGCAGTGTGCGCTGGGTCAGGTCGGCTGGCACATCCGCTGCCGGCCACAGTCCCACCAGGTCCATCACCCGGCGTACCGCCTCCGCCCGGCTGGCACGCCTGGACTCGTCCGTCAGCGGTTCGCCCGCATCGGTATCACAACCGGTGTGGGTTGCCATCCAGGCGTCCACCATTCGGCTGTCATCGTCATTCAACCGTGCCGTCAGATGTGCGACCGGCCCGCCCGCGCCCTTCGAGTTGTGTTGTTCCTCGCCCATGGTCGATCCCGGCCAGACCGCCCGATGCATCAGCACATCGTCACGTCAGCCGGCCCACTCCCTTTGTGAATAATCAGTAATCAATAATCAACAGTCAGTTGTCAATGGAAAGCCTCGTCGAATGCTGGAGGATGCTCGTAACCTTTTAATTGAAAAGTGATTAATGATTACTGATTGCTGATTGTTGATTATTCTTTCTCCTCTTCCGGAAACCTCGCCTTCCATGCCTCCGCGAAGCACGCGACTGCCGCGTGCAGTCTGCTTTTCACCGTGCCCAGTGGAATATCCAGCATCTGGGCGATTTCCTTGTAGGCGAAGCGGTGGAAGTACGCCATCAGGAGCACTTCGCGCAGGTGGTCGGGCATGGTCTGGACCACCTCTCGTACCAGCTCGCGCAGCTCGTTACGATCCGACACTTCATCCGGAAGCGGCAGATCGATTTCCAGCAGATCCAGGTACCCCTGCCCCTCCTCGTCGGCCGTCAGGGCGGAAAGGGGGGTGGCCTGCCTTCGATTGTTTCTACGCAGATAGTCCCGGGCCTTGTTCGCGGCGATGGTGAAAAGCCAGGGTTTGAACCGCCGTTCGACGTCAAATGAGTCGATCGAGAGGTGAACCTGAAGAAAAACTTCCTGAAAAAGCTCCTCGGCGGTGGCACGGTTACCTACGAAACGCACCAGAAAGTGAAACAGCTCCTGCGCATAACGGTCGACGAGCGTCGCGAAAGCCTGACCCGCCACGGACCCCTGCCCGCTGCGGTAGCTTTCCACGAGCGTCTCATCTGAACAGTCCCGCAGAGGCTGTTGCGACTCCAAGTCCATGTAAGGCGGTATCTTACAGTAATGGGCCCGAGGGTCCAACCCCGGAATTACCCGAGGAAGCGCATAGGTACACCCGTGGCGCAGGAACGTGAAAACGCCCCATGGTGCCGTCGGGATTCTACCCACCTGTTGCCCCACAATCCCCCAATTGACAGCGGATTGCTGATTATTGCTGCCGGCTATTGACCGGGTTCATCACCAGCCCCGTCGCCAGCTTCGGGTAGAAGAAGGTGCTCTTCTGGGGCATCAGTTCACCTGCCTCGGAGACCAGCCGCACGCTTTCCAGCGGGGTGGGCTGGACGATCACGCCGAGCTGGTAGTCGCCGCCTGCCAGGTCCTTGCGCAGTTGCTCCAGTTCGTGGGGGAACTTCCACGTCACGGGCTTGCCCTGCGTGAAGGCGGGCTGGCAGATCTGCTCGACGATCAGGTGCTGCAGCACCGCCACATCGAGCTGGCGCCAGGCTTCGCTCTGATTGGGGAACATGGTCTTGAGCGGGTCGGGATCGGTGGTGGTGAGGATGGCCAGTTCCGGGTTGTCGCCGGGGGCGACCAGCCCCATCGCGTGTGGGCCATGCTGGGGCAGGGCTGCTTCGAGTGCCGCCAGGTCACCGGTGAAGGGAATGATGTTGACCGTGCTGGCGGCCGCAGCCGCAAATTTCGCCATCGAGAAGTCCGGCATCCCGCCCAGCACGCGGTGGGTAGGCAGCACGATCATGCCCGGGTCCTGGATCGCCACCAGCACGAACATGCACCAGTTGGCAGGGTGATCCTCCGGCAGCGTGCCACCGTGGGCTGCGGCGATCTCCTCGCGGTAGTTCAGGGCGGTGTTGTAGCGATGGTGGCCGTCGGCGATGAAGATGTCCCGGCCGTACAGGGCATCAACGAATGCCTGCACCTTCTCCGGCTCGCTGACCACCCAGAGTTCATGCCTCACGCCATCGGTTTTCGTGGTGCCGTAAAACGTGGGCGTGGGGCTGGCATCGATGGTCCGGGCAAGCAGCTCGCCCACGCGGTTTTCCGGGTCGGAGTAAAGGCCGAAGATCGGCGAAAGCTGCGTGCCGGTGGTGCGCATGAGCTTGAGGCGGTCCTCCTTGGGCGCGGAAAAGGTCTGCTCGTGGGGGTGGATGCCGCCGGAGCCGTCGCTTGCCGGGCCGAAGGCAGAGACGCGCACGTTGGCGAAGAGACCACGCCTGGCGAAGGCCCTGCCGGTGCGCGGGTCGGTGTAGCGCTGCTGGTAGACGAAGATGGCGGGGCGATCGTGGCGGGTGAGCACACCCTCATCGAGCCACTGGCGCCAGACCCGGCCGGCCTGCTCGTAGGTTGCATCGGGGCCCACTGTTTTGGGCGGCAGGTGCGGCAGGTCGACCGCCACGATGTTATGCGGACTCTGGGCAAGCAGGGCAGCCTTGCTCGTCTCATCGAGCACATCGTAGGGCGGGGCGATCTGCGGACTCACATCACCTTGTGTCGCGTATGTCACTGCCGGGATCGGCTGAATCTGGGGCATGACTGGGTACTCCGGGCTTCGTTGAAGCCGCACAGAGTACCGCGACCGCCCCGCTCAGCCAAAACGCAGGCGCCGAAGGCAATAAAAGTCGCCTCTCGTGCGTTTGTTTTGGAGAAGTATGATGACTCGCATTCTTACCATTGAGCCGCCTGTTCAGCACCATCGTCGCCGTCGCCACAAGGTTGGCCAGGCGTTTCTGGTGCGTCGCCTGTCCAGCGCGCGTCAACGACAACTGGAGCTGGCGCTGGCGGGCCAGCATCGTGAATCAGCGGTTTACGCGCATCGTGCGGAACAGCTTCGCCGCGTTCTGGCGGATATGTGACGCAATCACTTATGTGAAGCCACTTGGCGCGCAACTGCTCAATTTCCCGAAAAAGTTTGATGATTTGACGGACTTCGTTACTCCGATTCGCCACCGCGAATCTCGCCACCAAGCTGCAGGCGATAAATCGGCGCGGGCGTTGACCGCCGCTCGTGTGCGGTAACCAGCCACGCCATCGCCACTGCTGCGAAGAACAGCGCCAGTTGCGCAAGACTCTGGCAATACATGCCCGCGGCGAGCAGCCAACTGGCGTTGAGCACGATCAGCCAGAGCAGCGCGAGCTTGGAAAAGAGCAGTGTCGCCGGCCGGCGCAGGCGCGCGTTGGCTGCGGTGCGGCGCATCAGCGCGATGACGATGAATGCGAAGACAGCCATCGCTGCGACGGGACCAGCCCACATTGCACCGGGCAGATCAGGGCGAGGTGTCGGTCGCCATGTAGTCCAGCCGATGAGCGCGATGGACCAGAACGTCCAGCCGGCTGCCAGCAGCCACCAGCTTGCCGTGGACATGCGAGGGCGTTTGGCGACGAGCACGCGCACCGCCGCCGCCGCCGCGAGCGTGTAGCTGAAGTTCAGCCAAACGGGCCAGACGAAGCTCATCTCCGGGTTGGCGATGAACATGTGCAGCATGCGCAAAAGCGCCAGACAGATCACGCCGGTGGCGGGCAGGAAACGTGCGGTCGTGTTGTAAAAGAGGATGCCGCCCGCGACCAGTGCCGTCAGCAGAAACGAACCTTCGCCCAGGAAATAAGCGGCACATAAGCTCAGCAGCAGCGCGATCACGGCGGTGCTCAGCGCGGTGGTCAGTCGCAGATGGCCCGCGGGCAGCGGCCGACCGGGGCTGAACGTGCGATCATGCCGTACATCCAGCACATCGTTGAGCGAAAGTCCGTAGGCAGCCAGCCCCGCCGCCACCGTTCCCGCTGTGCCCAGCGCCATCGCCAGCGGCATCGACCGCAGCGAAGCGCTGACATACTCCTTTGGTTCCACCGCCTCCGCGAGAAACACGACGAGCCACACATCGCTCACCGCCGTCAGCACCAGCTCCACCCGAAGCAGGTGCATGAGGTTCAGAAGTTTCCGCGCCGGTGAACGCATGGGAGCAGTTCAAAGTTCAAAGTGCAAGGTGCAAGGTTAAAAGCACGAAGGCACGGAGGCACGAAAGAGAACGCGACAGTCGCGTCACTCGTGGTTTTCATGACCCATTGCCAATTGCTTATTGATTGCTGATTACTGTTTATTGATTATTCGCTTCAGTTCCGACGCGGGTTTCTGCCCGTCCCGCGTCCGCCCACTCTCCGCGGCGTCGCAGGCGGTTCCTCTGTTGTCGTGGTCTGGGCCACCGCTGCGCTCGCTTCCTCGTGTTCATGCGTTGCCGCGAGCTTGCCGAAGATCATCCGCCCGGCCGATGTCTGCAGCGTGCTCGTCACCACGATTTCGACTTCCTGTCCCAGATGCGGTCGGCCGTTTTCCACCACCACCATCGTGCCATCGTCAAGGTAACCCACCGCCTGTGTCGGCGATTCGCCCGGCTTAATTACCTTCACCGTCATCGGCTCGCCCGGCAGCACCACCGGCCGCAACGCCTTGGCCAGGTCGTTCAGGTTGATCACCTCCACCCCGCGCAGCGTCGCGATCTTGTTCAGGTTGTAGTCGTTGGTCATGATTCGCGCCTGCGTCTGCTGCGCCAGGGCAACGAGCTTCTGATCCACCCCCGTGCCCTCGACATCCACATCCTGAATGCGCACATCGACGGTCTGGTTTTCCTGCAGCTTCTGCAGAATCTCCAGGCCGCGACGCCCGCGTGTGCGGCGAATCTTGTCCGAGGAGTCCGCGATCAGTTGCAGTTCGTTGAGCACAAACCGCGGCACGATCAGCGTGCCCTGCACGATGCGCGTCTGAATGATGTCCACGATCCGCCCGTCGATCACCACCGAGGTGTCCAGCAGTGTCGGCCGCGAACCGCGCAGCTCCTTGGCGAACTCCACGTAGGGGATGACGAAACGGAAATCGTCCTTGGTCTGCAGAACCATCGAGATGGAGATGTAGCAGGTGACCAGGCCGATCATCACCTTCACGCCTTCGAGCAGGTTGAAGTAGGCCTCGCGATGGGCGCGCTGCACGCTCTGCGGGCTTTTGCCGTCGACAACGTGTTCGACGGTGAGCAGGCCGATGAGATCGACGACGAAGGAGAGGGCGTAGGCGGCCACCAGCCCGGCGATGAGTCCGAGGAACACGCCCGACAGGGCTGCCAGCTTCTTGTCGCGGATGTAGATGTCCAGCGCGACGACGAGCAGCGCCACACCCAGGGCGATGGGCAGAATGAGGTCGTAGTACTGAGCGGGCACACCCTTGCTCAGCGACTCACTCTGAAAGGACAGCACATACAGCAGCGTCACCGCGATGAAGAGCGTAATGAACGCTGCCCGCAGGATGTTCAGTACCATGCGTCACCTGTGATCGGAAGGGGCCTGCTCATGAGGTCTGCTCTTGAGCTTAGTGCCCGTGAACGCGACAAATCGCGTTGCTTCAGATATTTGCCCGCGTCCATGGCCTCCTGAAGATTCGCTTTCTGCGCCTCGTCAGCATAAGGTGATGGGGGTGAACCGCCAAGCGATTTGATTGGCGGGTCGCAGGCCGCTATCGTCAGCGGCCGGTCGTGCGCGGTTTTTTGCCGTGGCGACTCCCGTCGCGAGGAAAGGCGGCTGGGCCCGGTGCACGGGTGGGTCCACGAACCGGGTCAGACCTTGACCGGAGCAGCCCTAAGTGGCATTCGCCCGGTGCCGCCGGTGTCCTGGCCGTCTTTCCCCGCGACGAGGGGCTGGCCGCGCCCCTCATGCCCTGAGTCGTCAGCCGCAGATAGCGATGTCCTACACCGTCCTGGCAAGACGCTACCGCTCGCAGTCCTTCGACGACGTCGTGGGCCAGCAGCCCATTGCGCGGACGCTCAAGAACGCGATCGCCACCGGCCGCGTCGCCCACGCCTACCTCTTCACCGGCACCCGCGGGGTGGGCAAGACGTCGATGGCCCGTATCTTCGCCCGGGCGCTCAACGCCCCGGACACCGTGCCCGACGCCCCCAAGCCGAACGATGGCTACGTCTACCCGCCGCTGGATGTGCAGCAGCGCATGGCTGAGGCGATCATGCGCGGCGACGACCTGAACGTCATCGAGATCGACGGTGCGTCCAACCGCCGCGTCGAGGAGGCCCGCAACCTCATCGCCGGTGCCGGGCTCGCCCCCGCAAATAACGCGCGGTACAAGATTTATATCATCGACGAAGTTCACATGTTCACCACGGAGGCGTTCAACACGCTCCTCAAGACGATGGAGGAGCCGCCACCGCATGTGAAGTTCATCCTCTGCACGACCGAGCCGCACAGGGTGCTGGCGACGATCCAGTCGCGGTGTCAGCGGTTCGACTTCCGCAACATTCCCACAGCCGAGATCGTCAAGCACCTGCAGAACGTGCTGGCGAAGGAGAAGATCGAAGCGCAGGAGCAGGTGCTGTGGCAGGTCGGGCGCATCGCCAACGGCTCGATGCGCGATGCGCTGTCGCTGCTGGATCGGCTGATTGCCACGGGGCAGTCGCCGCTGACGGCGGAGCTGCTGGAGCAGATGCTGGGCCTGCCGCCCCAGGAGCTGGTGGCGCAACTGGTCGACGCGCTGGCGGCGGGGGATATTCCTGCGGCATTGCAGCGGACGGCCGACCTGCTGCAGCGCGGCATCGCGCAGGATCAGCTTATCGAGGTGCTCATCGAGCATCTGCGTCAGCTCATGCTCATCGCTGCGTGCGGCCCCGACAGCGAGCTGGTTGAACTTTCCGATGAAGCCCGACAGGCTGCGGCGCAGCAGGCGCAAAAGTTTGATGCGGCTGGGCTTGTCCACATGATCGCCCTGTGCGAGAACCTGGCTCGCGCGGGCAAGAGTGGTGCTGCCAATCCTCGGGCGCTGCTCGATGCCACCATAGTCCGGCTGGCGCTGGCGGAGAAGATGGCGGACGTCACGGCGCTACTGGCGGGGGAGGCGGCGCAAAAAAAAAAGTTCCCCACGCGCATGACGGCGTGATGCGCCCGGTCGGCGGCCCGGCCCCGGCGCCCGCTGCGCCCATGCGGCCGGTTGGGGCGATTCCGCTGCGTGGCCCCGTTGCGCCATCGGCCGCGCCGATGTCGACGACGACGCAGCGGCACGCACCGCCCGCCGGGCCATCTGTTTCCCCGATCGCTCCTCTCGGCGATGCCACCCCCGACAAGGTTTGGGATGCTCTTTTGCAGTCGATCAGCGAGCGGCCCGCCCTGAGCTGGATCCGCTGGCTGCGGCTGGTGCAGCTGGACAGTGACTGCGCCCATGTCGCCGCGGTGCCCGGCCGGCGCGAGGTGATGAAGTTCCTCACCGATCGCCAGAAGGGCCAGCTTGCGGAGCTGCTGCGGCCGATCCTGGGTCGACCGGTGCGCATTCAGCTGGAGGCTCCGCCGCCGGTCCCGGCTGAGGTGGATGAACCGGCTGCGGCTGGGCAGGATGTGACCCCCGCCGGGCCGCGACTGTCTCCCCGGCAGGCACTATCCTTGCCGCTGGTGCGGCAGGTGCTGGAGATGTTCGATGCGGACCTGGTCGAGGTGCGGCCGGCCCCGACGAACACGCCGCCCGCTCCCGAAACTGCCGATTCCGCTTCCAAAGATGTGCACGATGCAGACGGTGCGGAGCGGGATCCTTCCGACGCATTCTTTGCGGACGACAACGATGATGTTTGATCAGTTCAAGAATCTGAAAAATCTGGCTGGCCTGATGGGTAACGCGGGCGAGATTCGCCAGCGCATCGAGCGGATGCAGGAGGAGCTTGCCCGCAAACACGTCGAAGCGGATGCCGGCGCGGGGGCTGTGCGTGTGGTGGTCAACGGCAAGCTGGAGGTCATCAGTGTGCATCTGGATCGACCGCTGTTGATTGCCCTGGCGGGCCAGGGCAGCGAGGTGGATCAGACGATGGTCGAGGAGCTGATCGTTTCGGCGACCAACGCCGCACTGGCCAAGGCCCGCGAACTGATCCAGCAGGAAATGGCCCGCGCGGCCGGCGGCCTGAACCTGCCCGGGCTGGACAAGCTCATGGGGGGAGGTGGGGAATGACGAAAGTCGAATGACGAAAGAATGTCGAATGCCTGATCCCGCCGGGCGTGGGGCGGTTCGTTCATTTGGATTTCGTCATTCGGGCTTCCTTCGTCACCAGACATTCGTCATTTACCGCGCGCGGTACAATACGGCTGTCGGTCCTTTCATCCACTGAGCCTTTCTGGAATTCGGCCATGGTTCGATCGTTTCATCGTTTACGGTCTGTCGTGGGAGTGCTGATTCTGGTTACGGTGGCAGCGGGAGTGGTGATGGCGGCGCCGATCCTGCCACGTAAGCCGCAGTTGCCCGATGAGGTGCGGTGCCTGACAGGGCTCAAGCGGGTGTCGATCGCGATTGATCCGCTGCCGCAAGAATTGGTAGCGGCGAAGGTGGGGGCGGATCGGCTTCAGGCGGTGCTGCGCGAGGAACTGGTGCGGGCCGGGTTCGAGGTCGTCGATGAGAACATCACACCCCGGCTGATCGTGCAGTGCTTTACCGTGGTCGACCCGGCCAACCCTGAGACGATCGGCGTAACCACACTGCTGGGCGTGAACCAGGAAGTTCTGCTCAAGCGACTGAATCAGGAGATGACGCTGCCGGTCGCGACGGTCGTGACCACGGCGATGGGCAAGCGCAGCGACCTTCCCCGGGTGGCGGAATCGGAAGTGCGCCGCGTGGTGAGCATGCTTGAAACGTTCGTCGCCCGGACGCGGTGAAAAAACGATCCGGATGCACCGGCCTGCCCGATGAAAGGCGCATGGTGAGTGGCTGGACTTATCTCTTGAGTAACGGAGGGTTGCGCAGCCTTGTCGCCACGGCGGCGGTGCTGGGCGAGGCGCAGCGACCGCGACTGGCGCTGATCCACATCCACGATGGTCGGCCGGGTAGTCAGGCGCGGCTGGACCACGTGCATCGGCAGGCGGAACACTTCAGTGTGCGGCAGGTGATTGAGCTGTCGCTGCCGCGACGCGAGCTGGCACCGGCGGGGCTGCGCCAGGATGAGGCGGCGGCATCGCTGATGCTGCGGCCGCGCGTGGTCCTCACTGCGGTGGCGCACGTGATGCAGGCGGGCGGGCATCGGCTGGTCTGGCCCGTGCAGTTCAACGGCGACTACGCGACGATCGCCGCAGTGACGGAACAGCTTGTCCTGCTGCGGCATATGATCGAGCTGGAGCCGCCCGCCGAGGGGATGACCGGCACGATGCCCCGGCCGGCAATCGAGACACCGCTGCTCGATCTGACCGACCGACAGCTGGTTGAACTGGGCGGCCAGTTGGGCGTACCGTGGCATCTGGCCTGGTCGTGCCGTTTTCAGGGCGACAAGCCCTGCCGGGTGTGCCCGGGATGCCGACGACGGCACAGCGCGTTTCACGCTGCGGGGATCGTCGATCCGGTTGAGCAGCTCGTGTGAATAATCAGTAATCAATAATAAATAATCAATAATCAAGGAGAACAGCAGGGGCGCACGTCCTGCCATTCATAACTGATTATTGATTACTGATTATTGATTATTCTTTCCCTTCTCTCACCACGCGCCCATGGTTGCCAGTGTGCGTTCGTACACCTCGCGGCAGCGGGTGGCGGCGTCGTCCCAGGTCAGGCGGCGCAGTTCCATATCAGCGTGTTCACGCAGCGTGGAACTGAGCGGCGGGTGACGCAGCACGGCGATGATCTTGTTGGCGATCTCATCCGTGTCCCAGAAATCCACCTTCAGGGCATGTGAGAGCACTTCAGCGACGCCGGACGTCTTGGAAATGATGACCGGCACATCGTGGCTGATTGCCTCGAGCGGCGCGATGCCGAAGGGCTCGGAGACGGAGGGCATGACGTAGACGTCCGCCATGCGGAAGACGCGTTCAACGTCGGGCCCGCGTAGGAAGCCGGTGAATAACACCTTGTGGCCGATGCCCTCGCGGGCAGCCAGGTCGATGACATCGGGCACCTTGTCGCCCGCGCCTGCCATGATGAACTTCACATCCTCGATCTTTTCCAGCACCTTCTTGGCGGCGCGGACGAAATATTCCGGCCCCTTCTGCATGGTGATGCGGCCGAGGAACAGCACGATCTTGTCCCGCTTGCGGATGCTCATGCCGGGGGTGGGCTGGTTGAGGTTCGGGTCGTGCCCGTTTTCGATGCCGTTGTAGACGACGTCGATCTTGTTGGCCGGGATACCGTAGCGGTGCTGCACGATGGAGCTGGTCAGGTAGCTGACGCAGATAACGCGGCAGGCGGCGTGCATCCCGCGCCGCTCGATCTCGTAGATCTGCTGGTGCACGTTCTCGCCCGCCCGGTCGAACTCGGTGGAGTGCACGTGCACGACCAGGGGTTTACCGGTGACGGCGGCGACGGCCATCCCTGCGGGGAAGGTCATCCAGTCGTGGGCATGGATCACATCGAACTGTTCGCCGCGTGCAAGGTCCACGCACAGCGCGGCATAGCGCTGGGTCTCGGCGATGAGGTCACCTTCATAGGGTGCAGACCCGGGGCCCGCCATGACGCCACCCGGCGCCCCGGACGTCACAGCCGTACCGATCGCCTGTGCCGCCCGCGCCTGGCGTTCTTTCACCATGATGCGTTCTTCTTCGGGTCGGAAAGACTGATACGGGTTGGTGATGCGCGAGGGCACAGCCTTGAAGGTGATGCGTTCGGTCGGACTTGTGGTGCTGACGGGGGTTTGCTCCTCGATCTGGTAGGTGCTGGCGACGGCTTCAGGGGAGCGGTCGCCGAAGGCGGCACGCGGCGCCTGAGGCGCCAGAAGTTTCACGTGTGAAGTGTGTTCGGTGCCGATCGCCTTGGGCAGCACGAACACGATGCTCACGTTTTGACGGCTCAGCGCTTTGGTCAACCCGCTGCACGCGGTGCCCAGCCCGCCTGAGATGAACGGAGGAAATTCCCAGCCCAGCATGAACACTCGCATACGATTCACCTCATGCGCGACAACACCCTTCCGGCTGCGGATACATTACAACCGGTTTGCAAGTCAGTCGTTACGACGCGGCGCCAAGCAACCTGGCTGGGATAGTGACAGACGCGACACATCATGGCCGGGCGGTCGCCGTCACGGGACAGCCTGACTCGCCCGTTGACCTGCTCACCACTTCGGCTCATGCCATCCCACCCATAGACTTACACAATCTAACCGGAAGCCGCGGTGCTCTCAATACTCCTGGTGCGCGCCTTTTGGTCATTTTTCCTCGCGTCGCTGACGCAGCGACTCGAACAGCAAGATCGCTGCCGAAGTCGCAGCGTTCAGTGAATCGACCACCGTACTGCATGTGTCGATGCGCACCAGTTCATCCGCTTCACGCCGCCAGATGTCATCCAGCCCCGTATCCTCCGCGCCGATGACGATCGCAATGGGACCGCGAAGGTCCACTTTGTCGTATGAGGCGTTGCCTGCGGGATCAGCCGCATAAATGCGCACTTTGTGGCGGCGAAGGAAGGTGATGATCGCCTCGGCGCTGTCAGCGATGACCGGCAGTGTAAAAATAGCGCCGGTGCTGGCGCGGATGGCGTTGGGATTGTAGAGATCGACCACCGCATCGCTGACCAGCACCGCCGTTGCCCCGGCTGCCTCTGCGGTGCGCAGCATCGCGCCGAGGTTGCCCGGCTTGGTCGTGCCCACCGCAACCAGAAAGAGTGGTGGCTCACCGGATCGTTCCGCCAGCCGCGCCTCGATCGTTTCCCACGTCATGGCGGGCTGCTCGAAGATGGCCAGCACACCCTCGGGGTTTTCGATATAGCTCATCTTTTTCATGAGCGAGGACGTGACGCGGAACCAGCGTGGACCGTCCGGCTGGTCCATACCGATGTTGGTGCGGATGTCGGGGGCGGGCTGAAACAGGTCGGGGCACCAGTAGGCCTCGCGCATGACCAGGCCGCACGCCCGCGCGCGGCTGATCTCACGCACACCCTCAGCGACGAACAGCCCGGTCTTGCGCCGCTGCCTGCTCTCACGCAGGCGCGCTACTGCCTTCACCCGGGGATTGTCCGCACTGGTCAGGTCGTAACCGCTGGTCATGGCGATATGGTAGTGAAAGGTGAGTGGTTAGTGGTGCAGTGGCGAAGCCCACCGTCGCAGATGGTGGGTGCAGCGGTGGGTGCTCGGTCGATGGGTGCTCCGCGTGAAGTGGTATCATGCACCTGCAACCACGCAGCCACGGAAACTTTGACGCATGTACATCCAGTTCCTCGGCGCCAATCGGCAGGTCACCGGCTCATGTTACTACGTGGAGGCGGGCGGCCTGCGTCTGCTGATCGACTGCGGCCTGTTTCAGGAACGTGAATACCTGCATCGCAACTGGAACCCCTTGCCGATCGACGTCAGTCGGCTCGATGCGGTGCTGCTCACGCATGCGCACCTGGATCACTGCGGACGGATTCCGAAGCTGATGATGGAAGGCCTCAAGGCGCCGATCATCACCACCGCGCCGTCGGCGGAGCTGGCGCGGATCATCATGCTCGATGCCGCGCGGATTCAGGAGGAGGACGCCGCCTACAAGAAGAAGCGTCACGAGCGCGAAGGCCGGACCGGTCCATACCCGGAGAAGCCGCTGTACACGGTGGAGGCGGTGGAGCGGGCGCTGCCGCTTTTCAGAGTGACGCAGTTCGATGAGGTGATGCGACTGAACGCGCGGGTGAGTGTGCGCTTCCGTTGTGCGGGCCACATCCTTGGCGCGGCGATGGTGGAGCTGATGGTACACGAGCACGGCCGCAACCGCCGCATCCTTTTCTCCGGTGACATGGGTCAGTGGGACATTCCCATGGTGCGCGACCCGGTCACGGTGGACGAGGCGGATGTGGTGGTGATGGAGTCGACCTACGGCAGCCGCAACCACGCGGATGCGAGCAAGGTGCCCGACAAGCTGACGGAGGTGGTGCTCAGCACGATCGAGCGCGGCGGGAACCTGATCATCCCGACGTTCGCTGTGGAGCGGGCGCAGTTGCTGATGTATTACCTGGGCGACCTCGTGCGGGCGGGGCGCATCCCCGAGCTGATGGTGTTTCTGGACAGCCCGATGGCGGTGGACGTGACCGATGTGTTCCGCCGGCACCGCACCTACATGGATGCCGAGGCACAGCAGCGCTATCTCGATGGCAACCCACCGTTCCGCTTCCCCGGGTTGCAGCTGGTGCGCACGATCTCGCAGAGCAAGGCGATCAACCACATCAAGGGCACGTGCATCATCCTGGCCGGCTCGGGCATGTGCACCGGCGGGCGCATCAAGCATCATCTGGCGGCCAACATCAGCAGGCGGGAATCCACCGTGCTGTTCGTGGGCTATCAGGCACGCGGCACGCTGGGCAGGCACATTGTCGATGGCTCGCGCGAGGTGCGCATTCACGGCCAGATGTACCGCGTCCACGCCCGTATCGAACAACTGGAGGGCCTCAGCGCGCACGCCGATCGCAGCGATCTGCTGCACTGGCTGGACAGTTTCAAAACGCCGCCCGATCAGGTCATCCTCACGCATGGCGAGGAGGAAGCAGCCATGTCGCTTGCAACCGCGATCCGTGAACGCGGCCGCAATGTCATCGTGCCCGAATATCAGGACATCTGGCAGCCGGAATGAAAAAGGCGGTCGCCTGTCCGACCGCCCGTTTTCATGCTGTCAATCTTCCGCGGACATCATTGCCGTTCCGGTGGCAGCTTCACCGCGGCGACCTTGAGGATGCCCGGTTTGGAACGCAGGGTTTCCAGCAGTTCGGACGCCGGGGCGTGGTCGACCTTCAGCACCATCAGCGCGGTGGCGTTGCGACGGCTGATGGCCATGTCGGCGATGTTGATGCCCGCCTTGCCGAACTCGGCACCGACCAGACCGATCATGCCCGGACGGTCCTCGTTCTGAATCAGCACCATGTCGCCGGCGGGCACCATGTCCATGTGATAGCCATTGATTTCGATGACGCGCGGCCGCAGGTCGTGATACACACAGCCGACGATGCGGCGCACTTCCTTACCATCCGGGCTTTCCACGCGGATGGAGATCTTGCGGCCGTGCTCACGTTCGTTCTCCTCCGTCACCGTGCGCACCGTGATGCCGTACTGCTGTGCGACGTGCGCAACGTTGACCACGTTCAGTGGCATGGTCATGTGCCGGCTGAGCAGGCCGATCAGCCCCACGCGTTCGATCGTCTGCGCGGCGGCTGCGAGCTTGTTGCTGCTGAGTTCGAACGTGACCGAGGCGATGCCCGCGGTGATCATCGGGCTGACCAGTTGGGTCATGCGGTCAGCCAGATCGACGAACGCCAATTGATCGGGGTTGAGGTCCAGACGCAGCCCGCCAGCGTTGACCGCGCCGCGAATGTCCTTGCCACGCAGGTAGTCCAGCAGCGCTTCAGCGGCACCAACACTGACTGCTTCCTGTGCTTCGATGGTGCTGGCGCCCAGGTGAGGCGTGACCAGCAGTTTGGGGTGCTTGCGCAGGGGGCTGTCCGCCGGGGGCGGTTCGGTGGTGAAGACGTCCAGCGCAGCGCCACCACATTTGCCTGAGTCGAGCGCTTCGAGCAGCGCTTCCTCATCGACGACGCCGCCACGGGCTGCGTTGACCACCAGCACGCCGTCGCGGCAGAGGGCGAAGGTTTCGCGGTTGAGCATGCCGCGTGTCTGATCGTTGAGCGGCACGTGGAAGGTGAGGATATCGACGTGGGGCAGCATCTCCTCGAACACGCGATACATCTTCACTGCGCCGTCGAGTTCGGTTTCGCTGCGCACCAGCGGGTCGAAGGCGACCACCTTCATGTCGAAGGCGAGTGCTCGCTGCGCGACGGTGCGGCCGATGCGGCCGAAACCGACGACGCCCAGCGTTTTGCCGGCGAGCTGGCGTCCCTCAAACTTGTTGCGGTCCCAGCCGCCCTCGGTCATCCTGCGATAAGCCGGACCGATGTTGCGCGCCATGGCCATGAGCAGGGCGAAGGCGTGCTCGGCGGTGGTGATGGTGCTGGCCTCGGCGGTGTTGATGACGAGGATGCCTTTGGCGGTGGCGGCGTTGAGATCAATGTTGTCCACACCGACACCCGCGCGGGCGATTACCTTCAGTCGGCCGGGGTTCTCCAGCACCTTCGCTGTCACCTTCACGCCGCTGCGCACGATCAGGCCATCGTGCTCGCCGACGATGGCAGCCAGCTCGTCCTCGGTCATGCCCGGCTTGTAAGTCAGCTCGACATCATCCTGCGCCCGCAGATACGCAAGCCCCTGCTCGGCGAGCTTGTCCGCGGCGAGAATGCGAAACGTGTCGGTCGTGGTGGCAGGTTGGGAGGATTGTGTGAGTGTCATGGGAGAAGGGAAAGAATAATCAGTAATCAACAATCAGTGGGCAATGGTCCACAAAACAATAAGCAATACGCAATAAGCAATTGGCAATGGGTAATTCAGCGGGGTTTCGGTGGTTGGGTTGGATTTTCACATCGCCGAATCACCAGATCGCCAGATCACCACATCATCTTTATTTACTCATTCGGGTTTCGCTGACGGCTTTGAAGGCGGATTCGGCGGCGGCGATGGTCTGCTGAATACACTCATCGTCGTGCGTGGTACTGAGGAACCAGGCTTCGAACTGGCTGGGCGGCAGAATGACGCCTTCGGCCAGCATGGTGTGGAAGAAGGTGGCGAAGGCGGCGGTGTCGCACGCGGTGGCGGCGGCGTAGTTTTCGATCGGGCCGGGGCCGAAGAAAACAGTCAACATCGAACCGACGCGATTGATCGTTGCTTCGATGCCGAAACGTTCAGCCGCGCGCTGCAAACCTTCCGCGAGGCGTGCACTGGTTTCTTCCAGTTGTGTGTAGGCCTTGCCATCGCGCAGGTTTTCGAGCATGGCGATGCCCGCCGCGACTGCCAGCGGGTTGCCGCTGAGCGTGCCGGCCTGATAGACCGGGCCATCCGGCGCGATGAGTCGCATGATCGATTCGCGGCCGCCGTATGCAGCGCAGGGCAGTCCGCCGCCGACGATCTTGCCCAGGCAGGTCAGGTCGGGCGTGATGCCGTATAGCGCCTGCGCGCCGCCGTAGGCGACGCGGAAGCCGGTCATCACCTCGTCGAAGATGAGCAGCGACCGGTACTGGTCACACAGATCGCGCAGGCGCTGCAGGAATCCTTCGCGCGGGGGCACACAGCCCATGTTGCCCGCGATCGGCTCGACCACCACGGCGGCGATCTGCTCGCCATGCTCGGCGAACGCGGCCGCGACCGCCTCGGCATCGTTATAGGGCACCAGCAGCGTGTGGCTGGTGATCGCCTCGGGCACGCCGGGGCTGGAGGGCACGCCCAGTGTCGTCGCGCCACTGCCCGCCTGGACGAGCAGGGCATCGCTGTGGCCGTGGTAACAGCCAATAAATTTGATGATCCTGGACCGGTTGGTCGCCGCCCGCGCCAGGCGGATGGCACTCATGACCGCCTCGGTGCCACTGTTGACCAGCCGCACCAGCTCGATGGAGGGCACCGCCTCGATGATCATCTGAGCGAGGGTGTTTTCGCCCTCGGTGGGCATGCCGAAGCTGGTGCCGGTGGAGGCGGCCTTGTTGACGGCGACGACGACCGAGTCCGCCGCGTGCCCCAGGATCAGCGGCCCGTAGCTCAGCACGTAGTCGATGTAAGTGTTGCCGTCGACGTCAGTAACGCGTGCCCCCTTGCCCTTGCGGATGAAGACCGGCTCCCCGCCGACCGCAGCAAAGGCACGGACCGGCGAGTTGACCCCGCCGGGCATGAGCTGCCTGGCCCGCTCGAACAGCCGCCGGGATGTGCCCAGCGAATCTATCTCAGCGTCGATCGATGCTGTCTGCCTGGACATAGTCCTCTAGTGTAGCACGTTGCCCGGCACGGGTCAGGAAAGAGGCACGAGGTTCGTGGATGACAGGCTGTCTGTGCGGTTTGTCCTGCTGGTACCGCAGGGGTAAGGCAGGCGGTTCGGTTAGGGGTGGATGTGCCGTTTGGTGCGGGCGGGGGTGGTGGTTGATTGCCCAGCGTGGAGAGTGGCGGTTAAGTCGGGGGTGGGAACGATCGATGGCAAGCGGCCGGGCGCGTCCGTGGGAGTACACACTGGGTGTGCATGACGCGACGGCAGGCAACCCCGGAGTTTGCCCATGTCGGAATACCAGAGTGTGATCGAGCTGGCACAGAAGGCGGAGCGGGATGGCAGTCTGCGTGCGGCACTGCAGCGATGCCAGTCGCCGGACGAGGTGGTGCGGGTCGCGGGTCAGGCGGGCGTCACGGTGTCCGCGGACGAGCTGCGGGCGCTTGGCGATCGCCTGCGAAGCATGCAGGAACGGGCGGGTACTGACGAGCTGTCCGAGGCTGAACTGGAAACGGTGGCGGGCGGGGCGATCCTTACGGGGATCACGACCGCGGTGCTGACAGCCGGAATCATGGGCGCGCTGGGCGTGGCTGTGGCCGGAAGCCTCACGACCATGGGCATCGGCATGGCGAACATGGCCAACAAGTGATTTCACACTTGTATACCCGCAGGAGTTGTGCATGTCCGAACACCGGACCGTGATCGGCCTGGCTCAGAAAGCGTAACGCAATGGCAGTCTCGGTCTGTCGGCCGTGCTGCAGAACACTTTTAAGGATTATTGACGCGCAGCGTGAAGTTCCTGGTCATTCTTACAGCTTTTGAGAGGAGTTATGGATGTTTGAACATCAGAGCGTGGTCGATCTGTTCCAGAAGGCTGAACAGGATGTGGCACTGCGGGAAGCGCTGCAGCGTTGTCAGTCACCGGAGGAAGCGGTGCAGGTGGCCGCCGATGCGGGCGTGATCGTGTCTCCGCAGCAGTTGCGTGACTTCGGCCAGTACCTGGTGGATCTGCAGAAACGTGTCACGGATGGTGAACTGTCGGATGCGGATCTGGAAGCAGTGGCGGGGGGCTGGTTCTTCTCCACGATGATCGCAGGCATGGTCGCGGGTGGGTGTACCGTGGGTATCGGTGGGCTTGGCGTGGCGCTTGGGGGATGCCTGGGCGTTGCGGGAACACTGATGGCGGTCAACTATACCCAGGGTAGCTGACGGGGGAACTGCGGAGGTTCTGGGGTGGGGGCAATGGGCCTGGAGTTTTCCATCGTGGCCGATTGTCCTCACCCCGGCCCGCTCGTGTCGGGGCAGATAGGCGCGGGCTTGGACGCCGGGCGACCGGGGCCTTACACTCGGCGTCATGCTGAAAGCGGTTGTTTTCGATTTTGATGGGGTGATCGTCGACTCGGAGCCGGTGCACTTTGAGGCGTTCGCAGCGGTGCTGCGGCCGATGGGCATCGCGATGAGTTACGACGATTACCTGGCGCGGTACATCGGCTTTGATGATCGCGATTGTTTTCGCACGGTGCTGTACGAGCACACGGGCGTGATGCCGCCAGCGGATGGTGCGCAGATTCGCGACCTGATCGAGAAGAAGAAGGTTGCTTTTGAGGAGGCTGCCAGCCGGGTGAAACCGATGCCCGGCGCGGTGGAGTTGATCGAGGCGTTGTCGGGTGTGATGCCGCTGGCGATCGCCAGTGGGGCAGCCCGGCACGACATCGAACTGATCTGTCGCGGGCTGGGCATCACCGATCGCTTTGTGACGATCCAGAGCGCCGATGATGTGCCGCAGTCCAAGCCCGACCCCACGGTCTATCGACAGGCGGTGGAACGGCTGGCGCAGCGGACCGGTCGAGCCGATCTGACGCCCGAACACTGTCTGGCGATCGAGGATACGACCGAGGGGTTACGATCAGCAGTGGGGGCGGGGCTGATGACACTGGCGGTGACGACGACGCTGCCGGCTGAGCGGCTGACGCTGGCGGATCGCGTGGTCGATTCGCTGGGCGATGTCAGCGTGGACGACCTGCGTGAATGGTACGGGCAGGGCGTGACTGCACGAAAAAGCAAATGACGACACGTCTGAGGGAGGCATGAACAATGTCCGATGCGCCTTTGATGCTGAGCGTCAGTGGTTTGCGGGGGATCGTGGGACGGTCGTTGACGCCGGCGGTGGCGGTGCGATTCGCCGCGGCGTTCGGGGACTGGCTCAAACATGAAAAGGCCAGGGGTGGCGCTTGCTCGACGACACCCGGGCCGGTTCACGTGGTGCTGGGACGGGACAGTCGGCCGTCCGGCGCGATGCTGGAAATGGCGGCTGCTTCGGCGCTGGCGGCGGCGGGTTGCCGTGTCACCCGGCTGGGCGTGCTCTCCACGCCCGGCGTGGCGATCATGGTCGAGCATCTCAACGCCGATGCCGGCATGGTCATCACCGCCAGCCACAACCCGATCATCTGGAACGGCATGAAACCGCTGTTGCGCGTCTCCGGCCGCATCCAGGCGCCGCCCGTGAAGCAGGCGAACGAGATCATCGAGCGCTTCCGTGCGGACATCGCGTCGTATGTGACGGTCGAGGATCTGGTCGCGCCGGGTGAGGCGACCGATGGCCCGCAGGTTCACGCGCAGGCGGTGCTGAAGCATGTGGACGTCGAGGCGATTCGCGCAGCGAAGCTGAAGGTGGTGGTGGATGGCGTGCATGGTGCAGCCGGTGCGGAAACGGCGCTGCTCATGCGCGAGCTGGGCGTCGAACTGGTTCACCTGTGGGCGGAGCCGACGGGCCGGTTCCCGCACACGCCTGAGCCGACGAAGGAGAACCTGACCGCGCTGTGCGATGCGATGCGTCAGCACAAGGCGCATCTGGGCTTTGCGCAGGATCCCGATGCGGATCGCCTGGCCATCGTGGATGAGCGCGGCACGTACATCGGCGAGGAATACACGCTGGCGCTGGCGTGTCTGCATCTTTTGCAGCGATCCGGCCCGGCGGCACGCGGGGCGAAGCTGGTGGCGAACCTGTCGACCAGCCGCATGATCGACGACATTGCCAGCCGATATGGCGCGCAGGTGTTGCGCACGCCGGTGGGGGAAGCAAACGTTGCATCGGTGATGCAGAAGGAGGCCGCACTGGCGGGTGGTGAGGGCAACGGCGGGGTGATCTATCCGCCCGTGACGCTGGTGCGTGACAGCCTCGTGGGCATGGCGCTGGTGCTGGAGATGCTCGCCAGGCGCAGACTGCCATTGAGCGATATTGTGCGCGAGGTGCCCAGCTACGCGATCGTGAAGGACAAGGCTGAGGCGAATCGCGCGTTGATCGAGAAGATCAGCCCGTTGCTGCAGCAGGCGTACGCTCAGCAGCAGATCGACACGCAGGATGGTGTGCGCGTCAACTGGCCGGATCGCTGGGTGCATGTGCGGCCGAGCAATACGGAGCCGATCGTACGCTTCATCGCGGAGGCGACGAGCGAGGATGCAGCCGCGGCGCTGATCGCTGATGCACGGCGGACACTGGGTTGCGACGCCCTGGGTGGAGTAACTCACGCATGAAAGAAGGCGGATTGACCGAAGCAGGTTGCCGAACACGGCAGTCGCGTGTGCGTGAGCAGTTGCGGCTGCACAATCTGGATGCGGCGCTGCTGGCGGATGACCGGCACGTGTATTACCTGACGGGATACTGGACAGCGCCGGCGTTTCGGCGAGCGGTGCTGATCGAGCGCGATGGGCCGGTGACGCTGCTGATCGAGCAGTCCACCGAGTGCACGTGCGTGGCGGATGATGTGGTGAAGTTCGCCGGCGGTCACCAGGCATCGCTGGTGGATGATCAGCTCGCGGCGGCGGTGATGGCGCTGGGCACGCGGCTGAAGCCAGCCATGCGACTGGGTTGCGATCAGGGCGTGCCGGCCGGACTGGCGAATGTGCGATGCACAGCCGACTTTTTCCCCGCGATGCTGGCGGTGCGGCGGCGCAAGGAGCCTGATGAGATCGCACTCATGAAGCGGGTGATCGCCGCCACCGAAGCGGGCTATGAACGACTGCGGCAGATGCTCAGGCCGGGCGTCGATACGGTGACGCTGTATGCGAACATTCTCGCGGCTGTGGCGGAACATGCCGGCGAATTCATTGGCGAACTGGGCAACGATTTTCAGATCGGTTCCGGTAGCGGTGCGCCCTCGCGACGGCCGGCCGAACGCGGCGAAATCGCGGTCATCGACCTGGCTGCCAGCATGCGCGGCTACCGCAGCGACCTTTGCCGCAGCGTTGTCGTGGGCGGCGAACCGACCGATGCGCAGCGCAAGGCTCATACCCGCATCCTCGAAGTGCTCGAATCCTTTGAGCAGACAGCCCGCGCGGGGGTGAGCTGCGCGGAACTGCACCGCCAGGCACGACAGATGCTCGACGGTTACAACGGCTGGCAGTTCAAGCATCATCTGGGCCACGGGGTGGGCATGGCTCCGCACGAAGCGCCACGCCTCAACGATGCGTGGGATGACACGTTTCAGGTGGGCGATGTTGTCTCGGTCGAACCGGGTCTTTACGGTGACGACCTGCGAGCCGGCATGCGCGTCGAGGATATGTATTACATCACCGAGAACGGCCTGGAACGATTAAGCTCGCATTCACGCGCGCTGTGAGAGCACGTCCAGCGTGCTGATGCGCAGATGATCGGCGCGCTGGCGCGAATGCGACGCGCCTCTTTCACCTTCGGCGAAATGACAGGCAGGGCGCCTGTCCCATCACTTCGATGCAGCGCGCGAACTCTGTCAATCACGAAGCTCAGTCTTCCGGCAGGGTCAGCAGCATGTACTGGGGCAGGCCATCGACCAGAACGCTGATGCGGACGCCCTTGCGCAGGTCGTACGATTCCAGCTCGCGCACGAGCGATTCGGGGTCGCTCACCGGTTTGCTCATTACGTGGGTGATGACCTGCTCGGGGTAGAGGCCGACCGTTTCCGCGACCGACTGCCGGCGAATCGCACGGACGATGACGCCTTCCTTCGTCGGCAGCTTGGCGCGTTCTGCCAGTTCGGGCGTCAGTTCACTGACCGATTCGATGCCGAACATCCGCAGCGTCGGCGGGGCGGTCTGCGTGGGCACGCCATCCAGTGGCAGGCGAATGCGCCGGCGCAGCCCGCTGTCGTTGGGCAGCTCGTCGATGTTGAAGCTCAGCGTCATGGTGCGGCCATCGCGGAACAGATCGACGTTCAGCTCGGTGCCCGGGGCGTAGAGCGAAACAACGTCGCGCAGTTCGTCAGCGGTGGTGACGGGCTTGCCATTGATGGCGCGGATGATGTCGCCACGCTGGATGCCCGCGCGGGCGGCGGCGCCATCCTCGACGGGCTGCTCAACCAGCACGCCCTTGCCCTGATAGCCGAACGTCTCCGCCATCGCCGGTTCCAGATCCTTGATATAGATGCCCAGATACCCCCGGCTGACCTTGCCCGTGGCGATGAGCTGATCCGCCACGTGCACGACCATATCCACGGGGATGGCGAAGCCGAGTCCGCTGAAGGAGGCGTCGCCGAGCAGTGCCCGGCCGCGCGGCACGGGGATGGCGGTGTTCATACCCACCACTTCGCCGTGGATATTGGTGAGCGGTCCGCCGGAGTTGCCCGGATTGATTGCCGCATCGGTCTGGATGAAGTTTTCGTAACCGCCCAGCCGATTGAGGATGCCCACGTTGCGGCGATTCACCGCGGAGACGATGCCCTGGCTCATCGAGAAGGCGAACTTGAAGGGTGAGCCGAACGCGAAAACGATGTCGCCCTGTGCTACCGGTTCGCGCGCCCGCCGGGCCACGTGCAGGTTATCGGCGTCGACCTTCAGCACCGCCACGTCGGTCTTGAGGTCGTAGCCCACCAGGGTCGCGCGGTATTCCGAGCTATCGACGAAGCGAATCTGGATGACATCAGCCTTCTCCACCACGTGGTAGTTGGTGATGATGTGGCCTTTTTCGTCGTAGACCCAGCCGGAGCCGTTGGCATAGACCTGCGGGACGTTGAAGTCGCGAAAGTCCTGGGCGCCTTCGCCGCCGCGACGCTCGAAGGGGTTCTCCACCGCTGATTCGCGCTGCGACACGTCGATATGAACGACACTGGGTTCGACGATCCGCGCCACGTTGCGGAAGGCCTTGTTCAGCTCGATCAGCGAGATGTCGTTGATTGCGCGGTCGCTGATCTGCTGGATGTGTGTGGCTTCATACTCGAACGCCATCCGCCGCGCCAGTCCCGGCCCGGTGATCATCACCACAAGCACCGTACATACGAGCACCAGCGTTGGTCCGTACCAGCGAATCGCAGCCATATCGACCTCCCGTGAGTTGAGCGGCCGGCCTTATCGGGCCGCCAAGGCGATCCGTCGCTCCTGCTCGCCTTGCGCCCTGGCCCGGACGGTGGCGCGTCTCACCTAGACTCGTGAATCACCTGAGTACACCATGCTACGCCATCCGGGGCAATCCCTTCGATCGGGAAATCGCCTCATTTCATGTGGTAAGGATGGTCGTGTTGAAGATATCGGCCCGATTGCACCGTCTCATTCCATCGGCTGGCGGCATCGGCGATCTGCCGACCCAGGTCCGCCATCGGCGGGGCGAAGGGCGGCTGCCAGTCGCTCAGCCCCAATAGGTCGTGCAGCACCACCACGTGGCCGTGGCAGTCCGGCCCGGCCCCGCAGCCGATCACCGGCACCGGCTCGTCCCGGCCGGGAGCACGCTCAGCCAGTTCCACGATCGTACGCGACACCTCGGCCGGCACCGCCTCGATCAGCAGCATGGCTGCCCCGTGGGCGATGAGTGTCTCGGCTGTGTCACACAGTTTGGCCGCCTCTGCCGGGGTTCGGCCGGCTGCGCGGTAGCCGCCTTCCGCCCGCACCTGTTGCGGCCTCGACCCGATGTGCGCCACCACCGGCACCCCCGCCGAGGTCAGCCGGGCCACCAGCGACGCGTGGCTGGCGTCCATCTCGAACTTCACGGCGTCCGCCCCGGCCCGCTTCATGAAGCGGATCGCGTTGGTGATCGCCTGTTCATCGCTCGCCTGATAGCTGCCGAAGGGCATGTCTGCCATGACAAACGCGTGCGGTGCACCACGACGCACAGCCGCGGTGATTTCGAGCATGAAGGACATCGAAACGGGCAGCGTGGAGTCGTGGCCCAGCACCATCTGCGCAGCCGTGTCGCCCACCAGCAGCGTCTGCACGCCGCCGCGCGTCAGCCATACCGCGGTCGTGGCGTCGTAGCAGGTGAGCATGGCGAACTTTTCGCGTGCCTTCACCCATTTGCGAATCGTGCGCATCGTGACCCGCGCGGGAGGCGCAGCCGAGGAAACGTCCTGTTGCATGACTGAATTATACGGTCTTGCGGCCGACGGATTGCAAAGGTTCGGTCTGGGGCGAGCGTCCCGCCGGGCATTCTCCGAAGTGCAAAGTCTCCGGTGAGCAACTTTTTCCCATAAACGGTGGTTTTGTCGGTGGCTGTGGTACAAGCCCGCCAGCAGGGGGGAAGCGTTTGCCAGGGAGATGTTGTTTCATGCGGGCAAAAATCCATGCATTCACGTTGATCGAATTGCTGGTGGTGATCGCGATCATTTCGCTGCTGATCGCCTTGCTGCTGCCAGCTCTGTCGGCTGCGCGGGAGCTGGCGCGGTCGAGCGAGTGTGCAGCGATGCTGCGGCAGTATCAGATCGCCACCGATCTTTATGCCAACGATCACAACGGGCTGATGGTCGATGCCCGTCGGCATCTGGACCCGGAAGCAGGTCTGATCCGCTACTTTTCGCTGAGTCAGATGAACGATGCGGTGGGGCGGTGCCCGGGCGATGAATCAACCGAGATGCTTGGTCGGCTGGGGCGGCTGTCGGGCACGTGGGGCGAGGCGAAGGTGAGCATCGGATGCAACACCAACGCCATGTCGGACAGCAACCGGCCGATCGCGGGAGGCAGGACCGCTGCCTTCTGGTCGAAGCGCGACATGCCCGAATTCATACCCGCGAAGGTGCTCACCTGGGCGGACTGGCAGAACGATCAGGGGGTGGACCCAATTCAGATCGCGATTGTTGAGCCGCGTGAGGCGACGCTGGGTTCACTCGCGTTTCGTCATCGCGGCAGCTCCAGTGCAGCCTACATGGATGGGCATGTCGGTGAGATGCGCGCGACGCTGCCACTGGCGAATGAGGGACACGATTTCGAGGATGGCGTCACGTGGGGTGTGAACGCGGTAGCGCAGTTTTACAAGTGCTACGACCCGTTTCGCGGGCCCACCGGTGCCACACCGTCGGGCTATCTCAACTACGGCGACTGGCCGGGCATCGAATATCACTGAGCATGATGGGCGATTGACGATCGCACTCGATGGGAAGAAAGGTATGCGCGAACGTAAGGGATGGATCGTTGCCGCGGCGCTGCTGGCGATGAGCGGCTTTGTGGGTGGCGTTGTGGGTCAGGAACAGGATGGAACGTTCGACCTGCAACTGCCCCGACATTTTGACGAGCGCGTGCTGCGCGCGTTCGACAACACGCCTGCGGATAATCCCGTCACCGAAGCGGGGGCTGAACTGGGTCGATGGCTTTTCTACGACACGCGACTTTCCACTTCGGGTAACACATCCTGTGCGACGTGCCATCAGCAGGAGAAGGCGTTCGCCGAGCCGCGACGTGTCAGCATCGGTCACACCGGCACGGCTGTCGAACGCAACGCGATGAGCCTGGTCAACCTGCGGTTCCAGATTGGCGGGTTCCTGTGGGATGAACGGGCTGCACGCATCGAGGATGCGGTTCGCAACGCGCTCTACAGCCAGATCGAGATGGGCCAGTCACCAGAAACGATTGCTCAGGTGGTGCAGCAGGATGCGCGTTATGCGCCGATGTTCCGCGCAGCGTTCGGCTCTGAGGAGATTACCGAAAAGCGCATCGTCGATGCGATCGCGCAGTTCGTGCGCTCGCTGGTGTCCGCGGATTCACGCTATGATCGCGCTGCGGCGCAGGTGGCCTCCATGTCCGAGGATTTCCCCGGCTTTACCGAACTGGAAAACCGTGGCAAGAACCTTTTCATGGAGCGATGCCACTTCTGCCATCACACCGGTGAAACGCAGATCGTCAGCCTGTTCGGCATGTTCCGCACGCTGAGCAACCGCATTGATGGCAACGCGCCCGTGAAGGATGGCGGGCGCGGCGATATCACTTTCGATGTCAATTCGCTGGGGACGTTCCGTGCCTCGTCGTTGCGCAACGTCGAGGTCACCGGCCCCTACATGCACGATGGACGATTCGAAACGCTGGAGCAGGTACTGGAGCATTACGCCACCACGCCGGGCATCGAGCCAGCCAGCAAGTTCATCTACCCCCAGGAGGATAAACGCGCCATCATTGCGTTCCTGAAGACGCTGACGGATGAGACATTCCTGACCAACCCGCACTTTGCGGATCCATGGAAGAAGCGTTATGTGACGACAGCAGGTGAATCGGTTTCGTCCAGTGCCTCGTTGCCGGTATCAATAACCGAAACATCGGAAAATGCGGTTGGCCCGACGCTGGATCAGGCACGCGATCGCCTTGAAAAGGGACTGGGGCTGCGCGATGGCGAACTGGATGTCTGGCTTGATTCGCTTGATGTGGATGGCGACGATCGCCTGTCGCTGTCGGAGCTGGAACCGATCGTTCGCATCATGGTCGACACCGATCGACTTTCGCTGCGACCACTGGGGTTGAGTCGACAGCCGACCTCCCGCGATAACGACACCGCATCGCTGCATCCGCTGAGCGATTTCAACGGCGATGGTGTTGTGGACGCCGCCGAACAGCGACGGGCGGCATCACTGGCGCGGCTGGTTCGCCTGCACGATGGCGGGCGCAGCGAGGTGCTCGTCGATCGTGTCATGACGCAGTGGCGGCTGCCCGTGGCGCAGGATGTGGCGATTCGCCAGTTGATCGGGCGATACAAGGCGGACTTCGGCCGCAGGATGTTCGCTGCGGACATCGCGCTGATGAAGGAACTGGCGACGCTGATGGGTGAGGCGACGTTCCGCGATTATCAGCGTGCGGTGCTGGCGTTCAATGACAGCCTGGTGTCGCCGGACTATACGCCCGGGGAACGCGAATCAGCCGCACGCCAGTCGGTCATCGCCTTCGATCGCGACAACGATGGCTACATTGCCGGCGAGGAACGCACGCAGTTGCGCAATGCCATGCATCAGGTGGCCGGCGGGTTCGGCTACCGCACACCCCGCAAGCCATCGGACAGCAGCGACCCCATCGATCGAATGGTCCAGCGTCTGCTGCACCTGTATGGCACGCATGAGAACAGCGACAGCAGCACAGCGTTCGTGCCCGTTACAGCGCTGCCTGAACGCCTTGCACGCATCGTCGCAGCCGATGCCGATCAGGATGGGAAACTCACAGCCGAGGAACTGGCGAATCACATCCTGGCGTATCGCTTTGAGCGCCTGCTGCGAAGCGGCGTCTACATTGGCGGCGGGTTCGTCAACACGCCGGTGCGGACACGCTCCGTCGTCGATCAGCTTGAGCCTGACGAAACAGTGCGACAGTCGATCCGTCAGTTGCTTGATGCGCACGAACGCGAACTGGAACAGTGGATCGTGCAAATGCAGCAGCAGGTGTTCCGTGAGGTGGCGCAGGTGATTCAGGCAGCACCCTGAGCGGATCGCTACGCGTCAACGTTGAGCTTCGCCCACACCCGGCCGCCCTCCACCTTCGCCTCGTAGGTGCGCACGACGTAGATCGGGTTGTCGGGGCATGCGCCGGTATTCGGATCGAACGGCCAGGCGTGCCAGGGACACATCACGCAGTCCAGCTCATCGTCATAGTGCCCGGCGGAAAGACTTCCCCCGGCATGCGGACAGCGGTCATCCATCACCCGTACCGACTCATCCGCCATCCGCCACACCGCGAGGATGTGCTTTCCGATGACGACATACTTGCCGCCACAGCCCGCATCGGGCACCTCATCCCAAAAACAAATCTCCGTCCACTCCTGCATGACGCTTACCCATATTTGATCGGCAGCAAGCCAAAACGCCAGGTAGCCAGGACCGTCAGAAAAGCACGTAGTTTAAAATAATATTCCGCCTGATGATCCCTGGCCTCCTGGCTCCCTGGCGTTTTCTGGCGTTCACATCTCCGACGTTCGCACGAACTGGCGGTACATGTGGGCGTACACACCGCCCTGAGCGAGCAGGTCGTCGTGCCGGCCGCGTTCAACGATGCGGCCGTGGTCCAGCACCAGCACCAGATCCGCATGGCGGATTGTCGACAGCCGGTGCGCCACCACGAAGCTCGTCCTGCCCCGCAGCAGCACCTCCAGGGCCTGTTGAATCCGCGCTTCGGTTAATGAATCGACGCTGCTGGTCGCCTCATCCAGAATCATGATGCGCGGGTCCGCCAGCATCGCGCGGGTGAAACAGATGATCTGCCGCTGCCCCAGCGACAGGTTCCCGCCACGTTCGCCCACCTGCGTGTTGAATCCCTCGGGCATTGCCTCGATCAGGTCCAGCACGTCCAGCTTTCGGGCCGCGGCGATCACCTCCTCATCACTCGCCTCCGGCCGACCGAGGCGAATGTTGTCCATTACCGTGCCACTGAAAAGGAAGTTGTGCTGCAGCACGATGCCCATCTGCCGGTTGAGCGATTCGCCCCTGACTTTGCGAATGTCGTAACCGTCGATCAGCAGCTCACCGCTCGTGGGCAGATAGAACCGCGCGATGAGGTTGATGATCGAGCTTTTGCCGCTGCCCGTGTGGCCCACCAGCGCGATGAGCTGGCCCGGCTCCGCCACGAAATTGATGTCGTGCAGCACCGGCGTGTCCGGGTTGTAGCCGAACGTGAGGTTGCGAAACTCGACACGCCCCTTCAGCGGCGGCAGCTCGATCGCATCCGGCTCGTCGCCGAACTCCGGCTGTGTGTCCAGCAGCGCGAACACGCGTTCCGCGCCCGCCATCGCTGTCAGTGCCGTGTTGTACTGCCGCCCGATCACGTTGATCGGCGAGAAGAACAGGTTGGACATGAACAGGAACATGATGATGTTCGCCACGTCCGTGTTCGCGTGGAAGGGGGCGTTGGGTGTGAGCGCCAGGTACCCGCCCAGGAACAGCAGCGTCGCGGTGAACACCTGGCTGTTGAACTCCAGCAGCGGCAGGAACTGGCCCGCCAGCTTCTGCGCTCGCATGTGATAGCCCGCGTGGTCCGCCACCAGATCGGAAAACAGCTCCGCGTTCACATCCTGCCGTACGAACCCCTGCGTCACGCGAATGCCGCTGACCGATTCCGCCAAAGTGGCGGTCACACGGCTGAAGCTTTCCTGCACCGCGCGCCACGCCTGGCTCAGTCGCCTGCGGTAATAACGCACGATCAGGTGAATCACCGGCGCGATCGCCAGCATCACGCTAAAGAGCAGCCAGTCATACCACAGCATCACCGCCCCGGCGATGATCATCTGCCCCAACTGCACCAGCGATACGAACAGCACATCCTGCACGCCGGTGCGCACCGCTTCGACGTCCGAGTTCACGCGCGCGATGATCCAGCCGCGCTTCGTGCGATCGAAGTAGCGCATCGACAATCGCTGCAGGTGTTCGAACAGGCGATTGCGCAGGTCATGCACTACCGCCTCACCCAGTTCGTTTGCCAGTCGATGACGAAAGTGGAAGTTGATCGCCGTCGCCACCGCCAGCAGGAAGAACGCAATGCTGCCCCACACCAGTTGCGTTACGTTTCCGTTGGTGATCGGCCCGTTGATCAGCTCCGTGAACAGCCACATCACCGCCGGGAACTGCACCGCCCGCACCAGCACGCAAAAAAGCAGCCAGTTCCGCTTGCGTGCATACGGCTTCGTGAAGCCCATCAGCCGCACGATGAGCTTCATATCCAGCGGCCGCTGCGCCTGCTCGCGACCATCACGCCGCACGGTGGTCAGCTCCGCCCGGGCGCGCACCGCCTTCGTCGCTGCCGATCGCTTCATCTCAGCCTGTTGCAGTTGCGTGGTCATGGCGCCGTCGCATCTCCCGCATCCTGATCGAGCACCACATCCACCGCCTGCGACTGAATCGTCGAATCCATCGATGGGTCCAGCGCCTCCGCCACGATCGGCTCATCCAGCAGCGGCGTTGATTCCATATCCGCAATCTGCAGCAGTGCCACATCGCGATAATGCCCGCTGGTGCGCAACAGTTCCGCGTGCGTGCCCATCTGCACGATGCGCCCGCGCTTGAGCACCACCACCAGGTCCGCCCGTCGCAGCGTGCTCAGCCGATGCGCGATGACGAACGTGGTGCGCCCCTCCATCGCCCGGTCCATCGCCTCGAGAATCTGATGTTCCGTATCCGCATCGACCGCGGCTGTCGGATCATCCAGCAGCAGAATCGCTGGCTCCAGCAGAATCGCCCGCGCGATCGCCAGCCGCTGTCGCTGTCCGCCGGACAAATCCACACCGTTCTCCCCGATGATTGTGTCGTAACCGTGCGGCAGCTCCATGATGAAGTCGTGCGCACAAGCGATGCGGGCCGCCCGCTCGATCTGTTCCTGCGTCGCCTCGGGATTGCCGAACGCAATGTTCGCCGCCACCGTTGTGCTGAAAAGAAAGCTTTCCTGAAACACCAGCCCCACGTTGCGGCGAAGATCATCCAGATCCAGCTCGCGCACATCGATGCCGTCCAGCAGCACCCGCCCGCGCTGCGGATCATAAAACCGGGGAATCAGCGACAGCAGTGTGCTCTTGCCCGAACCGGTCGCCCCCAGCACCGCGATGCACTGGCCCGGCTTCACATCCAGATTGATGTCGTGCAGCACCGGCGCATCGGGGTTGTAACCGAACGTCACATTCTCAAACCGCACCGCGCCCTTCGCCCGCGGCAGCCGCTTCGCATTCTCCGGACTCCGCACCTCCACCGGTTCATCCAGCACCGCGAACACACGCTGCGCCCCGGTCAGGCTCCGCTGCACACTGTTGGCGATGTTCGCCACGCTCTGCACGTTCGTCGACCACGCCCGCAGAATCGCCGCGAACACCACCAGCCCCTGTCCCAGCTCGATCTGCCGCTGCATCACCAGATACCCGCCGAACGTCAGCAGCACCAGCAGGTTCACGTGCGTCAGCAGCTCCACCGTCGGCGCGTACATCGCCACGCGCCAGAAGATCGACTGCTGCTGTTTCTGCACCGCTTCATTGGCGGCGTGGAACCGCGCGATCTGCTCGCGCTGCCGGGCGAAGCCCTTCACCACATGCACACCCTGCAGGTTTTCCGACAGCGTGTTGATCATGCGGTCGTGCAGCTCGCGGTTGCGCCGATACGCCGGCCGCACCTTCCGCGAAAACATCACCGTGATGACCCACAGCACCGGCGTCGTCGCCAGACACGCCAGCGTCAGCGGCACGTGAATGCTCAGCATGTACGCCAGATAGAACGTCAGCGAAACGATCAGCCCCAGCACCTCCACAATCACGCCCTCCACGAACATGCGCACCGCCTGCACATCCGTGGTCACGCGATTGATGATCGAGCCTGAATCGTTGCCGTCGAAGAAGCGAAAGCTCAGCCGCTGCAGCTTGTCATACACCGCCGAACGCAGATCGACCACGACGCGCTGCACCAGCGTCGCGCGGTAGACTGCCTCGGCATAGCGGATCAGCGCGTACAACGCCGCCAGCGCCAGCACCGTCAGCGACATCACGCCCACCAGCTTCAGGCTCGACCACTCCGCCGGCGGCCGCAGCCCGAACCGGAACATCGGCTCCGGCGCATCAGGCTGAGCGCGATGCCGGATCGCGTCGATCGTCAGCCCCGTCACCCCCAGCCCCCCGAGGCTGAACGCCAGCATCGCCACCTGCAGTGCCACGACGCGCACGCACCCCAGCCGATAACGCCAGGTCAGCGCCAGCATCCGCCGAATCAAGTGCCAGTTGGAAGGCCCCGCACCCGGCGGCGCCGCACGCATCGCATCCATCCGCTAGAGCCTAGCACCCCCGGGCCCCAAGACAAGCGTCATGTAAAGGAGTGGTTTTGTGGTGAACAGCCGCCGCCCCAGACCGCTCGCAACTTCGCGCAGCCCCGCCAACCGCCCCTGCCGCCACTCCCCGCACCATTTCCCATTGCCAATTGCTTATGGCGTATTGCTTATTCCATCCCCACCCCAGCCTGCCCGTCCCCCTCAGCCCTGAACCTGCACCCTGAACGCTTCCTCCCCCCTCAGTCCACTGCCTCAATTCCGTAATCCTTCACCTTCTTGTTCAGCGTGTTCCGGTTGATCCCCAGGAAGTCCGCCGTGCGCGTTTTCACGTTCCCGTTCAGCTCCATCGCCTCACGCAGGAGCTGCCGTTCCACCTCGCCGATCACCATGTCGTACACCTTGCCCTCCTCCACCGGATACTGCCGCACCGCGTGGCGCGCGATCCGGGCTGCCAGCGCCTCGATTGATTCATCCGACTGATGCCCGCGCACCTGCTGCCCGAACAGCCGCACCTGCAACGGCAGCAGATCCTCCGTGAACTCCTCTCCGTTGCTCAGCACCACCGCCCGCTCGATCGCGTTCTCCAGCTCCCGCACGTTGCCCGGCCAGGGATAACGCAGCATCGTGTTCAGCACGTCCCGGCTGATCTTCCTCAGATTCCGGTTGTTCTCCCGGTTGTACCGATCCAGAAAATGATCGATCAGCTCCGGAATGTCCTCCCGCCGATTCCGCAGCGGCGGCAGGTGGATCGTCACCACGTTCAGCCGATAGTAAAGGTCCTCCCGGAACGTCTTGCGACGCACCTCCTCCTCCAGGTCCACGTTCGTCGCCGCGATCACCCGCACATCCACCTTCACCGTGCGATGATCGCCCACCCGTTCCAGCTCGCGCTCCTGCAGCACGCGCAGCAGCTTCACCTGCAACTGCGGATCAAGCGTGCCGATCTCATCCAGAAAGATCGTCCCGCCATCCGCCGCCTCGAATCGGCCGATCTTGTCCTTCACCGCCCCCGTGAACGCGCCCTTCACATGGCCGAACAGTTCCGATTCCAGGAGCTGCGGCGAAAGGGCCCCGCAGTTCACCCGAATCAGCGGCTTGTCCCGCCGCGGTGAGTTGTAGTGGATCGCCTTGGTCACCAGCTCCTTGCCGCAGCCCGTCTCCCCCAGCAGCAGCACCGTCGCCCGGCTGGACGCCACCTGCGCGATCGTCGACAGCACATCCAGCATCGCCTGGCTGGACCCGATGATGTTGTCGAACCGGTACTTGTTGCGCAGGTTGTCCTTGAGCTGCTGGTTCTCCGCCAGCCACTGATCCTTCTCCACCTGAATCAGGTGGTGGATGCGGATCGTCTGCGCGATCGAGCCGGCGATGATGGACAGCAGCCGTGTATCCGCCGCCAGCGTCTGCTCATCGGAGTAGGGCTTGTCGACGGTGATCGCCCCGACATATTGATCCCCATCCTTCACAGGCACGCCGATGAAGCTGATCGGCTCGCCCCCCGTCGCCGACCCCGGCCCGTCCAGCGGCCGGGCCCGCGTGCGATTCAGAAAGTCCGGATGCTTGCGAACGTCCGCCACCACCTGCGGCTGACCCGTCGCCAGCACCTTCCCCGTCACACCCTCGCCCGGCGCGTACCGCCCGCGAGCCATCTCCTCCCGGCTCAACCCCACCGCAGCCACGATCCGGTACTGCTCCGAGGATGCATCCCACAACACCAGCGACGCCCGCTGGAACCCCAGACGCTCGCACAGCACCGTCATCGCCCGCTGAAAGACTTCGCTCAGCTCCAGCCCGTCGCCAAGAATCTGGCTGATCTTCTGGAGAATGTCTAATTCCTGTTCAGCTCTCGTCATGACGTGCTATTTTAATGGTCAGTATTAATTCTGAGCAAACCTGATGCGCGCGTTTTTGTGCGCACAATCCGAACACATTCCGAACAAAAATCGGTGGCAGCGGGATTGTCCCTTCTCCCGCGCCGCCAACCACTTGTAACGAGCGCCCGTGCCGCCTGTGCGCACAAACCCGGGACATCCACCAGGGGTGGACAGACAGGAGCACGCCTGATGAGCCTCGTTCGCCCCAAACCTGCCGCATTGCCCGAAACCCTCGCCCCCGGTGTCAACGACCCGGCCTACCCCGGCGAAGCCTTCCTCGACCTGCTCATCCGCGAGCACCGCGCCCAGCACCTGCCCCGGCTGCAGCGCCTCTGGGACTACTACCGCAACCCCATGACCGAGTGCCTGCCCACCAACGCGCTGGCCCGGCCATACCGCCTGGCGCAGGAACAGGGCCTGCCCCCGCGCCTTCGCCATCACGAAGCGGATGCGCCGCACGGCTCGCCCGGTTGCGAACGCGAGATCGTCATCGAAAACGACATCGCCTGGCGCATCCACGCCCTGGTCGACTTCATGTTCGGCCGGCCGCCCGTCATTCAGAGCCTCGCCCCCGATCCCGCCCGCGCCAGCCTCATCGAACGCTTCCTCCGCCGCATCTTCGAACTCAACGGTGGCGTCGTCTTCTTTCAGAACCTGGCGCTGCTCGGCTCGGTCTATGGCTATGTCGATGTGCTGCTGCGATTCGATGCCAGCCGCATCCTCGTCTCCGCCCCGGCTGACCCGCAGCGCTTCGCCGATCGCTTCGTGCTCGAAACGCTCGAAGCGCCGCGCATCATTCCCGTGCTGCACCCGGGTGATTACCGTCGGCTCGATGCTTGGGTGCTGCACTATCGTCAGCCACTCAACGCCATCGCCGATGAGCCGCCGCTGCTCGATCGTCTGCGTGACCGGGCGCTGGGTCGGCCCGGTGCGATCGTCAGCAGGGCGGTGCGTGACTGCACCGAGGTCTACACCGCAGACACCATCGCCCGCTATCACGCCAACGCATCCGCAACCGGCGCTGTTGCGCAGCCGCGCCGTTTGGTGCGACGCTCGATCAACCCGCTGGGCGTCATCCCCGTCGTGCATATCCAGAACCTGCCCCAGCCCTTCATGTATGAAGGGCTGAGTGAGGTCGAACCGCTCATCGCGTTGCAGGATGAACTGAACACGCGCCTGAGCGATCGCGCCAACCGCATCACCTTCCAGTCCTTCCGCATGTACCTGGGCAAGGGCATCGAAGGCTTCACCGATCGACCGATCGGTCCCGGGCAGATGTGGTCCACCGACAACGTCAATGCGTCCATCCAGGAGTTCGGCGGGGACGGCAACGCGCCTTCCGAAAACGCTCACATCGCCGAAATCCGACAGGCGATGGACAAGACCAGCAGCGTCACACCCGTCGCGGCTGGGATGCTGCAGGGCAAGGTCGGCAACCTCACCAGCGAAAACGCCCTGCGCATGACCATGCTCGGCCTGCTCGCCCGAACCGAAAAGAAACGCGTGACCTACGGCGACGGTCTGCAGCGGCTGTGCAGGCTCATCCTCCACGCGGCCGACCTGCTCAACATCCTGCCCAATCACCCCGATGAGCGCGCCATTCATCTCGACTGGCCCAACCCGCTGCCGGAGAACACCTCCCAGCGTCTCCACGATGCGCAGGTCAAACGCGAACTGGGCATCCCCCAGCGCCAGATCCTCGCCGAACTCGGCTACGCCGAAACAGCACTCGAAACGTAACGCTTCGGCGTGATCGCTTCAGCAACCCATACCGACCACTCACCACACTCACCATAACCCAGGGACCACCCCCATGCCCGACTTCACCCCCGACCAACTCGAACAACTTCAATCCGAACTGGCTACCACGAAGGCCGCTCTCGAAGAGGCACGCCAGACGATCACCGCGCTGGAGCGTCGGCAGAAGATCGATGCGCTGCTCGCCGAATCGGATGCGATCGACATCGAAGTCGCTCGCCTGCTCACCGAAGCGGCTGTCGCCTCGATGTCCGAACCCGATGTGCAGGCGGCGATTGAAGATCTGCGTCGCCACAAGCCCTGGCTCTTTCGCCGCCGCCCGCCCGCCGCCGCCGACGCCATGTCGCCGCACCTGCCCGACACTGCCGCTCATGCGCACGAAGCCGCTCAACAGGCCCTGGCCACCGGCCATCGCCGCGACCTGCTGGCGTATCTGCGTCTGCGGCGTGGAAAGGTTCAGGGTTAAAAGCTGAATGCAAGGTGCAAAGTGAAGTTCAAGGTTCAAGGATGAAAAACAAAAGTGAAGCGCAACCGGCAATAACGCGAATCCTCGCCCACAACCTCCAATGTGTGCCTTTCAACTTTGCACTTTGAACTCCCCAACCTTGCACCTTGAACTTTGAACCCTGAACCCCTTCTTCCTCACTCCCTTTCAACGAAAGGACCCTCCCCATGCCCTTCACTGGCAAAGCAACCTACTCCGCGGGTGTCACGCTTCCCGAACTGGCTGAGGATGTCAGCGACATCATCGGCCTGGTCAGTCCCTTTGAAACGCCGCTGCTCGATCATCTGGGCGATCCGCAGCGCGCTGCTCACGCCACCGTGCACGAATGGCTCGAGGATGAACTGCTGCCCAACACCGATGTGATCGATGACGGCGCAATCTCGAACGGCCTGTCCGAAACCACCTTCGATGTCGCCAACCCCGATCGCTTCCGCATTGGTGATCAGATTCAGATCAGGGGCTCGCGCGAAGTCATGCTCGTTACCGGCATCAACAGTGTCACGCTCACTGTTGTGCGCGGCTACGGCGGCACGACGCCCGAATCCATCACCGATGGCGATGTCATCCACATCCTCGGCAACGCGGCCCTCGAAGGCGACGATGCCCCGACCGCTCGCTTCACCAACCGCGTGCGCAAGGCCAACTACACGCAGATCTTCACCGCCAGCGTCAGCGTGTCCGGATCGCACCTGGCAGCCCGCAAGGTTGCGCTCGCTGATGAAATGGACTATCAGAAGCAGGAGCGGCTGCGCGAACTGCTGCGTGATCTGGAAAACTGCGTAATCAACGGCGTGGCGCCGGCCACCAACCCGCAGGGTTCCGCTTCCGTTCGACGCACGCTCAAGGGCATCATCCCCTTCATCACCACCAACCGCTTCACCAACGGTTCCAACGGCTTCCCCGCCGGCACCGGTACCAGCAACAACCAGCTCAGCGAGGAGCAGATCAACACCGCGTTACGCGCCATCTGGGAGCAGTCAGCCGGCACCGTCGACACCATCGTCGTCAACGGCACGCAGAAGCGGCGCATCAACAGCTTCATCATGTCCAACCGCAGCTACGACAGCCGCGACACGCGCTTCCGCGACATGGTGAGTGTGTACGAATCGGACTTTGGCATCTGTCGTGTGGTACTCAGCCGGTGGGTGCCGGCGGACATGGTGCTGCTGCTGGACAGCTCGCGCATCGATGTGCTGCCGCTGGCCGGTCGCAGCTTCCACTTCAAGAAGCTCGCGGCAACGGGTGACAGCGAATCGGGCCAGATCATCGGCGAATACACACTGGAGCTGCGCAACGAAAACGCGCATGGCCTGATCCAGGGCCTGGCCACCTGATCCCTCCTCCCGGGCCGCGACCTTGTGGCGCATCGCGGCCTCACGTCCCCCTCCCCGCCCGCGCCCTCTCCCGCCCAGGCCGAAAGGCACGGCGGGGGATTAACAGTTCAAACTGCAAGGTTCAAAGTGCAAAGTGTAAGACCACAAACCTGCCCGTGACGTCCGATGTGTGTGCATTTCAACCTTGAAACCTGAACTTCTTTGACCCGCGGATCCCTCCCCATGTTCTCCACCGATCGTGACATCCTCTCGCTCGAACCTTCCGTCTTTTCCGATGTCGCCATCGCGGCGCAGCAGCGATTGAGTGTGACCGATGGGGTGTTGTCGGGCACCACGCTGACCAGCAGTGCCGCGGACTTTGAAGCGGCTCAGGTGCAGGCCGGTGGTGTTGTGCTGATTGATGATGTGCCCCACGAGGTGGTGGCTCGTGTGGATGCGAACACGCTGACGGTGTCGCTGTTGCGGACGGATCGCGATGATCCGCCGATTCCTTCGACGAATGGAGCAAATCATGATGTGGTCGTACGTACGTTTGGGCCGCAGATCGCGGTGGTACATGCGATGCTGCTGCGAATGCTCGGCATCGACAGTGATGATCCGTCGTGTGGTCTGGATGCCGGCGCGGTGCTGTCGGTTGAGGTCATGCGTCAGCTTGAAACGCTGGGAACGCTGGAGCGTATTTATTCAGGTGCAGTCGCCCTCGCGGGGGACAGCGTTCCTGCGCTACACAAGGCGACGGAGTACCGCCGGCGCTTCCGGGCGGCGCTCAGCAGCGCGACCGTGCTGCTGGACCTGGACGGCGATGGCGTCGCGGATGTCCGACGGCACATGGGTGTACATCGCCTGGTGCGCCGTTAAATCGTTGAACATTCGCCAGTCAACGGGGAGCCTTACCCATGCTCAGAGACGTGATGCAGCACGCAGCCCAGTTCGGCGTCGCGGGTCTCATGGGCGTGCTCTGGGTCTGGGAACGCCGTATGTCCCGCCAGCGCGAACAACAGCTCAACGAAGCCCACGCCCAGCTCATGCGCCAGCGTGAACCACTGCGCATCCTCGTCCGCCTCGTCCGCCGCAACACCCAGGCCCTGGAACGCTTCGACCGCACGCAACAACAACTCATCGACGTCCTGCAACGCGTGGTGGAAAGACAGTAGCCACGAAGACACGAAGCGTTCGAAGCAAGGCACGAAGAGGAAGACTGTGATAGAAACGACACACCACCTGCGAGCCATTGATTATTGAATACTGATTAATGCTTATTGATATTTTTCTTCTGCCTTCCTTCGTGCCCTTCGTGTCTTCGTGGCCAACCAACAGAAAGGACCAGTCATGCAACGATTCATCACGTTGATCGCGGTACTGTTGCTCGGTGGCTGTGGCACGCCGCCGGCGGTGGGGCCGTTGTTGCAGTCGGTGCAGCGGGTGGTGCGGCAGGAGGTGATATTGCAGGATGAAGACCTGCAGCGTGATCTGCAGCAGCTTGCACATCTGCGTGAAACGCTGGCGGCCGGGTTTGAGAAGGACCTTGCCGAAACGACCACGCTCACCGCGGATTGGGTGCGTGAAGCGGTCGACATCTACACCGTTGCCCGCGAGGAACTCGTGCGCCAGGAACTGCATCTGCGCGACACGCGCCTGCGGCGCATCGACAATCTGCACGCAGCTGATGAAGCCATCGAACGCGCCCTGTGGCTGATGCATCAGCAGGATGTCTTGTTCGACCGCGCGTTGGGCGGCCGGGCATGGCGATTGGTTCAGGACCAACCTCTTGTGAAGGAGATGAAATGATGAAGACAACGCCATTGCGTGATGTGGTGGCCCAGCGTCTGGAAGGCCGATGGCACGACTGGGCCCGGCGTCACCCCAGCCTTGCCGCCGCAATCGACCGTACCCGCCTGATCGACCAGACGGTCGACCGCCTGCGTGACGACCCCCAGTTCCAGGCAGCGATGCGCCAGGCCCATCTGGATGAAAAAACGATGCTCAATGCCCTGGCCCTGCTGGAGCAGATCGACCGGTGGCTGCTGCGCCTGTTGCCGTGAGAGTGATTGGCCACGAAGACACGAAGGGCACGAAGGAATACGGAAAAAGAATAATCAATAAGCAGTAATCAGTAATCAACAATCAATGACTCGTAAACAGGCGTCGTCTCTATCGCATTCCCCCTCTTCGTGCCTTGCTTCGCGCCCTTCGTGTCTTCGTGGTTCCCAAACAAAGGAGCAAACACATGAAACCGCATTGGACCAGTCGGAAGTTTATTGTGAGTCTCGTTGCCCAGGTGGTGGCGGTGTTGGTGTTGTTGTGGCCGGAGCATGAGTCGGCGATTGTGGAGGCGGGGCGGTCGGTTGGGGCGCTGCTGGTGCTCTTGCTCAGTGCGCTGGGGTATGTGCAGGCGGAGGCGTCGATCGACCGGGAGCGGGCTGGTCACGATGCACCTTGAATCCGATTCACAGCGTGTCTATCCTCGCACCATGACGATGCGACCGATCCATTGGACGCGACGAATGTCCGGGTTGCTGGCAGCGCTGATCGCGCTAACGGGGTGTATATCACTCTCGTCGGATGCCGGCCGGTCGAGCGCGGGCAAGCCGGGTGTGAGCCGTTCCGACACGACGCCGCACCATTGGGTCGCCCAGCCGGTCCGGGCGCGGGTTTATCCCTCGCCCCGGTTCGTGCGCGAGGAGGATGCGGCTGTGCTGGAGGCGCGCATCGAACTGTTGGATGAGATGGGCGACCCGATCAAGGGTGTGGGCCACTGGCACTTTGAACTGTTCGCAGGCGATCATCGGCGCGATGGCATGGTGTCGCAGCGGCTGTACGCCTGGGATGTGCCGATGATGCTGCTGGACGAGCAGCGGCTGTATTACGATCGCATCACGCGGGCTTACCTCTTTCGGCTGAAGATCGACAGCCTCGCCCCGACCCGCCGCACGACCACCTTCTACGCCACCCTCGTCACCCCCGATGGCACCCGCCTCGAAGCCCAGCAACTGCTGCAGCCGGAGTAGGGTGAACCACAAGACACGAAGGATGGCTGGAACGCCAGGCGGCCAGGAATCCAAAACGCCCAGGGGGATGAAAGTTGTTTGTTGCGTGAACATGATCGACTACGCAAATCTGCTCAAAATCTGAATTTTTCCTTTTCACACTTTTGTCTCTCCTTCCGCAGTATGTGCTGGCGATAGCGCCCTTGGTCTCATGGCTCCCTGGCGTCGAACCCTGCCTACGTTTGTGTCCTTCGTGGCTATCCCACATGCTTTCGTGGTCTTTGCGTCCGGTTTCGGCTATGCTGGGGGTGTTCGCCAGGGGTGCCCTGTCGCGGGTTGAGCGCGGGGCTGAGATTACACCCTTGGAACCTGATCCGGTTCGTACCGGCGTAGGGAAGGCGAATGGTCCAGAACCCTCTTGATTAGTTGTGGTTGCGGCCCGTCGCCTCCTTGCGAAGTGGAGCAAAGGAGCGAATGAGATGAGTCTGCGCAACGAAGCCGCCGCATCGGTCTGGCAGTATCCGCCGTTGGGCAACAGCCCGTCGAGCACGGGGCAGGGCACCAGTCCGCCGAGCTTCGCGCTTCCGCCGCGGATCGGCACGCCCTGGAGCTTCAGTTCGCCCGACACGCCGGGGATGCCCCAGCCCAGCGACAAGACCGCGTGGGACTTTCTGCCCGACGGCTGGCGCACGACGATAGGTGGCGAGCCGCCGGTTGCGGGCGACGGTTTCCGAGTCGTTTCCTTTAATGAAGCGCTCGGGCACGTGCGGCACGTGGTGTATCCGGCGGGCTTTGAACCGATCACGCAGTTGGAGTTCGCCCGGCTGGGCATCATCACGCCGCAGATGCGCCGCGTGGCGGAACGTGAAGGGCATCTGACGCCGGAGCAGGTGCGCGATGAGGTCGCGGCCGGGCGGATGATCATTCCGGCGAACAAGGTGCATCTGGGCTATCAGCTCGATGCGATGGCGATCGGCCGGGCATCGCACACGAAGATCAACGCCAACATGGGTGCTTCGCCGGTCAGCTCATCGACGGAGGAAGAGGTCGAGAAGCTGCACTGGGCGCTGAAGTGGGGGGCCGACACGGTGATGGACCTGTCCACCGGCGGCGACCTGGATGTCACGCGCGATGCGATCATTCGCGCGTCCACCGCGCCGATCGGTACCGTGCCCATCTACTCGATGATCATCGGGCGGAAGATCGAGGACCTCAACGCCCAGATCATCCTTGAAACGCTTGAACATCAGGCGAAGCAGGGCGTGGACTACTTCACCATCCACGCGGGTGTGCGGCGGGGGCATCTCAAATACATCCGGAACCGACTCATCGGCATTGTCAGTCGCGGTGGGTCGCTGCTGGCCAAGTGGATGCTCGTACACAATGCGGAAAACCCGATGTACGAGCTGTGGGATGAGATCTGCGATGTGATGCGTCGGTATGACGTGAGCTTTTCGATTGGTGATGGTCTTCGACCGGGCGGGCTGGCGGACGCGACCGATCAGGCGCAGTTGCGCGAGCTGGCGACGCTGGGCGAGCTGACCGAGCGAGCGTGGCGCAAAGGGGTGCAGGTGATGATCGAAGGGCCAGGCCACGTGCCGTTCGATCAGATCGAGTTCAACATGAAGCTGCAGCGCCGGCTGTGCCACGGCGCGCCGTTCTATGTGCTGGGGCCGCTGGTGACGGATATTTTCCCCGGTTATGACCACATCACCAGCGCGATCGGTGCGACGGCTGCGGCGTATCACGGGGCGGCGATGCTCTGCTATGTCACGCCAAAGGAACACCTGGGCCTGCCCAAGCGCGAAGATGTGAAGCAGGGGTGCATCGCGTACAAGATCGCGGCTCACGCGGCTGATGTGGCGCTGGGCATCCCAGGCTCGCGCGATCGCGATGATGAGCTGACCAAGGCGCGGGCGGCTCTCAACTGGGAGAAGCACTTCGAACTGTCTTTCGACCCGGACACTGCCCGGGCGTTCCACGATGAGGATCTGGATGTCGACACCGACTTCTGCGCGATGTGTGGCCACGACTGGTGCTCGGTGCGCATCAGCAAGGAGATCGCCGAATTCGCCAGCGGTAAGGATGAGGCGTATCAGTGGGATAAGCCCAGGCGGTCAGCGGCCCTCACGCCTGAGCAGCGCGAGATTCTGGAGAAGCGTGGCGTGCTGCCACCGGAAGTGATCCACAAGCTGGCGCATAAGGGGAAGAAGGCGGTGTGTCACAGCGACAATGTCGCGGATGCGGCGGAAGCGCAACGCGTGCAGCGCGAGGTGCTGGTGCAGTTGAATACGGCGCCGGCGCACAATATACCGACGCATGATTCGGTGATTTGAAAGTTGGTTGGTTTTGCGCGCGGGGCGAAGCACCCACCCACTGTGTGGGTGGACTTCGCGCTGGGTTTACAGTTGTTCGGTTTTCTATTCGAGTTTGACAGGGATTTTCAGGGTTTTGTTGTTGCGGAGGATGGTGAGCGTGACGCTGTCGCCGGGGCGGTAGCGGTCCAGGGCGTTGAGGAGGTCGAAGGCGTTGCGGACTTCGCGGTCATCGACCTTCTGGATGATGTCGCCCACGTTGAGTGAGCCGTCGGCATCGACGGTGGTGGCCTGAAGGCCGGCCCGATGAGCGGGCGTGTTTTCCTCGACGCTGAGCACGAGCACACCATGGACACCCATACGCGACAGGACCGAATCGCTGATGCGATCGTTGATGCCGACGCCAAGTGTGGGCTGGGTGTACTTGCCGTGGGCGATGAGCTGCGGCACGACGCGGACGACGGTGTCGACGGGCACGGCGAAGCCCAGGCCCGCATATGCGCCCGAGGGGCTGAGGATAGCGGTGTTGATGCCGATGAGTCGACCGGCGCTATCGAGCAGCGGCCCGCCGGAGTTGCCCGGGTTGATGGCAGCGTCGGTCTGGATGACATCCTCAATAGGTCGGCCGCCCACGCCCATGATGCGGCGGTTGAGCGACGAGACCACGCCGGTGGTCAGCGTCTGATCCAGTCCGAACGGATTGCCGATCGCCAGCACCTTCTGGCCGACCTGCAGATCATGGCTGGTGCCCAGCGGCAGGGGCTGCAGCTTCACATCCTTGCCCACGTTGATGCGCAGCACCGCGATGTCGTGGTTGGGCGATACGCCGACGAGTTCGGCGCGATGGGTTGTATGATCGTGCAGCACCACGTCGGCACTGGTGGCGTTCTGAATGACGTGGTAGTTGGTGACGATGTGGCCCTGTTCGTCCCAGATGAAGCCCGAGCCGGTGCCGCGCGGCACCTCGGTGACCTGCCGAGCGAGCGGGGACACCACGCGGCGATTGCTGGTGATGTAGACGGTGGAGGGGCTGGCGGCACGGAACAGCTCGATGGTGTGCAGCTCATCGGCGTGCAGCTCGCCCCGCGGTGTGACGGTGGGGACGGCCACCGCACCGTTGGCGGCGTTCGGACGCTGGCCGGACGGCGTGGGCAGCGGCGAACCCAACTGCCCGCTCATGATGAGCATGAACAGCACCGCCAGACCCATTCCCCAGATCAGACCGATCACCAACTGCCACGATTCAAATCGCCTGGACATCGGCGCCACCCCTCGTGCGTTGCTAGTTGTATCCAACATTGCGCTTGTGACCTCCGTGGAAACTCCAGAGTCGTTACGACATTGTTGCGTCGCAGGTTTGCCGATTCCAGCGGTGGGAAAAATTGGAGGCGTCAGGGCGGAGCAACCAGCAGCGGGAGCGGGGGTAAATGAAAACACCGGCCGCGGAGGAGGAAACCGCGAGCCGGTGCTCTGAGATCGACTCACGTGTGTATTAAACCAAACGGCGAGGGTGAAGCCATGCGGGGGATCGCTGGTTGTGCGCTGAGGGAATGGCGGAAGGGAGGTTCATGGTTCAAAGTTCAAGGTTCAGGGGGAGGAGTTGGGGGGGATGACGAGGTCGCGGGTGGAAGAGATGAATAAGCAATACGCAATAAGCAATTGGCAATGGGTGGAGAAGGTTAGGGAAGGGTGGACGGAAGAGGGTTGCACAAAGTCGCGAGTCGTTTGCCGTACCACTCACTACTCACCACTAACCAAACTCACGCCGATTTCCGTTTTTTGCGGCTGGCGCGGATGCTTTCCTCCAGAGCGGTCATCAGATCCTGCACTGAGACTTCGCCGGCTTCCTCGGCGGCGACTTCGCTCTCCACGATGTCGCGTTTCTTCCGGAATTTGTCCTCGACGAGCTGGAGCAGTTTTTGTTCGTATTCGCGGGCGAGTTGGGCGGGTTCGAAGGGGCCGGCGAGCTTTTTGATCGCGCGTTCGTACTCGGCGACAAGTTTGCGATCGGCCTTGCGCCGCTCGGGCAGGCCGATGTCCTCACGGCTGCGGATCTCATCCTCGAAGCGCATCGTCTGGGCGCGCAGCAGGCCATCCTCCGCGAAGATCGCCACCAGATATTCGCGATCGCGCATGACGAACGTCGCGATACCCGCCTTTTTGGTGCGCTGCATTGTTTCCACGAGCAGGCGGTATGCCTTGGTCGATTCGGTGGCGGGCACGAGAAAGTAGGGGCGGTCGAAATAGATCGGGTCGATGCTCGCTTCATCGACGAAGAGTCGCAGGTCAATGTCACGCGATTTGCGTGGTTCCAGTGCTTCGAGTTCCTCGCCGGTGACGGTGATGTACCGGTCATCGCCGACGGGGTAACCGCGGATGATGTGCTCGGGATGAATCTCGCGGTTGTCCTCAGGGCAGTAATAGCGACGTCGCAGTGGTGTGCCATCAGCATCGAGCATACGCAGGCTGATGCGTTCGCTGCGCACGGCGGGCAGCAGCGCAACGGGAACGCTTACCAGCCCGAAGCTGATTGTGCCGGACCAGATCGTGCGGCCGCCGGATGCTTCTTCATCAGGCGGCGTTTCCTCAACTTTCTTCTTTTTGTGTTCGCGTTTAGGCATGTGCCCTGACTTTCTTCTTCTCGCGTTTAGCAGCGTCGATGCTGGCGCGCAGCATCGATTCGAGCGATTCACGCCGCGGCTTAAATTCGCGCGGTTTGGGCAGGTCGACCTTCTGACCTTTGGCCTTGCGCTCCACCAGGTCGCGCACACGGTCGATGTATACGTTGCGGAAGTCGGCCGGATTGAATTCGCCTTCCAATGCGCTGATGAGCTGTTCAGCCATGCGCAGCTCGCGGCTGTCGAGCTTTCGGCCGGCGGGGCGGGGCACCTCACGCGGGTCGATCAGTTCAGCCGGGCTTCGCAGCGTGATGAGCATCAGGGCATCACGCTCCACACGAATCGCCCCTGTGTACTGCTTCTTACGCATCACCCATCGCACGATGGCGATCTTCTTCTGTTTCTCCAGCGCATCGACGAGTGCCCAGTATCGTTCCGCGTTGCCGTCGGGGCCGAGGTAGTAGGGCCGGTCGTACCACTGCTGACCCACCTCGACAGGATCGACACATTGCACAACATCGATCGTGCGCGACTCGGCCGGCTCCAGCGCATCCAGTTCCTCCTGATGCACAAGCACAAAGCGGCCGGGTTCCACCTCGTAACCCTTACGCATGTCGGTCGGTTCGACTTCATTGCCCGTAATCGCGTTGACCATGCGCTGGCGCAGCCGAACCATGTCCTGATCGTGCAGCAGATTGAAGTGCACCCCGCGATCCTCGATCGCCGCATAGAGCTTGACAGGCGTGGCGACGCCGTCGAATTCGATCAACCCCTTCCACATGGCACGCGCGGGCATGGGAGTCTCCCTTCGCCGGGACGGCGCGATGCGGTCATGCATCGTTTAAGCGTAGGGGCGTGGGAATGATGCGGGCTCTCGGGAAAATGCCTGTGTAACAGTGGAGCGAGCGCTTAGAGGGTTTGGGGTGGAGGAACGCAGCGCGAAGCCACACGCGCAGTGCCTTAATCGGTCGATGATCTCAATTGCTGGTAAATGGCGACGATTTCGTGGAAGGGGGTGGCGTAGTAGCCGCGATAGGGTTCGCCGCGTTTGAGGGTTTGGTAGAAGGCGTTGGCGGGACCGTCGTGTTGGAGGCTGCGAGTTTTCGTGGAGATGTAGAGGTCACTGCTAAAGCCGGCGAAGCGCTGCAGGTCTGCGGTGGTTCCGTGGGTACTCGACTTCGGTGTCGCTCTTCAGGACCCGGGCGCAGCCCGAGTGACAAATCGGAAGTTCGAGTGGAAGCGGGGGGAGATGATAGCCGTTCCATCAGCGAATTGACGCTTTAAGTCTAGGCGTGCCGCACAAATAGTGCGCGAGACAGCAGCAGAAGCCAGCCCACGACCACAATGATGGCAACAAATGACGGAATCATATAATTAAGCATTACGCCCATTTCTTCCAGTTGCGGATTCACTGCTAGAGAATTCACTTACTCGATCGGATGATCCATGTCGTTGGCGAGAAAGTAGATACGCTCCCAGCCAGCGTCTTCGATAACGACGACAAAGCCGTGAGCAAAAGTAGGATTGTTATTGAAGGTTTTCGTTGAACTTTTCAGGGCACAGGCCGATATTGAGCGGGAGCACGATGGGGAGACCGGCGCTTTTCCATCACTCTACCTCAACCAGACTGGTAAATAGCAACACCGAAAACTGGCTGAAGGCATTAGGCGGGCATCGCATTTGGGGCAGAGGGGATGTAACCCCTATGACCCAGTCTGCTGCGAATACACCCTGAAGATCACAGTAGATGCGTCTGACGATGGATCCCAGAATCTCAAGACTAGTTTTGAGTGGCACTCGAGGAATGAACCGTCCCGCCAGCGGACAGACGTAGACGTCCATCGCACCTAGTTTCGCGTCTCCTCAATTGGCAATCCCCCAACTCGCCAGTATAATTCCCGGGCCGATCCCGCCCCGTGTGGCGTTTCGGCGCGTACGAGGACTACCCGGCAGACGGCGCAAGTCCTTATACGACGGGCGATTGGCGCAGCTGGCTAGCGCGCTTCCTTGACATGGAAGAGGTCAGAGGTTCGAGTCCTCTATCGCCCATTCGTCCCTTTCCGCCACGTTGCAGGACACTGCAACAATGCCCCCCCATGTCAGCAAACTTTGGAATACCAACAACTTGCGGCTTGTCGGCTTCTGCTCTCTGCACGCTCGAACATCCCACTGCGCCCGTTGCTGCACCGGATTTTGCACCGCCTTTATGGCCTCTTCGAAGTGACACCCAATCAATCCTGGCCGCCTCTCCACATGAACCCTCAGCAACTGCCTCGGTCACTTCAAATTTCTTTCCGTCTCTTCCCCATCGCGCGTTACAATCCA
>CALKHT010000069.1 GCA_937988825.1 uncultured Phycisphaeraceae bacterium
TATATGGCGGTCCGTTTGGCGTCGGGGCCTTCTGGAGCGTGAGTCCGCTGATGACAATATCGTCGTCATCGCCGAAGACATCATTGGTCGAGGCGATCAGATCAAAATCCTTGAATCCTCGCTTTGTCAGTTCGGTCGACGCGTTGGCGGCGGTAAAGTTCCAGACAACAATGGCGCTGAGGTTGTAGTAGTCGCCCAGGTCAAAAATGATCCATTCGCCGGTGGGGTTCCCTAAGGGGTGTTTTTGAGTATGCCATTGTGTGCTGGAGGCGCCACCGCTTGGATAGCCGTTATGGTGCAGGCCGGTGTTCGGATCAAGTCCGTTGCCGTTGATGGCGTGCAGCGCAATGCCGTGATTAGCGTTCGTCCACTCGGAGCTGGCCTGTACCCCGACCGGCTGAATCAGGTCCGCCTGAACGGTTGTGGTCAATGCCAGAAGTGTGGTACCCAGTAGCAGATGACCCGTTGCGCAGAGGAGTCGTGACATGAATGACCTCCTTTATATGAGTGATTGTGACGGGCATATGGCTCATACAGGATGGATGGTGCGACCGATCGCTATGGTCTGGTCGCCTGGTAGATGGTCTGAATCTCTTCCGGTGACAAAGCTCGATTGAAGATCGCAAGTTCATCGATGCTTCCCTGGAAGGGATCCGGTCCGGAGGTTCGAAGCGTGGTTGGAGCAGCACCGATGCGGATTGGCGAATCGCAGAATCCCAGAGGGAGCGGAGCCTTTCGTGTCGTAATGAGTTCACCGTCAACATAAAAGTTGACGATGCCCTGGCGGTACGTTGTGACGACAAAGCACCAGTTATTCTTGTTTTCGAGCACGGGATCGCTGCGCACAAATGGTTCGCGTACTGAAGCCGCGTTGCCTGACCCGAACTGAAGCGCGTTGGTATAGATCAAGGGTCGTTGCGGGCCGAACATCGACATCTGGAAGCTCACCTGAGTATCGCTGGCGCGTTTGGAGACGATGGTGCCACCATCGTGCGGGGCACGGCGGACCCACGCCATGAGCGTCAGTTCCTCGATCGATTCAAAGACAGAGTCGTGAGGCACTTCGACCCATGCGGCCAAATTGCCGATCGGCGTGAAGTTCAGCGCCCGTGACTGCTCAAAGCGCCCGGGCATCACCACGGGTCGCGCGGTCGGCTGGGCACCTGTGACGATACCGTCGAGCCGCCCGGCTGTGGTTAGTGCGACATTACGCACACGATCCTGGTCCATGCTGTCGGCATCGAAGGTGTAGTACGCCAGCAACGCCGGATCGCGCCGCAGTTCGTGACTGAACGCCATGGCACGGTGGTAACGGGAACCAGATTCCGCCAGCACGTGGGTGTGAAAATCGTTACGGCCGATAAACGTTGGCCGGGCTGCTTCCATCGTCCGAATCTGAGGATCACCCAGCGTCACGCGGCCGGCCGATCCGGCATCCAGCGGGACAGTGACGCTTGCCACACCCGATTCGTCGGGCAGCGAGGTCATTACGATCCTGCCTGAAAAGACATGCGCCTCGGTGCCCGCGTCATCGGTACGCACGCCGAACTCGGTCCCGATATCCACAATCCGGGCATAGGGAGTCTGGACGATGAACCCGTGGGCACTTGGGCCTTCACACCGGGTAAACACCTCGCCCGATGCCAGCGACAGTGTTGTGGGCGAGAGCAGTTCGAACCGGGCGGGCCCGCGAACGATCACCTCAGCCCCGTTGTCGAAACGCAGCCACAGCAGACCGTTCATCAGTTCAAACGGCTGGTGCATGGGCAACTGCTCGCCCGCCTGCCACTGTTTCTGGCCGGCAGCCCATTGTGGGTTTACCGCAGCAACCAGACGTGTGGCGGAAATAGGCATCGCGGCGGGAGGGATGGCAGCCACAGGGCCGCTCGCGCCTGAATTTTCGGCAATGGTCGGGCTCCGTGGCGGTTCAGGCGGAAACAGCATCGTGTAGACGGCCAGCACCAGCGCTGCCGCCGTTGCCACCAGCCCGCCTATCACTGCATACACTGCTGCCCTCGGAATCACGACGTGCCGCACAGGTACGACCGATTCGTTCGACTCGCCCAGAAACAGCCGCAGACGATCATCCAGCGAATCGACCGGACAGGAGGCACTTTGCTCTCTCTTGCGCTCTTGAGCACGGCGGCGGGCTGCCTCACGCTCGATTTCGAGCACTTCCATCAGCACATCCGCGCAACTATCTTCGTTTTCGAGCTTGCCGTAATTTCGCTGTGCTTCGGCAGGAGGACGCACTGCTTCCGCCATGCACTGGGCCTGGATCGCCAGTGTGACAAACTGCTGTCGGTGAACGGGTGATTCCTTCAGGACCTGATCGAGTTGCTCGATCTGCTCGCGCGTCGCTTCGTTGTCGAGATAGCACAACGCCAGTTCAATGAAGGCGTCGTCCTCGCGACGGATCAGGTTGTCGGCCGCTTCGTTCATCAGGAGCTGCGCGATTGCGTGAGTTCGTACCTGCGAATGCACTGCGCCAGTGTGCGGTGGATTCGCGACATGGCCACGTAAACGGTGTTCCGGCTGCGACGCAGCTTTTGCGCCAGCGAATCGCCAGTCAGGTTGTGCACATAGCGAAACGTGATGATGCGACGGGCGTAGGGGCTTAGCTTGCTCAGGCAATGACAAAGCGCATCGATGGGCATCTGTTGACGCTGGGCATCCGCATCGTTCCAGTGAGATTCGAGCAGGTCGAGCGTTTCATCGCTCAGGAGCATGGGGGCGGAGTGCCGCTGCCGCAGCGCCCGGATCGCCCGAAACCGAGCCGCACGCCGCGCCCAGCGAAGCAGGTGCGCCTCGTCCTGAAAATGATCCTGTTTTCGCAGGACCAGTTCGGACAGCTCCTGATAGATGTCCTCGGCCAGATGTTCATCGTGCACGATGGTCCAGATATAGGCCAGCAGCCGGGTGCGATCCCGGAGCAACGTGCGAACGATGGTGTATTGGTCCATGACCATGCGCCGCCCTCATATGTGAATGCCACGTCCTCGCGGAAAATTTACATGCGATGGTCGATTTTTTTTTGTTTGTATCGATTATGCGGGCGTCTGCCCCACGCCAGCGCGGTCTAAGTGCTTGATACATAAGGATTCACGGCGGATTGCCGCGGTTCTCGGACGGTGCGTCGGTTCCAAAAAAACCGCCACTGTGCCCGCGTTGTCGTTGCGAATTGCCGGACCGCCAAAGTTGGTCCAGTTTCACTCCGATGAACCAAGAGAGAGGCGATAACCGCGTTACACGTCAGGAGCATCGCATGGGCATGACATTGAAACAACGACGGGAGGTGGAAGACCTTACCTGGCGTTACATTGACGATGTCATTCAGCCCAGGCAGTTCAAACGGCTGGAATCACTGCTGCGCGAACATGAAGAAGCACGCAAGCAGTACGTCGAGTGCGTGATGCTGCACGTCCAGTTGTATGAATTCTTCTCGCCGAAGAAGGTGGGCCTGGACGGGAAGCCGCGGATCAATATCGCCAACGACACCTTCCTGTCACAGCTCCTGGATACGCAGGTTCAGGCTCCCGCCGAGAAGCCGCGTGTGAAGAAGGGCAGGACCACCACGGGCGTTTCCCGAACGCGCAAGAACCGTGCCCGAGCTGAGCAGCCGTCTCCGGCCGCGCAGTGAGCATTGCGCATCGGAACGCACCGACGCGATCCATCAGTCAGCCAAGCAGATCCATCAGCGGCACAGCCAGGCGGGAAAACGCCTCGGCCGGCACATTGACCGTGCTCCATCGTGGGCTTCGCTGCTTCATGTGGGCGCGGTAGTCGCGCAGCCGCATCGCCAATAGCGCGTACCACCGGCCGTTGGATTCGAAAATTTCCTGGAACAGCGCATCAGGCGGCTGGGCTTCGCACCAGTACAGAAACGCGAACGCGCCTTCGAACCCCTGTCCGAAGATTCCCTCCCATTGCGACATGCAGTCGACATCGCTCTGTGTCACCCAGTTGTCCAGGGCGCGGGTGGATCGGCCGGAGTGTTTGCGGCCCTTCACATCAACGAGCAGATTCGCCCCGGATCGGCTGTAGACGACGAAGTCGAAGCTCTTGAGCGCGGTCGCCCCGTGGGCCGGCCCGGTGGCGTGCAGCGCTCGCTTGGCCTCATCCACCGCGATGTAGGGGATGCCCTTTTCGCGAAGGTACTTTTCAAAGGCGACGTCGTAGTGGAACCGCCGCTGCGCCATAAGAAACATGTTACCGCGCGGGGGTGCTCTTCGGACGATGGACCTGCGCGTCCCCGTTGCCCGCACGCGGGCGTTGCCGTTGGTTTCCTGTGGCGAGGGCCGGGGGTGGGGACGCTCCTTGGCACGATCGACTCGCGGTCCTATCCTAAAGCGCATCCATGACACGAGTCCTGATTTCCAGGTTGATCCAGTTTCCGGTCATCATGGCCGTCATCTTTCTGGTGACGTTCACGATGGCGTGGATCGTGCCGGGCAATCCGCTGGAGAACGCGGAGGGGCGGCGTCCGCCCCCGGAGATCGCAGCCGCGATGGCCCGCCAGTACCACCTGGACAGCAGTACCGGTTTTCTCGTTAACTACCTCAAGGGCCTGACTTTGGGCAGCCAGGAGCACCGCGCCAATTACGACACCAGCAGCGTTGGCGCGGCGGTCAGCAGCTATTTCAGGCTGCTCATCGAAGGGTCCGATGGTTATCGGCCGCCCTATTTCGGGCCCAGCCTCCAGCACCGAGATCTCACTGTCAACGCCATCATCGGCCAGGGGCTGCCCGTCAGCATGATGCTCGGCACAGCCGCGATCATCGTGGCGCTCATCATCGGGTTGATGGCGGGAATCATCGGGGCGCTCAAGCCCGGGTCACCGCTCGACCTGGCGTCGCTGATCGTCGCGCTGGTCGGGGTGAGCCTGCCATCCTTTGTCATCGGCTCGGTGCTGCTGGTCGTCTTCGTGGGCATGTGGCAGCTTGCACCGGTGGGGGGCTGGGAGTGGCCCGGCTGGGAAATCTGGACGCCGTACTGGTGGCAGGACACCGCTGAGATGCTCCGCAAGCTCATCCTGCCCGCTATTACGCTGGGGCTGGCGCCCGCAGCCTACATCGCCCGGCTCATCCGCCTGGGGCTGGCCGATGTCATGAGCAGCGACTTCATCCGCACCGCCCGCGCGAAGGGGCTGTCCACCCACGAGGCGCTCTTTCGTCATGCGTTGAAGGTGGCGTTCCTGCCGGTGCTGAGCTTCCTCGGCCCCGCCGCCGCCGCCGCGATGACCGGCTCGTTCGTCGTCGAGAAGGTCTTCAACATCCCGGGCCTGGGCAAGGATTTCGTCTTTGCTGTGCTCAATAAGGATCAGTTCCTGATCCTGGGCCTGGTGCTGACCTATTCGACCATCCTGATCATCTTCAACATGCTGGTTGACATCGCCTACGCCTGGGTCGACCCACGCATCGAGCTGTGAGGCGAAGGGAATCGCGCAATCACACCGCCGGCCGGACCCGCCATCGACCCGGTTCGGCCGTGACGATGGCACCGCTTTGCCATTTGGTGCCGAACTGCCTCAATGTTCTTCGAAATCTGCTGCCTGACCCCCTGGGCCGTCACCCCATCGCCGCGCGGGTTTCGGCGACGATGTTGATGTACTGCCTGGCCAGGCTGGTCAGACCCTTCCAGTCGCGGGCCTTGATCAGTTCCTTGCTGATGAGGCTGGAGCCGACGCCCAGAGCGGCTGCGCCGGCCTTGAGCCACGCCGCAGCAGTTTCCAGGGTCACCCCCCCGGTCGGCGTCACCTTGATCTGCGGCATTGGGCCCTTCAGGTCCTTGATGTACTGCGGGCCGAAGTGGTTGGCGGGGAAAATCTTCACCATGTCCGCCCCAGCCGACCAGGCGGTCAGAATCTCCGTTGGCGTCAGTGCACCGGGCACCGCCACGCAGTCGTAGCGGTGGGCCATGGCGATCACGTCGACGTTGAGCGTCGGGGCGAAGACGAACTGAGCGCCGGCCAGAATCGCTGCCCGGGCGGTCTCCGGGTCGAGCACCGAGCCGACACCGATGATGCAATCCTTACCCAGCTTGTCGTTCGCCCTGGCGATGGCGTCCAGCGCGTTGGGCGTGGTCATGGTGATTTCCGCCCCAATCACGCCGCCGTCACGCAGGGCGGCACATACATCGACGAGCTGATCGGGCGAATCGGCCCGGATCACGCCGATCACACCGGTTCGCTCCAGCTCCCGAAGCACAAATTGTCGATCGCGTCGCATTAAATGACCCTTCAGGTTCACCAGATAGGGGGAAATGGTCCCCTCACAACCGTAGCAGGGTCAGGCCCCCGTCGAGGGTCAGGCACTGGCCCGTCGCGTAAGGCACATCGCCACGCACCAGCGTGGCGACGGCGCGGCCGACATCTTCTGGTAAACCCCACCGCGATTCAAGCAGCGCACCTTCTGCGATCATCCGGTCGTATTTCTCCCGCGCCGGGGCGCTCATGTCGCTGAAAATCAGGCCCGGCCGCACTTCGTATACATCGATGCCGAACTCCGCCAGCCGTGTGGCCCACAGCTTCGTTGCCATACCCAGTGCCGCCTTGGTAAGGCAGTAGTCCCCGCGGTTGGTTGATGCCACCACCGCTGAAATGGAGGAGATGTTCACGATGCAGCCGCGAAAGGTCGGGTCACTGCGGCGCTGCTCAATCATCAGTTTGGCGACCTGCTGTGTCAGGAAGTAAGGGCCCTTGAGGTTCACCGCCACGACGGTGTCGAACGCTTCCTCGGTTGCTTCGAGAATGTCACGCCTGCCGGGCGAGCTGATGCCCGCGTTATTCACCAGCACGTCAATTCGGCCGAGGGCCTTGTGCGCTTGCTGGACCACTGTCCGCCGTTCGTCACTGTTGCCGATGTTGCCGCGGCAATAGACCACGTCGACACTGAGGCTGCGCAGATGGTTCAGCGCATCAGCGACCGCCTCTTCCTCACGCACACCGTTGATGGCAAGGTGATATCCTTCCGCCGCCAGGGCCGTGGCGATGCCCAGCCCGATCCCGCGCGATCCGCCGGTCACGAGCGCCGTTTTGCGCGATGCGTTCATGTTCTTCTCCATGAGAACCGCCCGATGCGTCGACGCGCCGGTCGAGTCGTCTGGAATGACGTTGATTCCCTGCGATCGTTATGCGAAGAAAGTGTAATAAGATTCCCCTCTGGCCAGCCGCTGCACGTACAAGGCGACTTCGCGCAGGTGGTAGTCGCCCCACATGCTTGATTCACCGCAGGGCACGGTTTGGCCGGCCGGCACGTGGTCCCAGCCGCGCGGGCGATGGTATACGCTGTAAAGCAGCAGCCCTTCATGGGCGTCATCTGTGCTGAGGTATGGTTCATTTAACAGCGTGCGAAGCACCGTCAGCCCCGCCTGCCGATACCGTGTCGCGGTCGGGGCATCGGTCGCTGCAAGATAACTGCCCAGTCGCAGCAACCCCTGTGCTGCGATCGCCGCTGCCGAACTGTCCACTGGCTCATGCACGTTGAATGGTTCGGCCGGACGATTCAGATAATCGCCCAGATGTACCAGCCCCGGTGCGCCGGTGTCCCAGTAGGGCACGCCATCCGTCGGCGTCCACTCTATATAAAAGTCGCACGTTGCCTTTGCCGCCTCCAGCATCATTGCCTCGATCGCATCCCGCCCACCGAGGGGTTCCAGCTCGTCGTCGTCGACTGTCCGCAGGAACTCAAGCTGTTCCGCGTAGCCGAGCATGATCCACGCCAGGCCGCGCGTCCATGTGGTGAAGGGTGAATAGCCTTGCTGCGTGCTGGGGCAACGGTAGCGGCCATCGTTGGTGTTGAAGATGCTTTCGTGCGCCACCCGGCCGCGAATATCGTAGACATCACGACCTGTTCCATAATAGACGTTGTACCGGGCGGTGGTGCGGGCGTGCTGAACCAGTCGATCCAGCAGCGAAATGGCGATGTCATTTTCCCCCATCAGCCGGTGACCAAGCCTGTGCGCCAATGCCAGTGCCCGCAGCGAACGGATGGTGTCACTGAAAAGCGAATGGGATCCGTTGAACGAGTAGATGTACCCGTCGCCGTCGGCTGTCGTGCTCCAGCGCATCGCCTGCACCGCGCCGCTGCAGCACAGCGCCAGCTCATAGATACCCAGTTCGCGTTCATCCGCGGGGATACGGCCCTCACGCATGAGGCGACGAAGATTGCCATAAGTGCTCACGTTGTTGAAGCCGTGATCGTGTACGCCGATGTGCGTGACATGCGTCGCCATGCGCGTGAGCGTGTTGCGCCGGCCCAGTTCCAGGCTTTCGCGGTCGTCTGTCGCGTCGAACTGCAGAATCGCGGAGCCGAATTGAAACCCCTGCGTCCACTCAGTCCAGCCCTGCGGCATGTACCGGCCTTCTACGGTGAAAACCGGCGTCGCACCTTTCAGACGATCACTAATTTCGATCGCCCGTATCTTGCGAGCCGAAAGCGCCCACATGCGCTCGATCGCGGGAAGAAGCGAACCGGGCGTCACCTGTTCATCAATGGCTATCATGAATTGCGGTCACAAAGTCGTCGCGGCCGCTGAACCGGGTTGCCTGCAACAGGCACAAGACACGAAAACACACTGGCCCCGCTAACGCCTGTTACTCTCGTGCCCTTGTGCCTGTTGTCGGAAACGCGGAAGTGACCGCCTGTTTCACCGCCCGCAATGTCACGAACTGCGGACTTTTCTTGTAATGCTCATCCAGCGGGTAACAGCCGCTGATCAAACCATTGCGTGGCGCGGTGGTGCAGTCGCTGAACGTGCGGCACAGCCGCTTGGTCTGCACCGGTCGCCCCGTCAGCACATCGTGTGGCAGCTCCGGATACGAAAGCACCATGCGCCCCAGGCCGACCACATCGACCCAGCCCGCCCGCACCACCGCCTGCGCCACGTGCGGCAGATACTCCTGCAGATACGTATACCCCGTGCCCACCAGCACCATGTCCGGGCAATGTGTCTTAAGTTGACGCACCGCGTGAATCTGCCGCGCCACCCCGACAAGCGGATCCTCCGGCGGCTGATAACCATCGCACGGCGGATAGAGCGCCGGCCGCGAAACGTGCGGGTTGTAGTACGGACTGCCCGCCGACAGATTCATCAGCCGGATATCCAGTTCACGCAGCAGCCGCAGAAACGCGATCGCCTCCGTCAGGTCCGGCTGCGTGGGATCGTCCGCATTCACACCGAAGCCAAAGCGATAGGGCAGGTAAGCGTCGAGCTGTTCAGGCACGCCGCGCCCCAGTTTCCCGTTGCTCCCTTGCGTTGGGTCAGGCTTGAAGGGTGCCAGATCGAATGCCGACAGCCGCACACCAATCTGCAGTTGAGGTGCGATGGCACGAATGCCCGCAACGATTTCCCGCAAAAACCGCGTGCGGTTCTCGAAGCTGCCGCCGAACGGCCCCGGCCGTGTGTGGGCGCTGAGCAATTCATGCCCGAGGTAACCGTGACAATGCTTCACATCCACAAAATCAAAACCGATTTCCGCTGCGATGCGCCCCGCCTCGTGGAAGCAGTCGATGATGCGCCGAATCTCATCATCGCTCAGCACCGCGCTGTCATCGTGAATGTTGAACTTGCGATCGAGAATGGGATGTCGATACGCGATGCGCGGCTCCAGCCGATCCTTACGGTTCGGACGCGAGAATCGACCCGAATGTGTCAATTGCAATCCGATTACAAGGCCGTCGGTCGACCCGGTCTGCTCGCGGTGGGCGGCGACGACTTCATCCCGTAGCCGGGCCAGATCGTCGCGCGTGTCGCTGTTGATGAGCAACTGGTTCGGGTTGGCGCGGCCATCGTGTCGCACAGCCACGGCCTCGCCACCCCAGATCAGCTTCGCACCGCTGAGTCCGAATCGTCGCCAGCGCCGAAACGTCTCAGCCGAGGGTCTGCCGTCCCGCGTACCGTCCCAGCCTTCCATGGGATGCGTTGCGAAACGGTTGCCGATCGTGAGCGGACCGGCCAAGATCGGCTGCCCCAGCGGCGAATTCGGCCCGTGCTCCAGCTCCGCATCGCAGGGCAGGTCCACCCCCAACTGCGCCAGGTACGTCCGGAACTCGTCCACACTTCGGAGCGTCGCGATTTTTCGGAAATCGCTCATCGCCAGACAGTGTAAGCGTCGCGATCGGGTCGTCCTGCCAATTCGGGTATCATGGGTGTATGGCAAATCGGGCAAAACTCATCCCTGCCGCCCCGCCCCGGCGGACCCGCACGCCGCTACCGGAGAACATCCCCGATTATGGGGTGTACATCCTGGAAAGCCATCACGATGTCGGATTCCGCATGGAACCGAGGACACACGCGTTCCTCAAGATCATTTACGTCATGGCTGGGGCAGGACAGGTCATCACCCGTCATCAGGCGATGACGTGCGAAGCGGGCGATATTCTCGTGGTGCCGATCGGGCAAACGCATCGCATCGAGGATGCCCCTCGCCATCCCATGTCGATTTACGTCCTGTGTGTCGCTCCACGTCTGTGGCGGCATGAACCTGACCTCGAACTGATGATCCCGATGGGACGGCTGCCGCGTCACCCCGTGCTGTCGCAGCGCGTACGCGATCTGCTGCGGCGAATGCTCTATGAGCAGTCGCTGGCCCGGCCTGCGCACGGGACGATGATTGTCGGCATGACCCTGCGCCTGCTGGCGATGCTGGTGCGGGCGGCACATCGGCGCGATCGGCTCCGTGCCGAAATGTTGGGTGAATCGGCATCGCTGCGTCAGCGCATCGAGGCGTATGTGGAGGAGCTGGATCGCCGCTTTTTCGAGGCGACGACGATCGATGCCGCCGCAGCCGCCGTGAACATGAGCCGCCGCCGCTTCACGCAGCTTTTTCGCGAGGTTGCCGGTTCAAGCTGGCTCAGCTACGTCCGCCGGCGGCGCGTCCAGCACGCCCAGCACCTGCTGGCCACCACCAGTCGCACCGTCACCTCCATCGCCTTCGAGTGCGGCTTTGAGGAATTGTCCAGCTTCTACCGCGCCTTCCGCCGCTACGCCGGTGTGAGTCCGACGGTGTACCGGTTGAACTGCGAATGAACGCGAATAATCGCGAATGGAAAGGCACGAAGACACGAATGCACGAAACGTTTGCCAGTCTTCCTTCGTGCCCTTCGTGTCTTCGTGGCCCAAAACCCGCCTTTACAGCGTCACGCGCTGGCCGCTGGTCACGCTCTTTCCCTCGGCTTCGACGATTTCGATCGACGCCACCGCGTCGTCAGCCGTCACGATCGTGGGCTTGCGATTGTTGGCGATGCAGTCGATGAAGTAGGCCAGTTCGCCTTCGTAGCCATCTGCGCCTTCCACAGACACCGGCTCCGCCTTGCCGCCGGTCGAGACGATGAGCGGGTTTTCCCGGCCGATGTCAAAGTCAGCCGTTGCCTTCTCGAAGTTGACCGTGTAGCGCATCGAGAAGCCAAAGCCATCCGCCAGGCACCAGCCACCTTCGGCATAAACCATCGGGGGCTTGCCATCGCCGTCGTAGATGTACTGCGTGACGATGTGGTCGATTTCGCCGCTGGTCTTGGTATAGCCGCTGCTGACCACCGCCGAGGGTTTGCCGAAGAGGTAGTAGATGAAGTCGGTGTCATGGATGTGCAGGTCGAGCAGCGCTCCACCGGAGAGCTTGCCATTGCTGAACCAGCCGGCCGGCATCTGACCCACGCGCCGGAATGTCGCCGCCAGCACCTTGCCGTAACGGCCGTCCGTCACCGCTTCCTTCAGCCACTTCCACTGCGGCCAGAACCTCATGCACATCGCGGGCATGAAAAGGCCCCTGGCCTGACGGGCGGCCTCGGCGATCTGACGCGCCTCGGCGCTGGTTCGCGCCAGGGGCTTCTCGCACAGCACGTGCTTGCCCGCCTGCAGCGCCTTGACCGCCAGGTCCACGTGGGCCGGGGTGGGCACGCAGATGTCCACCAGGTCCACATCCTCCCAGCCGATCAGCTCGGAAAAGTCGGTGGTGCCGCGAATCCGGTCCATGGGCAGCTTGTCGATGCCGGCGCCTTCGATGTTGCCCCAGCCGCCCGACAGATCGCCCCGTGCACGCCGTTCATCCGCGTCGGCGATAGCAACGACCTGGGCACCGGGTAGCTTCTCGTACGTCGCGTAGTGCATCCGACCCATGAATCCCAGACCGATCAGCCCGACTCGTACCATTGCGTGCTCCTCAAAATAACGGGAAAAAGTCACCCCAGTATCGTCGCTGCCCCTGAAGATGCAAGAAGCGGCTGGGGTCGGATCGGGGTGTATAAGAGCGAGGTGGGCTCACGTCGGACGTCGGCGCGGTTCTCGCGGCGATTTAGTCTCATTTTCGCTATGCTGGGGCCACGCGTCGTTCAAACCCCAGTCGGAGCCTCCAAGGTGTCGCAACGTTTTTCCACCCATGCCCCCGGACCCGTCGATGCCCCGGTCTGGCTGTGGCTAATTGTTCCCGCCGTCGCCTACCCCCTGGTCATCGCCAGCATCTTCATGGGCGACTTCTACAGCTTCCTCATGCGGAAGGAGGGGGCCATCGAATACCTCGCGGTGGTCATCCTCCTCATTGGCGTCGGCTACGGGGTGGCGCTGCTCAAAAACTACCGCTCCGTCCTGCCCCGGCGCTGGCTGGTGTGGTGGCTCAGCATCGCGACCCTGGGCACCTTCGTCTTCGCCGGTGAGGAGGTCAGTTGGGGGCAGCACCTGGGCTTCTGGACCTCCGAACAGCTGCCCGAGGCCCTCAAAGCCATCAACGACCAGCATGAAACCAACCTGCACAACATGAGCAACAAGCTCGATCAGTTGCCCAACAACATCATCGTGCTGGGCACGTTCTTCGCCTATGTGCTTTTGCCGCTGCACCTTAAGCGTCGTAATCAGACGATGGGTTATGACGACCCCGGCTACTGGTTCTGGCCCACGCGGACGGGGCTGCTGGCTGCCATCGGCGTGCTCGTCATCCCTTTCCCCAAACGCATCTATGAGTGGACCACCGGCCAGAGCGCCCCGGTCACCCTGCGCCACAGCGAACTGCAGGAGTTCTACATCGCGGTGCTGATGACCATTTACCTCGTCAGCGTGTACCGTCGGGCACGCTGGCTGGCGTTGCAGCGTTCATCCGAGGGGCAGCCAGTCGCTGAGACTGAGCCGGCTGAACCCACGCGTGTCGCGTCCTGACGCCGTATGAAGGCTGGTGGTGTTGCGTTCAGGCAACGTCAGGAAACGGGGTCATTTGCTGTAAGTCTGGTTGATTCAGATGGTTGTCGTGGTTTGGTTCGGCTGGCACGCTGTTAGCACCAGCGAAGATGACGACGCGATACCCGGTCCACAGGGCCCCGGGGGGAAGGAGCAAGGGAGCCGGGGGAGGTCGGGGGGGAGAGCCGGGGGAACGTGTGCGGACCCGGTCCAGGGTTTCGTACCCTGGGGAGAAAAGATGATGCAACGGTGGGCTATGCGATGGATCGGGACGGCGGCGCTGGCCGTCGTCTGCGTTGCCTGCACGAGCGCCCCCCGTGCAGCTACGCCCAGCCCCGCTCTAACTGGCCGGTCCCTCGCCACCGACAGCCGCCCCCTCATTCGCCTCGAACAGCGCGCTGCTCAAGCAGACCACCCTCAGCTTGCCTGGTACCAATACCGCAACGATATCCAGCCCGCCGTCGACGCTGGCTTCGCGGGCCCCATTCTCGAATTCACCGCCATCCGCGCCCGCGACCGCCAATCCTCTCACGACGGTCGCATCCGCGACAATTTCCAGCACCAAACCACCCGTACCCGCATCCAGGGCACCGTGCGGTGAGATGCCGTCCAGTGTGTGCGGCCAATGCCCGCTCAGCCCGTCGGGGGCTGAAGTGGGGTAACGCGCACGTGCTCCAGTCGACGACAACAGCTTTCTGAACGTCGTTGCATGCTTCTTTCCGCAGGTGTTGAGTCGCCCGGTCCAAGTGACGATGACACAGATGTTGCGGGTGTTACAGATGCTACAGATGGGATACGCAACCACGTTAATGGGGGGCTTGCACCATGAGGTGCCCGGGAGACTACGGGGATGTGTGCATTGAGGGGTCGACGACGCGATACCGTCGTCGTATGTAATCGTTCCATTCAATCGATAGCCGATCGCTGTCAGGTTCAGGCGGGCGTCATGAAACGCCTGACAGCAACAAGCTCATATTTGTCGGTGATGTTGCTGTTTGCCCTGTGGGGTGGAACGCCGGCGACAGCAGCACCCATTCTGTACGACGATACGACTTTAAACCCTCACCCGAACGGTCTCAGTTTTCCGAATGTACCCGGGCTCGACCTAACCGTTCTGAGCGGGATCGAGATCCTTCGGATACCGGGCTGGAATGCCAACGGTGTCGATGTGCACGGATCAGGTTCTGATCCTCTGCGCGTCGTTGTCAGCCCTGGTGTCACCATCGCGGTGGAAGGCGAAGTGGCTGATGGCGTGCAGGTGCATGCGACCGGAAACAGCAGCATCGAAATTGTTTCAGGGGCTGACATCAGCATCGTTATGCCTGCTGGATCGGCTGGTGGAGGGGCGGCATTGTTGGGATGGATTTCGAACGGTTTAAGCCCTGGTAGCATTCGGATCGTCCAAAACGCAGGCAGCGTGCATCGTGCTCAGGGATACAACGGGTTAGGTATTCATGTTTCGAATGAAGGATTGGGCTCGGCTTATATTGAGGTGGCTGGCGACACTTTCACGGTTGGCGACCTGGGGTACGGCGTCATCGCATCCAACGCTAACTCGGCTTCAACCAGCGCGCTGGAGATCGAATTGAGCGCCACCGGCCGCATATTTACGGATGGCAGCGGTAGTATCGGGATTTTCGCTACGCACTATGGCCTGGGACACGTGGCCATCACCCTTTCAGGCCACCTGGAAACGGCTCAAAGCTCGGATGGTGTGCTTGCGATGATCACGAACGCCGCCAGCGCCGCAGATGTCACGATCGATATCAACAGCACCGGCACGGTATGGGTACAAGGCGAGCTGTCCTACGCCGTCTGGGCCGTGAACAACGGCGGGGGACAAGGACGCATTACCAATCATGGGCATGTCCTGGCGAGCGGGTCTCAATCCACAGGTCTCGTCGCGCAAACTGTTGCAGAAGCCATCGTGACGAATGCTGGCGATGTCACCGCGAGCGGGGAATACGGCATCGGCATTCTGTCCCGGTCGGCAACAGCCGTATCCAAAGTGGACATCACCGCGGGGGCCACGGTCATGGGGGGCTGGCAATCTGATGTATCCAGTGTCGGCCCGGACACAAACCGGCCTGCGGGAGGCGTCATGCTGCGTTCGATCGGCAGCGTACTCACCAATGCGGGAACCATTGGCGCCGGCTCAGACCGGGCGATTGCCGATACCGGCCGTTGGCAGGGAGCGCTGGGAGCCCTTCAGATCACCAACAGCGGCACAGTCACCGGCTTTGTCGAGTTCGCTGAAGTCCCCGACAACAGCTTCATCAATGCGGCGAGCGGTCTGTTCAATGTGCGCCATTTCGCTGACAGCGACGGTGATGGAATACGCGATATCAAGCGGGTGGCGATCTCCGATTTTGGGGATCCGGACAGCAGTTTCGACAATGTGGCTGGGGCCAGCGTACGCCTCGCGTCGGTTCAAAGAAACATCGCCACCGATGCTGCGGGCTACTACGTTCCCACAACCGGAGCCGGCAGTGTTTCACTGGAGGCCGGTTTTTATAACCTGACACGTTCGGGCATCGTGCAGGGGCAGTTCACCCAGCTTGGCATCTTTCGTAATGCCGGAGACATCGACCTGAGGGGGACAGCCATTGGCAATACGCTGGTGATCACCGCGAATGCTACCGCAGGCGGGGTGCCTGGTGACGGTCTTTTTGTGTCGGATGGGGGGCGGCTCATCCTGAACACGGTATTCAATGAAGGCGTTGCTGTAGGCGGTGGATCAGGCTCCCAGTCGGATGTACTCATCGTCGATGGCACCGCACTTGGGAGTGCACCGACGACGATCATTGTCGATCGACGTGAGGGAACAGGGGCCCAGACATCCGGCAACGGCATTCTTCTGGTTGAAGTACGCAACAAGTCAGCCTCAGCAGCGGATGTGTTCACGCTACAAGGCGATTATGTCGTCAACGGCGAGCCACGCATCGTCGGCGGCATGTACATCTACACGCTCCACCAACACGGTATTGGTGCGGACGCGGCGGACGGTAACTGGTACCTGCGCAGCGTTGGCTTCTCGCCGACCGTTCCCCTCTATCAGGAATATGTCAAGGTTCTGGTTCCACTTGTGGATATGCCCACACGACTTCAGCGAGTCGGCACTCGCCACTGGAACGAACCTGAATCGCCGGCGACCTGGCAGACGGGGTTCGACAGGGATGTCAGTCCGAACGCCATCACAGAGGGACAGGTGAACTACGACGTCGACCGTGACGGCAGCGTCGTTCTGGAAGCGAACGGTATCTGGGGGCGAATCGAAGGTTCTCACGGCCATTATGAAGCGAGATCATCAACGGTCGATGCGGAATATGACCTGAACACGTGGCGCTTGCGGGTCGGCATCGACCGCTCAGTGTATGAAGATGATCACAGGAAGCTGATCGCTGGCATTTCCGCGCACTATGGCCAGGTCCGTGGCGATGTTAGTTCGACCCTGGGTTCCGGCAACATCGACGCGCAGGGGTATGGCATCGGTGGCAGCCTGACCTGGTATGAGCTTAGCGGCCTGTACGTCGACGCTCAGGCGCAGGCGACCTGGCTCCGCAGCGATATCCGATCGTCGATGCTGGCTAACACGCTGGTCGACGGCAATGAGGGTTTTGGCTACGCAACCGGTATCGAGGTTGGCTGCGAATTGTCAGTCGATGAGAAGTGGTCGATGATCCCACAGGCGCAACTGATCTACACGCGCATCGATTTCGACGACTTCACCGACTCGTTCGACGCGCGCGTCGCACTGCAGGATGGTGACAGTCTGCGTGTGCGCGTGGGGCTGGCGGGTGAGTATGAAACCCGTTGGTTGGCAACCAATGGCACGGTGTCTCGGGCAAGCCTCTACGGCATCGCGAACCTCCACCACGAACTTCTGGACGGCTTCCAGGTTTCGGTCTCGGGCGGAAAGTTGACGAGCCGGAACGAAAGACTGTGGGCTGAGCTGGGTCTGGGCGGTTCCTTTAACTGGAACGATGACCGGTACTCCATCTATGGCGAAGTCTCCGCCAGGACCGGGCTGGAGGACTTTGGCGACAGCTACTTGGTTACCGCCATCCTGGGCCTGCGTGTCACGTGGTAAGAAGCTGTCATGCCAGCAATCCTGCTGCATATCAAAGAGGGCATGGCTGCTTGTCCGGATAACGATCTCGATGTCACACGGGCACGAGGCGGACTTACGGCATTTACACCGTAAGTGTCGTATCAGGTGTTAGATAGAAGAATTGGGGCCAAGGGCGACCCGTGATGATGAGAAAGCGGGTGATGGGATTCGAACCCACGACGTCCAGCTTGGGAAGCTGGCATTCTACCACTGAATTACACCCGCGCGGTGGTGCAATATGTTAGCACGGTTGGCAGCGATTTCGCAATACCCTCCGGCCCTTGTGTGAGGGGGTGGGAGGCGTCGCTGAGAGACGAATTTCACGAGCGGGCGGGACGAATGGTCGGCGTACAATGGCGGGCGATATCGTGGGGGGATCCTGCCACCGTGCGACCGTCTGCGATGTGTCTGACGGGTTGCCGGATGTACCATCCTGACTGAAAAGCTTCGCCGAATTGGTTACGTGAAAATGCGCAGACTTGACGGAAGTGGCGCAAGATCGTGAAATCACGTGCCCTTGCAAAGGTTCGCCATGCCTAAGACAGCCCGTGAAAAGTCTCGTGTTTCCTCCCGGTCCGGCGGCAAGCCGTATTTTCACCGCGCCATTCTGAAGCTGAGCGGGGAGGCGTTCTGCAAGCCCGGCCAGGGGGGGATTGACGGCGAGGAGCTGGAGCTGATCGCCCGGGAGATCGCCGCTGCCCATGAGCTGGGCACGCAACTGGCGGTCGTGGTGGGCGGGGGGAACATGATCCGCGGGGGCGAGCTTGCCGCTCAGGGGCATATCAATCAGGCGACGGCGGACTACATGGGGATGCTGGGCACCGCCATCAACGGGCTGGCGCTCAAGGAGATGCTGGAGAAGCTGGGGCATCCGGCCCGGGTGCTCAGTGCGCTGAACCTGACCTCAGTGGCGGAGACGTTCATCCGTGGTCGGGCGATCCGCCATCTGGAAAAGGGGCGCATCGTCATCTTCGTCGCTGGGACGGGCAACCCGTTCTTCACGACCGACTCGGCAGCGGCGCTGCGGGCGGCGGAGATCGGCGCGGATGTCCTGCTCAAGGCCACCAAGGTCGACGGCATCTACGACAAGGACCCCAGCAAGCACAAGGACGCGAAAAAGTACGATCGGCTGACCTTCCGCGAGGCCATCGAAAAGCAGTTGCGCATTATGGATCTGACCGCCTTCAGCATGTGCATGGAGCGGAAGATTCCGATCATCGTCTTCAACATGAAGACCCCGGGCCACATCGCGGAAGTGGTCAGCGGCAAGCCGCACGGCACGCGGGTGGAGTAAGGTTGGAACAACGGTCCGATGAAGCCTGAATGCGGGGCACGGCTGCCCGACAACGCATCGGCTATCGGGTTGGGGTATTGGGACTTTCAGGAAGGACTGCCATGGACCTGGATGAAATCTTACTGACGGCTGACGAGTCGATGAGCAAATCGGTGGAGCACCTGAAAGCGGAGCTTCGCGGGGTGCGCACCGGTCGGGCGTCGCCAGCCCTGGTGGAGTTCATCAAGGTGGACTACTACGGCTCGCCGACGGATCTGCGGTCGCTGGCGCTGATCACGGTGCCGGAGCCGACGCAGATCGTGATTAAGCCGTTCGATGCCGGTTCCATGGGCGAGATCAAAAAGGCGATCGAGTCGTCGGGGCTGGGCCTGAACCCGATCGTCGAGAGCAAGCAGATTCGTCTGAACATTCCGCCCCTGAGCGGTGAACGCCGGCAGCAGATGCTCGCCACTGTCAAACAGATGGGCGAGCAGGCCAAGGTTGCGCTGCGTAACGTCCGCCGCGACAGCAACAAGCACATCGACCAGATCGGCAAGGACAAGTCCGCCGGCGTCAGCGAGGACCAGGTCGAAGCCGCTAAGGAAGAAGTCCAGGATATGCTCAAGAAGTACGAGCAGCAGGTGGACGAACTGGTGGCCGCCAAGGGCAAGGAAATCACCGAGGTGTGATGGGGTGACGGTGGGTGAACCGTCTGCAGAACCCTCGGCCGAACCCGACCATCAATACGCTCATGCGCATCGCTGAAGCGCGGGGATGTGGGATCACGATCCCCCAGCCACTGTGTGGCTGGGCTTTGGGAGGGGTTATGCGTGGTCGGGGAACGGGTGGGGGCCGGTTTTGGCGTATAATCGGCGGACTATGAGTCTTGCTCGGGAACTGAACATTGATGCGGTGATCGAGGGACGGGGTCGGTTGTCGCCGGACGATGCTCTGCGGCTCTACCGCGAGGCGTCGCTGCACGACCTTGGACGCTGGTCGACCGCCATGGCCCATCGCATCCACGGCGACCGCGTGCGCACCTACGTCATCGACCGCAACATCAACTACACCAACGTCTGCAGCGCCAATTGCACGTTTTGTGCCTTCAAACGCGATCTGGATGAGGCGGACGCCTACACCCTCACCACGCAGCAGCTTCACGACAAGGTGCGTGAGCTCGTCGCCATCGGCGGCACGCAGGTGCTGCTGCAGGGAGGGATGCACCCCGAGCTGCCCATCGAGTACTACGAGCAGACGCTGCGTGACCTCAAGGCAGCGTTTCCACAGGTTCATATTCACGGCTTTTCGCCTCCCGAGTTCGTGGAGTTCGTCGCGGTGTTCGACATCGAGGGTTTCCCCCGGACGAAGCCGGGCAAAAGCCACGAGCTGCCTCAGGATGTCTGGCTCGCGAAACTGCGGGTGATTATGCAGCGGCTTCAGGCGGCTGGGCTGGACTCCATCCCCGGTGGGGGCGGAGAGATCTTCGCTGAGCACGTTCGCCGCCGCATTGGCCTGGGCAAGGCGACCGCCGACCAGTGGCTGACGGTGATGGCAGTCGCACATGAGCTGGGCATGTTCACCAGTGCGACGATGATGTTCGGCCACATCGAAGGTGTGGCCGACCGCATCGACCACATGCGCCGCGTGCGCGATGCCCAGGATGAGTCGATCCGCAACGAGCGGCCGGGCAGGTACATGGCGTTCATCAGTTGGCCCTTCCAGCGCGAGAACACGCCGCTGGGCCGCGTGCCTGACTGGGATGAAGAGTCAGCCGACCCCTTCCCGGGCGATTTGCTGGCTGAGGGGAAGCTGGACCACCCGGCCGCGAAACTGGCGGGCAAACGCGTGCGCATGGCCGGGGCGAGTGAGTACCTGCGCATGCAGGCGATCAGCCGCCTCTTCCTGGACAACATCCACTCGATCGGCTCATCGTGGGTGACGATGGGGCCCAAGATCGGCCAGCTTGGCCTTTTCTACGGCGCCAACGACATGGGCAGCGTGATGATGGAGGAGAACGTTGTCAGCGCGGCTGGCACGACCTACTGCCTCGACGAGCCATTCCTGTGCCATCTGATTCGCACGGCCGGGTTCATCCCTGCCCAGCGCGACAATCGCTACAACTTCCTGAAGCTGCACGAAGGACCGGATTCGCCTGATCTGCGTGTGACCGACTGGTCGAGCCATCGCATCGCCCGGCTGCACATCGAACGCGGTGGCTGCGCCACGGAACAGACCCAAGTCGAGGACGACAGTACGAAGGTCTCGCTTCCGCTTATCTGAGGCTGGCGTCAAGGCCTGCACTCAGGCGTCCAACGCGCAATAAAAAAGGTGGCGCAGCTTTTCGCCACGCCACCTTTGGCATATCACATGTTGTCGTTACTGGCTCTTACGGTAGAGCGCGTGGTCCTTGTATCCGCCGGTCTGCAGGTAGGCCAGCAGATCGAAGATTTCTTCCTTCTCGAACGTTACGAGCAGCCCGTTGGGCATCATCGACAACTTCGCCTCGACCCGCGACACGATTTCGTTCTTCGGGATCACCTTTATGTCCGTCGGGTCGAGCATGTTGTGGACGACGTGCAGGTTCTCCGCATCTTCCTTGATGATGATGCCCTGAATGGGCTCCCAGTCGGTCTCGATAATCCAACTGCGGTAGTCCGGATTGATCACCGCCGAAGGTTCGAGAATTTCGCGGACGATCTCAGCGAGTGTGTATTTCTCGCTCACCTTGGTCAGGTCCGGGCCGATTGTTGCGCCTTCCTCACCCATCTTGTGGCAGTTGATGCAACCGGCGGTGGCGAACACCTGCTTGCCGCGATCGTATGAGCGGTTCTGGTTGACGCGTCGCAGTTCACCCACCAGGTCGGCTGTCGTCCAGTTGCGTACGAATGCACGCTGATGGGTGCCGTGCCCGTGATGGTCGTGGTGACCCGCGTGTGCCATTGTCTCGTCCACCTTCGCCGGTTCATGCTGTGCCAGCGCCGGGTCGAGTTTGTCCACGATGCGCAGCGTGCCGTTCATCACCAGCCAGTGCCCCGGATACGTACACATGAAGGGCAGCTCTTCCACATCGCTGGGCGGCACGAAGAGCAGCCGATCGGTCTCGCCGGGCATCAGCAGCCGGGTGTGGTGCAGCACCTTGTCCGATTTGGGCACGTAATGCCGCTGTACTGCGTCGGCGTCCTGTGCCATGGCGTCGGCCGCCTGCCCAACCACTCGCATGGCTCCCGGTGCGACGATCACCAGGTTGTGCGGCATGATGTCGGTGTTTTCGAAGATGATCTGCACCGGCTTGCCCCGTTCCGCAAACAGCTCCTTGCGGTCAAAGAGCATCGCGTCGCGGATCGGCCGCACCAGAATCGTCACGATCTTCAGTTCATCCAGCGTGCGTTTGAACGATTCGCCGCGCGTGGCGGGCAGGCGATCCACCGCCCGGTTCGCCAGCGTCGTCGCAAGGATGCCCGCCGGCTCCGCACGTTTCTCGACCGACAGGGTCATCAGATAATTCACCAGCGGCTCTGCCACCGCCAGCGCCTGATTGGCGGACCATTCGTTGGGGTCCAGTGCCGCCAGTGTCGCGATCGCCGCATCACGCAGGTCGGCTTCGGCGAGAACCGGGCTGAGCACCGTCACGACGTCGCCGCTGCGCTGCGGGAAGTGCGCCAGAGCCTCGATGGCCGCCTCGCGAACGTGCTTGGCAGTCACCGCAGTCAGGAATTCCGCTGGGATCGCCTGCTTGTTTCCACCCGGAGGCTGCCATGCCACCGAGAACGAATAGGCCCCCTGAAGGTTGAAGTACGTGGCGATCAGCTCGTGCTCTCCCTTGGTCAGATGGACCTTGCCCGAGCGTTCCTGCGTGCCGTGCGCTCCGTCATTGTTGACCACCAGCTTTCCGTCGATGTACAGCCGTGAGCCGTCATCCGAGGTGGTGAAGAAGGTGTATTCGCCATCCTGCGGCACAACCAGCGTGGCGGTGAATCGCACCGCGAACTGATCCGCCTTGGTGATGACCGGCGCGTCGAAGTCGATGGTCGCAGCCGTGCCGCGTCGTGTCGGCGTCAGTTTCTCGAATGTTTCAAGCGTCGCGTTCTGCGTCGTGCGGTTATAGTAATCGATGTGCACGCCCGGTCCGCCGCCGCCCGCTACCGATTCGGGCACCTGCCGTGCCAGCGTGCGCAGGTGCGGATACATCGACGCCCGTGCAGCCTCATCGGTCACCAGCGCCGTGGCGGCCGCGAAATCGCGCAGCCCAAGGGCAGAACCCTGCGCCAACTGCCACGCCTTCTGCGCGTTGCCATCCACACTGATCAGCGCGGCGAAGCCCAGTTGCCGCGTCGCGGCGACCCGGCCCTGCGAGGCAAACTGCTCCAGCCGGGCTCGCATCGGCTTCAGGTTCGCCGTCGTGCCGCCTGCGGTCAGTATCGTCGCCAGTTGGTTCACCGTGTTTGCCGCCCCGGCTGCATCCGCCTGCTCCAATGCTGTCAGCAGCACCGTCGCCGGGTCGCTGTTGTTGAGCTGCGCGATGGCCTGGAGCGCTTCCTGTCGATGCTTCAGAGGCACGCCGTCACGCACCAGCATCGCCTGATACACCGCGGGAGTTCGCGGCAGGTTTACCAGTTCCGCATCGCTGACCGACTGCAGTAACCACTCGATGCCGGCAGGGTTGTCCTTGCCGATCGGCTGACCCTCCGCCAGCGCCTCCTTCCAGAAGGGATCGAGCTGGCGCATCGTCTCGCGCAGGACGTAGTTCAGGTACTCGTCCATCGGCCGCTTGAGCGCTAACAGCGCGATGTCCGCCGCCTCACCGGTGCGGAAGAAGCTCGCTGCCCGCACCGCCTGCAACCGTACCTGAGGATGCTCATCCTCAGCCAGTCGACGCAGGAGTGCCAGCGGCTCGTTGATCCGGTCACGCCAGTCGACCAGTACCGCGGTGGCTGCCGATCGCGCCTGATGATGCTTCGCCGTCAGCAACTGCCGCAGCAGATCTTCGTTCACCACGTTGTGCGACTGGAACACCCACAGCGCTTCGAGCAGATGATGCTCGTAATTCGGGTCCGACTTATTCAGCGACGCGATCCAGCGTTTGGTCGCCTCGACCACCTGACGCGTGTCCCGACCACTCAGCTCCAGTTGCGCCCGATAGCGTACCCGGTCCTCATGCTCCTTCAGCACATCGAGCACCTTTTCGATGGGCTGACCCGCGATGGCAGGGGGCGTCAGTGGCTTGCTGCCTTCCCACGTCACGCGATAGATGCGGCCGTGAATCCGGTCGCGGCTGGGATCGCGCACATGGTGCTGCATGTGGCCGATGATCGGGTTGTGCCAGTCCGCGAAGTAGATCGCGCCATCCGGCCCCATCTCGATGTCCACAGGGCGGAAGTTGGGGTCCGTCGATCGCACGATCGGCTCCACCTCCACGCCCCGGAAGCTCGACCCGTTGTCCTCGATGCGGTACTGCAGAATCCCCTGGAAACCGATCACGTTACCCACCAGCAGGTTGCCCTGCAGCGACTCGGGGAAGTGTCGGCTGGACAGAATCTCCGTTGCGGGCAGCGGTCGCGTCCGCTGGCGGTACAACTGCGGAGCCGTCGGGTGCTTGTGCGGGAAGTCCAGATGGCCCGAAATCACCGCGCCGTGGTAAGGCTGGGCGCCCGTACCATCGGATACGAAGTGCTGTCCCCAGCGGTCCACCACGTGGCCGTGCGGGTTGGCGAAGCCATACGCCGCATAGCGTTCCACCTGGAAGGTTCGCGGGTTGAACCGCCAGATGGCTGCGTCGATATTCCGCACCGGGCCGTAGGGCGATTCCATCTGGCTGCGGTGGAACACACCCTCTCCGAAGTAGACCCAGCCTCCACGGACCACGAAGCTGTTGGCTGTGTGGTGCGAGTCGCCCGAGGAGATGTGGCTCAGCAGCCGCTCGTAGTAGTCGGCCTTGCCGTCGCCGTCCGTATCCTTCAGATAAACGAGGAAGGGGGCCTGTGCCAGCAGCACGCCGTTGTTCCAGAACTCAAAGCCGGTCGGATCCCACAGGTTTTCAGCGAAGGTGCTGCACTTGTCCGCCTTGCCGTCGCCGTCGGTGTCCTCCAGGATGATCAGCTTTGCGCTCAGCGGCGTGCCGACCTTCCAGCTCGTGTAGTCCTCCCACACCGCGACCCACAGCCGGCCCTGCGGATCGAACGCAATCTGCACCGGGTTGGCCAGTTCGGGGAACTGCTCCTCCGACGCGAAAAGCGACACCTTCATCCCCCGGTGGACTTCCATCTTGGCGATCGCCTCCTCGCCGCTGAGGAAGACATGTTGGCCATCGGGCCCCTTGCCCGGCATGTTCGTCGGCACCGGGATGTGCGGCGGAGCGTTGGAATCGTCCACGACCATGTCCCCGCCACGCGCCACTGCCCAGATGCGCTTGTCGCGGTTGGAGGCCATCACCTCCAGAATCTCCATCTCGCGCAGCATGACCGTGCGGTTGGTCAGGCCGTTGTAGGACAGGTGTGATCGGCCGCCGTAGATGTTGTAGCCGTCGGTGTGACGGTAGCGCTGGAACCAGTAGAAGTTTTTGTCGAGGATCGCCTCCCGCAGCTTCGCCAGTGAAGCCTCGTTCACCGCCGGGCGCGGACCGAAGAGCGCTTCGTCGATGATGCGGGCGATCACACGGTTGCCCCGCTCGTTCTGATGCACGCCGTTGATCGTCAGCGGCTCGGGCGAAGCTTCGTAAGCCTTGAGCGTCGCGGTGAAGAGGTCCACGAAGGGAATCTGGTGCGCTGCTGCCACTTCCGCGATCGCCTGGCTGTAAAGCTTCAGGTCCGCGTTGCGCTCCTCTGCGACACGGATGTTGCCGGGGTCGACGTTCTCAAACGCGAAGGGTGAGAAGAGGACCAGCCTCGCGTTGCCCCGGCCGCTGTAATTGGTCGAGGTGATGTGCTGGATGAACTTTGCCAGGTCCTGACGGAACTTGTCCAGTCCGGCCGGGCCCGCAAACGACTCATTGAAGCCCACGAACGCGAAGACCACGTCCGCCCCGGCACGCTGCAGCCATTCATCCTCGCTGCCGAACCCGTCGACGCGCAGCTTGATGGTCAGTTCGTCCCCCGCGTGCCCCAGGTTCCGCACCACCAGTTCGCGGTCGGGGAATCGGGACTGAATCAGCGTCTCCAGCCAGCCATCGTGCTGAAACCGTTCCGCCTGGCCGGCCCCGACGATGGCGATGTGGTCGCCCTTGTTCAGCGTCAGCGTTTGGGCCGCCCGTGCCGGCACCGCATGGGTCAGCCACACCCCCGTAAGTAGTGCCAGGCACATCCTCGCGAACCACATCCGTCCCAGGAAGGTCTGTTCCATCGCTTTGATCCCAGAGAAAGGGTTAACAACGCAGGTAGGCCCCTGTTATGGTACCTCCACCGCCCGCGATCCGCACGTGCGACAGACCGGCGACCGGTGAGATGTCTGCTCGCCTGTGGTCGAATGCCGCCTCCGGCACATGACCCTTTATGCGCTGCCCGGTGGCCACGACCGCAATCGGACACAGTGGCTGGCTACCTGTGACGACCGGAAGGTAACCGCGATTGCGGCGGATGTTTGGTGCAAGCCTCTCCGAAAACAAGATGTAGCCTGTACCGATGCCGGAGGGCGGTTGAGTTGACTCGATCAAAAGAGGGCAGCGATTTTGTGGGGTACTGAAAAGAACGCACCGCCGACCAGCTCCCAAACCCGGGAGCCCATCGGCGGTGCGCATCGTTGGCCATGATTGATTGACCTGAATTGGGGGGGCGTGATTACCTGAAGCCCGCGCGACCCGCGTACCTTACTTCAGCGTGTCAGTGATGTCGTTGTGCAGTTGTGAGACAGGTTCCGTCTCCACCGCCGCGTCACGCACTCCGCCGCAGCCGTGCCGCCCCAATCACGCCCAGTAGTGCCAACCCACCCCAGCCCCCTGCGGGGAGCGGCACGATCTGGGTTATCCTCAACTCGTCGAAGTCCCCGGGAATCTTCGCCGACGTACCACCGCGAAAACGGACAGCGAAGATGGCCGAATGGCTTCCTCCGGTGCTGAACTCACTGAAGAAATCCTGGACATCCAGTTCGAGGTCCGGATCCAGGATCTCAATGTTAAAAAGGAACGTGTGAGACTCACCTTGAGAAATTCCTGGATTGGGATTTCCACCACCATTCCACGCGCCCCCGATGGCAGCGCCGGCATCGAATGTGCCATAGGGATCCGCGGAGTGATTCTGCAGCCCCACAAAATTACCCGCTGAACTCGGGTCAAGAGTCGCCTTCGCATTGCCGGCGATGTTAAAGACGAACGCGGTGATGTACTGGCTGCTCTGAACATTCTCGAGCGTGATGCTCAGTACGTTCTTGTCCTTGTCGTAGGACATTTCGCCTTTGAAGAAATCGGTGCCGTTGTCGCCGGAGAAGTAGATGGTGTCCGCCATCGTAAGCGACGCTGTGGTAAGGAGCACCCACAAGGCCACGCCTCTTACCAACCAGTTGCCTCGTTGCATCTCAAATACCTCCCTCAATTTGTGCGTCCACCTGATTAGCTAATGGTAGCCGTGTAAGCAAACATCGCAGTCATGGCGATACATAGCGATTCGTCCGCGACTTCACTGCGGAAGATCACTTCTTCATCAAACGTTCCTCCAAACTCCTTTTTACCTCTATCCGGTACAGATGGCGACGTTCCATTTACCGCGGATTCACTACAACCGTTCCTCTGTGCCGGAAATGAACTCCGAGCCTTCGAACTCCTGTCACATCACCAATCAACGAAAAACAAACCATACCTGCCGCTGGCATGTACAGCCTGTCGTTATATCCCCGGAAACAATCTGTTCCGATACTTCAACCCCAGGAGAACCGTAGGACCAAGGTCACTCCTCCCCCGTCGTTTTATGGTGCACGTTCGCTGCGCTTGGACTTCTGTGCTCACCACACCGAACACTGCTCTTCAACCTTTATGAAGTCGTCCCGAACGTTTTACCGTTCGGGACGAGCGAATGATTCAACTGTCAGTCAGGTCTCAGCCAACCCTGGAATGCGTCACGGCAACCGTTCCGCTCCCAGAGGCAGGGCGTGACCCAATTCGGGCACTCAATTACGCCTGCCGACGACGGCGGATGTAACCAGCCCCGATCAGCCCCAGCAGAGGCAGCGCGCCAACCGCCACCGCGGGGTTCGGAACGACGACGAAGATGTCGGCGTCGACGTTGACGTCAA
>CALKHT010000070.1 GCA_937988825.1 uncultured Phycisphaeraceae bacterium
GAACATCCAACCTGCCGTGTCACCGTCATCAAAGTTATCCGACCAGTTGGCCTGAGCCGGGGCGGCAACGGCGAAAGTGCCGGCCGCCAGAGCGGCCGCGAAAAGGGATGCGCGCGCTTGCATGTGAGTTCCTCCAGAACGAATGTCTAAACCCCACCCTTGATAGTGGTCACCATAAGTTACCACGCCAACGCCGCAAAACAATAGGTTTTTCTATTTACTGCTGAGAAATATGGTTACTAACGCTTTTCCGGATTGGCCGGGTTACCCAGATTCACAGAAATGGCTAGCGCTGCAGCCAGTCGTCCAGTTCGACCGTCGCTGAATCGCGCCAGGCGGTGAGGATCAGCCGGGCGGTGAACGTCGCGGTCGCAATGCTGCGCGACCGGGCGAAATGCAGCACCGCCTCATCGGTGATGGGGTCGGCATCGGCAGGAAGGTTCGGCTCCAGCGCGTACACGGTATCCACCAGAGCGTGCGAGGTTTGTAGCTCCGCCAGCACCGCTGCGAAGACATCGTCGAAAGGTTTGAGCGGGCGGACAGCCTCGAAGGCATCGTCCGGCAGCGTCAGCTTGCCCGGCAGGGCGTCCACGCGACTGTGGATGCCCGATCGTGGTGATCGACCCTCGGCATCCAGCCGCCCGTCGAAATGGACCGTTGTGTGCAGCGGCATGCACAGGTCCTGCGCATAGTGGGCCAGCAGCCCCGCGTAGACCAGGCACTTTTGCCGGATCACGTCGTTGTCGGGCCAGCGGCGGTGCTCCGCGAAGGCGATCGTCAGCCGCTGCGTCGCCTCCGTTACCGCGTAGGGCACCATCCCCAGCCGTTGCGGATCGACATCATTGGCCGCACACCACCGCAGCAGTTCATACCGCGTGCGCGGCAGCGGTGCGCCCTTCATCAGCTCCAGATCGATGAAATGCTCCGCCCCCTCCGTCGCCCGAAGCTGGGCAAACTTACGATGCCGATGCACATCCGGATCGACGGTGACGTGCGCGATCACATCCGCACCATCCCGCACAAACGCAGGCACATCCTCAGGCAGAAGTGCGACCGCCCACCGCGACAGCGCTTCATGCCCCCGCTGATGCCAGCCGGCGGCAGTCCCCGCGAGGGCCAGTAGCAGCATCAATGGAACGGCCAGATATCGTGTGGACAGGGGAGGCATGGATGCTCAGCCGGTCTTGCGCGTTTCGGGTCGATCGCCTTCCGCTCACGCCTCCACCATCGGTCGGTCCGGGTGGGGCCAGTCGACGTGGAAGAACTTGCCGCGTGGGGCGTCGACGCGTTCGAACGTGTGGGCGCCGAAGTAGTCGCGCTGGGCCTGCAGCAGGTTGGCGGGCAGCACAGCCGTGCGATAGCTGTCGTAGTAGGCCAGCGACGACATGAACTGCGGGCAGGGCACACCCGCCTCCGCCGCCAGCGCCACCACCTTGCGCCAGTTCGCCTGGCCCGCCTTGATCTTCTTGCGGAAGTAGGGGGCCAGCAGCAGATTCGCCAGCTCGGGCTCCGCGTCGTAGGCTTCCTTGATCTTCTGCAGGAAGCGGGCACGGATGATGCACCCGCCACGCCAGATCATCGCGATCTCGCCGAAGTTCAGCTTCCAGTTGTATTCCTTCTGCGCCTCTGCCATCAGGTCAAAGCCCTGGGCATAGCTGCAGATCTTGGAGCAATACAGCGCATCGCGGATCGCCTCGATCAGCTTGCGCCTGGAACCCTTGTACTGGTATTTCTCCGCCTTGAGCACCTTGCTCGCTGCGACGCGTTTCTCCTTCTGGGCGCTCATGCAGCGGGCGAAGACCGCCTCCGCGATCGACGGCGCGGGCACACCCATGTCCAGCGCGTTTACGCTCGTCCACTTGCCCGTGCCCTTCTGACCCGCCGTGTCGAGCACCATATCGACGAGGAACCTGCGCTTGTTCACCGGGTCGCGCTGCTGCAGGATGTCCGCAGTGATCTCGATGAGGAATGAATCCAGATCGCCTTCGTTCCATTCCGCGAACACCTTGCTCATCTCATCCGGCTTCATGCCCAGCAGATTCTTCATGAGCATGTACGCTTCGCAGATGAGCTGCATGTCGCCATATTCGATGCCGTTGTGGACCATCTTGACGTAGTGGCCCGCGCCGTTGGGGCCGATGTACGTCGTGCACGGCACGCCGCCGGTCACCGGTTTACCCGGCGCAGCGCCTTCCAGTGGTCGGCCCGTTTTCGCATCCACCTTCGCCGCGATGGCCTCCCAGATCGGCTTGATCGCCTGCCACGCCTCCCACGTGCCGCCGGGCATCAGCGACGGGCCGAACCGCGCGCCCTCCTCACCGCCGGAGACGCCAGACCCCACGAAATGCAATCCGCGGGCAGCCAGCTCCTTTTCCCGCCGGATCGTGTCGGTCCACAGGCTGTTGCCCCCGTCGATGATGATGTCGCCCTTGTCCAGCAGCGGCACGAGCTGATCGATCACCGCATCCACCGGGCTGCCCGCCTTCACCAGGATCACGATCTTGCGTGGCCGCTTGATCGCCTTGACAAAGTCCTCCACCGTGCGACAACCCACCAGCCCCCCGGGCGTGTCGGGGTTCTCCGCGATGAACTTTTCCATCGTCTCGGTCGTGCGGTTGTAGACGGCCACCTTGAAACCATGGTCCGCCATGTTCAGAACAAGGTTCTGCCCCATGACAGCCAGACCGATGAGGCCGATGTCGGCCGAAGCGTTGCGTTCGCTCATTTGAATTTGGACTCCGTAGCGCAGCTTAGGTGGGCCAGTTTACCAACCCGTTTGTCGTTCACCACGCGTTCGCCTGGATGTAGTCCGGATCACCTGTCAGATAGTTCACCAGGTTCAGCACGGCACGCATCGCCTGGCGCTCGACGCTTTCAAAGGTGCGGCTGCCCACGTGGGGGGTGATGATGATGTTGTCGATCCCCTGGAACGGGTGTGGCGTCTGCATCGGCTCCACGTCCAGTACGTCGGTGGCGTACCCGTACAGCTTGCCGCTGCGGCAGGCTTCGGCGATGGCTGTTTCGTCGACCAGCCCGCCCCGGCCGGTGTTCACCACCATCGCGCCATCCTTCATCAGTTCAATCGCTGCCGCGTCGATCAGGTGCCGCGTCTGGTCCCGCAGGGGCAGGTGCAGCGAGATGATGTCCGCCCGTCGCAGCACATCGATGCACGCCGGGTCGTTGATCGGCCGGGACCAGCGCAGGTCGTGGCCCACCACCGTCATGCCGAACACCTGCACCCGCTTGATCACCTCCTGACCGATGCGGCCCTTGCCGCCCAGCACCGCGATCGTCTTGCCCGCCAGTTCCCGGCCGGTGATGCGCTTCCACTGGCCCTGCCGCGTTGCAGCCAGGTGCGGCCCGAAATGCTTGGCCAGTGCGATCATCAGCCCGATGGTGTGCTCGGCCACCGTGGTGTGGTTGACACCCGGCGTAAAGAGCACCGGCACCTTCCGCTGTGTTGCGTGGGCGACGTCGATCGAGTCCAGCCCGATGCCATACTTGGCGATGACCCGTAGCGGGCGGTCGGCCGCCAGAGCCGCATCGATCACCTTCGCGGTGATCGCGTCGTCCCCGTTGAGCAGCCCGTCAAAGCCCGACCGGCCCTGTGCATCCGGCGCGGCGATCAGTTCCAGCATCTGTGCTTCAGTCAGCGGTCCGCGTGCACGAACCACCTCAAAGCCGCTTGCCGCCAGCCGCTCATGGTGCTGACCCGGTGTGTCCTGAAAACTCGTCGTGGTAAGGAGGATGCGCATGGGCGCACAGCGTAGCGGTCGGCCCATGCGACGCAAGCGTCCCGGCGCTGCGGTGGCTCCGAAGCCCGGCCCTCGCTTGGATTTCGGATTTCGAGCGCCGATTTCCAGCTTTCAGTTCACCCTCGGATTTCCACATTCACCCCTGTTTTTCTTGGATAACCTGTCATTTGAGAAATTGCAGGTCGTTTGAAATTTTCGACCCATCCTGCCGGCGCATATTCGCTGATCAGCGTAGTCGAATACCGAATTCACACCGAAAGGATGTATGGATTGCTGATGCGCGCATCGGGGAAAACCTGAACCATGCCTCATGACATCGCTGAATCTTCATTTGTAAGTCTTGCGAGTCATTTCACTGCGTTTAGAAGTGCGTTATCTTCCATGCGGCTTGATCGTCGCGGGCGATCACCGGGAGGAGCCCCGACATCGAGGGGAATTGAGAGTCCTTCAAACAAGGTAGCGATCAGTGTTTCAGCCTCGACAAACGGCCTGGGTGAGGTACCCGGCAGCTATGGCGCTTGTGACGGCAGGAGCCGCGGCATCGGCGCTCCTGTGGCCCATCGTGGAAGCCCATTCGCCACTGACACTCTTTTATCCAGCGATCATCGTCTGCGCGTGGAAGCTGGGGCCGGGGCCGACCATGCTGGCGATGATCGGCGGCATCGGGTGGATCGAGTCGTCCATTCTGCCCACGGAGAGCCTCCTCATCGAAACGGATCCGCGCGGACACATTCAACTGGCCACCTTCCTGCTGGTTGGCAGTGGTCTGATGCTCATGAGCATGCGCATCGACCGCGCCCGCATGCACATCCAGCAAAGCGAACGATCACGCGAGGCAACACAGGAAACACTTCGCCTGGTTGAAGCGATGCACCGCGCTCGCGGACACGAACTGCAGGCGCTCATGGACATCCTCGACACGCCTGTCTTCATCGCCCACGATCCGCAGTTCAACTACGTCACCGGCAACGAGGCGGCTTATGCCCTGATGGGAATGGAGCCGGGCACGAATTTCACCCTCAACGCGCCTCATCCGTGCTACGAGGTCTGGATCGACGGAGCACCCGCATCGCTCGATGATCTGCCCATGCGCAGAGCGGTTGCCACCGGCAAACCTGCCTGCGCTCGCGAGATGGAACTGCGTTGTCGCGACGGTCAGGTGCGCTGGATGTATGGAACTGCCGTGCCGTTGTTGAATGAGGATGGCGAGGTTCGTGGTTGCATGGGAGCGTTCGTGGATATCACCGACCGTGTGATGGCCCAGAACGCGATGCGCCTGAGCGAGGAGCGGCTGGCCGCCACGCTGCGGTATGCCCGTGTGGCTGTGATGCAGCAGAACCGCGACCTGCGCTACACCTGGGCCCACAACACCTCGATCATCAGCCATGCGGATTTTCTCGGTCGCACCGATGAAGAACTGTTCGGCCCTGAGACCGGACGATTGCTCACCGCGCTGAAACGGAAAGTGCTTGCCGAAGGTGACGCGGCACGACATCGGCTGACGCTCTCAAATAAGGGCGGGACACGCCACTTTGACCTCTCCATTGAGCCGCTGCGCGATGAGGAGGGGGCCATTACCGGCCTGACCGTAGCGGCGATCGATGTCACCGAGCAGTGCACGGTGACCGAGCAGCTTGCAGCATTGCACCAGACGCTCGAGCAACGTGTGGCTGAACGCACCGCCGCGACTCAGCGTCAGGTGGATCATCTGCGGCGACTGGCATCGCAGCTGGCGCAGGCGGAGCAGCGCGAACGGCGACGCCTGGCCCACACCCTGCACGATCATCTGCAGCAAATCCTCGTGGCGGCAAAGCTTGGGGTGAACGCCCTGCGCAATCGCAGCGAAGATCAGGTTGCCCGCGACGCTGCCTGCCGGGTGGATGAATGGCTGCACCAGGCGTTGCAGGTCTCGCGGTCACTCAGCGCTCAGCTTTGTCCGCCGATTCTTCATGAGGCCGGACTGGCTCCCGCACTGCGCTGGCTGGCGCAGATGATGCTGGACAGCCACGCGCTGCACGTCTCGCTGGCGATCGAACCCGATGCCGAGCCGGACAACGAGGATGTGCGCACGATGTTGTTCGAGGCGGTGCGTGAGCTGCTGCGCAACATGGCTGACCACGGTGTGCGTCAGGCCAGTCTGGTGGTGAGCCGGTCGCGGGCCGGCCGTATCGTGGTCGTGGTTGCCCATGAGGATCAGCCGACACAGGAGCAGGCCGATCGCAAGGCTGAGACCGAGGCTCTGGCGTCGATCCACCTGCGGCATCGCCTGGACCTGATGGGCATTCAGTTCCAGGTGCGGTCCGATCCGGGGCAGGGCGTCCGCGCGAGCCTTTCCGTCCGTCCCGCTGAGTCACCCGCCAACGTCCGACCGACTCCTCAGCGCTACGCCAATGGCGCGACATCCACGCCGCAAAACGTTGGGTGAATTGTTTCAGGGGAGAACCGCCGGAGGGGAAGGCCGCGGTGGGATTCGAACCCACGAATAACGGATTTGCAATCCGCTCCCTTAGTCCACTCGGGCACGCGGCCGGGGAGGCGCCAGATTGTAGACCCGGGTCCGGCCGGTCGCAACGGCGTGGGAAACATGGCGGCGAGGGGCTTTGCCCGCCGACAAACGTCCGCGAGAGGGCTTGAACCTCTAACCTTCGGCTCCGGAGGCCGACGCTCTATCCAATTGAGCTACGCGGACGTGAGACAGTCATTATAACGCGGGAAGGCTGCCGGGGCGCGGGCCGGGGAAGGGGCACGCCGGATTTCCACGAAACGACGTGACCTGTCGTGATTTCACCCGTCGCGTCCCGCTTCTTCCCCCGTTATCCCCCGCACTTTTTTCTTGACGCCGCTGGCTGACGTGCTTTATACTCCCAAGGTCATGAAATCACTGATTGCCATTCTACTATCGCTGGTGCTACCGCGGCTACGCCCTGTCGCGGTATGCGTGCCGGTCCGCGTTAGGTGAGCGGCGGACCCGCATGATCCGACCCTGAAGCACCCGCGTTTCCCCGTTTCGATCCCGAAAATATCCTTGCCGTGCCCTTGTTGTGGCTGTGCCAATGCACCGCCCGTCGGCGCCTGATCGACCGCATCCGAGCACGGCTGCAACCAAGCACTCAGCAACCGAGACCGAACCCATGCATCGCAAGAACCTCAGTGCCACGGACATCACCGCCAACGGAACCGCCCGCAAAACCGACAAATACGTGGGCATGACCGGAGCCCAGATCTTCCACGAGCTGATGCGCGAGCACAAAGTGGAGGTGATGTTCGGCTATCCGGGCGGGGCGATCCTGCCCGTCTTCGACGCGATCTACCAGTCGCCGCACTTCAAGTTCTACCTCAGCCGCCACGAGCAGGGCGCTGGGCACATGGCAGAGGGCTACGCCCGCGCCTCGGGCAAGGTGGGCGTCGTGCTGGTGACCAGCGGTCCGGGAGCGACCAACACCGTCACCCCGCTGCAGGACGCCCTGATGGACGGCACGCCCATCATCGTCTTCTCCGGTCAGGTCGCTACCAGCGCCATCGGCACCGACGCATTCCAGGAAGCGGACGTGACCGGCATCACCCGTCCCTGCACCAAGTGGAACGTGCTGGTGAAGGATGTGCGCGACCTGCCCCGGCGCATCAACGAGGCGTTCCACATCGCCACTACCGGTCGACCCGGCCCCGTGCTCGTCGACCTGCCCAAGGACGTGACCGCCAGTGTGCTGCGCGAGCCGGTGTGTACCGAGCCGCAACTGATCGGCTACGACATCCGCGAGGCCGGCACCTCCAGCGAGATCGCCCGGGCGGCCGAAATGATCAACCGCGCGAAAAAGCCGCTCTTCTATGTGGGGCAGGGGGTAATCCTCTCCGGTGCGCATGAGGTGCTGCGCCAGTGTGCCGAGAAGGCGAATATCCCGGTGACGACGACGCTGCAGGGGCTGGGTGCTTTCGATGAGAATTCACCGCTGAGCCTGCACATGCTGGGCATGCACGGGGCTGCGTACGCCAACTGGGCGATGCGCGATGCCGATTGTGTAATCGCGGTGGGGGCGCGGTTTGATGATCGCGTCACGGGTAAGGTTTCCGCCTTCGCCCCGGCCGCCCGACAGGCGGAGCGCGAAGGCCGCGGTGGGTTCATTCACTTCGACATCGCGCCGGAGAACATCAACAAGTCGGTGCCCGTGACGCTGGGCATCGAGGGCGATGCCCGCAAGAACCTGGAGTTGCTGTTGCCCATGCTCGAATCGCGTGACCGCAGCGAATGGCTGGCGCAGCTCGACGCATGGAAGAAGCAGCAGCCCTTCCGTTACAAGGACGATGAGCGTGAGTTCCACATCAAGCCGCAGGCGGTGATCGAGGAGCTGTATCGCCAGACCAACGGCGAGGCGATCCTCACCACCGGTGTGGGGCAGCACCAGATGTGGGCGGCCCAGTTCTACCGCTACAAGTACCCGCGGCAGCTCATCACTTCCGGTGGCCTTGGCACCATGGGCTTCGGCGTGCCCGCCAGCATCGGCGCGAAAATTGCCTGCCCGGACAAGATGGTCATCAATATCGACGGCGACGGCTCCTTCTGCATGACCGCCATGGAAATGGTCACCGCCGCCCAGTACGGCATCGCCGCCAAGACGATCATCCTCAACAACGACTTCCAGGGCATGGTCAAGCAGTGGCAGGACCTCTTCTACGAGGAACGCTACAGCCACACCGAAATGCACAACCCCGATTTCGTCGCGCTGGCCAATGCCATGAACTGCAAGGGCTTCCGCTGCACCAGGAAGGCGGACCTGCCCAAAGTCATGGCAGACTTCCTCGCCTACGAAGGCCCCGCTGTCCTCGAAGCGCTCGTGGAAAAGCACGAACACGTCTACCCGATGATGCCCGCGGGCAAATCGGTGGACGACATGGTGCTGGGGAACTTCGACTGAGATCACGCGAAGACCCCGTCCTTCGCGCTGCTCATAGCGGGCGTTAACAAATCTTAACGCCCGTCCCTGAGGCGCCGCCGAAGGGCGGGGTCACGTCCACGTCGTGCGTGACGTCCCCCCGCGTGTATCACACGTCCAGATACTTCACTTCCAGCGCGTGTTCCTCGATGAACTGGCGACGGGGTTCGACGTCTTCGCCCATCAGGATGCTGAACAGCTTCTCCGCTTCGCTGGCGGCGTCCCAGGTGACGCGAAGCAGCACGCGGTTTTCCGGGTTCATCGTCGTTTCCCAGAGCTGCTCAGCGTCCATTTCGCCCAGCCCCTTGAAACGCTTGATTTCCATGCCGTGCTTGCCCGCGTCCAGCACCGCCGAGACGAGTTCCGCCAGATTGTCCAGCGCGATTACCCGCTGGTTCTCCTGGCCCTCGTGGACGATCAGCTCGAAGCGTGCCGGCGGCCGTTCACCGCTGGGCGACTCCTCGGGCCGATGGAAGTAATCCTCGATGGCGATGCCGAACTCGCGCAACCGGGCGAAGAGACGCTCCAGATCCTTCGTCTCGTGCAGCTCCTTGCGGATCGCTGTGGGCTGGGTTTTGACCGCCTCTTCCTCCTCGCCGATCACGCGGTCCAGGTCCGGGTCCGTCTCGCTCAGTCGGCGTTCGGCACGGAATGCTTCTTCCTGCTCTTCGCTCCAGAGGTAATGATCCTCCATGCCGCGGGCCGTGGGAACCTGCAGACGAATGATCGGCAGGCGGCCGCGACCCTCCGGATCGTGCTGCCGCAGCGACAGCAGATGCTCGAAGTTGATCCCCCGGCGTTCCACCACCTCGATCAGCTCAGCAAGCTGGTTCAGCAGGTCGAAAATCGTGCGCAGCTCCGCTTCACCGAGGCGCTGCTTCACGTTGCGGTTCTCGTCATAGATCACCAGTGCCGAACCGGCCAGCCCAAGCGTCCCCAGCGTCTCGCGCATGCGCTTCTCGTTGAGGACGTACTCGCTCTTCTTGCCTCGCGTCACCTGATAGAGCGGCGGCTGGGCGATGTAGATGCGGCCTTGACGGATCAGCTCGGGCATCTGCCGGAAAAAGAACGTCAGCAGCAGCGTACGGATGTGCGAGCCGTCCACGTCGGCGTCGGTCATGATGATGATCTTGCCGTATCGCAGTTTGCTGATATCAAAGTCGTCCGCGCCGATGCCGCACGCCAGCGCCTGGATGATGGTGCGGATTTCCTCGAAGCCCAGGATCTTGTCCAGCCGCGCCTTCTCGACGTTGAGGATCTTGCCCTTGAGGGGCAGGATCGCCTGGGTGCGGCTGTCGCGTCCGCCCTTGGCGCTGCCACCGGCCGAGTCACCCTCGACGAGGTAGAGTTCGGATTCCTCGATGTTTTTGCTGGTGCAGTCGTAGAGCTTGCCGGGCAGCCCGCCGCTGTCGAACGCGCCCTTACGGCGGGTCAGTTCGCGCGCCTTGCGAGCCGCCTCGCGCGCCTGGGCCGCCATGATGCCCTTCATGCAGATGCGTTTCGCATCGGCCGGATGCTCCTCCAGCCAGGTTGCCAGGCGAGAGCCCACAGCCGAGTTCACGAAGCTTTCCACCTCGGCGTTACCCAGCTTGGTTTTGGTCTGCCCTTCGAACTGCGGGTCGGGTACCTTCACGCTGACGACCGCGACCAGCCCTTCGCGCACATCGTCGCCCGTTGGCGTCAGATCATCCTTGAGGATGTTGTTGCTGCGCGCGTACTGGTTGAGCGTGCGCGTCAGGGCTGTCTTGAACCCGGACAGGTGCGCCCCGCCTTCGATGGTGTTGATGTTGTTCGCGAACGACAGCAGCATTTCGTTGTAGCTGTCGTTGTACTGCATCGCGATTTCGCAGACGAGGTTCTGCGCTTCATCCTCGACCTTGAAATAGATCGGCTCGGTGAGCACGTTCTTGCCTTCGCTGAGCTGGCGCACGAACGCCTGCAGCCCATCGGGGAAGTGGAACGTCTCAGCCTTGCCGGTGCGCTCGTCCTCGATGGAGATGGTCAGCCCCGGGTTGAGGTAGGCCAGCTCGCGGAAGCGCGAGGCGAGCGTGTCGTAGCGGAACTCGACATCGGGGAAGATTTCGTTGTCGGGCTTGAACGTAACCTTGGTGCCGGTGCGGGACCGTTCACCGATAATGTGCAGTTTCTGGGCGACCTCGCCACGCTCGAAGCTGATGGCGTGGAGCTTGCCGTCGCGGGCGATTTCGATCTCCATCCACTCGGACAGCGCGTTGACGACCGAGGCCCCCACGCCGTGCAGCCCGCCGGACACCTTGTAGGTGTTATGGTCGAACTTGCCGCCAGCGTGCAGGACGGTCATGACGATCTCGACGGTCGGCCGACCGTTGAGCATCGGGTTCTCGTGGCGATAGGGGCCCACGGGGATGCCGCGACCATCATCGATGACCGTGATCGACCCGTCGGCGTTGATCTTGACCGAGATGGTCGAGCAGTGCCCGGCCATGTGTTCGTCGATCGAGTTGTCGGTGATCTCGTAGACCAGGTGGTGCAGGCCTCGGGTCGTGGTGTCCCCGATGTACATGCCCGGGCGTTTGCGGACGGCCTGGAGCCCTTCGAGAACCTTGATACTCTCCTCGGAATAGCGTGGCGGGGCCGAGGCGGTCGTTGTCGGTGGCGTCTGTTCCATGTAGTTGCTTTGCTGGGTTTAACCCGCACTGCCGGAAGCGTTTAGAGGCGGCGGTGAAAGACTGAATTTCACATCGTTCTTAAGCTGTAAATTATAGCACGCCACGGCCGTTCTCACCACCTGCCTTCCCGCATCGCCAGCGTGGCTTCCTGTCGATATCTTGCGGTGAAAACCGGACTGTTGGCGGCGGAGGAGGGGCGGTTGGAACGGATTAGAGATACACCCTCTTGCGGCTGGGTTTGCGGAACAATGATAGCCGGGACGGCTGTTTCACCCACGGAGCGATCATGGCTGTTCCCACAGCGGTGGGCTGTCACTTGCTGCCATCGAGTCCCGGTACATCGGGTAGGCGCGGCTCCCGCTGGGCGGCGATGTCGGTCAGCTTCTGGCGAATGCGGTCGGCACACTCGCGCAGCTCCTCATCGCGGCGCAGCGAGGGGTCCAGGTTGTAGAGCTGGTTGATCTCGTTGAGCGTCCGTCGCCAGACCTGGGCGGCTTCGTCGGTGCGGCCGGCCCGGTAGAGCGCATCGCCCAGATGCTCCACGATCACCGGGCTGCCCCCCTTGGGGTCGTTCGACGCCTTCGTCAGTTCGGCGATCGCCTCCTCAAACCGGCCCAGCTTGTAATACACCCACCCCAGCGAGTCGCGGTAGTTGGCGTTGTCCGGCTCGGCCTCCAGCGCGGTTTGTACCATCTGCAGCGCCTTGTCGAGGTTCTCGCCCCGATCGGCCCAGATGTAGCCCAGATCGTTGTTCGTCGGCGCGTGTTTGGGGTCGTGCTGCAATGCTTCGAGCAGAATCGCCTCGTACCGGGCCGGGTCCTGATGGGCGAAGAGGGAGCTGCGGTAGTAGGTGATGTCGGCTGCCAGATTGGGGTAGACCGCGACCAGCCCCCTGGCGAAACGGTCCGCCTCTTCGAGCTGGCCGACCTCGCGCATGGCCAGCAGATACCGCCGCAGCCCCATGACCGGGTCGGTGAGCTGTCTGTTTTCGAGCATTCGGCCCAGCAACCGAGCCAGCGGCAGATACTGCTGTGTTTCGGTGTAGTAGTAAGCAGCCAGCTCGTTCCACCGCTGATGATTGGGCCGACGGCTGAGCTGCTTTTCGACAAGCTGGTTGCCTTCTTCGAGTTGCTCGGTCGCGAGGTAGATGCCGATGAGCGTGCCGAAGGCGCGTTCATCGTCGGGGTCCTCCTCAACCAGCTCCTTCAGGAGGCGAACCGCCTGTTCGACGCGGGGTGGGCGGCTGCTCATGTACTGGTCGACCTGCACGTAGCGGGCCATGCGGCTGTGTGGGATCGTGCGCAGGGCCTTTTCGTTGAGCCAGCGCTCCTTCACCTCCGAGTCGCGCAGGCGGCCGCTCTGGTAGATCTCCGACAACTTGAGGTAGATCACTTCGGCGTCTGGCCGTTCGTTCAGCGCCTGAACCAGCGCTCGCTCGGCGGCGGTATAGTCGCCCCGACGCATGAGAATGTCGCCTTTCTGCACGATCAGGTCGGCATCGCGGCTGTTCTCCGCCAGGGCGGCTTCGACCAGCATCAGCGCTTGCAGATCCTGGCCCACCTGTGTCAACGCGCGGGCACGCACCAGCACCACGGCTGGGTCAGATGTCTTGGCCAACGGCTCCAGTGTCGCCAGTGCCTCGTCGTAACGCTTCTGGGAGAGCAGCAGTTCCGCCAGTTCCACACGTTCCCGCTGTGCGTCCGGCCTGGCCGCGAGAATCGTCTCATAAACTGCCTGGGCTTCATCAGTCCGGCCCAGTCGTACCAGCGCCAACGCTCGGATGGGCTGCAACGTATCGCGTGTGGCTGAGTCAGCGGAATCCAAAGCTGTCAGAAGGGTGTCCAGATTGCCGACGACATCGAAGAGCCTGCCCACGTGACGTTGCGCCACTCGATGCGGGGCGTTCTCCCGGGCGGCCAGTGTCGCCAGCGCCGCCCGCACCAGCGTTTGATCCGTTACCCCCGCCCGCAGCTCCATCTCCAGGGCACGCTCGAAGGCGACATCGTCGTGCGGGTTGCGGCGAATGTGGGCGAGCAGGAAGTCGTCCGCTTCCTCCAGCGGCAGCAGATCGACGATGGCGAGCGTGATGTTCGCGTTGCGGTTGCCCGCGTCATAGATCTGCCGCAGTCGATCCAGAAACGGACCAGTGTTGATGCCGTTGCTCGCTGCGTAGCGCATCAGGTCCAGCACATCGGGGCTGATATCGTTCGGTTCCGTGGCGGTGAGCAGCGTCTGAACCGCGTCGTCATCGTGACCGAGCCGCAACTGCACGTAGACGGTCCGACGCAGCAGGTCCAGATCGTCACGTCCGCCTGCCTGCCGGGCCAAAAGGTAGGCTTCCAGGGCTGCTTCCAGATCACCCAGGCGGCACGAGGCATCGCCCACGGTCATCCACATCGCCATTGCCTGCCGCTGCAGGACACGCAACTCACCGGCGAATCGGGAGTTCAGGTTCTCCGAATTGATCGCGGTGAAGGCGTGGAACTGCTCCAGAGCGGCCTGGTCGTAACGCTCGTGCTCCAGCGCGCTGGCGAGGAAAAAGTGCAGCAGCGGCCAGATGCCCGGGTCGGCCCGGTCGATTTGCGGCCGGCGCTGCAGGGCATAGGCGAAGGTGACAATCGCATCGTTCCACTGTCCCTGCTCCAGGGCGTGGCGACCCAGGTGAAAGAGGCTGACCACATCCGAACGATCCAGCTGCACCACCTGCGCCAGGTACTGCGCCCCGCGCGACCGTACACCCGAACGCAGGTAGGCCTGTGCCAGCAGCCGCAGAATCTGAGGCTGGTTGGGCGCAAGCCGGTCAGCAGCGCTGAGGTGCTGGATCGCATCGAAGACGCGGTTTTCATGGATCGCCTGTCGGCCCGCCACGTAGGCACGCTGGGCGGCTCGCGACAGGTTGTCGCTGGTAATGTTCGCCGCGTCGGGTTGGCCTGGAATGTCTTCCGGGCTGGGGAGATAGCCGGGGCGAGGCAGGCTCGCGACGATCTGGTCCAGCGTCATCCGTGCCTTGGCCATCGGCCCGGCTTCGTGCTGGGCGACCGTCACCGGGTCAAGCCCGTCGGGCGGGGCGATGTTACGAGGCGTCGGCGTCGCGCGGCTGGCGGTTCTGCCTACGGATGAACGATTCGTCGACTGGCAGCTGATGCTCAGCAGCAGTGCCGCCGTGAGGCAGATGGCCGCCATCCGGGCCGCACACGTTCCAGGCGTCGTCTGACGTTTCATGGGCGAGCTTCGGGTTGAAGGTGCGTGACGGCCTGGCCGATGCCACGCCGTCGCTGACCACGTGACGGGCACTGCGTACCAATGTACGCGACAGAATGCCCCACGTCCCGCCCTCCGCTGCCTTCGCCGTCAGGGAATGACCTTATTGAGCGGGTAGCTGAAGATCCCTGTGGCGCCCGCCCGGTGCAATTCCGGCACCAGGTCACGCTCCACCTTCTCCTCCACCACGACCTCCAGCGCCACCCAGTTCTCATCCGCCAGCGTGTTCACGGTGGGCGACTTTTCCGCGGGCAGCAATGCAAGGATATCCGGCAGTTTGCTCCTTGGCACGTTCATCTTGAGCCCGACCTTTTCCCGGGCTGCGATCGCACCGCGCAGGAGCAGCGCCAAGTCCTCGATTTTCTGGCGCTTACGCGGATCCTTCATCGCCTCGTGATTGGCGATCAACCGCGTGGTGCTGGTCAGGATCGTGTCGATGACACGCAGATTGTTGGCCTTCAGGCTGGAGCCTGTCTCGGTGATGTCGACGATCGCGTCGACCAGGCGTGCCTTGACCTCGGTGGCGCCCCAGCTGAACTCGACCTTTTTCACCTCGATGCCCCGCTCGGCGAAGTAGCGGCGGGTGGTGTTGACCAGTTCGGTCGAGATGATGCCGCCAGCCAGTTCCTCGGGTGTGCGGACGCTCGATTCCTCGGGCACGGCCAGCACCCAGCGGGCAGGCTGGCTGGTCGCCTTCGAGTAGGTCAGCTCGCACACCTCGTGGACGTCCGAGCCGTTTTCAATGATCCAGTCCCGGCCGGTGATGCCCACGTCGATGACGCCGTCCTCGACGTAACGGCTCATCTCCTGAGCGCGGAACATGATCGCCTCGAGCTGGGGGTCGTCGATGGTGGGGAAATAGGAGCGGTCGCTGATGCGCAGCTTGTACCCGGCCCGCTCGAACAGGTTGACGGTCGATTCCTGCAGACTGCCCTTGGGCACGCCGATGCGCAGGATGGCATTCTCCGATCGCTTGATCATGACAGGCAAATCCAACGGGTTCAGAAGGTTCCTCCCGGCGCTGAGCCGGGTGCGTCAATGTATGAAAAATGGCCGGCGCAGGGAAATGGCAGGGGGAAGAAACAGCAAGCAATAATCAATAAGCTGCTGGTAATTGAAGGACGGGACTGGAAAGGGTACGAAGCGACACGAATTGTCGTGTTTTCATCCTTTGCTCAAAGCAGTGTGCCCGTCATCCCTGTGGCGTACTTGGAATGCTTGTCGATCCGGCAGCCCAGGGCGTGGATAGCGTCCCGGAGAAGGGCGGTGGCCTTGTGCTCGGCCTTGAACTCGATGACGATCAGATCGTCGTGGGGTTGGCATCGGGTCAGGTTCGGTCGCAGGCCCGTCACCTGCGACCAGGCACGCAGGTGCTGGTCGATCGTGATACGCACCGCTCGGTCGAAGGAGATGTGGTAGGTGCGGTGATAGCGGTTGATGAGGGCGGGGCGGTCGGCGTGTCTGAAAATGATGCGCTGCTCCGGCGGCAGTGCGGCGTGCAGTGATGCGAGAATCTCACGCCAGGGACGCGTCAGATCCAGCGACGTTGCGATGGGAAACCTATGCTTCCACCCCAGATTGCCCGCTTTGCATTTGAACTCCAGTCCGCCATCGGTGATGGGCTGCTGCTGACCATACCAGCGCAGGCGCACCTTTACGCGACGACCGGTGCCTTCGATTGCCTCGGCGAGCGTCGCGAAATTCTCCGTGTCGAAATAGAGGTTGTTCACCCATCGCGGCTGATAGACGGGGTCGAACTCAGCTTCATGAACGCGAAGCCACATGTCCAGCCGATACAGCAGTGTGCGTGGCAGCACGAGCTTGGCTTCGTGACGTTGCGACGGGATGGCTTTGCGGCGCATGGGACAACTCGCAGTTATTCCTCTTCCAGCGCGCGGACGTCGATCGCGGCTCCAAAATGCTTCTGGCCGTTGAGCTTGATCCACGATTCGGTCTGAACGAGGCACGGCTGGGCGACGTTGTTCATCCGGGTTCGCCCGGCGTTGATGGCTGCGGGGCCGAACGCTGGTTTGTGGTTATACGCAGCCAGGCCAAGCTGGACATCGGTCAGATCAAGATTTTGCGCCACGATGAAGGAGGCATCCTTGCTGATAATCCCGTAGTGTGCCGAGGCGATTGAGAAGTGATTCAGCTCGATGCGACTGTCCTCAGCACAGGCCAGAGCGTGACGGCCGATGTGACGGGCCGTCACGTTCACCAGATTCACTTCCGTGGCGATGGTGCTGATGGCGTCGCACTGAATGTCCGCGAGGAGACTGTCGGTGATCGTGCCGCGACTGTGCGAAAGATGCAGCCCGTCGAACGCGCAGCCGTTGAAATGCAGTTGCTGTAGTGTGAACGGGGCGTGATCGATGTGAAGGGCGTGGGCAGCCTGCGCGGAAAGGAAGTGTGTTTGATCGATTGTAACCGCGCTTTTGTGGAAGGTAACGCCCGCGGGGACGCGCCAGCCCGCGCGATCGATGCCGCGTGTGTTGCGAACGATCACGTGGCGGAACGAGCTGGGTTGTTTCGCGTTGAGCACGATCAGGCCGGGCCAGCTTTCACCCGCTGCTTCGAGGATGATGGGAGCGCTCGGTTCACCGATGAGAATCACCGGGCCGCGCGACAGCATGGCTGCATGAGAAGCGAATCGCAGCGTGGTTCCCGCGTCCGCTTGCAGTGTGACGCCGTGGGGCAGAACGAAATCCTCTGCGATGTCCCATGTGCCTGCGCGGATGCGCAGCGCGCCATCATCCGTTTGTTCGAGAAACGGATAACGTGCGAGCGCTTCGTCGATTGTCGGCGACGCAGGGATGCCTTCCGGCACGGTCAGCAGGTTGCGTCCCATCTTCACATCAGCCCAGACCTCGCGGTCGTGGCCAAGGATGCGCGTGCGCAGTCGCACCGTGGGTTGACCGGTTGGATCAGCTGAAATCTGAGCGGCTGAGCGCGTAAAGGGCATTGCGAAACGCGCATAGCGCATGCGCTGATCGAACTGCTTGAGCGGCAGGATCACCGAGCTGCGATCGTTCATCGTCAGCGCGACGTTGTCATTTTCCGCGAGGGCGGCCTGGACGGGAATCGTTTCCTGCCCGTCGATCTGAATGGCCAGCACCTCGACCGGCAGCCCAAGCGCGTTGGCCACCTCCAGACGCAGTTTACCGCCATCGTGGCTGCCGTAGGCGAGCACGGTGCGTGGCGGGGCGAGCATGTTGCGAAGCTGCGCCTGCCGCCGTCGCAGGCCATCCCAGGGTGGTTGCACCTGTGGATACTCGCGTCGCAGTGCGGCAAGGTATCGACTCTCACTGTGCGCGACTTTCGCCTGCAGCTCATCGAGATACTGCGGCTGCGCCACACGCGTCAGTTCACGGACGAACGCTTCCATCGCTGCCAGGTCCTGCAGGTACAACGGCGCCCAGAAGATGCTTTTGCCTACATCGCTGTGATCGTGGTAGTGGATCGGCAGCGACACGAAATGCGCCGAACGATTGAAGTCCGATTCTGCATCGCCGGCGATTGGTTCGAACCGCCCGGTCATCGCGTTGAAATAGAAACGAGCGTTGGGTGGTCCCAGCGCGTGATCACTGCTCCACAGTTCGTGCAGTGCGAGAAAGCGTGAGGTTTGCTCGACATCGAAGACCTGTGAACCGGTCTTCTCCCCGGTGGTGAAGGCGATCAGCAGACGCACAGCCGCATCGCGCTGGGCGGTCAGCTCGCCGTCATCGGCCACACGTTTGGCGTGGAACTCTTCGACAGGCAGGTTGGTGAACCCCGCGGGAAATACGCCGCCGAAGTGATGTCCCAGTGTCACGTATTGCCGCCAGATATCTGTGTCATCCATGCGAAGGATGATGCCATCGCGGCGGCCCTGCGATTCCAGCCATTCCCGGGTGACATGCTCCTCCACCGCAAAAACGCCTGAATTCGTGCCGTTGAACATTACGTTGGTGAAGTCATAGCGAGGTGCGAGCAAACCTTCCCTGCGGATCGATTCGAGGTACAGCCATTCATTGAGGTAGCCGCGTGTGCCGGGGTGCTGGATGGAGAAGCTGGTCATGCCGTTCCACGCGTGTTCATCGCGCATGCTGATGCGATAGGACCATTTGTCCGTGTTGCGATGGTCTTCGAGCAGGCCTTTGAGACGCATCTGCACCGGCACACCGATGTCGCGAACCGCGACGGTGGCGGTGACCCAGGGCTGTTCATCAGCGAAAAGCACGCCGGATGCCATCGCCTCATCGCGGGCGGCCCGGATGACGTGCCTCTGCCCATCCTTCATCTCGATGCGCAGTGTGTCCAGCGATGTGTCCGCCCACAGCGCCTGTGTGTATCGCCCGAAGTGACGCACCGTCTCGCCGGCCAGACGAATACGTTCGCGCGCTGCGGCGTCCTGTATGACAAACACGCCGGCCAGCCCACCCGCCACGAACATTACCACCGCGCCCATCGGCAGCCACCATCGCGACCAGCGATGCATGCGACGCTGCTTCTGAGATGATTCATCCTTGATGACGATCATGGCTTTCACCCATCACGCGCGTGTTCGCACAAAGGTCAACGCAGACTGGCAGGGAAGTGTCTTGTTTGCAGAGATTCCTTGTGACACAGCGATCCATCACAGCCCGAAACTCTGCTGACGATCAATCACGCTGATTGAAGCCTGCGGAAGATTTCGCTTGAGGCTGTCCACCGCGCTGAGCACTGCCCGGTCGTCGTTGCAGTCGATGTAGAACGTGGCCTGCGTGGTGCCGTTTTCACTGTCCAGACGCCGCAGATCCGCCACGCGCACATGTGGTTCGAGCAGTTGCTGAACGGTGTGATAATTCACGTCGTGACCGTTGTTGTTTTCAAACGCGACGTTGAGGAACAGATGCTGCGACTCGTTGCGCTTCGATCGCAATGCTCCGAGCATCAGAAAGGCGAAGATGATCGCGAAGGCAGTGATCGTGACAATGCGCTGTTCCGCGCCCAGACCCAGTCCAATCGCGATGGACATGAAGAGGTAGGTCAGCTCTTCTGGTTCCTTGATGGGGGTGCGGAAGCGCACGATCGACAGCGCGCCGACCAGCCCCAGTGAAAGTGCCAGGGACGATTTCACAATGAAGATGACCAGCGCTGTCACCAGGGCAATGAAGGGCAGAATACGCGCCAGGGCCACGCGATTGGTCAGTGTGCGACCAAACCGCGCGTACTGCCAGCCGAGGAGCGTTCCCAGACCGGCGGCAATCAGCATGTTGATGACGAGAGTCGCGACACTGGTCGCGGCAGGAAGCGGAATGTCGGTAGGCATACTCCACGTACTCCTGTCCGATGGCGCGCAAGGCTGGCGGATGTGAGCAAGGCCGATGCCGGTGCGATGAGCACCGATCGGCTGTTTATGTGCGCCAAGATTCGAACAAGAGTTACGTGTCGCAACGTGTGATGCGCAATGAAAAACCCGCGACGCTCTGCTCCCTTTGTGTCACTTTTGCCCTATGAAATGGTGGGCGTGACGATTATGTTCGTTGAACAGGTCGCGGGGTGTTACTTTCATTATCGACCATCTGAGAGGGGTGTCTATAGGGGAAAAACGTAAAAAAAGTGCACGGCAGCGGGTCGGCGGGACAGAGTCTCGTTTTCGATTCGGTGGGACGAGTGTCTCGCCTGTCGTTCGCCAAGGCGAAAGCCCCCCGTTATGGGGGGTAACAAACAATTAGCAATGAATTCGGAAGGTTTTACGACTCAGACACCTGACCGAGGTTGCGCAGCCGGTCGTAGCGTCGGGCGATCAGGTTATCGATCTTGAACCGCTTCAGTTCACGCAGGGTCTGGATGATCCATTTTTCCAGATAATCGGCCGCCTGAACCGGATTACGGTGCGCACCGCCGAGTGGTTCTGGGATGATCGCGTCGATCGTACCGTTTTTGAGGTTGTCTGCTGCGGTGAGTTTGAGCGACTCAGCCGCCTTGGGCGCCGCATCGCCGCTCTTGTAAAGAATGGATGAACAGCCCTCCGGGCTGATGACGCTGTACCAGGCGTACTGCATCATAGCCAGCCGATCCGCCACGCCGATGCCCAGCGCCCCGCCGGAACCGCCTTCACCCGTGACCACCGAAACGATCGGTGTGCGCAACCGGCTCATCTCACGCAGGTTTACCGCGATCGCCTCCGCCTGGCCACGTTCCTCCGCACCGATGCCCGGGTAAGCGCCAGGCGTATCCACGAACGTCACCACCGGCAGCCCGAACTTCTCCGCCAGCTTCATCTTCAGCAGCGCCTTGCGATACCCTTCCGGGTGTGCCATGCCGAAGTGACAGGCGATGCGTTCGCGGGTGTCCTTGCCCTTGTTGTGGCAGACGATCATGCACTTGTGCTGGCCGATGCGGCCCATGCCGGTGACGATCGCCCGGTCGTCGCCGTAGGCGCGGTCGCCGTGCAGCTCGCAAAAATCCTTCACAAAAGCGCGGATGTAATCGATCGGCTGCGGCCGACCCGGATGACGCGCCACCTGCACCGTCTGCCACGCGCCAAGCTTTTCGTAAATCTTACGAAGCATGGCCGTGTGGCTTTCGCGCAGCTTGCGAATCTCCACTCCCAGGTCCACCTGCGACCCGCCAGGCCCGGTCAGACCTGTGTTGGACTCCAGCTCCTTGATCTGCCGCTCCAGCTGGAGCAGCGGCCGCTCGAACTCCAACTCGTAAGCGCCCTGATAGCTGTTCAATGCAGTCATGGTCGTATCCGTCGCGCCCGGCGGCGTGGTCTTTGAGCGAGCCACGGTCCGCGTCTCCTCTCCCAGCGTGGTCGCTTCAGCGAACCACGTCCGGCCCCTCCCGTGTCCCAAAAGCTGCTATTCTAACGCTCTACGCGAGGGATGCACTGGATGACCGAGCCGTTGCGACAGGTGACCATCATTGGAACGGGTCTGCTGGGCGCCAGTCTGGGGCTGGCACTGAAGAAACAGGGGCTGGCCCAGCGGATCGTGGGCGTGGGGCGTAACGCGGCCACTGTCGAGCGTGCCCGGGCACGCGGAGCGGTGGATGTGGCAGCCGCCGATGTGGCCGAGGCCTGTCGCGAGGCGGAGCTGGTTGTCCTGGCTACCCCGCTCAGCAGCTTCGAACAGCTTTTCCATGCCCTTTCCGCCGTCGAACAGCCCGACTGGATTATCACGGACGTCGGCTCCACCAAAAGCTCCGTCTGCGGGCTTGCTCGACGCTATCTCAAATATCCAAAGCGGTTTGTGGGTTCTCACCCCATGGCCGGCAGCGAACAGCAGGGGCCGGACGCCGCCTGTGCCGACCTCTTTGCGGGTAAGCCCTGCGTGATCACCCCCGAACCGGATACCGACCCTGCAGCCCTGGAGCGGGTGAGTCGTCTCTGGACCGATCTGGGGATGCGCGTGCTGCGGATGTCCGCCGCCGATCATGATGCCGCTGTCGCCCGGATCAGCCACCTGCCGCACCTGCTGGCGGTGCTGCTGGTCCACCTGGCCGACCGGGGCGGTGCACTGGAGGTCGCCTCGACCGGGTTTGCCGACACCACCCGCATCGCCTCAGGTGACCCACACCTCTGGGCCGACGTCTTCCTGCACAACCGCGATGCCGTCCTGGCCACGATCGATGCCCTCACCGCCGACCTCACCACCGCCCGCCATCTCATCGCCGCCGCCGACCCCGCCGTTCTGACCGACTGGCTCGCCCAGGCGAAGCAGGCCCGCGACGCGTGGCGACAAAAGAGCTGACATAAACATATCTTGCCGACTGAAGCATTTATGCTTGGACGACACGTGGTTCGTAGTATGGCCTGGGCATGGCAGTCAGAACAGCCCGGTGTCGTTATAAAGGCGCGTCGGGGGTGGATTGTGCTTCGTTGAAACGAGGTGACTGGGGGTTGGGGTCAAGCGTCCAGGTGCGGCAGCTTACGGTTCGACCGGAGCGTACGCTGAGGATGAGGTAGATATACCAGGGCCATGCGGTTGCCAGATCGACGGCGGAGGGGGTGTCGGTGCCGTCAGGGTGGGAATGGTAGATGCCCAGTATGTCCCAGCCCATCGTCCGGGCTTTGCGGTCAATGCGCAGATAATCCGCGGGACCGATGTGGTAGCGGTCTCGTTCGGTGCCAGCCGGAGCGCGGTTGGGTGTCGGGGCCACATGTTTCACATGGCGCACGCCGTGCTCGTCGACGGTGCCCAGCAGGAAGCCGCAGCACTCGTCGGGATAGGTTTGTTCCGCGTGAAGCCGGATTTCATCGGCGATGTGCGGCGGCAGGTGCACACGCACAATCATGCCTGCTGCCTCGCATCAGTCTCGGCTGCGTTGGAATCGTTCCATTCGCTGTCCTGCTCGCCCACGTCATCGTTCAAGCCGTCACGATACAGCAGCAACGCACACGGCAGCGCGTGGATGTCGACGTTGAGTCGGAAGGTGAACATGCGCTCCCAGAACCGCTGCACGCGGCTGGACAGGGGCAGGCACAGCAGGTCGGCCCGGACGACCTGAGAGTACCAGATCGCGTCGCCGCCGTGACGGTTGGTCAGGCAGAGCGTGTGCGGGTGCAGGCCCGACCAGTTGAACGGCCGAATGAACGCACCCAGGCGTCGCGCGCGGGCGGCGCGAGATTCAGCCGGCGCATTGGAGCGAGGCATGTAGTAGTCGCGCGGGTCGTACTCGTGCACGATGTGCCACTGTCGGATGCCCAGTGCCCTGCCCCAAGGCAGAATGGCCCGCAGCATGCGACCCGACAGATTGTCGAAATCAACCGACACCACGCAGCGTTCCAGCGCGGGCGGCTCGATCTGTGGGTGCGTCAGGAGCAACACCGAACAGGGCACGCGGGAGGCGATCTGGCCCGCCACTGCCTGGACGTGTCGGCGGAAGCTGGCCTGACGGTTGAGCACGCCCGCAACCACGAGATCGATGTCCTGCTCCTGAACCACCTGTGTGATGACCGGCTGAGCCTTGCCCTCGCGCACGATGAGCGGCGCGTCGGCATCGACACCCGCCTCGGCCATGCTGTTGCGCAATTTTGCCTGAGCTTCCGGTGTGTTTTTTCCCACGTGCAGGAAGAGGCATTCAGCATTGGCAGCCCGTGCCAGGCGCAATGTTTCGGCGGCGATCATCGGCGCGCGTGGCGACAGTGACAGGCACGCCAGAATACGGCGTGGAAACGTTGGGGCGGCGGATGCCGGCACCGATGCTTCTTGCACGCGGGTTTCGCCGCCGGCCACAGGGGCGGAACCGGAAACGGGCAGCGTCATGATGAAAGCCTCTTCAAACGCTATCAAAATTGTAGGCATCAACAGGCACAGGGTTGAGCAATGTCACACTTCCTGCCCCGCCGCTTCGGGCTGGTGCAGCACACGGGTGATGCGGAACCGGCGTCGGCCTGCGGGCACGTCCCACTCCACCTCATCGCCTTCGCGGTAGCCCAGCAGGGCTGTGCCGATCGGTGCCAGCACAGACATGCGGTTCTCGTCCAGGTCAGCTTCGTGTGGGTAGACGATTGTCCAGGTCATGCCACGCTTGCTCCCATCGCTGGTCACGCGCACGGTGGAGTTCATCGTGACAACGTCGGCGGGCACCTCCTCCGGGGAAACGACCGTCGCCCGGTTGAGTTCCGCTTCCAGCTTGCGCAGGCACTCGGCGTCTTCGCGCTGGTCCCGCCGGCAATCGGCAATCAGTTCCCGCAGACGAAGAAGGTCGGTGCTCGTGACGACGATGGGCTTGTCGTTGTTCATGGTGCAGCTCCTCAAGCTCCCGCCAACGGGTAAGTTCAACGAAGACTCAGGGGAATATTTCTCAGAAGCGTATCGTTTCCCCTGACACACGCGTGCGCCGCCTGTCAGAGAACGAATCGACGTTCGGTGCGCGCGTAAAAACACCGCGTCTGGTCCAGCAGAACGCTGGAATCAACGCGGTTTCAACTCAAGGTCGGAAAGATCTTCATGGCTTCCTGATCGTAGCCCACCTGAGGGGAAAGTCAATAGGGAGTGGCTGCAGCGCGCATGGGCAACGCGAACGTCGCTTCAGCGTCGCAGGGCGTCAGGCGCACGAGTAATCGTGTACAGGTTCTTATGCGATCATGTGGGCAGCAATGCCTCGTATTGCTCGACCGTCGCGTTGTCGAGCGCTGCCTGAATGATCTCCCTGCCCAGCGGGTTCAGATCGGCATCGTTGAGGTAGGGCATCAACTGCTTGCGGAAGAACTCCGCCAGTTCCGCGGCACCGGCATCGTACGCTTCCACGCCGACCTCGGGCTGCGTGTCCACCTGCAGGAACCAGCGCGGGATCGCGCTGCCCTCGACCTGCATTGACTGCAGCGCGTAACCCAGCAGCGGACAGCGGGAGGGTACGAGCTGTCCCGGGCGGAACTTCGCTCCGCCTCGCCGCGCCAGATACTCACGGGCGATCCACTGCGGCATGAATCCGGTGCGCCATGCGCCAACGTGCTGGTTGGGTGAAAGCGTGAAGCGTGTTTTGGGTGTGCGCTGAATCTGCTCCAGCAGCAGGTTTGCCTGATCGACCTGCCGCCCGGTGGCGAAGGGCCAGTAGGAGCCCACGCCTTCGCTGCTCATGCCAGTGGAGTCGGTGATGGAGGGGTTATCGTGCCCACGAGGCGAAACCAGTCGCCACAGCCACGCCAGCGAACGCGGCAGGAAGTGGACCAGCCCCATGATGCCGTAGGAAGGCTGCTCGCGCGTGCAGGGCGGCACTCGTACGCCAAAGCTCTGTACGTCCACCTCGACCGGCTCGTTGATGACGTTGGGCACCAGATGTCGCGGCAGAATGACACGCGGGTTCGGGCACGGCTTGCCCGGCGCATCCTCCACGTGTTCCCAGATCAGGCACGTGGCGCGCGGCTGGGCGTAAAGACTCAGGAAAATCAGCGGCGCGCTGGGGTTCACGCACAACCGCTCCAGGTGCGGGTCGATGCCGTACCGGTCGATGTGGTTGATGCGCACGAACCATGCCTGCTCCGCGTCCTGCACGACCAGCTTCTCGCTGCCGTTCTGCAGATTCGGGTGTGCCAGCGCCATGTCATCGGTGACCGGCCGCAGCTCGCACGCCTGGTTCAGCGCAAGAAATCGTTTTTCGCCCGTGACGATGTTCTCGCCCAGCAGAAGGCGGCCGTCCGCTTCGCGATGGGCATACTGGAGCATCTCGCTCTTGCCCGCGCCGCTGGCGCCTTCGTGCAGGATGGTGAGGATGTTGTCGTAAGGCGTGATCACCTGCACCGTTGAGCCGTGCACGGTGATCCAGCCTTCGCTTTCACCGATATTCAGCAGTACCCCGTAGATGCCCTTCTTGGCACTGGGGCCGGGGTAAAGGTTGAGCGAGAAAATTTCGTGCAGCCCATCGTGCCGACTGTGCACCACCACCTGTTTGCCATCACAGTGGGTGTGTCGGAAGGGCGGAGCGAGATAGACGATCGCGCGAGGCGCGAAACCTTCGGGCACCTCATGCGCGGGCACCATGCCCTGCAGGTCGGCCAGCGACGCGGCGAAGAACGCTGCGTTACGAGGCGCCACCAGCAGCGCGTCGTAACCAAACTCCGCGCTGCCCGCCATGAAGGGCAACAGGATCAGCTCCTGTCTGCCCAGCCAGTCGAAGATTTCCTCGCGCAGCGGGGTGAACGGCTTGTTGAAGCGGTCACGGAATCGCGGCTTGTCGGTCAGGTGGTCGTCGGCGATGACCATGCTGTCCGGGTCGCGCCGCCGCATGTACGCTTCGTAGTAGTTCACCGCCACGCCGTTGCGGCATCGGACCACCTGAGCCTCGGCGACGTATCCGCGACCGGGCACGTCATAGCCCACCTCGAAGGTGTCCGTGCCGGCATCACCCAGCGACAACTCGATCAACTGTTCGCGTGATTCCGCCAGCAGCACATCGGGGCTGGCGCTCAGTGCGGCGCGCAGCTCACCGGGCAGAACCATGCGTGTCCAGGGCTGACTGGGGGCGGTGCTTACTGAAGCCATCGTTCGCAGAACTCCACGTGATCCGTGCCCCGGTCGGCGAGCGTGCTCATCGGCCGGCAGCACTATGACAACGCCACGCTGCCGGCCCGGCCCGGCGCGCAAACCATTCACCATTTGAACTGAGCGGTTCAGGCGCAAAAGAAAACCGACCCAGTTTGAGTCGGCCTAATCCTCGACCAGACGTGTCCTTTCACGCCCCTTCGTGGAATCTGCCCAAGTCAGGTACTTTATTGGGCGGCCCGGCGGTGTCAAGTGGATGGATCTCGCACAGGGCTGGCGCATCTGAGCACATGGTGGGGCGGCGACTCACGGTCATTTCACCGCAGGCGAAAGCGGCATTTCAGAGGAATTCACGTTTGAAGCTCACAAATCACGGGGCCGTCACCCGTTGTTTTCGCGAAAGAGAGGGCGATCGCCGAGGGTGAAAACGATGATGCTTTCGCCGGTGCGGGTGCTGATGTCGGCGTGCATGGAGACAACCGGAACGCGCAGAATGTCGCGGATCGCCGCTGCCAGTGTTGGCCGGGCGTTATGCAGCAGTTCCAGCCGAACCTGCTTGATCAGGTCGCGGCCCTTGGCATCCTGTGATTTGGCGAGCTGCTGCTCGGCCGGTGTCATCGTGCCGCGCATTCGAACCACCAGCAGGTCATCGATGATGTAGCTGCGCGTCTCCAGCGGGCCACGACCCATGTGTTCCTTTTGGAACGTGGTCATGAACTCGCTGATCTGAGCCTCAAGTTGTCCTCTGGTCACCGGCATCGCGTTCATCATATCGGACGGGTGGCGGGAGTGGCTCTGCGGGGAACGGAGCATCGCAACTGCACCTTGTGTCAGGAGATGAGGCGATGCGGATGCTGATCGCGGGACATCCCGGTTTCATGTGGGAAGTGGTTGTGGTCTCGCGTGATCGAATGCGACAGCCAGCGGATCGACGTGCACATCGCGCCGATTGGCTCGCATTAAAGGGGCCGACTGACAAGTGGTGAAGGGGCGCATTCGCGCATACTGCGATGCCGCATCAGCTGCTGACGCCACAAGCGAAGTAGTGAGCGCTGTTCGTTTCCAAAAAAATCCGCATGACGCCGAATTTCTCACCAAAATTTCGGTTATTCGCCTAACTAGATGTTTTCATCCTGTTTTGCTGTAGTGTTTTGATATTTATGGCTTTGCAGATCATTTCGCCATACGGAACGCTGTAACGGGTGGACGGCGAAGAGGGCGATACAGATTTTTTTGATTAAATGTGATTTTTCTATTGGATATTTGATCCAGTTTTGTACATTGAACCGCATGGCGCAGGTTTCGACGGATACTGAAACAGTTCAACGGCTGGCGAAACTGCTGGAGCAGGACATTCGCCAGCGAGGTCTGGGGCCCGGTGATCGCTACTACACCGCTGCGGAGGCAGGAGCGGTGATGGGCGTGAGCACAGCGACGGCAAATCGTGCTCTGCGGGTTCTGGCACAACGAAAACTACTGGTCCGTAGACAGAACCAGGGCACGTTCATTGCGGCGGGGGTTCAACCGCCTCAGGTTACCGTTCGCACGATTCACGTTCTGCTGGAAGAGGATGAACCGGTCTGGCAGACCGTTCGGTTCGATCTGCTCCTGCAGGCGCTGAGGCAGGTGGTGGGCGGGGTGAACGTGCAGGTCTCCTTCGTGCCGCGGCAGGGGGCACTGGCATACGTGCAGGGACTGCTCGGGCCGGTCCAGACCGCAGGTCAGTTGGCGGGTGTCGTGGCGATCAGCTGTTCGCGCGATGTGTATGGCTACCTGGAGCAGTCGGGCATCCCTACCGTCGTATTCGGGACGTTGCATGACGATCAACGCCGTCTCGTTTCGATCGACTCCGACTGGCGTGAATCGGGTCGGTTGCTCGCCGAGTATCTCATTTCCAATGGCCACAAGCGGGTGGCGCTGCTGACGCACAAGATGGAGCGCCCCGGTGACAACGCCTTTTTCGATGGTCTGTGTGACGCGGTGGGCGGAGCGGGCCTGTCCGCCAATGCGATCGTGGTGCGCTTCCTGCCACCGGAGCGGTCGGTGGTTGCTGCGGAACTGGAGCGGTTGCTGAACGATGACTGGCCTGTGACGGGCATCATCGCCCGTTCGCCCCGCATGTTGCACCTGATCGATACCGCCATCGCATCGCTTGATCCGGATCAGGCGGAAAAACTGGAAGTCGTTTTTGAAGCGCACGCCACCGAAGAGATTGAATCGGCGGCTCGTACGCACACGCAGTCCAGGCTTCGCTTCACTGAAATGGCCACGCGCATCGGCGAACTGATGCGGGATGTCATCGATGGACGTCCAATGCAACACACTCGTGTGGTGATTCCCATGGAACTGCGCCGCGTTGCTCGCGAAGACAACGGAGCGGCTTGATCGAGATTCGAAGTTCGAACGTTTACGTACCAGGGAACGGTGTGTCGTTGAGCATTGTCGAGGGAGGCACACGTCATGATTGGTCAATCGACATTCGGCTGTGTGGCGTCTGACGCGCGATTGATATTGGATCGTCGACTGCATTTCGCCGACGGCTGATCCAGCGATCGCTAGCGAACGGCGCCATCGCATTCATCCACGCGCAGTGATTCAGGCTCATCACTGACCGAATGCGATCGCGTGCGCTGAAAAGGTAGGCGGCAGGCTCATCGAAGTGAAACTGTGGATGGGAAAGCCGGATTCGAACATCCAACAGAACATGCAACACGTTGGCTAACTGACTTTCTCATGGGAGGACAACATGTTGAAGCGAAGCGGAACGTTGATTGCCCTGGCGGCGGGAACAACGATGCTTCTGATGACGCACAATGTGCGTGCGGTTGAAACACTGCCTTTGCGCGATTCATCGGATTTCAACCTGCAGATCAACGGCGAGGTTGCGCCGCCCGCGGTATTCGGCAATCCCACATGGACGAGCGATGGCGATTTTATCACGATTAACAATGCTTCAGTACCCGCACCGGGCGTCATGGGGTGGGAGAACGTTTTCAATTCTGCCACAGGATACACCGTGGAGTTGCGATTTCGGATTGTGTCGCCTCAGGTAAATGGCACAGGGGCGCTAGGCGTGATTCTCTCTGATTCGTCGGGTACTGCTGATTATCACTCCCTGGTTATCACTGCGAGCGGAATCAACGGCATTTTCAATGACCGTGACTTCACCGACGGTTTTCATGTCCTGCGATTTGTCGATAAACCGGGCTCAAAGGGAATAAGCATTTGGCTCGATGGTGAGCTGATCGTCGAAGATCATCGCTCGGCATTGAACTTTCAGTTGAATCGTGCCTTTGTTGGCCGGATTGGTAGTGCCCTCAGTGATGGCGTAGCTCAGATCGACTACTTCCGTGTGGATACCACAGGTGCATATCGCCCCATTCCTGAGCCGGCATCGATCGCGTTCCTGATGGTCGGTTCGCTGTCGCTGATACGTCGGCGACGATGCCTTTGAGAGTCAGAAAACACCATACACCTCAAACAATTTCAATCAGTCCATTTTTTAATAATTTCAGCTATGAAATGCGGAGAATCAAAAATGACGTTCATTTCCCGACTTATCGGAGTAGCTCTGACTTTCGGTGTTGCGGGGCATGTTCAGGCAGTGGAATCACTGCCTGTCCGGGATTCGGCGGATTTCAACTATCAGCTCAATGGTGATGTCGCTCCGCCGGCAATCAGTGGCAGTGTCGTGTGGTCGGCGGACGGGGACATTCTGACATTCAATCGAAATCTCGGAGCCGGCACTTTCGGCTGGAATAATGTACTGAATCATGGCCTTGGTTATACCTTCGAAATGCGGTTCAGGATCACGGAACCCGAATCATCCGGCCTGGGCGTTTTCGGAATCATCCTCGCTGACCAGGGTGGCCCCGGGTCATATCACGCTCACCGCTTCAGTGCGACAAATATGTTTACGGAAGGCGGAGCGGCTGGTCAGCCGATGCTCGATGGTGTTGACTTCACGGACGGATATCACGTCATGCGGTTCGTGGAAAAACCAGGGGTAAACGGTCTGAGCATCTGGCTGGACGGTGAGTTGATCTACGAGGATCGACTCAGTTTTAATAATGCATTCAATCGCGTGTACATCGGCTCCATCTCCGGCACCATCACCGAAGGTATCGTCGAGTTCGATTATATCCGTCTGGATACCACGGGCGCGTATCGTCCAGTCCCTGAGCCGGCGTCGATCGCCTTGCTGTCGATTGGTGCACTGATGTTGCGGCGGCGGTATTCACGCGACTGAAAGTGTTGATGTCTCGTCCTTCCTTTTGAAGGTGCGCATAGACGAACAGGAAATTCGTATCGGAGTCACGCCATGAAACGTAGGCCGGCATATGGGTTCACCCTCATCGAATTGCTGGTGGTGATTTCGATCATCGCGCTTCTGATTGCGCTGCTGCTGCCAGCATTGGCCAATGCACGGGATTCCGCTCGCCGCTTACAGTCGTTGAGCAATCTTCGACAGATCGGTGGGGCATCATACTCCTATCTCAACGACAATAATTTCAAATTTCCGCCACGCAGCTCCAGGTCATCCATCAATAATGTGATCTACCACACACAGCAGTCGTGGGTAGGCAAACGAGGAACGTTCGGTAATTACGGGAACATAACCGCGGATGATCGTCATCTGAACCAGTACCTGAACATTCGTGGGCGGGATGTGGAGGTACCGGTGGCACATGCGCCAAACGATACGGGATCGACTTCTGACGTGACGGAGTCGATGTACAATACACAGGGCAGTTCGTACGTTCCCAATACACGCAACCCTGGCGACATGACACTGGCTAACAATCAGGTGATTGATGGACTTCGCCAGTGCATTAGTTACGAAGAGATCCCCTCACCCAGCCGAATGATCACTATTGGTGAAGTGGGCATGTTTTATCCAGGCTGGATCCAGTTGCCTCGTCCGGTGCCTGTAGGACTGTGTTGGAATGGCGATGACAAGTCATTCAACACCGCCTTCGCCGATGGTCACGCAGCACTCATTCAGGTAGAGATCAATCAGGGTTGGTCAGATACGTGGACGTTCTACACAGATCGTTAATTGCAATAAAAGGGGAAGAATGCTTGATGAGGCAGGAATAAAGGAAAGAGTGGTGTGAATCCACGGTGTGTGCCAATCAAATGGAAACCATATTAATTAGGAGAGATTGAGATGCGAAGTTCAATTCTGATGGTATTTGTGTCAATTCTGTCGATTACGCTGGCGTCGCAGATGGCCTTGGGGGTGGACACCATTCTGTTCTTCGACAATTTCGAAGGCGATACTGTGGGGACTCTTCCGGGAATGCAGGGGGGAGACGTAGGATCTTATACCATCTCCGCAGCTTCAGGTGATCCCAGTGCAACTCAGGTCTGGGCAGATGGGGTGGTGGGCCTGACTGGAGGCGTTCACGGATCGGACGGCAAGTATGTCTCGGTACGGCGTGCAACCAGCGCGACTGGTTCGCGGCTCTATACCAACTTTGATCTTCAGGGAGGTGCCATCGACACAACGGGTCAGGTGATTCTGATTTCGTTTGATTTATATCAACCCAGTACAGCCAAAGGGTTGCAGGTTCTGGGAACCACCAATGGCGGTGGAACAGTGACACCACGACCGTTCGATGTGCGGCTTCTTCCTGATGGGTCGGTCCAGTACGCTGTGGACCCAAACCAGGCACACACCATCAATGAGTTACACCTTCCTTTCGATCAATGGGTGGCGATTAAGATTCTTGTTGACCTTGGTGCTGGAGCAATGGCGTTGACCATCGGCGATACGACAGTCAGCAATCTGCCGCTTTACCATCCGGTGACAACGATGAACTCGGTGCATTTCGGGGCGATGGCGGTTGCGCCGGCAGGTGTAGCAACGCCTCACGCGCACACGTATCTGGACAACATTGTGATTCGATTGGTGCCAGAGCCGGCCAGCATCTTTCTCATGGCTATCGGTGGTGGCGTGCTGATGACGCGTCGACGCTGTGTCTGAGCGATGTGCAGGCGAGGACATGCTTTTTACAAAATAACGTGGATATAAAAGTCATGTTCAGGAAAGCCGCATTCACGCTTATCGAGTTGCTTGTGGTGATTTCAATCATCGCGCTGCTTATTGCGCTGTTGCTTCCAGCATTGACACAGGCCCGTCAAGCGGCAATTCGCGTTCAGTGCGCATCAAATCTTCGGCAGCTTAGTGTCTCCTACATAACCTGGGCGACGGATCGTGAAGGTCGACTTCCGCCGATCTACGGGAATCCGACACCGGTTCCCGCGCCTTCCAATATTGATCCGATCCTTGCGGAAGAGATGATTGCCTCATACGGGATGCTCCAGTCCAACTGGGTGTGTCCGACAATTGACCAGGAGCTTGGGGTCACCGGATCGTTTGGTTATTTCGGTGATCTTCGACCTTCAGCCGTTGTTTGGCGTATTGGCTACTCGGTGGTCACCAACTACAAAAAGACAAACGTTGCGGCGTTTCCTTCGGTGCCGCATACCGCTGGTCGTCTGGATGACCCGCCGTTGGATGTGATTGGTGCAGATCTCGCGTTCCGTGTCGACTTTGGTTGGAGCAGTCCCGTGTTTGGCAACGTGTTCGCCAGTCATGCTGGGTCGAACAATGGGAGTCCGGAAGGAGGACACACAGTCTTTCTGGACGGCCACACTGCCTGGTTTCTGACGAATCAGATGGGACCGAATGGCCTTGGGTTAAATGCTCCAATCGGTCGGTATGACTATGCCGGCAGTGGAACCCGATCCTACTTCTGGGGACGTCCGGATGACGTTTGAGACTTTTGAATCGAGGTATGCGATGGTGCATGGGAGGTTTGTACTGCGCCTGCTGTTGATGGTGCTTCTGCTGTGGCAGACGTTGCCGACTCATGCAGCGGATCCGGTCGCGATTGGTTCGCGACTGGAACTCATGGTGGATGATTATCTGATCGAACGGTTGGAGGGAGGGGCAACACGTCGGTTGCATCATCCGATTGCACGAGATGTGGCAATGGTGACCGATCCGCCCTGGGAGGGCAATGCATGCCACTATCGAACGGTGTTCGCTGATGATGGTGAGTACCGGATGTACTACAGCGCCAACCATTATCCGGTTGGACAGCTGGTTAATCCACGGAAGTCAAAAGGGCCGGTACTTGCGCTTGCGACAAGTTCTGATGGCATTCAGTGGAACCGTCCGGAGTTAAGGCTGGTACTTTTCGAGCAGTCTACAGCCAACAATATTGTGCTGGATGAGAAAACGGCACCTGTACCGCCTGGGTATTCCATCTCGGAAATGGGCGTGACGGTGTTCAAGGATAAAAATCCGCAGGCATCACCGGATGCCCGGTACAAAGCAGTGGCAATATGTCGACGGACAGGGCAGCGCCATAATGCGGGACTTCTGGTGTACAAGAGCCCGGATGGATTGCGTTGGAGCCTGATGCACGATAAGCCCGTAATTACCCAGGGGAACTTTGATTCACAAAACCTGGCGTTTTTTGATGAGCATCGCGGCGAATACCGGGCATACTGGCGAGTGAGCATCAACGGGCTGCGACAGATTCGCACAGCCACATCGCGCGATTTTATTTCCTGGAGTGAGCCGAAGCTGGTGACCTACTCGGACGGTCATCCGCACGCAATGTACACAAATCAGATTCAGCCATATCCACGTGCACCACATCTGCTGATGGGATTCCCGATGCGGTACAACCATCGGCTCGTAACGCCATCAATGACGGCACTGCCGCGCCCTGAGCATCGTGAGGCACGTCGGCAGCAATCGCGACGCTATGGTGAGGTGGTTACCGACGCACTGTTCATGGTGAGTCGCGATGGCGTCCACTTCACCCGGTATTCCGAAGCCTTTCTTCGCCCTGCTGCAGCGGAGGATGGCTGGGTATATGGCGACAATTCTATTGCGTGGGGTATGGCCATTACGCCCTCGCATCTCGATCCGAAGCGACCGGAGCTGTCGTTCTATGTGACAGAAGGATACTGGACTGACGACGCCATGAAGGTGCGTCGTTATACATTGCGTCTCGATGGGTTCGTTTCTATCCACACTCCCTTTGAAGGGGGAGAGATGGTGACCCGACCTTTGACCTTTACAGGAAGTCGGCTTGCGCTGAACTTCGCGACATCAGGAGTTGGTGCAATCCGTGTTGAGCTTCAGACAGCTGCCGGCGAGCCGATTCCCGGCTATACGCTCGATGACTGCCTGGAGCTCTACGGGGATGATGTGGCACAGGTGGTGCATTGGAAGAGCGGTAATGATGTGTCCTCGCTTGCTGGGCAGGCGATACGCATTCGCTTTGTAATGAACGACTCGGACCTCTATGCACTTCAGTTTAAGCCATGAGAAATGGCGGAACGAATATCTAAATGCCCGAAAAAGCGTGCATAACCGTGCGATGAGAAGTGTGAGAACTGGATGCAATGGAGACGCTACAGTGCAAACAGTTAATCAATGTCGGCCTATACAATCGGGGCTGGTGCTGGTAGCGCTTGCGTTAGCTGTGACGCTGGCGGTGACGCAGCGGCTTGGCGCGGACGATGCCGTGTTAAAGCAGGCGCAGCCGAGACCGAACATTCTGTTTCTGCTCGCCGATGATCTGGGATATGGCGACCTGGGTTGTTATGGCAACGAACACCGGGTAACGCCTAATCTGGACAGACTGGCGTCACAGGGAACACGCTTCACACAGTTCTACGTCAGCCCTGTTTGTTCGCCCACACGCGCCGCCGCCATCACCGGGCAGTTCCCATCACGCCATCGTATCTATGGACATCTGGCGACACTTCCAGCCAACCAACGGCGAGGAATGCCGGACTGGCTGGATGTCAATGCGCCATCCCTGCCGCGAATGCTGAAGACGGCGGGGTACCGTACGGCGATGGTAGGCAAGTGGCATCTGGGTGGCGGCAGCGGGAATACGTTCGGCGGTGCCCCGATCAATTCCAAAGATGCACCTTTGGTCAGTGGTTACGGATTTGATGATGTGCGTGTGACGTACGGCAGCGGTCCGACATGGCGCGAGGCGAAACCCTGGCCAGAACCACACGACATCTATCCCTACGATGACAAACCGTGGCAACGGTGGTCCAGCCGTGCAATTGTTGACGAGGCCATTGTTCTGCTTGATCGGTATGCATCGGATCCGCAGGGCACCCCGTGGATGATGAATGTCTGGTTTAAGGATCCACACACGCCGATGGATCCTTCGCCCGAGATGCGCCGTGGATTTGAGCATCTTCCGGAGCCTGCACAAACGCATTACGCGATGATCGCGGAAATGGATCGGCAGATTGGCCGATTGCTCGCGAAGCTCGATGCAATGGGACTCACGGAAAACACGCTGGTGATTTTCGCCAGCGACAACGGTGCGCATGGATCACGCGGTGGTTCAAACGGCCCGTTTCGCGGCGCGAAAGCGACGTTGTTTGATGGCGGTGTGCGCGTACCGCTGATCGTCCGCTGGCCGGGACGTGTACCTGAAGGTCGGGTGGATGAGACATCGCTGCTTCATATCACCGATTTCACACCGACTTTCTGCCGGTTGACTGGCGCGACGATGCCTTCGGGGTATGAGCCTGACGGTGTGGATGCGACGGAAGCGTTTCTCGGCAGATCATTCGTGCGCGGTCGACCCATCATGTGGTACTACCCAGGGCCGACCCTGTCGCTGGCGATTCGTGATGAACGCTGGACATTGCTGATGAGCGCGAATGGTAAACGGCTGGAACTGTACGACCGCAATAACGACCCCGGGGAGCGAAATAACGTGGCTGCGGCACATGGCGATGTCGTGGCACGGCTGCGGGCACAACTTGAAGCATATCAGGAAGCTGTGGCTCCAAAGAACAGCCCGACGGAATGATGCTTGTGCTGAACCAGCGCGAGGCGAAATTCTGATGAGGTGATACCACGGTGCTATATCGCGTGTTCGGATGTCTGATGGCGTTGTTGCTGATGCCGGCAGCGGCGATGGCGATCACCATCGAGACGTTGCGTTGCGAGCATCGTGAATCGCCCATAGGGATTGATACCCCCCGGCCGCGGTTCACCTGGCAGATGCGATCCGATATTCGAGGTGATGCGCAAACCGCCTATCAGATTCTCGTCGCATCCAGGGGGGAACTGCTCGATGCGGATCGCGGCGATGTCTGGGACAGCGGCAAGGTGGCATCGAGTCAGTCCGTACTGGTCGAGTACGACGGCGAGGCGCTGCGATCGAGTGGGCAATACTTCTGGAAGGTGCGGGTATGGGACCGCCGGGGCCGGGCATCCGCCTGGAGCGAGCCTGCGCAATTCACGATGGGCCTGTTGCGCCAGGAAGACTGGCATGCACGGTGGATATACGCCAAACCTGATGATGAGGCTCTTCAATCACATCCTGCGATCATGCAATGGCCCGCGATCGTGTGGGCAAAGCACCCACCAGCGTACATGCGACGCACGTTTCGTCGGGAGCAGCCTGTCGCACGAGCAGTGCTTCATGCTGCCGCACGAGGTCTTTATGAACTGCGTCTGAACGGTGAGCGAATCGGTGATGCGCAGCTTGCGCCAGAATTGACGAGCTATCACAAGCGTGTGCAGTACCAAAGTTACGATGTCACTGAACAGGTGCGGCAGGGGCAGAACGTTCTGGCGGTGATTCTCGCAGAGGGTTGGTATGCCGGTGATGTGCCGCCATACGCGAAGAATGCCACGTGGGGTGAGCATCCCCAGCTACTGCTACAGCTTGAACTGGTGGGAGCGGATGCTTCGGTGCAGGTGATCGCGTCGGATGATACGTGGCGATGGTCGATCAATGGGCCGATTCGCATGTCCGCGATCTATTGGGGGGAACTTTACGATGCGCGTATGAAGCTGGATGGGTGGGATCAGCCTGGGTTCGACGACGGTGACTGGCGAAAGGTGGCGGTAGAGGAGACGTTGGGTGATGCGGTGATCTGTGCCCAGCCGAACGAACCGATTCGAGCGATGGATGAAGTGAAGCCGGTGTCGGTTGTGGAGCGGAAGCCCGGGGTGCACATCGTCGACTTCGGGCGGAATCTGGTAGGCTGGGTTCGTTTGTCGGGCCGATGGCCTCGCGACACGGAGATTCGGATTGATTACGCCGAGGCATTGACCCTGGATGGTGATCTGGACCTGCGAACGTTGCGGGATGCGGCACCGCAGCACACGACCTACATTGCGCACGGCAGTGAAGCCGAAACACACGAAAGCCATTTCACTTATCACGGGTTCCGCTATGTGCGCATCTCGGGTTTGCCGACACCGCCGGATGAGAGCACGCTGACCGCTATCGCAGTGCATGGTTCATCACCAGTTGTCGGACAAATCGAGACTTCTGATGCGGATGTAAACCGTCTGGCGCAGATCGTGCAGTGGGGGTTTGAAGGCAATCTGCGATCGGTTGTTCTGGATTGTTCTCAACGATACGAACGGCTGGGCTGGCTGGGAGACGGCTCCATCGTGTCACAGTCCATGATCTTCAACATGGACATGGCTGCGTTCTACACGAAATGGATGCGTGACATCACGGACGACCAGAACGAAGCAGGCGGCTTTCCCGACTTTTCCCCCATTCACCCTCATTCACCGCCACGGTACTGGTTCTCGCCGGGCTGGGGCAATGGTGCGCTGCTCATCGCGTGGAATCAGTACGTCAACTATGGCGATCGACGGTTTCTGGAAGTGCATTATCCGGCATTTCGTAGATATGTGGATGCAATTCCCGAAGTGTATGGTTTGCGAATTATCCACAAGGCGCGCGGCAATGGTTGGGGCGATTGGCTGGCGATTCGTCGGGCCAGTTACGCAGTCTTTGCCACAGCCCAACTGACATACTCGACCACGCTTGCGGCGAGAATGGCGCGAGTACTCGGTCATGAGGATGATGCCAAACGCTATGAAGCGCAGGCTCAACGTATGCGTGAGGCATTTAACCGGGAGCTTGTGTGCGAGGATGGTGTTGTCGGAAGCGGTACGCAATCGGATTACGCGCTGGCACTGCAGTTCGACATGCTGCCGGAGAATCGGCGGGCGCAGGCGATATCGCATCTGCTGCGGCAGGTGGAAGCAGCGAAGAATCATGTCACTACGGGCATCCACACCTCTCATCATCTGCTTGCCGTGTTGACTGAAGCTGGGCACAAGGATGTGGCATATCGCGTGCTGTTGAATGCTGAAGCACCGGGATGGATGTACATGGTGGCCAGTGATGCGACCACGATGTGGGAATCGTGGAACGCATTCAGCCAGGAAACCGGCGCGCGAGCTGGTGGAGGCAATTCACTGAATCATCCTGCGCTCGGTGCGGTAAACGAATGGCTATGGCGCTCAATGGTGGGGTTGAATCCGGATCCGAATGCGCCGGGATATGAACATGTCGTCATTAGACCCAGGCCGGGCGGTGGGCTGACCTTTGCTCGGGGGACCTATCGATCAATACGCGGTCCAATTGCGTGCGGGTGGGAACGAGAGAGTGATGTTCTTGTGGTGCATGTGAGCCTTCCGGTGGGTAGTCGTGCGACGGTATGGGTGCCGGCAGAAGAAGTGGCGAGGGTGCAGGAATCAGGCGTGCCGGCAACGCAGGCAGCTGGCGTGCAGTTTGTTGGGATGGAATCAGGGAGTGCAGTGTTCGCTGTGGAATCAGGCACGTACCAGTTTGTTGTTGATGCAGGATAAAGGGAAAATTGTTCATGTGGTGGAGCCAGAATCGCGTCTTGTTGATGGCAGCGCTGGTACTCGTCTGCGCCAGTGGCGCATGGGCGGATGGGGCGCTTCGAATCACGCTATTCGGGGATTCCACCTCCGCCCCCCGCAAGGTGAGTGGCAGGGACTTGACGATCTACGGTTCGCTGCTTGAAACCCATTTTCGTGAGAAAGGTGTTCCTGTCCAGGTGATCAATGCATCTGTGAGGGGGGCGACAACGGAGGATGCGAGATCCCGACTGAATGGCGTGTTGCGCAATCAGCCGGACATTGTCGTAATTCAGTTTGGAATCAATGATGCCGCGGTGGATGTGTGGAAGGAGCCACCGGCTGATGCGCCGCGTGTGTCTTTGAAATCCTATCGTGACAACCTGCGGCACATTGTGCAGAAGCCGCGGGAAATGGGGGCGATACCAATTCTCATGACGCCCAACCGGGTGTACTGGACAGCCCGTTTGAAGCAGAGATACGGCAAGCCGCCTTACGATCCGAATCGCTGGGATGGGTTCGATATCATTCTCGCCGATTATGCGCAGGTTGTGCGTGAGCTGGCGAAGGAACTGAATGTTCAGCTGGTTGATATACACGCAGAGTACACGAGGCAAGGGCAAGCCGGGGCAACGTTGTTGCTGGATGGTATGCATCCCAACGATCAGGGGCACGCGCTGGTGCTGGCAAAGCTGGTTCCGGTTCTCGAGAAGCTGCCGCTTGCCGACATGCTCGTTAAAGCGCAACAGCGGCCGACGATTACCACCAGTGGGATCACATTGCACAAACACGTGCGCGATATGCCCCACCTGAAGATGGGACCGTTCGTGCGGCTGAGTGACGGCTCGATCCTGACGGTGGAGGATGTCAATGCGTTGATCAGCTCCGATGAGGGGGTTACCTGGCAGTCGTACCCGATCTTCTCGGAAGGAATGCCGCACAGGATCAGTACGGAGCGTGCGATTCTACGCACCACACAGGGGCATGTGATCGTGGCATTCATGGACCTGAGTGCCCGGAATTGGACGTGGGATGACAAGCTGGGTGATGCGCCTGGGGCGACGCTGCCCACCTGTGTTGTCGTCAGCCGCGACGAGGGCAGGACCTGGGATAAACCGCAGAAGTTGCACGATGATTGGACCGGCGCGATCCGGGACATGATCGAAACACGCGACGGCACGATCATCTTTACCTCAATGATGATGCGTCATGATCCCGGAAGGCATACGGTGCTGACCTATCGTTCGAAGGATGGTGGTAAGACGTGGCACCGCAGCAATGTGGTCGATCTCGGGGGTGCGGGGCATCATGGCGGCGTGTCTGAATCGACAATCGAACAATTGCATGATGGCAAGCTGGTGATGCTGATCCGTACCAACTGGATGCAGTTCTGGCGGGCGGAATCGACCGATGAAGGTGCGACGTGGCATCCGTATGGCCCGGCAGGTATCCCCGCGAGCAGCGCCCCCGCCATGCTCAAGCGGCTGTCGAGTGGACGGTTGCTGCTGGTGTGGAATCGGCCCTGGCCGGATGGGCAGACGTCGCATCCACTCGTGGGCGGCGACCGTAAATGGTCGGCTGTGCCTGTGAGCAATCATCGTGCAGAACTATCTCTCGCGTTATCTGATGATGATGGCAAAACGTGGAGCAAACCAGCCGTGATTGCATCGAAGCCGGGTGCGTGGATCTCGTATCCCTACGTGTTCGAAGCGAAACCCGGCGAACTGTGGATCACGACCATGCAGGGCGGATTGCGCGTCGCGCTGAATGAGAAAGATTTTGTGACATCCGGCGAATAAACCGCGAGCATTCGGCACGAATGGCAGACAGCATTCGAAAGGTATGCTATGGATGAATGGGCGCGTGTAATAAGCATCGCGATGCTGATCGCGGTGATTCTTTCTCACGGCAGCATGGTGGCCGCACAGGAAGCGCATGCGCCGATTTACGTCAGAGAGGCGCCGGACAATGAATCCGATCCGGTGCTTTTCGAGAAAGGACGTGTACGTATCTACTACATTGAGCCGACGGAGCGCCGATCGGTGCGATCGATCGGTTCGATGGACAACGGCCGTTCCTGGGGGGATGATCGCCTTGAGTTCGCGTTACCCGGGCAGGCATATCACGCGATTCAGGTGGTACGCGATGACCGTGGCGATATGCACGCTGTGACAATCATTCGCGCCGAAGGGCCACGCGGCCGTCAATGGAATCTGTGGTATAACCGATCCACTGGAGAGCAAAACTGGGGCGAACCGCGAAAGATCTATGAAGGTTACATTGGTGCACTACGCAGTTTTCAACAGTTGCCTGGCGGCAGGTTAATTTTGCCTGTGCACGTCTTCACGCATTATGACCCGCGACCAAGCGAATTGTCCGACAGCGGTATCGATTTCGGTCAGGGTGATTGCATCGTGTTTTTCTCCGATGATCGGGGCAACACCTGGAACCGCTCTTCGTCGCGACTCTCGGTACCGATGGACGCAAGGCGTTCAGTGAGCCGGTATGGTGCGTGTGAACCGATTATCACCCGGATGCGCGACGGTCGGTTATGGATGCTCATGCGTAACAAGAACGGCCAGCTGTGGGAATCGTTCTCAAGTGATGATGGCATCACGTGGACGCAGGCACTGCCCACAGTCCTGACGTCGTCTGATTCACCTGCTGCGACGACGCGGCTGGCGGACGGACGACTCGTCCTGTTCCTGAACGCATGTCAGCGCTGGGACAACCTGCGAGCGTACGCTTCCGGGGGGCGAGAGGTGTTGCACGCCGCGATCAGTCACGATGATGGCAGGACCTGGCGCGGGTTTCGCGAAGTACTGCGCGAGCCGACGAGCGGACACAATGCCGGCGATCGCGGCACCGCCTATCCCGCGGCCGTGACACTCGATGATGGCAACGTGTTGCTGGTGACAGGGCAGGGATTCGCCAAGTCGATCATCATCGTCGATCCGAACTGGCTCGATGCCACTACCACGGAGGATGATTTTTCCGATGGACTGGGGCAGTGGTCGTTTTATGGTGCCGCGGGAGCGGACCTGGTCTCGCATCCCGATTCGCCGGGGCGACAGATTCTGGCCATTCGCCGCACCAACCCAAGGACGCAGGCCTGCGGTGTGTGGAACTTTCCTTCCACGCGACGCGGCGAGTTGACGATGCGCGTGCGCCTGGATGAATCGTTTGGCGGCGGTATGATCGCGCTGACGGATCATTTCAACGTCGCTGCCGATAAGAAGGCGCATGAGCATGGCGTCGGATTCATGACGATCGCGCCCTCCGGCGAGATTCAGCGAAACGTTGCGCTTACACCCGGAAAGTGGCATGAACTGCGGCTCACATGGGAAGTGGATCGCCGGGTGGTTGTTATCGAGATCGACGGGAAGCCACGTGGGCATTTCATGCTCGACCGCGATACACCATTGGGCATCAACTATCTGCGGGTTATGGCAACGGGCGACCCGGGAACAGGCGGATTGATGCTGGAGTCGGTTCGGTTCAACGCCATCCATGAGTGAGGGTGCGAATGATGGCTGGTCTGATGAGCATCTGTCGATTGTTGCTGGTAGTAGGACTGTACGTCGGTGCGGTGGCGAACGTGGTTGCCGTCGATTCGGCTGACTTCGCGCGCGATGTGCAGCCGATTCTGGCGAACAACTGTTTCGCCTGTCATGGCCCTGATGAGGCACAACGTAAGGGCGGTCTGCAGCTTCATGCTTTTGATTATGCGACGGCCCGACTGCCATCCGGAAACTCGGCGATTATGCCGGGCAGGAGCAATCAGAGTGAACTGATTCGCCGAGTGACCGCGAACGAAGATGGTGTGCGCATGCCACCGCCGGAGACCGGCAAGCGATTGACACCCGAACAGATTGAAACGCTTCGCCGCTGGATCGATTCTGGCGCGGAATATGCCGAGCACTGGGCGTTTCGACCAATCACGCGGCCGGAGCTGCCGCAACTGGATGATGCGGACGCTGACTGGGTGCGAACGCCGGTTGATGTGTTCGTGATGGCGGAGCTTCGCAAACGCGGTCTGTCGCCTTCGCCTGAAGCGGACCGGCGCACCTTGATCCGTCGGCTGTACTACGATCTGACTGGGTTGCCCCCCTCGGCCGAAGAGATTGAAGCGTTCGAAAAGGATACCGATCCTCAGGCATATGAGAAGCTGGTGGAGCGACTGCTCGCCTCGCCGCACTATGGTGAACGCTGGGCGCGTCACTGGCTGGATGTGGTGCATTACGGCGACACGCACGGGTTTGACAAGGACAAGCTTCGTCGGAACGCATGGCCTTATCGTGATTATGTGATTCGGTCGTTCAACGATGACAAGCCCTATGAACGCTTTGTACTTGAGCAGCTCGCCGGTGACGTGTTGTACCCCGACGATCCTGATGGCATCGTGGCGACAGGGTTCATCGCGGCCGGCCCTTGGGATTACGTGGGGCACGTCGAACTGCGTGAGGGCACGATCGATAAGGCGATCACACGCAACCTCGATCGGGACGACATGGTTGCCACGGCCATGAACACGTTCGTCAGCCTCACCGCTCAGTGCGCACGCTGTCACGATCATAAGTTCGATCCGATCACCCTGAAGGATTACTATCAGCTTCAGGCGATCTTCGCAGCCGTCGATCGGGCGGATCGGCCGTATCCGAGCGAAAACACGCGTCGACGTCAGACGCTCGTCAATGAACGCAAAACAGTGCAGAAACAGATCGATTCGCTGGATGGGCTCGTTGCGCAACGTGGTGGTGAAGTGGTCGCCGCATTGAACGTGGAGGTGCAGGAACTGCGGAATGCGGCGCAGAAGGACACGAAGGGATATCACTCCGACATCGCCAGGAATGAGCACCAGGTGAAATGGGTACAGGTGGACCTGGGTGAAACAGTGCCGCTGACACGGATCGAACTGTGGCCGGCCTACGACCCATTCAACAATATTGGCGAGGATTTCGGTTTTCCGCCGCGCTATCGCGTGGAAGTGAGCGATGATCCGATGTTCACGAACGCCGTGATCGTGGCGGATCACACAGCGAACGACGTATCCCGGCCGAGGATGCATTCGCAGGTGGTACATCTTGATGATGTCAGGGCACGTTTTGTGCGTGTCACGGCGACGAAGCTCGCGCCCCGCCGGAACGACTATATCTTCGCGCTGGCCGAGTTACGCGTGATTGACAGTACCGGTCGCAACATCGCCCGCGATGCGACCGTGACGAGCCTGGATTCGATCGAAGCACCAACCGCGTGGTCAAAGGCGAACCTTGTTGATGGCAAGATGGACGAACGGTCTGTCAGTGCGGCGATATCGGCGCTCGATGCCCGTCGGCGTACCCTGCGTGACCAGTTCCTCAATGATAGGGAACGTGAAACGTACGCTGCACTGACGCGTCGAATGGAGTCGATCGGACGGGAACTGGATTCCATCCCTGCGGATTCGCTTGTTTATGCCGCGGCGACCGATTTCAAGCAGTTGGGTCAGTTCAGGCCGACGCGCGGTCGACCGCGTCCGATTCACATTCTCTATCGTGGCAACGAGAAAAGCCCTGGTGAACAGGTCGGCCCCGGCGTGCCGCGCATAGGTGATCTGTCAGCTGAATTTGATCTGCCGGAGAATCATACGGAGGGTGAACGACGTGTCGCGCTGGCGCGGTGGATAATCGACCGGCGCAACCCGCTCACATGGCGATCGATCGTCAATCGCGTGTGGCAGTACCACTTTGGCCAGGGAATCGTGGAGACGCCCAACGACTTCGGCCGCATGGGTGCAGTGCCCACGCATCCGGAATTACTCGATTACCTGGCTGCCACGTTCCGCGACGGGGGACAATCCATCAAGGATCTGCACCGCATGATCGTGTGCAGCGCCACCTATCGGCAGAGTTCGGCACACGATCCTGAGAAGGCACGCATCGATGCAGGCAATCAGTTCCTCTGGCGGCAGAACCGTCAGCGTCTCGATGCCGAGGCAATCCGCGACAGCGTGCTTGTTATGGCGGGCAAACTCGACACGACGATGTATGGCCCGGGCTATTTCACCTTCGCCTTCAAGGATGATCATTCGCCGGGGTACTTCTACGACCGATATAATCCTGACGATCCCACTTCGCATCGCCGGTCAATCTATCGGTTGATTGTGCGCTCAGTGCCTGACCCGTTCATGGAGGTGCTCGACTGCGCCGATCCGTCGCAGGCGGTGGCCAAACGGCTGGAAACACTCACCCCGCTGCAGGCGCTTTCGTTGCTCAACAACGGGTTCATGGTACGCATGTCGGAGCATTTTGCTGATCGGGTTGCCGCGATGGCGGACGATGTACCGGACCAGTTGCGGGCGGCGATGCGGCTGGCGCTGGGGCGCGACCCGACAAGCCAGGAGCTGAGCCTGCTCACATCGGTGGCGCAGGAGCATGGATTGTCCAATGCTTGCCGTTTGATTCTGAATCTGAATGAGTTCGTATTTGTGGATTGAGACCGTGACGTCTCACGGTATCGGGAGGCATCATCATGATGCGGCAGCGAGTGATCCGGGGTATGGACCGCCGTCAGTTTCTCTGGCAGCTGGGTGGTGGCCTGGGGGGCGTCGCTCTGGCGAGCCTGCTCAAGGAAGATGGGCTTCTCGCCGCGCCGCACCAGGCAGCGGTCGGACAGCGTGGCCTGCTGCATCGGCAGGGGGGGCTGCATCTTCTGCCTCGCGCCAAGCGTGTGGTGCAGCTTTATATGTCCGGCGCAGCCAGCCAGTGTGATCTTTTCGACTACAAGCCGCGCCTCATTCGCGATCATGGCAAACCGTGGGATCCCGGTGAAAAGGTCGAACTGTTCCAGTCCAACCCGGGCATGACCATGGCTGCGCCGTGGGGCTGGAAGCAGTATGGTCACTGCGGCAAGTGGCTTGCTGATGTGGTCGCACCGCTGGGCGATTGCGTGGATGACATGGCGTTCGTCCATAGCATGGTGTCCAAGTCGAACGTGCATGGCCCGGCCACGTTCATGCAGGCAACCGGTTTCATTCTGCCGGGCTTCCCCAGCATGGGCGCGTGGATCGCCTACGGACTGGGAAGCCTGAACGACAACCTGCCCACGTTCGTTGTCCTGCCCGATCCGCGAGGTTTCGCTCCAAACGGTCCGAAAAACTGGGGTGCGGGGTTTCTGCCGGCTGAGAATCAGGGCACGATCATTCGACCGCACGCCGATACCCCCATCGCCGACCTCTTCCCCGCGGAGAACAATTACATCACACCGGAAAGCGAGTCGCGGGTACATGCTGCGCTGGCGGAGCTGAACCAGATGCATCTGGATCAACGACCGGGCGATTCGCGTCTGGATGCACGCATTCAGAGTTATGAGCTGGCTGCCCGAATGCAGTTGAGTGCGCCGGAGGTGCTCGATCTGTCCGATGAGCCTGAGTACATCCTCGATATGTATGGCGTGAATGCGAAGCCGGAGGATACCAACGCGCCGATGAATCGCGGACAGGAAACCGCTTACTTCGGTCGTAACTGTCTCATCGCGCGACGGCTTTTGGAGCGAGGCGTGCGATTCGTGCAGGTATGGTCCGGAGCGGACAACGGTTTTCCGAGGCGAAACTGGGATTCGCACGAAGATATCGAACGCGATCACGGGCCGCTGGCGTGGGGCATGTCGATTGGTGCATCGGCACTCATCAAAGACCTGAAACAGCGTGGAATGCTCGACGACACGATCGTGTTGTGGACGACCGAGTTCGGCCGAATGCCATGCAGCCAGGGGTCACGTGGGCGCGATCATAACCCATTCGTGTTCACCAACTGGCTGGCGGGCGGTGGCATTCGCGGCGGTGCCCGCTATGGCGAATCCGACGAGTGGTCCTACAAACCGGCCGATCCTGCCATGACGACCTACTGCTACGACATCCACGCCACGATCCTTCACCTGTTGGGTATCGATCATGAACGTCTGACTTTCCGGCACAACGGCATCGACCGGCGATTGACCGATGTGCATGGCCACGTGATTCGTGAAATCCTGGCGTGAATCTGAATCCTCAAGGAGATCTCATGCTGCGCAATGCGCTATCAGGTCTGTTTGTGTTGCTTTGTCTTGTCGGGACGCGTTCCGTTTTCGCCGAGTCTCGTATGCACGAGGCGCGGGGCATGTTGCTCGACGAACGCGTGGTCGACATGCCGCACTTGAAAGTGGGGCCATTCGTTCGGTTGGGTGATGGTGCGATTTTCACCGTGGAAGGAACCAACGCACTTGTGAGCCGGGACGAGGGGCAAAGCTGGCAGTCGACGCCCATTTTCAGTGAGCCGGAACGGTTCTCGATCAGTTGGGAGCGAGCGATTTACCGGACGCACGAGGGGCACATCATCGTCGCGTTCATGAACATGAAGGAACGCCACTGGACATGGAGCGATGAGCTGGGCGATGCACCTGGCGCAAAGCTGCCGACATGGGTTGTGATGAGCGAGGATGATGGCCGTACATGGAACGAGCCGCAGAAGATGCACGATGCCTGGACCGGCGCGGTGCGTGACATAATTGAGACGAGCGACGGCGGGATCGTGTTCACAGCGATGCAAATGCAGCATAACCCGGGACGACACACCGCACTGACGTATCGTTCCGATGATCGCGGTCGCACCTGGACCCCCAGCAATGTGATTGACCTTGGTGGCGCGGGACATCACGGCGGGATATCCGAGCCAACCATCGAGGAACTGAAGGACGGCCGACTTCTGATGTTCGTGCGCACGAACTGGATGCAGTTATGGCGGATGGAATCGAAGGATGGCGGACGAACGTGGCACAACTATGGCCCCTCTGGGATTCCCGCCAGCAGCGCCCCGGCCATGCTCAAGCGACTGCAAAGCGGCAGACTGATTCTGGCGTGGAATCACGCTTACCCCGTAGGGGCGACGTCGTATCCGCTGAGCGGTGGCGACCGCATCAGTACCGCCACACCGGTGAGCAACCATCGTCAGGAATTGTCGATAGCGTTTTCGGAAGATGAAGGCAGGACATGGTCGCCTCGTGTCGTCATCGCCCGGCGACAACGCGCATCACTGGCGTACCCTTACATTTTTGAAGCGGAACCGGGCGTATTATGGATCACAACCATGCAGGGTGGCGTGCGTGTTCGTCTGAAGGAGAGCGATTTCGTCGGAAAAACGTCTCACGTGACGGCGCGACCCATTCGCATCGCGTGTGTGGGCGACAGCATTACCTTTGGCATGCTCATTCCCCAGCGCGAGAAGAATAGTTATCCCGCGCAGTTGCAGCGAATGCTGAATGACCGAGCGGTGGTTGGCAACTTCGGCCACAACGGCACAACGGTGCTGCTCAAGGGGCCGCGTCCATACATGAAGCAGCCGGAGTATCAGCAGGCACTGGCGTTTGAGCCGGACGTGGTGGTTGTCAAGCTGGGTACGAACGATTCGGTCCCGCGCGTCTGGCAGTACGAGGAGGAATTTGAGAAGGATCTGACGACACTCGTTCGCTCGTTTCGCGAGTTGCCTTCACAGCCGCGGGTCTATCTGTGTACGCCAGCGCCGCTCTGGCTGGATCATGAGGATCCTCGCTGGATTAATCTTCAGAAGATCGTGCCGCGCATTCGCGCGTTGGCGAAATCGCTTGATGTTCCACTCATCGATCTGAATAGTGAGGAGAAACTGATTGGCACGATGTTCAGTGATGGCGTACACCCGACCGCGCAGGGCGCAACCGTGATCGCCGAGCGTGTATACCGAAGCCTGCAGCTTCCTGTGCCAAATGATACGAATTGATCCTGGAACCGGGCGTCAGCCCATCACTCCGGAAACTCTGCGACGAAGGCGGCTTCGATCAGCATGTTCGATTGCAGATCAACGCCATACGCACGGCGGCAGGGAGGATGTTCGCCGAAATATTCCTTGTAAATGCGGTTCACCGCTGCAATGTCGCGGTTGACGTGCTGCAGGTACAGCCTCACGGACGCGATGTGGTTGCGGTTCAGTCCTGCCTGCGCGAGGATTTCATCGAGCTGCCTGAAAATCTCATGCATCTCCGCCTCAACGCCACCTTCCACCGGCTTGTTGCTGCCCTTTGGAATACCTGTCAACACACATTCCAACAGTCTGCTGCTTGTCGTGATGACTGCCGAACTAAACGGAAAACCTTCGGTCGTCCTCAGAAATTGCATTGTCAAAAAACTCCGAGTTCTCGCGTGTGAAACGATGATGAACGAATATATCGATCAATCCCAGGTGATGGATTCAAAGAATAGATAGGTGATCCAGCAATTGTCAAAATAAATCTCGTGATTTTATTGAGAGATTAATCGAGGTTGTAATTGGATGATGTCAGCCGCGATCAATGAGTGAATATTGAGGTCGTCGTCAATATGCTGATGCTCAAGAATGGTCTGGCAGTTGTCGAGGGAGATGTTCGGAGAAATGGCCCGTCGCCGAGGATCACCTTACCGGCGTTGTGGCAATGGGCGGTCTCGGGCTCGAACCGAGGACCTCTTCCTTGTAAGGGAAGCGCTCTGGCCAACTGAGCTAACCGCCCCGGGAGTTTATTTATGATAGCGACGAAAGGGGCGGGACGGCAATTCGGGGGCTGGAGCGTTGTATGGTGCGGCGGGTGCTGGTGGTGGGCGAGGGGACGGGGCCGGCGGCGCGATCGGTGCGGCGGGCGGGCGGTGAGCCGGTTTGTCTTGAAGTGGGCGATTGGCAGATGTGTGACGCGCTGGCCGGTGCGCGTGAGGGCCAGGCGGACCAGCCATTGCTTGTGGGCAGAGTGCTGAATGCGATGCGGCGGCTTGCGGTGCCGAGCGATGTGCCGGTGCTGTGGGTGCAGCCGCTGGAGAATTATGTCGGCGTGCTTGAGGCGATCGCGTTTGAGCGGCCGCTGGTTGGTTCGTCGCCACAGGCAGTGCGTGGCGTACGCGATCCACTGGCGTTGTCGAGTCTGCCGCCGCACAAGGGCCTGCGTTATCCGAAGGTGCGGTCTGGGGCGTCGCTGATGACGCGGGCCGGGCAGATGCTGACCGCGCTGTTAGGCGGCAAGGGGTACCTGGTGAAACCGCGCGAGGGTTACGGAGGCCGCGGGGTGTCGTTCTGGACGGCACCGCAGCGTGTCGGTCGTGATGCGTATTTGCAACAGTACATCAAGGGCATGCCCATGAGTGCCGTCTACGTTGCGGATGGCTGGAGTGCGCATCTCATTGGCGCAACGGAACATATCATCGGCGACCCTGCGTTCGGTGCGGATGGGTTTCGTTACGTGGGCAACATCGGCCCTGTTCAGCCTGGCGACACACTGCGGCAGGCGCTGATGCATCTGGGCGTTGTACTGACCCAGCGGTTCGATCTGCGAGGTGTGTTTGGTGTCGATGGCGTCATGGATTTCGCCGGCAACTTCTGGCCTGTCGAGGTGAACCCGCGCTACACCAACAGCGTCGAGGTGCTCGAACGCGCAACAGGAATAAGCGTGCTTGAATCGGTGCTGGGTTTGAGTGACAGTGCGACACGAAAGGCACGGACTGTACCGCAGGGAGCAACGAGTGTGTGTGGACAGGCGTATGTGTGTGCGACATCACGCGTGACGGTGAGTGCTGCAATGGCGGAGATGGGTACGTTTGTTGTGGATGTTGCGCCACCGGGGACGGTGGTTGAGGTGGGGGAGCCGATCTGCACAGTGCAGGCGGAAGGACGGACACGCGATGCGTGCATGGCGGAACTGCGGAGGATGGCGGAGGAGGTGCGCGGAGTGATGCGAGGTGAGGGGGGGTGAGCGATGATTTTGTCTGACCACGTATTTCGCGATGCTCAGCGGTGGGCGTTGGTTAAGTGCGGTTAATGGTGACGGGGGTACCTGTTGTTGCGCCCAGGCGTGCGGCAGCGGAGCCGTTACGAACGGCGATTTCCAGATGGCTGGTGCTGCCGAAGTATGCCAGGAGCTTGCCTTCGCTGACATCCGCGTACGTCGCGTGGATGCCATGGATCATTTCGTTGTTGATCGTGAGTGACAGGGCGATCGGTGTGTTGCGACGCCAGGTGTCGAAGTCACGCTGCGTCAGGTTCGTGATGAGGTTGCCGAAGCGGTCGATGTCGATGACCAGGGCTTCGATGTGATCGGCGTGCAGTTGCGGTTGCGGCAGATCGAGCGTGACAAGCTGCTTGATCGGGTCGCCAAGTTCATGAAGCGGCACGCCCCGGGCGAGATGGGCGGCGGCGGGGGCAAAGATGTCCCGGCCGTGGAACGTGCGACTGGTCGGATGCAGGTGGTACGCGGGATTGGTGAGTGTCACGGCTGCGCGGCGTGGTTCACACTGCAAAGCTGCCGTGAACAAGCCGTTGTCCGGGCCGATGAGAATCGTGCGATCGGTCTGTATGGCGATCGGAGCGCGTCGGCTGCCCACCGTTGGGTCAACCACCGCTACATGAATCGTGGTCGCGGGAAAATAGTCCAGCAGCGATGCGATCACCAGGCCTGCACGCATGATGTTCTGTGGTTCGATCTCGTGGGTGATGTCGATGACGCGCGCATCGGGAGCGATGGAGGCGATCACACCCTTCATGATGCCGACATAAGGGTCGCGTGTGCCGAAGTCGGTGGTGAGGGTGATGAGCATGGGATATGGTTGATTTTTTACTGTGAAGGGGATCCCCGCTCTTCGCTACGCTCAGGACGGGCTGTAACACGTGTTCTATCGTTCCTGATCCCTAGTCTCTCATTCCCTTTCCTCGTTCATCTTCCCTTCCACGACTTGCGCAGCCACAGCGCATTCGCAATCACGCTTACCGAACTGAGACTCATCGCACCTGCGGCGAGCATGGGGTGCAGATAGCCCACGGCTGCGACGGGGATCAGCACCAGGTTATAGATGAACGCCCAGAAAAGCCCCATACGAATGCGCGTCATCGTCGCCCGGCTGAGCGTTACCGCCCGCACCAGCCCCCACAAATCCGAGCCGACCAGCACGATGTCGCCCGACTCCATCGCAATGTCGGTCCCGGTGCCCATGGCGATGCCCAGGTCCGCGGCCGCCAGCGCCGGCGCATCATTGATCCCGTCACCCGCCATCGCCACCACTTTGCCATCGCGCTGAAGCTGTTCAATCTTTGCGTGCTTGTCCTGCGGCAGCACTTCGGCGATCACCTCGTCGATGCCCAGTTCAGCTGCGACGGCCCGGGCGGTTGCCTCACGGTCGCCGGTCATGAGGATGATGCGCAGGCCTAATTCATGCAGGCGATCAACCACCGCCTTCGCCTCGGGCCTGATCTGATCCGACAGTGTGATCAGCCCTGCGGGTTTTCCGTCCACCGCCACCGCGACGACGGTTTTCGCCTCAGCGTCGAGATGCTCCAGTACTGTGTTCAGTTCCTTTGCGTCGACGTAACCGCGATCCACAAGTGTCTGCGGCTTGACGACGATTACCTCGTGACCGTCGACCTTGCCCGTGACACCCGCAGCGGTCATCGACTCAAACGTTGTTACCGGCAGCAGCTCCACGCCCGCTGCTTTGGCATGTTCCGCGATCGCGCGTCCCAGTGGATGCTCACTCATCGCCTCCACCGATGCGGCAAGTTGCAACACGCGACTGTTCTCATGCATCGGGATTGATGCGTCCCGCGACGGCCACGCGACAACTTCGCTTACACCCGGTTTGCCCACCGTCAGTGTGCCGGTTTTGTCAAGGATGATGTGCGTGAGCTGGCCCGCGCGTTCAAGTGCAGCCGCCTCCTTGATGAGGATGCCGTGTCGTGCGCCCAGACCCGTCCCCACCAGAATCGCCACCGGCACCGCCAGCCCCAGCGCGCAGGGGCACGCCACGATCAGCACGGCGATCATAGGGAACATGCCGTGCGACCAGTCGCCCGTCGCCACGCCCCAGCCGATGAACGTCAGCACCGCGATGACCAGCACCGCTGGCACAAAGATGCCCGCTACCTTGTCCGCCAGGCGCTGCACACTCGCCTTGGAGCCTTGCGCCCGTTTGACCAGTTCAATGATTTGCGACAGCAGCGTCTCGCGTCCGGTGCGCCTGGCAGTGAAGCGAAACGCGCCGGACTGGTTCACCGTCCCACCGATGACAGTGTCGCCCGGGCTCACCTCAACGGGCATCGATTCGCCTGTCACCATTGACTGATCGATCACGGAAAAACCTTCGGTCACGATGCCATCAACGGGCACGCGCTGGCCCGGCCGCACGAGCACCAGATCGCCCGGCACGATCGCGGCGACGGGCACGACCACCTCCCGTCCGTTGCGGATGACGGTTGCTTCATCGGGTTGCAGGGCTGCCAGCGCGCGGATCGCTGCGGCTGCGCTGTGGCGTGCCCGGGCCTCGAGCATCTTGCCCAGACCGATCAGCACGAGAATCACCGCGGCCGTCTCAAAGTAGACAGGCTGCTCGCCTCGCAGCACCTGCGCCAGGCTGTAAAAGTAGGCGACGCTTGAACCCAGCGACACCAGTGTGTCCATGTCCGCGCCGAAATGTCTGAGACGGTTCCACGCGCCGCGATAGAAAATCGCGCCCATGCCGAACTGGATCGGCGTGGTCAGCAGCAACTGCAGCCAGATGTTCCATGTCGGTGGGTGGTGCCAGCCCATCGACAGCACCATCACCGCCAGCGCCAGGGTCGCGTAGATTGACCAGCGAACCCATTGCCCGAGGCCCACGACCGCGTCATCCGCCTGGCCGTGGGCGTGGCCTATGTGAGGCTCTTCGTCATCGTCGAGGACTTCCGCCTCGAAACCCGCCTTCTGCACCGCCTCGACCAGTGCGGTGGCGGGGGCCTGCTGAGCATCGTGTTCGACGGTGGCCTGATGAATCGCCAGGTTCACCGTCGCCTTTCGCACGCCCGGCACACTGGCAAGCTGCTTTTCAACCGCCGACACGCAGCCGGCGCAACGCATTCCTGTGACTTTGAGTGTGGTGGTACTCATATCAGATGATTCTAGGGTGAAAGCGCCAGGTGGGCATCGAGGTATGGGGGCAACGTCGGAAGCGATGCTGCAATTCGTGTTGTGGCAAGGTTTTACACCAGGCCGACAATCCGGGGCCAGTAGGTCGCGGCCATCGCCTCCAGGATTGCTTCATCGATGCGTCCCTCCTGTGGCTGCACCCTTTGCGGGGCACACCGGGGCAACGTCGCCAGGATCGGCACACGGTTCATGCGTTCGAGCCACTGTCGGTTGGTCGCCATGGAGGCGTCGGTCTGGCGGGCGACGTCGCCCTCGTAACCGTTGACGATCAGCCCCGCCACCGTGCAGCCAGCCTCGCGCAGCAACCGCACTGTCATGGCGGTGTGGTTCAGCGTGCCCAGCGTCGCCCGCGCGACCACCACGACGGGATAGGGCAGCGCAGCCGCGAGATCGAGTACCGTGTGCCGATCATCCAGTGGCACCATGATCCCGCCGATGCCCTCGATGACGAGCACATCGCTGTCGCGATCGAGCACCGTCAGGCTGCGGGTGATTTCGGCAAAATCGACCGGCTGGCCGGTTTGCTCAGCCGCAACCGCCGGCGCTACCGGAGCGGCATACCGCACGGGGTTAATCACATCCAGCAACTGCCGACAGTCCGCGAAGTGAGCCAGCGCCTCGGCATCCTCGCTCACCAGTCCCTCACGCTCACGCCGGCACCCCGACGCCACCGGCTTGCACACCCCCACGCGCATCCCACCCTGTTGCCGAAGCTGCCAGGCCAGCGCACACGCCGCCACCGTCTTGCCCACTTCGGTATCGGTCGCGGTCACAAAAACACCCGGTCTGGTCAGCGAAAGTGGTGGCAGCATGGCGGGAGTTTAGCGGGAGAAAGGGCCGAAGGCACGGAGAACACGCAGACACGAAGGGGGGGGCTTCTCAAAACGCCCTACGCCCGACCCTGAGCGAATCGCGGGATCAGACCGAACCATAAACGCGCATCAGTCAGCCAGCATCGTCACCGACAGCATTACGCAAGTCCAGTGTCGTGATGCGACGCATATAGCGCCAACACATCAACCCAACCCATCAAAACAAAAACGTGGTCACTTTGCAGTGACCACGTTCGAATGTTCTCGTATTTCACCCGCGATCAGTGGCGGCGGCGTCCGAACATCAACATGCCGCCTGCGAAGATCAGCGCGATCGATGCTGGTTCGGGAATCACAGCCTGGGCGAAGGTGTGGTAGTACTCGGTGAGGGTGCCCTGACCGTTGGCGGGGCTGTTCACCACAACGCCAGCAACCACCCACAGTTCGGACTTGTTGTCGAAGCTGCCGGTTGCGATCGTCCAGGCCGGATCGGAACCGACGAAGGCGCCCACTGTCGACGTGCTGAAGGGGGTCGGGTTGGAATTGTTCGGGTCGGAGTCGTACAGGTTGGCCGTGACGCCCGCCGATCCATCGCCCAACGCGCCGCCGGAGGTGATCTTCAGCGTCGCACCGACGATGTTCATCGCCGGATCGGTCACACTGACACGATAACCGAGTGTCGTCCCGGCCGTGTTGCCCGACGTCGCCGTCCACCCGCCATCGACGCGGATGCCGTACTCGCCGTTGATGAGCACGCCGGTCACCTTGATCGCACCAGCGTGAAGTGCGCCATCAGGGTCATTTGTGTCGATGCCCGTCACGCGCCAGTTGTCGAAAAGCTTGTCACCCACCTGAATTCCCCCGGCGTCGATGATCTCCTGAACCGTGTAGCTCTGTTCAGGGCCGTTCAGGTCGACGATGATCGCGGCCAATCCCTGCGACGCGGTCAACGACAGTACCAGTCCGGCTGTTGCGACCATCTGCTTAATCATGGGTGTCCTCCGACCTCTCTCTTGCCGCCGACTTCCCTGTTCGTCAATCTCAGAAAGATGTGATGTGATCAAAGAAAGCCGACGAAAACCCAGGTTTCCCTATATCCACGCTATCTGACAATGCGGATGCTAGCACAAGCCTGCACATGACGCAAGCAAATTCTTCGCGCATGTTCGCAGGACTTTCCAATTTCCCTGCCCGCTCAGGTGGGCACGGGTTTCATCCATGCGAGTTGACACCCCAGATCGGCTGGATCGGCTTACACGCCGCCGCCCACCAGATTCCGCCGTCGTTGGGCGGCATCCATCTGCTGCCCGGTCGGGCTGCGGCCGGTGGTCATCATATCTACAAAACAGTCAAAGAGATAGGTCGCGTCATGGGGGCCCGGGGCGGCTTCGGGGTGATATTGCACCGCGAAAATCGCCTCATCCGGCACCCGGAACCCTTCCAGCGTCTGATCGTTGAGGTTGATGTGTGTCGGCTCGCCGCCAACCCGCTCCAGCGAGGCGCGGTCCACCGCGAAGCCATGGTTCTGGCTGGTGATCTCCACCTTGCCGGTGTGCAGGTTCTGCACCGGCTGATTGCCGCCGCGGTGCCCGAACCTCAGCTTCTGTGTCTTCGCCCCCAGTGAAAGCGCTAAAAGCTGATGGCCAAGGCAGATACCGAAAATCGGCAGTCTGCCTCGCATCTGGCGCAGCATCTCGATGGTCTGCGTGACCGCCGCCGGGTCGCCCGGACCGTTGGATATGAACAGGCCGTCGGGCTGATATTCAAGAATCTGCTCGGGGGTTGCATTAAAAGGAAGCACCGTCACCTGACAGCCTGAGGCGACCAGGTTCCGCAGGATGTTCAGCTTCGCCCCGCAGTCGATCGCCACCACGCGGAACACCCGTCCTGACCCGGTTGGCCGGCCGTGGATCGGCGACCAGGCACCCAGGCTCTCCTGCCACTGACTGGCGCGCGAGCAGGAGACGTCCATCACCAGGTTCCGTCCTTCCAGCCCCGGTGCCTGACGGGCACGGGCCACCAGTTCCGCATCGCTGACTGCGCCCGGGCCGTCGGCTGGTTCCGTTGACAGTACCCCGTTCATCGCCCCGTCGATGCGCAGCTTGCGCGTCAGTGCCCGGGTGTCGATGCCGCTGATACCCAGCACGCCTTGCTTTGCCAGCCATTGTTCCAGCCGGTCGGTCGCGCGGTAGTTGCTTGCCATGTTCGCCAGTTCGCGGACGACGAAGCCACGCACCGCACACCGGGTCGATTCCAGATCTTCGAGATTGACCCCGTAGTTGCCGATCAGCGGGTAGGTCATCGTGACGATCTGCCCGGCATAGGAGGGGTCGGTGAGGATTTCCTGATAGCCGGACAGGGAGGTGTTGAAGCAGACCTCGCCGTCGATCGACCGGGGGCGAACATCTCCGAAGGCGACGCCGTGGAAAACGCTGCCATCGGTCAGCGCCAGGCGTGCCGGGGTGCGGGTGGTCGATTTCGGCTGGTCAGTGCTGGTCATGGCGGGGGATTATAGTAAGTCCGCCCACGGCATGGCGGCCCCCTTCACGGAAAATCGCGGCTGGCCACCCCATGCGGTCTGTCGGGAGAAATTCACTCGTCGCATCACCGCAATAACAGGTGCCCTCGCTGCGTAATTCCTCCATCTTCACGCCGCCACTTCCTTGTGGGAGCTTCTCCATGTGCACCACCACCGCCCTGATTGGCATCCTCTGCACCACGGCCGCGATGGCCAACGACTGGCCGCAGTTCAACGGCCCGGATCGCAGCGGAGCCATCAATGACGTCACCATCGCCCGCAACTGGCCCGAATCCGGGCCACGTCTGCTCTGGCAGGTTTCGCTCGGCGAGGGGTTCGGGGGCGTCAGCGTTCAGGGCGATGAGGTTTACATCCTCGACCGTACCCCCGACGCCAGCCACGACATCTTCCGCTGCTTCGATCTGGCCACCGGGCAGGAGCGATGGAGCCACGCTTACCCAACGCAGGGGCGCTTCCAGTACCCGGGTTCGCGCTCCACACCCACCGTCACCGACACGCACGTCTACTCTGTGGGATCGTTCGGCCACGTCTACTGCTTTGACCGCCAGGCCCGCAAGCCGGTGTGGAACCGCCAACTTTCCGAATGGGGCGGTGAGCCGCCCAACTGGGGATACAGTCAGTCGCCGCTGGTGGTGGGCGATCGCGTGATTGTCGCACCGATGGGGCGCTCGACCGGTATGGTCGCCCTCAACCGTCACGATGGCAGTGAAATCTGGAAAACTCCGGCGATCGGTGGCGATGCCTATACCTCGCCCACGCTGGCCACGCTGTCCGGCGTGCCGCAGATCCTTATGCTCGCGGGCCAGGGCCTCATCAGCGTGGATCCCGAAACGGGTAAAACGCTGTGGCGGTATCAGGGCTATCGCTGCCGCAACGCGATTCCATCACCGACGGTCCTGGAGGATGGCCGCATCTTTCTGACGGGCGGCTACCGGGCTGGATCGGCGATGATCCGTGTCAGCCGTGCGGGCGATGAATGGCGCGTGGAGGAACTGTTCCACATCAACGATGGTTCGATGCTGCACAACGCGATCTTTCACGATGGGCACCTCTACGCGAACCTGAACACCAACGAGAATCTCAGCGGGGGGCGACGTCGTCGTCCCGGCGGGGGGCAGGACAACAATCAGCAGGCCGGCCCCGTGGGCATCGCCTGTCTCGACCTCAACGGCAACATCCTCTGGAAGACCGGGGCTGACCCCAACGTGGATCGCGGCGGTCTCATCATTGTCGATGGTGTCATCGTCAGCCTGGGCGGGCAGGACGGCGTGCTGCGGCTGATCGAAGCCACACCTGCCGGGTACAAGCCGATCGCTTCCGCCCGTGTCTTTCCCAATCCGGGCCAGAACCTCTGGGCGCCGCTCGCCGTGGCGCACGGCAAACTGCTGGTGCGCAATCAGCGGGAGCTCAGGTGCCTGGATGTGGCAACGCGGTGAGGCTGGGTGAACCATTGTGCTCGCCACGTCGCCGTCGCCGCCAGCTTACGACGCCGACGCCCAGCATGGTTGCGCCGCATCCCGCTCCCAGTAGCTCAAATGGCATACCCAGTCGAAACGCGGCCGGGAAGTAAATGAACTCCTGTGCCAGCGCGTTGAAGGCCTTGTTGTATTTGGGCGTCTGATCCTGCCGGAGCATCGGAAACGCCTGCATCAGGTCACGCTTCAGCGCATCATTCACCGCCTGCATGGCGTCGCGATGCGCGGCATCTGCATCGGTGTAGGCATTCTCGTTCAGTTCCAGCTCGATTTCGGTGAACGCCACCTTTTTGCCCCAGTGCGACGTACTTACCTCGTCCAGCGTGATGGTGGCGAAGGGAGCGTGATCGCGCGAAAGGTAAACCCGTCGGCGACGCTGCTCGATCAGAAGGCTCGGCCGTAATTCATTGACTGACACACCCAGTACCGCCATCTGTCGACGGAACGCTGCACGGCTGCCGCGTTTGATTAGCCCCATCACCGGGTGCGCGTCGCCATAGTCGCGGATGCGACGGCTCGCCCGTACGGGGAACTTGTACTCCGACCGGTTCACGATCAGATCATCCGGCCGGTTGAGCTTGATGTGGATCAGTTCCCGGCCGTGCTTGCGGTTGCTTTCATCCGCCCCCACGATCGACCTCATGCGGTGCCGCACCCCACCATGCATCCGCAACATGTCCAGATCGGGTGTGTCGAAATATTGGTCGCGAAAATGCTCATCCGCGAAGCTGACCGTGAACGTACCACCGTACGGCGCCAGAAACGCTTCTACGTCTCGGTAGCGCGTTTCCAGATGTTGCCAGACTGCTTCCGTCAACTCCCGGGGGACGGTCAGCTTGTACTCATTTTCAATGCGGTGTGCCTGCCCTCGCGCGGGCAGCGTGAGCAACAGGATTAGTACGGAAGTGGTAACAAAGGACACAACACGGCACATGGCTCCCTCCTGTCCGGTGGCATCCCCACATCGCCACACGCGGGACATTCGGGCAAATCATGTGCCTTGCTCATCGCGTCGTCCGGTGGCGCGGTACGCCGCCCGGCGTCGGGCGTACTCAGCGGGCGAGACGGGCAGGTCCGGCTCCGCTACCCCGGTCATCACCTGCTCGTGCAGTTTCTTAATAAAAGGCACACACCAGCGACAGCCCGTTCCCGCCGACAGGCACTCACTGATCAGACTCGCCACCACCGGCCGCTCCCGCCGACAGTAATTCACAATCTTCCGTTTGGAGACGTGAAAACAAAGACAGACGTGATCGTCATCGTGCATGACCGCATTGTATGCCCGAAGCCCCCACGCAGTGGGTGGGTAAAACGGATGGATGCTACACTTACCCGTATGACGAAACCGACCGGACAACCTGCGGCGCTGGAGCAGCTGATTGATCGGCTGGCGCGACTGCCGGGGCTGGGCAGGCGGTCGGCGCAGCGGATCGCGTTCTACCTGCTCAAGCAGCCTCCCGAGGAAGCGCTGGAGCTGGCAGCGGCGATACGGGACTTCAAATCCGACCTGAAGGTCTGCCGGGTGTGCGGCAACGTCACCGAGACTGACCCGTGCCCCATCTGCAGCGATGAGAGCCGCGACCAGACGACGGTGCTGGTCGTCGAGCAGCCCAGTGACGTCGCAAGTTTTGAGGCAACGGGGGCTTACCACGGCCTGTACCATGTGCTGATGGGGCGGATCGCCCCGCTGGAGGGGGTCGGGCCGGGCGAACTGAACGTGCATCACCTGCTCGATCGCGTCCGCAGCAACCCCATCCGCGAGGTGATCCTGGGCATGAACCCTACCTTCGAGGGCGATGGCACCGCCCTCTATCTTGCCCAGGAACTGGAAAAACTGGGCGTTCAGGTCACCCGCCTGGCCCGCGGGATGCCCGCCGGGGCAAACGTGGAAATGGTCAGCAAGGCGGTTCTCTCCGACGCCATCGAAGGCCGGCGGAAGGTGAACTGAGTAGTCGTGAAAGCCGTCCCGGGCTGCCTGGACACTCCATTTCAGGCGACGCGTACCTTATCCGGATCGCCCTGTTACACGACTCAGGCCCGTTCTATGCCCTCCGGAGCGGTCAGCGGTTACAATTGGCCGGGGCGGTTGTCCCAGCGGGGGCAATTGGTTCCCCACAGTGGACCGGTATGGCGATTCTGCCGATTAAAGCCATGGTGGAACCATAGTTATGAGAATTGATGCTGGACAACATTTGCGCATGGACCAGCGGATGAAGCTGGCGCCGCGGATGATCCAGTCTATGGAGATTCTCCAGCTTCCCATGGCAGCGCTGGAGGAGCGAATCGAGCAGGAGCTGGCTTCCAATCCAACGCTGGAGCTGCGGGAAGTTGGGGCGGACCTGGAAGAGATCGAGGCGGAACGCACCCAGACGATGCGGGATGACGCCGAGGGCGAGCGGGAGCTGATCGTCCACGAGAACTCCGATACCCACAATGCGGACGACTTTGAGCGGCTGACCAACCTGTCGGAGGAGTATGGCGACAGTTGGGAGGCCAACACTTATGAGACGGGCGAAAGCTACCGCCCGATGCGGGACAATGGCGAGCGGGATGGCAAACTGGATGCGATGGCGAACACGGCTGCCCGGCCGCAGTCCATGGCGGACCAGTTGCTGGCACAGTGGTGCCTGCTGGACACGACGCCGGAGATTCGCCGGGCGGGCGAGTTCCTGATCGGCTACATCGACGATGACGGCTACCTGCGGACACCGCTGGACACACTCCTGTCGCAGGCTCCGCCTGATATTCAGCGCGAGCACCTGGAAGAGGCGCTGGCGTTGCTGCAGCAGTCATTGGAGCCGGTAGGACTGGCTGCCCGGGATGTGCGCGAGTGCCTGTTGCTGCAGATCGACGCCCGCTCCCGTCAGCCTGATGCCCCGGACCTGACGGTCGAGCGGCTGATCGTCAGTGACTACTTAAAGGATCTGGAGGCCAACCGCCTGCCTCGCATCGCCCGCGCGACAGGGCTGGACGTCGAGCGCATCAAGCAGGCAATCGTCAATCTGCGGCAGTTTCACATTCACCCCGGCCGGCTGCTGGTCAGCGACAGCCCACGGGTGATTCGCCCGGATGCGATTGTGGAGTACGACGACGAGAACGACTGCTACACGGCCCGGCTGACCAACGGCCGCCTGCCAGCGGTGCAGATCAGCCCGCGGTATCTGAAGCTGGTCAAGGACCAGCGGTTGCCGCGAAAGGATCGCGAGTTCCTGAATAACAACATTCGCTCCGCCCGTTGGCTGCTGGAGGCGATCGAGCAGCGTAACAACACGCTGCTGCGGGTGATCGCCGTGGTGATCGAGGCGCAGCGCGACTTTTTCGACCAGGGGCCGCAGATGCTCAAGCCGCTGCCCATGACGGTGGTGGCTGACCAGTTGGGCATTCACGTGGCGACGGTGAGCCGGGCGGTGCACGAGAAATACATCCAGACGCCGCGGGGCATTTTCCCGCTGCGCATGTTTTTCTCGGGCGGCACGGAAACGGAAAGTGGCGATGCCATGAGCTGGGCCGCCATCCAGGCGAAGCTCGAACAGATCATCAGCGAGGAGGACAAATCCGAACCGCTGAGCGACGATCAGCTTGTGGAGAAGCTGAAGGAGCACGGCATCGAGATTGCCCGCCGGACCGTCGCCAAGTACCGTAAACAGCTCAATATTCCACCTGCACGGCAGCGTAAGCGGTTCTGACCTCGTGGGCGACGTTTACCCACGCCCCGAGAAGGCTCAATCCTCCAGCGTCTCAGGGACGGCTGCGGTCTGCTTCGCGCGGTAGGCAATCAGCTTTTGCTCGATGGTCTTGTCGCTGGTGGCGAGGATAGCGGCCGCGAACAGGGCGGCGTTGACGGCACCGTGGCTGCCCATGCTCATCGTGCCCACGGGAATGCCCTTGGGCATGTTGCAGGTGGAAAGCAGCGCATCCAGCCCGCCCGCGAGTTTGCCCTCCATCGGCACGCCCAGCACGGGCAGGTGGGTGAGGGCAGCCATCACCCCGGCCAGGTGGGCGCTCATGCCGGCGGCGGCGATGATGACCTTGAGGCCCCGTGCCGCAGCAGTGGTAGCGTAGTCGTGCGCCCGCTGAGGGGTGCGATGAGCGGAACACACCTTCATTTCATACGGGATACCCAGTTCATCGAGAACCGCGGCACACTGTTTCATCGTCGGCCCGTCGCTGGCCGAACCCATCACGATTCCAACGAGGGGTGTCATGGGGGTCCCTTTGTTGTGTTAATGATGCGTTGTCACGCTCGTGGCAATGTCGAAAACCTAATGGCGAATACGAAATCGTAGGTGCGGGGGAAGGTACTGGAATTGGGGAATGGTGTCGAGGAGCGGTCAGGTGCGGACCAGGTCGAGCCAGGCTTCGGGGAGGACTTCGAGCCAGTAGCGGCCGTGCAGGCGTTTGACGAACACCTTGCAGCCGAAAGTGGCGGTGAGAGATTCGGGGGTGATGACCTGCTCGGGAGCGCCGCACGCGGTGATGCGGCCCTGGCGCATGAGCATGACCTGCACCGTGCGGGGCGAAAGTTCCTCGACGTGGTGGGTGATGAGCAGGACGGTGGGCGGTTTGGGACCGGCGAGCACCATTTCAATGGTGGCGAGCACCTGTTCGCGGCCGGCAAGGTCGAGTCCGGCGGTGGGTTCGTCGAGGATGAGCAGTTCCGGCCGGGGTGCCAGCGCGCGAGCGATAAGGGCGCGGCGTTGCTCGCCGGTGGAAAGCAGCGCCAAACGCTGGTCGCGCCGGTGCGCCAGGCCTACCTGTCGCAGGGCGTGGTCCGCCAGTTCGCGCTGTTCATCGGTGGGGCGGTCGTACAGGCCGATGGTGCCGAAGAAGCCGGTGAGCACGGCTTCGTGGGCGGTCAGGTCGCTGTCGACAACGGCTCCGCTGATATGGGCGTTGGCGGCGTCGGTGGTAGGGTTGACCACGCCAATGCGCCGCCGCAGGGCGCGAATGTCGGTTCGGCCGATGGTTTCGCCCAGGACGCGTACGCTGCCGCGTGTCATGAACATGGCACCGGTGATGACACGAGTGAGGGTGGTTTTGCCGCAACCGTTGGGACCGAGGATGGCGGTGCATCGCCCGGCGGGAATGGTGCAGTTGACGCCTCGCAAAATCTCGGTGCCGCCGCGTGTGACGTAAAGATCGTTCACGACGACGGCGGGCGGCAACGTGGGGTCGGTGCTCATGGGGTAACATGTTAGCCAGGGGATCGCCCCATGGACGAATGACGATGAAACGACGCGACCTGTCGCGCCGAATCCATTGCCTGGGAGTGGACGCTTGAAGAAGCAATACCATCGCTGGCTGCAGGAGGTGACCGCACTGCCCACGGCGGCGGGGCGGGAGGATCGGGTGATCGCGTGGATCGAACGCTGGGTGAAGCGGCGGCGAAATGTGACGATCAAACGCGACCGCTACGGCAACCTGCTGTTGCAGCGAAAGGGCGCGCGGTCCACCACACCAATTGTTTTCACGGCTCACATGGACCATCCCGCGTTTGTGGTGACGCAGGTGATCGACAGCCGGCGGGTCGAAGCGGACTTCCGGGGCGGCGTGAATGATCCCTACTTCGTCACCGGAGAGCCGCGGGTGGTTCTGCATCACGCGCGGGGGGCGACGGAGGGGGTGATTGAGGCGTTTCGGCCGGCGCTGGACGGCGGGTACAAGGGGGGACGCATCGCGTTGGATGAACCGGTCGAGGCACAGGTGGGCGATGCGATCACGTGGTCGCTGGGCGAGCCGCGGCTGGATTATGAGGGGGATCGCTTCGTTTCGCCGGTGTGTGATGACCTTGCGGGGTTAGTTGCTGGGTTGGCGGCGTTCGACGCGCTGCTGGGCAGTCGTGGCAATACGCAGCCCGATGTGCGGCTGCTGTTGACGCGGGCAGAGGAGGTGGGGTTTATTGGCGCGATCGCGGCGTGTCAGAGTGGACTGGTGCCCAAACGTGGGCGGCTGATCAATCTGGAGTGTTCACGCAGTTTCGCCGAGTCGCCCATTGGTGCGGGACCGATCGTCCGTGTGGGGGATCGTACAAGCACGTTCGATCCCGACCTGACCTATCGCGTGGGGCAGGTGGCGGCAGCGCTGGCGGAGGAGGATAAGAGCTTCCGCTTCCAGCGACGGCTGATGCCCGGCGGGACGTGTGAGGCAAGCGCGTTCCAGGCGTTCGGCTTCATCGCCACATGCGTCTGTCTGCCCCTGGGCAACTACCACAACATGAACGACGAAACGGGCATGATCGATGCGGAGTTCATCGCCCTGAGCGACTTTGACAACCTGGTGCGCTTGCTGGTGGAGGTGGGAAGGCGGCTGGATGCTCCGGGGAAGAGTCCATCGCTACGGCAGCGGCTGGAGAAGCTGTTTGCGGAACGGCAGAATGTGTTGGGTTGATGCGCCAGGTGATCGTTGCGGCACGGTTGACCCGTGTGCATCACGTCTTTCTGCGATCCAATTGGCACGATGACCATCGTTCGCGAGTAGCCAGACCGGGCAGCGCAAGGGCTGCGCGGGGTCGGCATGTCTTGCGCAGCGTATGGGGCGCATGTGTTTGCGCGATATGGGGCGGATGGTAAACCGTGCCTTTGCAGATGTGATTGTAAGTCGCCATTTCTGAGTGGGTTGCAGGTAATGCAGGCCATGCCGGAGAGTGTCTCCTGACGGGCGGTTGCCGTTTCTGGCATCAGGGTTGCCTTGATGACGGGCGACGCGGTGTGTGTACCGCGACGAACGTGAGGCAATGCTGATGAACGTAAGCGTGCTGGACATTTTCAAACGATCGGGCGATGCGCACATCGGCCAAACGCTCACACGTCTGGCGGCCCTGGCGCAGGCGGCCCATGCGTATGAAATGGCCACACGCGGACTCGATGTCGACTTCGACGTTGACACTGACGGGACGGCCGAGCGACCCATGGTCATTGATGAGCAGGAGGCTGCCCGATGAACTACGGATTGTGGCTGTCCGCTTCCGCGATGCAGGCCAACACCTGGCGGCAGGACATCTACGCCAACAATCTTGCCAACGTCTCCACGGTTGGCTTCAAGCGCGATCTGGCGAACCTGCGCCAGCGCGATCCGGAAACGATCGCATCGGGCAAGTCCGATGCACGGCATCTGCTGGACAAGCTCAGCGGTGGTGTGCTGGCCGGGCCACAGACGATCAGCTTCGCACGCGGCGCGATGCTGCCCACCGGTGTGGCAAGCGACGTCGCACTCGAACAGGAAGACACGTTCCTGGTCGTGCAGCATCGCGATCCGCGAACGAACAAACTGGGCGTGAGGCTGACACGCGATGGTCGATTGTCACGCAACGCGGAGGGCGAACTGGTGCTGGCGGCGACCGGTCACCGTGTGCTGGGACAGGGTGATCAGCCGATCATCCTTGCCGCAGATGCGCCTTTCACGATTCGCACGGATGGTGTGATTCTGCAGAACGGTGAGGAAGTAGGTCAGCTTCAGATCACCGGGGTGGACGATCTGAAGCGGCTGGTGAAGGAAGGCGGCAACCTGTTCGCGTTTGATCGGCCGGGCGATTACCGCCGTCCTGTGCCAGGCGCGACAGTGCGGCCGGAACATCTGGAAGCCAGTGGTGTTGATCCGGTCAAGGCGCTGATGGACCTGGTTGCCGCGACCAAGGCGATTACCGCCAACGGCAATCTGATTCGTTACCACGACACCCTGATGGACCGTGCAGTGAACGTGCTGGGCCGCGTGGCCTGAATGTTCTATCGGTGAAGGGAAGTTGATCCATGGCGATTACAGCTTTGCATTCCGCAGCCACGGGTTTGTCGGCACTGTCGACGGAGCTTGACGTGCTGGCGAACAACCTGGCGAACGTGAACAACGCGGGATTCAAGCGTTCGCGCGTGAATTTTGAGGACCTGTTGTACCAGGAAAAAGCGCAGCCGGGCGTGCTGAATGCCAATGGTGATCAGCGGCCAATGGGCACGTTCGTCGGCCTGGGCACGCGCGTGTCGGGCACGCAGATCGAGTTCACACAAGGCTCGCCCATCCCCACGGGACAGCAACTGGACCTGGCGATCGATGGCATTGGCTTCTTTCAGGTGAACGTGGGTGATCTGGGCGGAGGCATCGCCTACACCCGCGCGGGCAACTTCACCGTGAACGCGGATGGTGAGATCGTGCTGGGCAATTCTGATGGCCGTCGGCTGGAGCCGCCTATTCAGATTGATCCGGAATACGTCAGTATCGATGTGACGAGCGACGGCACGATCTACGTGAAGCTCGCCGATGACACGGAGCCACAGGAAGTGGGCCGACTGGAGCTGGCGGCGTTCGTGAACCCGGCGGGGCTGGAGCAGATCGGCGGCAACCTCTATCTGGAGACGGCTGCGTCCGGGCCGCCCATCGTGGGAGAGCCGGGTGAAGGACAGTTCGGCCGCATTCTGCACAAATTCCTGGAAGGCTCGAACGTCGACCCGGTGAAGGAACTGGTGTCGCTCATCAAGACGCAGCGTTCGTTTGAGATGAACAGTCAGTCGATCCAGGCGGCTGACGAAGCCCTGCAGGTAATCAGCAATCTCCGGCGGTTCTGATGCGTAATCGCGGAAACGAATCGCGAAACGATTGAGGCGAACTCATGCGAACCACGAAAGCTCTTCTTGCGACGATGCTGGTGCTGCTGGCGGTGGATACCGCGGCCGCGGCGGATATTCGCCTGCGGGAAGAGGTGGTTGTGGCGGAAGCGACGGTGTACCTGCGCGACGTGGCGGAGCTGGAGGGTGAAGCCGCACAGCAGTTTGCCGATGTGGTCGTGGCAACGTTCGCGAATGAGCAGCGTGAACTGGCGGTCACGATGCCACAGGTGCGGGCGCTTCTGGAAGCCCGCAGCGAGATGAACTGGGCAATGGTGCGGCTGCGCGGTTACGGCAAGTGCACGGTTTATCGCACGGTGGTGGAAAAGGTGGATGATGCGGTTGCGGCGGCTTCGGTGAAAAAGGAAGTGCCGGTAGCCGCGTCACCGGTGCTGGCGAACCCGCGTGTGCCGGTGTCGGTTGAAGCGCCGCTGACATTACGGGAGCGTGCTATCGCCTATCTGCGAGAGTTCGCGGGCGGTGAGCCGGCGGACCTGGTCATTACGTTTGAAGGTGGGGGGCTTGAATTGCTCGATCAGCCGGCGATTCACGGGCGCTGGGAGTTTGAGCCGGCGACGGCGGCAAAGCTGGGCCGCATTCCGCTGACATTGCGACGTTATGACGAGGCCGATGCGGTGGTGGAGTCGCATCGCGTGGTGGCGCACGTGGCCCGGCGGATGCTCGTTGCAGTCACGGTGCGGTCCATGACACGCGGCCAGCTTTTCACGCACAACGATGTTGAGATTCGTGAAGTGCATGTGAGTGATCACCGCGTCACGCCGGTGACGGAGTTGTCACAGGTGATCGGTCAGACCTGTGCGGGATTGAAGCACGCCAACAGCATCATCGATGTGCGTGACATCGCGCCGGCAGTGCTGGTGAAGCGTGGTGACAAGGTGACGGTGCGTTCGATGGCGGGACCGCTGGTGGTGCGCATGGTGGGGCAGGCGATGGAATCGGGGGCGCGCGATGAGGTGATTCGCGTGCGCAACGATTCCTCGCGGCAGGAATTTCTCGCTCGCGTCACCGGGCCACAACAGGTGGTGGTTGTGCAGGACGATCGTTTGAGCGAGCAGTCGGGAGGCCGGCCGTGAAACGAATGATGCAAACAGGCGTACTGATGCTCGTGTTCGCGGTATCGTCGGCATCTGCGATGGGGCAGACGTCGTCGCTGGTGCTGGATGATGCAGCCCGGCCGCAACTGGATCGCGTGCCCGATGCGCCGCAGACGACGCAATCGTCACTGCCGCAATCCCGCCCCCAGCCGCAGCCGGTCACGCCGCCGCCTGCACGACCGAGTGAACAACCCACACGGCTGTCACCTGCGATCGCGCAGTCCAGCGTGACGGCGGTGACCAAACCCGAGCCTCGTCAGTTCGCCAAGCATGACCTGGTGACGATCATCATTCGCGAATCGGTGACCAACGATTCCAGTGCGAAGATCAAGACCGAAAAGGATTCGCAGATCGAAGGCAAGATCGAAGCGTTTCCGAAGCTGCAGCTTTCCGATCTGCTGCAGTTTCAGCTTGGTCAGTCGAAGATGAGCAGGGGTATCCCGGAAGTCTCGATCGAGATGAACAATGAGTTTGAAGGCGAGGGTGAGAATAAGCGGGTTGATTCCTTCACCGCCCGTGTGCAGGCAGAGATTATCGACATCAAGCCCAACGGCAACCTCGTGCTCGAAGCGAGGCGATACATCCAGACTGACAACGAAACGCTCACGATGACGCTCACGGGCACCTGCCGGGCGGAGGATATCCAGGCGGACAATACCGTGCTTTCGACAGTGGTGGCGGACCTGCGGCTCATCAAGGAGCACACGGGCGAACTTCGCAGGGCAACGAAGAAGGGACTGCTCACGAAGTTCTTCGAGACGATCTTCAACTTCTGATCGCGATGGTGATGAGGAACGATATGCGTCCTGCACTACATAATCTGACGCTGCTGACAGCCTTGCTCGTGGTGCTGTTGACGAATGCTGCCCGTGCCACGCAGATTCAGGATCTTGTGCGACTGAAGGGTTCGGAAACGAACACGCTCATCGGCATGGGGCTGGTGGTGGGGCTGAAGGGGACGGGCGATGGCGGCAAATTCGCGCCGTCGATGCGTGCGCTTGCCAACACAATGGGTGCGTTCATCGACGACACCGTGCTGGCGTCGGAACTGACCGATGCCCGCAACGTGGCGATGGTGTATGTGAGCGTGAAGCTTCCGGCATCGGGCGTGCGCGAGGGTGATTTGCTGGATGTGCATGTGGCTGCGGTGGCGGCCAAGAGCCTGGTGGGCGGCCGGCTCATCATGACGCCGTTGATTCACAGCCGCAACGACGCCCGGCCAAGCGCCTTCGCCGAGGGGGCGCTCGTTGTGGAAGACCCGCAGAATCCCACGACCGCGAAGATCGAACGCGGTGCGAAGATGGCCCGCGATGTGTGGGCGCAGTTCTACGATGAATACTATCGCATCACGCTGGTGCTTGAAGACAAGGTGGCTGGCTGGCCAGTGGCGCATCTGATCGCTGGACACATCAACGGCGACCTTGCGCCCGATGGGCCGGACATTGCCAGGGCGATCGACGGCAAGAACGTGATCGTGGCAGTGCCGGAGGCTGAACGCAGCAATCCTTCCGCGTTCATCAATCGCATTCTTACCGCGTACATTGATCCCGAACTGATCAATACCGAAGCGCGGGTCACGATCAATCAGAAGACCGGAACGATCGTAATGACGGGTGATGTGCGCATCTCACCTGTGATTATTTCGCATCGCGGGTTGACGATCACGACCGTAACACCTGAGCCGCCGGTGACGCCGTTCACCCCGCGGGTTGAGGAGAACCGCTTTCTGATGGTGGACCCGGACCGCAGGGCTTCGCCGGAGCTGACGCATCTGCTCACGGCGCTGAATCAGCTCAAGGTGCCGACGGCGGATCAGATTGAAATCATCAAGGAAATCGACCGTGCAGGTCAGTTGCACGCCAAGCTGATCTTCGAGTGAACCGAAGGATGACAGTGCCTGTGTTCAAACCTGTTGACGTCTACGCCGCTTCTGCCACGGCTGGGATGCACGATAACCGTGTCGAGGAAACGCAGCAGCGGGATGATGCGTTCGCGGAAGTGTTCAATCAGGCGAAGGAAAAGCTCAATCAGGTGGCGCAGAAGCTCGTTGCCAGTGCGCTGCTCATCCCGTTGATGCAGCAGATGCGTGACGACCCCTTCAAGTCGGAGATGTTCCACGGTGGGTTCGGTGAGGATGTGTTCATGCAGCAACTGGACACGCGACTGGCGGACCGCATCGCTGCACACACCGGCATTCCGCTGGTGAACACGCTGACCGAGCACTTCACCCGCTGGTTGAAGGACCACCCACAGCAGATCGAACGAGCGGCACAGATCAGGATCGACACCCTTGGATAAGCAGTTGGCACAACTCGAACAGGTGCTGCGCGACCAGTTGGCCGCGAACGAAGCGATGCTGTCGCTGCTGCAGCAGAAGCGCGAGGCGCTTCGGGCAGCGGATCAGGCGCGAGTGGAGCGGTTGTGCTCGCTGGAGCATGAGAAGGTGCAGCTTCTGGGCGAACTGGAAAAGCGACGACTGGCGCTCGTCGCGGAGCTGACGCTGATGGTCGAACCCAACGCGGCGGCGCCGTTGCGTCTGGCGGAACTGGCCCAACGGCTGGAGGAACCAGCACGTACGCGGCTGCTGGTGTTGCGGACGCAGCTCATGGAACGGATGAAATCGGTGCAGGAACAGACGCGCGTGACACAGCGCGCTCTGGAAGCGCTGCACCGACACATGCAGGGGTTGCTGTTGAGCGTGAGCGCCCTGTGCAGCGGCGTGGCAACGTATAACGCCCGCGGCACGAGACCGGCGGCAGCCTCGGTGGTCAGCACGTTCAGCATGACAGCATAGCGAACGAAGAACGGATCAAAACGACGCATTCGAGCGATTCAACCGACGAAGCAACAGCATGAGCCTTGGCGCATTACAAATCGGTCGCAGCGGGTTGCTCGCCAGCCAGACGGCGCTGGAGGTGACGGGCAATAACCTTGCGAACATGGCGACGCGGGGCTATCACCGTCAGGTCGTCACGCTCGCGCCGATGCGCAGCCAGAACATCGGTTCGAATCTCTTTGTCGGTCGCGGTGTCCAGGTGATGCAGATCACTCGCACCGTCAACGAGGCGCTCGAGGCACGGCTGCGCAGCAGCATCGCGGATGAGTCGCGATCCGCGATCCGCCAGGAAGTGCTGTCACAGATCGAAGCGATCTACAACGAACTGTCTGATCACGACCTTTCCACGCAACTTGGTGAATTTTTCAACGCCTGGAGCCGACTGGCGCTCAACCCGCGTGACAACTCGATGCGATCACTTGTGCTGCAGGAGGGCAGCAACCTCGCGTCACATCTGAAGCAGTTGCGCAGCGAATTGTCCAAGGCGCGAATGACGCTGGACCAGTCCATCGAAGGCGCTGTGGTCGCGGCGAACGACCTTTTGAAGCAGCTCGAATCGCTGAATCAGGCGATCGCGGTGGCACACGGCGCGCAGGGCGGGGCGGCCGGGTTGCGCGATCAGCGCAGCGCATTGCTGGAAGACCTCGCGCGATACCTGGATATCTCGACAGTCGAGCATCAGACTGGCATGGTGGACATCTTCGTCGGCTCGACGCCGATCATGCTCGGTGGACGCAGCCTCGGGCTGGACATCCGCAAGCGAACGGTCGATGGCGACCTGAAGATGGACGTTGTGCTGGGCATTGATGGCACGGTGCTGGACAGTTCCACAGGTCAGTTGGGCGCGATGGTGGCTGCCCGTCGCGATGATCTCACCGGCACGATCGATTTTCTGGACAACTTCACGAACCAACTCATTTTTGAGATCAACAAGGTTTACAGTCAGGGTCAGGGGCTGGAGCCGTTCAGCTCGTTGGCGGCGACGAACCGGGTGCTGGACACAACGGTCGCGCTGAACGATCCCGATTCCGGCCTGAACTTTACGCCGGTGCATGGCAGCTTCCGGGTGCATGTCGTGCAGGCCTCCACAGGTCAGCGCACGAGCTACACGATTCACGTTGATCTGGATGGTATCAACCCCGGTGCGGACACGACGCTGGACAGTCTGGCGGCCGATCTGGGAGCGATTCCCGGGCTGAACGTGACGATCGGGGCGGACGGCCGCCTGAAGATCGACGCGGCGGCGAGCGATATTGGCTTTACCTTCAGCGATGACACCAGTGGCGTGCTGGCGGCACTGGGCATCAACACGTTCTTCACCGGCTCCAGTGCACTGGACGTCGCGGTGAACAGTGTGATCGATCAGAACCCGGCATTGATGGCGGTCGGCAGAGATCACGCCGAGGGCGACAACCGCAATGCCCTGGCGATCGCCGCGATGGCGAACGACGCGCAGCCCGCGTTCAAAGGCCTGAGTGTGCTGCAGTACTGGAACCGCCACATCGAGGACCTTGCTGTTCGCACAGCTCAGGCGACCAACCAGCGCGAAGCCGACACCATCGTGCGCGAGAACCTGCAACAGCAGCAACAGCAGATCAGCGGTGTGAACGCAGATGAGGAAACGATCAACCTGCTGGCGTATCAGCGCGCTTATCAGGGTAGTGCGCGGTTCATCAGCATCGTGGACGAAATGATGCAGACGCTGTTGTCGATGCTTTGAGGTGATCGACGACGAGTAAACGAATCATGAGCAGCATCAACACCAACCTGTCCCGCACGACGACGTTGGCTGCCAGCAGCCAGTTGTTGTCGTCACTGCGGCGTACGCAACAGGAGCTGCTCAGGATGCAGACGGCGATCAGCACGGGCAAGATGGTGACCAGCCCGTCGCAGGCGCCGGAGCGTGCCGCTGCAATTCTCACACTGCGACAACAGATTCTCGCCCGCAAGCAGTGGGATCAGAACCTGCAGCACGCCACCGGGCTGCTGAACGTGCTGGATTCCTCGCTGGCGGATGTTTCATCCATCCTGCAGGAAGCCAAGTCAGTCGCTCTGTCGCAGGTGAGCACGGTGGCTGACAAGGGCACGCGCGCCAGCCAGGCGGTGGTGATTGACGCTCAGATTCAGGCGCTGATCACCGCAGCCAACCAGCAATACAACGGCATATCGATTTATGGCGGCAACAAGAGGGCAGCGCCTGGACGCGATGTGTTCGTCGAATTCCTCGGCGGCGTGCGCTACCTCGGTGCAACCAGTGACAACCTCGCGGGCGACTTCGGCCTGGAGGGATTGATCGACTTCAACATCAATGGTGCCGATGCCTTTGGGGCACTGTCCACCCGCATCCATGGTGCGACCGACCTCAACCCGCAGGCCCATGCCAGTGTGCGGCTCAGCGATGTGAACGGCGCGCAGGGCATGGGTGTACGGCTCGGCTCGATTCAACTCACCGTCAACGGCAATGCGGTATACGTCGATCTGTCCGGTGCCGACATACTGGGTGACATTACCACGCGCATCAATGACGCGATCGCATCCATCGACCCCGCGGCAGGTACGCTTGCCATCGGTGCCAACGGCTTTGAACTGACCGCCAACGCGGGCCACACGATCGCGATCAGCGATCTGGTGAACGGGGCGACCGCGGCTGACCTGGGCATCGCCATCACCGCCTCGGGTGCGACCACCATCGGCGGCGATATCGACCCACGGCTGACGCGGTACACACGCCTGGCCGACCTGCCCGGCGGACTGGACCTGACTTCAGGCCTGCTCATCAAGCAGGGTGAATACACCCGTGTGGCCGACTTCTCCACCGCGACCACGATCGAGGACATGATGAACGTGATCGACCAGCTTGGTCTGGGGCTGCGGCTGGAGATCAATGCGGCGGGCACCGGACTGGACCTGATCAGCGAAGTCAGCGGTTTGGCGCTGTCGGTGGGGGAGAATGGCGGCAGCACCGCCAGCGATCTGGGGCTGCGGTCATTCGGCATGGACACCGAGCTGAGCACGTTCCGGTTCGGGCTGGGCGTGACGCCACAGCAGGGCGAGCCGGACTTTGCGATCGAGCTGCACGATGGTCGGTCGTTCGAGGTGAACATCGATGGTGCACACACCGTCGCCGATGTGCTGGCGGCGATCTCGGCGGCGGCCGCGGCGGCGGGCATCACTGTGGGCAACGTCGGCGATGCCGGTACCGACTTCAACCTTGGCCTGACGACCACGGGCAACGGCTTCGTCTTCGAGGACAACACCGCAGGCGGTGGCGCGTTTCGTATCAGGCAGCTCGGCACCAGTCTGGCCGCCACGCATCTGGGGATTTACCACAACGCGGGAACGGGCAACACAATCGTCGGTGATGATGTCGCGCAGGTGCGCGTTGACAGCGTGTTCACCCATCTGATCGATTTGCGCGATGCCCTGCAAAACGATGACACGCTTGGCATCACGCTTGCTGGAGAGGGGATTGAACAAAGCATCGAATTGATCGCCCGGGTACGTGCGGACGTGGGTGTCAAGGCACAGCGCCTGGAGCGACAAACAGAACGGTCGTCGGAAATGAGCATCACGGAAGAGGCATTGCTCGAGAATTTGCAGGGTGCGGACCTCACGGAGGTGATCACGCGCTTCAGCCAGTTGCAGCTGCAACTGCAGGCGAGCCTGCAGGTGGGTGCGAGCGCCTTTCAGATGTCGCTGTTGGAGTTCCTGCGTTAGCAGCGCAGCTTTTGCGCGACGGGCGCAACTTTCGGCCGGTTGCACCCGCTCACGAACGGACGGCAGGATGCCGTCGCACGCCAGGCGATACCGGCGTGAATCGTCAGGATGGCAGGCCGACAAGGATACGGGCATGGTCGTGAAAACGACGCGATTCGGAGACGTGCAGGTCGAGGAAGATCGGATCATCAGCTTCCCGAAGGGGCTGCTGGGCTTCCCGCGGTACAAGCATTATGTGTTGATCGACCCGACGGAGGACGGCTACTTTTGGTGGCTGCAGTCGATCGACACACCGGACCTGGCGTTCGTCGTGACCGATCCGAGCCTGTTCGTGTCCAGCTACCGGGTGCCCCTGCGTCCGGATCAGATCGCGGACATGGGGATGCAGTCGCTGGACGAGGCACAGGTCTTCGTGATCGTGAACAAACGGGGCAACATGCTGACGGGCAACCTGCAGGGGCCGCTCGTGATTCACGTGGCCAATCGCACGGGAGAGCAGATCGTGCTGTCGGATCGTCGTTTCACGACGCGCGTGCCACTGATCGAGCTGCCTCAGCCGGTGGAAGCGATGAGCGCGTGACCGTTTGCAGCTCGTGGGCGATGGCGGCGTCGCCCGGAGCAGTGAAACCCGCCGTGCACGGATGCACGGTTCAAGACGTCGGAAGGAGCCGATGACATGCTGGTGCTCTCTCGTCAGCGTGACGAGACAATCATGATCGGTGATGACATTGAGATCACCGTGGTGGATATCCGGGGGGACAAGGTGCGTCTGGGGATCAATGCGCCGCGTCAGGTTCAGGTTCACCGCAAGGAGGTTTACGAGGCGATCAAGCGTGAGAACGCTGAAGCCAGTCGAGTTCAGTTGGATGATCTTTCGGGGCTTGGGCGGACGTTGTCGCGTCGACGTCCGTTGCGGCTGACTCCGCCGCCGCCCATCCCCGAGCAGTGATAAACGTTTTTTGAGGAAAGGTTCACCGCCGCACCGGCCTGGAGCCGGGCCGCAACGCAACACGATTTCCCGGCCGAGCGTCCGTCATCCGGCGTCGGCGCAGCGGAAAAAACCGCGACAATCAAGGAGGATTGTCATGTCCAGGATCAACACGAACGTACCCGCACTGGTGGCCCGGCATAACCTGGCCAAGTCCAACGCCGACCTGAAGGTGCGTCTGGAACGGCTGAGCACCGGGCTGGCGATTAACCGCGGCGCGGACAACCCCGCCGGACTCATCGTCTCCGAACGCCTGCGAAGTGAGATTCAGGGTGTCGGCCAGGCGATCGACAACGCCGAGCGAGCCGCCAACGTCATCGCGACGGCGGAAGGCGCGCTGGCGGAGGTCTCGACGCTGCTGACCTCAATCAAGGCGCTGATTGTCGAAGCCGCCAACACCGGCGCGTTCAGCCAGGCGGAAATCGAAGCCAACCAGCTTCAGATCGACTCGGCGGTCGAATCGATCACCCGCATCTCCAACACCGCCAGCTTCGCCGGGCTTAAACTGCTCAACGGCTCGCTGGATTACCTGGTCAGCGGGGTCGATACGGGCGTCTTCACCGACGTTCGCGTCTACGGCGCCAACTTCGGCACCGACACGAGCATTCCGGTCAGCGTCGATGTGCTGCAGTCGGCTCAGCGGGCGCAGCTTTTCGTCTCGGCGGGCGGCAACCCGATCGTGTCGGCACTGGTCTCCAGCGTCACTTTCGAAGTGACGGGAAACCGTGGCGTGGAGGTGTTCACCTTCGTCAGCGGCACGGCGTTGTCGGCAGTCGTGGCGGCGATCAACCGCACCTCCGACGCCACCGGCGTCTCCGCCTCGCTCGTCAACGGTTCAGGCTTCGTCATGACCAGTCTCGGCTTCGGCTCTGATGCCTTCGTCAGTGTCCGAAAGCTCGACAAAGGCAAGTTCTTCCAGACCCTCGACGCAATGGACGGCTCGCCGGTCATCCGTGACACCGGCGAGGACGTGCTGGCGCTGGTGAACGGCAACCTGGCGCTGGGGCGCGGCACGCGGGTGACACTCAAATCCAGCGTGCTCAACGTCGAGTTGAACCTGACCGAAACTGCGGCGCAGACGCTTACCTCCGGGACGCCGCACACCTTCACCATCACCGGCGGCGGGGCCAAGTTCCAGGTCGGCCCCAGCGTCAACTCCAGTCAGCAGATCGGCTTTGGCATCCAGTCCGTTGCGGCCAGCCACCTGGGCGACAACACGGTCGGCTTCCTCAGTTCGATCATGTCCGGCGGTGATAACAGCCTCCTGGCGGGTAGAGCACGCGAGGCGTCGCAGATCGTCGATCTGGCGATCGAACAGATTGCGACACTGCGCGGCCGACTCGGCGCGTTCGAACGCAACACGTTGCAGACCGCCGTGCGAAGCTCGCAGATCGCACTGGAGAACCTGACGGCTGCGGAAAGCCAGATTCGCGACACTGATTTTGCCGAAGAGACCTCGCGACTGACCCGTGCCCAGATTCTGGTCAACGCGGGCACCTCGACGCTGGCCATCGCCAACTCGGCGGCCCAGAATGTGCTGTCGCTGCTGGGCTGATCGCCTCAGGTTCAACCGCATCGATTTCAAACCACGACATGAGGGACGAAGGAGCCGTGTAACCGGCTTCCTCGTCCCTCGGTCATTTGGGGGGCGGCACATCGCGCCTGCTTTGAACGGCTGACGGCCGACCTCTAGAATCGCGGCATGGCGTCGATCGAGGTTCGCGAGCTGAGCAAGACCTACCGCGTGGCGCGCAAGGAGCCGGGACTGCTGGGCACACTGCGCCATTTCTTCCGTCGGTCGTACTCCGATATACAGGCGGTCAAGGGCATCAGCTTCACCATCGAGCCGGGCGAGGTGGTGGGGTTTCTTGGCCCCAACGGCGCTGGCAAGACGACCGCGTTAAAGATGCTTACGGGGCTGATTCACCCCAGTTCCGGGACCGTGCGCGTGGCGGGATACACGCCCTTCGATCGATCGGCTGCGTTCCTGCAGCAGATCACGCTGGTCATGGGGCAGAAACAGCAGTTGATCTGGGATCTGCCCGCGCTGGATTCGATGCGAATCAATGCCGCGGTCTACCGCATCGATCGCAGCGAGTTTCAGGCGAGACTGGAAGAGCTGTCATCCATGCTGGGTGTGGCGGATCATCTGCGCCAGCCGGTGCGCAAACTGTCACTGGGCGAGCGGATGAAGGTCGAGCTGATGGCGGCGCTGCTACACCGGCCGAGCATCCTTTTTCTGGACGAGCCAACACTGGGGCTGGACGTCAACGCGCAGTCCGCCGTGCGTGAATTCCTTCGGCAGTACAACGCCCGTTACAACGCGACGATCCTTCTGACCAGCCATTACATGGCTGATATCACCGCGCTGTGCCGTCGCGTGCTGGTCATCCATCACGGCAAACTGATGTATGACGGCAAGCTGGATCATCTGGTCGAGCGGTTCGCCCCGTATCGGGAGGTGACGCTTGAGCTGAATCAGGGCGTTAGCGAGGAGGTGCTGTCGCAGTACGGTGAGATCGAATCGGTAGAGGGTTGCGAAGTGCGCCTTATCGTGCGGCGTGAAAATCTGACGCCCACCGTGGTGCGCTTGTTGCGTGATCTGGATGTGCAGGATCTGACCGTGGCTGAACCGCCGATCGAACCGATCATCGGTCGCCTGTTTGAGCAGGGGATCGAGTCATGAAGTGGATCTGGGAGCGAGCACGAACGATTCTGAGCGTGAACTTCGCCACGATGGTGGAGTATCGTGTGGAATTGTTGTTCTGGATGCTCGCCACCAGCCTGCCGCTGATCATGATGGGGTTATGGATTCTGGCGGTGCGACGCGGCGAATTCAGCATGGACGAAACCGAGGTGGCTCGCTACTTCCTGGCGGCTTTCCTTGTGCGGCAGTTTTCCATTGTCTGGGTGATCTACGAGTTTGAGTGGTATGTCGTGCAGGGACGTCTGTCGCCGTTCCTGTTGCAACCGCTCGATCCGGTCTGGCGTTTTCTGGGGGCACATCTGAGCGAGCAGGTTGCCCGAGCGCCATTCGTGGCATTAATGGTCGTACTGTTCATCGTGATGTATCCCGCATCGCTCAGTGTGAGCATCGATCAGCCTGATCTGTGGTGGCTGCCTTCGTGGAGGGCGGTGCTGGGCGCAATAGTGGCGATCTATGCCGCGTTTTTGACGCGGTTCGCGCTGCAATACACGATGGCGATGGCGTCGTTCTGGATCGAGAAGCCGACCTCGCTCGAGAATTTCCTCTACATTCCCTACGTCTATCTTTCCGGCATCATCGCGCCACTGGATTTGTACCCCGATGCGGTGCGGCAGATCGCGATCTGGACGCCGTTTCCGTATGTGGTGTGGTTCCCCGCGACGGTGCTGGTGGAGCAGAACACGATTCCTTTCGCGCAGGGGGTCGCGGTATTGCTGGGATGGACGTTGCTGTTCGTTGTGCTCAACCGTTTCTTCTGGCGCGTGGGATTGCGTCGGTACTCCGCGATGGGCGCTTGACCGGTTTCATCAATGAGCAAATGGAGAGCGTTCAACCGTGATTCGCTACATCCATGCCCTGACACTGTTCTGGTCGACCGCGATCGGTGCGGAGATGGAATACCGCACCAACTTCATCATCGCCACGCTGACCAGTCTGCTTGGCCTGGTGGGCGCGATTTTCACGCTGTCGCTTTTCTATCAGGAGGATTATGCCTTCGCGGGCTGGTCGTGGCAGGAAGCGATGCTGGTGCTGGGGTTTTACACGGTTCTGGAAGGTGTTTCAGCATCGTTTCTTGCGCCGAATCTCAGTCGCATCGTGAATCACGTGCGCGACGGAACGCTCGATTTTGTTCTGCTCAAGCCGATCGATTCGCAGTTTTGGTTGTCACTTCGTAACTGCTCGCCGTGGGGATTGTCGAGCATGGTGGTGGGCGTCGCGATGATTATCTACGGTGGCACGCAGCGCCAGCCTGATCCACTGCCGTTGTACGCTTATTTGCAGGGCATCATACCCGCGATGCTGGGCATCGTTGTGCTCTACAGCATCTGGTTCGTGCTGGGGGCGACGACGATCTGGTTCGTGAAGATTTACAACGCAACGGAAGCCTTACGAGCGGTGCTGGAAGCTGGGCGATTTCCGATTCAGGGGTATGTGGGTGTCTGGCGAAGCGTGCTCACGTTCGTGATTCCCGTTGCATTCATGACGACTGTGCCCGCCGAAGCGATGCTGGGACGTGCGACCTGGTCGTGGATGGTCGCAGCGGCGCTGCTGGCGGTGGGGCTGTTCACGGCCAGTCGATTGTTCTGGCGCTTCGCGTTGCGGTATTACACGAGTGCTTCGAGTTGATTCGTAGTAAAAAGCCGCGGACGATGACAGAGCGACATGGCCTTTCGCCCCGCGATCGCACCGCGGCCTCCTTCAACCAACCTCCCAACATCCTTCCCGCGTGACGTCGATGGTCACGCCTGGGCGCGCCTCCATGCGGATGAACCTTCTTCCCACGAACCGGCCACGTCAGTCGCTGCCCAGCACCTTCACGATCTTGTTATAAAGCCCAAGGATCAGGAACGTCGGCGCCCACTGGCCCACGAACAGCGCATCCTCATCCCGTCCCATGATCTTCAGCGCCAGCGAACCGCAGATGGAACCAGCGGCCGCCCACAGGAACGTGTCGCTGGGCAGCTTGGCGGTCTGCTCTTCGATCATGCGTGCGACACGACCTTCCTCATGACCGATCTGGCCGATCTGCTCCTGTACCTGTTCGCCAAGATCCCGCGCGCCTTCCCGGATTTCCTGGCCCATTTCCTGCATGGTGTCCACTCTGGTCATCGCACTGCTCCTTGTGTTTGGCTGTGACCGAGCCTGGCCTGATGTATCGGCGTCGTGTCGCCGGTCCGCCCGCCGTCACGCTGACGCAGGCCGCGTTTCACCAGATTCCTAGGGCCCACACGCGACCCCGTCAACGAATCGCAGCGGTTCATGCAGCGATTCAACCCTGTTTCATTACTGGCCTTACGGCACACTCAGGTCTTCGCCGATGATGCGCGGGGGGACCTGCAGCGTCCTGTATCCGCCAGTTGCGTGCGATGGCTTGCGGATGTCCGAGGGGTGGGGGTATGATCTCGGCTCAACATTGGAGATTTTTGGAGGCGACATGGCTTCACCTGCTGATCGACGTTACAGCCCGACGCATGAATGGCACAAAGTGGAAGGCGACACGGTGGTGCTGGGCATCAGCCAGTTCGCTGTTGATGAACTGACCGACGTCACCTACGTCGATTTCCGCAAGACCTCCGGGCCGATCAAGGCGGGTGAGGCGTTTGGCGAAATCGAATCGGTCAAGACCACCAGCGAACTGTACAGCGGTATTGACGGCGAAATCGTTGCGGTCAACCAGGAAGTGGTCGACAACCCGGGCATCATCAATGAGGACCCCTACGGCAAGGGCTGGCTGATCAAAATCAAGGCGAGCGATCCAGCCCAGGTCAATTCGCTGCTCGACGCAGCGACTTATGACAGTCAGCATTCCTGATTCAGGATTTTCTGATTTCTGAAATATCATTCCGCCGTCGCCCGTGAAAGCGACGGCGGTTTATTACTAATGACGCGACAAATCGCATCGCGTCATAAACCATTTAGCCCCTTCTTTATTTGTGTCTCTCCGCGTTCATTCGCGGTTCCATTGTTATCAGACCTCGCGAATGGTCACGCAGTTCAACCGTGATTTCCTCGCTTCAACGGATTCGGTCCATGCAAGGCCTGATAACCATGATGTCGGGTTGTATTGATTAGGTGGGTGGGCGAGGAATTTCTGGCAAATCCGATTGTGCTGCGCTTAAGGGACGACGGGTTTATGTCGATGCAAGCGGTCGTAGAGGACGGGTAGTCCGTCCAGGAGACCGCTGATGCGGCGTTGTTCCGATAAGACCAGTTCACACGCAAAGTGGGCGCATGTCGATCGGCGTACCGACCAGACAGTTGCGGCCGGCAGGTCTCCGGACGGGGGACCGCTCAGGGATGAGCGGCCGGCGCATGTGAGGTTCGGTATGCGTGACAGGGATGTCGACGTGGGGAATCGGGCACCGCCGCGGACGACCCTTCCCGCAAGCAGGGCGGAAAGGAGAGCAGTCATGCGATGAGCAGGCTAAGCACAAACCCACGGCACGAGTGAGCATCAAATCGGACACGTCAACGGACGCAAATGATCAGGGCAAGACGCCCGTCAGCCGGACACGCGAAGGTGTTCGGCGTCAACCGGAACCTGAGAATTCAGGGAGGATCACACCATGAGTCGCATTAACACCAACGTCGGATCGCTTCTTTCACAGCGTATTCTGAGGACCAACAACAACTCCTTGACGAAGTCGCTGGAACGTCTGAGCACAGGTTTGGCGATCAACCGTGGCGCCGATAATCCGGCGGGTCTGATCGCCAGTGAGGCCTTGCGCTCGGAAAAGGCGGCCATCATGGCGGCGATCGGCAACGCTGAACGCGCCGACCAGGTCATCAACATCGCGGAAGGCGGTCTGCAGGAAATCAACAGCCTGCTGATGGAACTGCAGGGCCTGGTGGGTCAGAGCGCCAACGACGCCGGCCTGAGCATCGAGGAACGCGAAGCGAATCAGCTTCAGATCGACTCGATCCTGCAGACGATCGACCGTATCGCCGCGTCCACCAGCTTCCAGGGCACCAAGCTGCTCAACGGCACCTATGACTTCACCGTCAGCGCCCAGAGCAGCTTCGTCGCGGATCTGGAGGTCAACGCTGCGAAGATGAACTTCGACGAGAACCGCGAAGTTCAGGTGCTCATCACGAAGTCGGCTCAGCGTGCGGGTCTGTTCCTGTCGCTGGGTGGCGCGCAACTGGACCTGTCCAGCTCCGAATCCAAGTTCATCTTCGAAATCGCTGGCGCCCAGGGTTCGCGTCAGTTCACCTTTGCTTCGGGCACGACGCTCGAATCGATGCGCGACGCGATCAACACCTTTACGCAGGTCACAGGTGTGTCGGCGGCGACCAGCGGCACCGGCCTGGTGCTCAAGAGCACCGAATTCGGCTCGTCGCAGTTCGTGTCGGTGAAGATGGTTTCGGACGGTGAGCAGGCCGGTGGTATCCATCTGCTTTCGTCCACCAACGAGAACGCTGCCAACACCGCCGCGGTGACGGCGTTCGCGGCGGCAGTCACCGGTAGCGATGTCCGCGACTCCGGTCAGGACGTCGGCGCGATCATCAACGGTATCACTGCGACCGCCAAGGGCAAGGTGGCACGCATCAACACCGACTTCCTCGATGTAAAGATCGAGCTGACCACCTCCGGTGCTCAAACGCTGCACGCCATCGATGCGTTCACCATCACCGGTGGCGGGGCGAAGTTCAACCTCGGCCCCAACGTCGACATTGGCAACCAGGTGAGCATCGGCATCCAGAACGTGGCGGCCCGCAACCTGGGTACGCTGTCCACGGGCTACCTCGACGAACTGGGTTCCAGCCGCGCAGCCAACGTGGTGGATGGTGATATCTCCAAGGCGCAGAAGATCGTCAACGCGGCGATCAACCAGATCTCCAGCCTCCGCGGTCGACTCGGCGCCTTCCAGAAGAACGTCATCGGCTCGACGATCAACTCGTTGGGCGTGGCGTTGGAGAACACCAGTGCGGCCGAATCGGCGATCCGCGATACCGACTTCGCCAACGAAACGGCGCAGCTCACGCGGTCGCAGATCCTGGTCAACGCCGCGACGAACGTTCTGGCGATGGCCAACAGCCAGCCGCAGTCGGTCCTGGCGCTGCTGGGCTGATCCCTCCTCCAATTCTCAGGAGCGCCCGTGACGCGGGCATCCGATCACTGATGCGGAAACGGCGGTCGCAAGACCGCCGTTTCTGTTTGCGCAGGCGTCGGTTTGACCATCCGTGCAGGGCAGGCTGCCTCCTGCAAAGAGTCATGCCCGCGTCGCGGGACGGCCGATAAGTTTGTCATGACCATCGCCGCCATCCAATCACCGGTGCGGATGCTGCACGAAGCGCTGGGCGCTGTGCTGGACAAACAGATTTTCTTCGTCGTTGGCTGCCAGAAGTCCGGCACCACGTGGGTGCAGCATCTGCTGGACGGCCACCCGGAAATCTGCTGTAAGGGGGAGGCCTACTTCGGGCCAGTGCTCCTGCCCGCGCTGCAGCAGGCGCTGGATTTCTACAGTGGTCGCCAGAAGTTGGAGGAACTGGGCCGATTCGACAGCGAGGCTCTGGTGCAGGTGTTCACGGCGGCGGTGGCGCTGCAGTTTCACCGCTGGGCGGACTCACAGCCGGTCCGTTGCATTGGCGAAAAGACCCCCGAGCACGCGATGTGCCTGGGACCGCTGAACGCGGCCTTCCCCGATGCGAAGATCATCCACGTCATCCGCGACGGGCGCGATGTCACCGTGTCCGGCTGGTTCCATAATCTGAGGCAAAAGAAAGAGACGTTCCAGCAGCGTTTTCCTACGATGGCGGCATACGCTGAGTATCTGCTGCAGAATCATTGGATCCCCTACATCCAGCAGGCAAGGTTGTTCGGGCGGACCTTTCCGGATCGCTACCTTGAGCTGCGGTATGAGGATCTTTCTGCTGATTGTTCGGCAGGGGTGGCGAGGATGCTTGACTTCCTCGGTGTGGATACCAGCGATGCCAGCGTGAGGGACTGCTGTGAGGCCGGATCGTTCCGGAGGCTGGCGGGCGGCCGCGAAAACGGTGTCGAAGATAAAAGCTCGTTCTTCCGCAAGGGTGTGGTGGGTGATTGGCGTGAGCACTTCGACGAGAAGGTTCTGCAGGTCTTTGCGCGAATTGGCGGGCCGCTGATGCAGGAACTGGGCTACGACCTGTGAGGCATCCCTGTGAGGCATCCCTCTGAGCCGTGGTGACCCGAATGACCCCACGTGTTTCCATTCTGATTCCCAACTACAACAACGGCCGCCAAAGCTCGGTGAACGGTCAGATCGACCTGCTGGGCAATCTGTTGCAGTCGTTGTGGAACACGCTGGTGGATGATCCGACGCCGTTCGAGATCATCGCCTACGACGACGGTTCGACGGATGACAGCCTGGAAACGCTGCGGGAATGGTCGCGCCGCACCTGGCCCGAAACATCGGGTGGTCGAGCGACTGAGGGCGGTCGATTCCTCACGCTCATCGAAGCCGAACACTGCGGAATTCTCGCGAAAAACGCCAACATTCTCAGCCGTCGTGCCCGGGGCGATATTTTCGCCCGGCTGGACGGCGACACCGTCTGTCTCACGCCGCGCTGGGTGAGCAAGCTGTGCGAAATCTTCGACAACGGCCCGCCGCGGCTGGGTGTCGTCGGTCCCAAACAGTTGCGACCGGACGGCCGCATCCACGCCTTCGGCGACTGGATTTTGCATCCCAACGGTTACACGCATCTGGCCGCTGGCATGGACCGTTACGCCGTGCAGACGCCCATGGAGGTTGATCATGTCATGGGCTGCTTCTACTGCCACCGCCGCGCGGTGTACGAAGAAATCGGTGGGTACGACGAAGCGATTTTGCGTGGGCAGACGATCGACTTCGGCCTGCGCGCCCGGCTGCACGGCTGGTCGTGCTTTGCGGTACCGCACATTGAGTTCATCCATGCCCATGGCCACCGCACTGTGCGTAAGACCACAGCCGACAGCCAGGAGGGCGTGCGCAACGCGCTGGACGTCTTTGAACAGAAGTGGGGCTTCAACCGCATCGCGCCGGATATGGATGAAGTCCGCCGCCGGTACGCTGGTACCCCGTTGCTCTGGAACGCCCGCTTCTTTGCCACGCCTGTGGATGGCTGGCCGTGCGATGCGCTTTCGAGTGTCACCGAACCGATCCAGATCGAACGCACCGACTGGGTTCGCTACACGAAAGACGCGGCTTTCAAGAACAATGTCGACCTGCGCATCGCGCTGACGCTGGATGTGGTCCGTCAGACGGGGCGGCCTGGGAAGATCGGCGTCGTGGGTAGTGGGTGTGGGCTGCTTCCCCATCTTCTGGCAACGCAGGGGGTGAATGTCATCGCCACCGAGAGACTGCAACCGTGGGTGAACTTTGCTCAGCGATGTGTGGTGAACCAGAAATACCCCGATGGCACGGCCAGGCCCCAGTTCCTGCATCAGTCGCACCCGCGCCGGCTGCCGATTGAAACCGGGGCGGTCGACCTCCTGCTGATCTACGACCAACTGGAACGCCACCCCAACCCGGTGGCGCTGCTGCGTGAAGCACACCGCGTTCTGAAACCGGATGGCCTGCTGGTCCTGCTCGTCAAACGCAAGAATCCTGCGGATGATTTGGCACCGGACATCGTTCACCCCTACAGCACACAGCAGCTTTTCATGCAGATGAACGTGGTGGGAGGCTGGGCGGTGCTCACCGACCCGGTGAAGGAGGATGCGAGCCAGCCGTTCATCGTCTTTGTCGCCCGACGAATTGCGGCACCCCAACGGCGGTCGGCCGAGACGGACCCGACATCGCTTCCCGTCGGGCTGAGCTGGAATGTGCGGCGGGTGGACGATGCTGCCGACCGTGCGACCGATGCTCCTGCCTCCGGCGCCGCTGAGGAAGTAACCGCCGGAGTGGCGTAATCCGCTCCAGATCGCCGATATCACTTTCCGATGTAGCTAAGGCTGCCCGCTGGTGTGTCGCTGCGGTCTTTTGCTGCGCTTGACGCTTGCGATTTGTTGCCAGGTACGCGCGAACCATTGCAGTGGACTGCGTTTTGTGTACCGTTGTGGTCGCGGTAACCAATCGGTCAATCTGACAGGTGGCTCCTATGGATCTGTCCCGACGTGAATGGGTGCTGGCGAGTGTGGCGATGTTGATGGGCGGCTGCGCATCCCAGCCCTCGCAGGTGTCGTCACGCCCGGGCATTGACTGGCCGACCGTCTCGCCGGTACGCCCCCAGCCAACTGGCAACGTTGTGGTGCCCCCGCCTGCGCCCCAGCCCGTGCCGTCAGCCACGCCGGTGGTGACACCCGTGGCCAATACCAACACACTGCCGCTGCAGACCATCCCCCGCACACGCTGGGCCAAGGCCTCGCCCATTGCCGCCCGGCTCAGCCCGATGAACGGCATCAAGCGGATCACGGTTCACCACGAGGGCATGCGCCCCGTGACCTTCACCGATATGTCCTCCACGGCTGCCCGGCTGGAGACGATTCGGACGTCGCACCTGAACCGTATGAAGGCGGGTGACATCGGCTACCACTTCATCATCGATCGCGCCGGCCGTGTGTGGGAGGGTCGGCCGATCCAGTATCAGGGCGCTCACGCCGGTGGGGCCAATAACCTGAACAACCTGGGCATCATGCTGCTGGGCAACTTTGATCAGCAGTCGCCCACTGACGCCCAGATGGCTGCCCTCGTGCAGACGGTGCGCACCTTCCGCCGCACCTATGGGGTGCCCATGAACCAGATCTTCACCCACCAGGAGCTGTCACCCACGCGATGCCCGGGTACGGCTCTTCAGCCGCGCATGGTCGCGCTGCGGCACAGTAATGTGTTCGTGTGATCGTCGCCGGTTTCCGCACGCGGTCAGACCTCTAATCAAAAAAGATAGGTTTGCCGACCGTCCGTCGGTATCATCGGCCGTATGGCTGCATCCTCGGCTCTTTCACAACGGTGCTGGTTGCCGGCGCTTGCGCTTTTGACATGGGTGGGCGGCATCGCGGCAGCTCAGCAGGACCGTGTCGTTGTCATCGAACGCACGCTCGAAACCGCGCCAACCTACGTCACGGTGCACGTGCAGGTCTGGCAGGGTGATCGTCTGCTCGAAGGCAAGGGGTCGCAGTTGGCGGCCCTGCGTCGACTGGAAAATCTGCAGGACCTGGATCGCATCCTCGACGGCAAAGCCGAAGAGGTGCGCGAGTCATCCTTTACCGCCTTTCTCGACACCGGCGCCAGCGGGCACGTACTCAGTGAAGCCACAGCCAAACGGTTCCAGATCCAGATGGAACCCGGTGCGGTTTACCACGAAACAGGTCTGCACGGCGAGGTGGCGATGGGAGTGAGCCAGCCCTACACCCTCGCGTTGGCGCCGACGACGGGGCGTTTATTCGACCAGCCCGTTCAGGCGCATTTCGGCCTGGCAGGGCGGGATGTGCGGTTCCTCATCAACCGCGTGCAGCCGGATCCGGTGGTGGCGCTGACGCTGGGGGAAATCAACGTCATCGGCATGCCCGCCATTCGCGATCTGGTGGTGGAGATCGATCCGGCGCCGATGGGACGCGTCAACGGACACCGGGATGAGAAGGTCAATCAGGCGATTCAGGACCTTAAGGACATCGAAGGGCTGGAGAATCTGGATCTGCTCGCTCAGCTCGATCGGGTGGGGGTAGGACCAGCGGTGCGGCTGTTCGATGGTCGGTATCAGCCGCCGGGCGTTGACCTGATCGTGCCGCTCAAGCGGGTGGACTATACCCGGCAGCGCAACCCGGCTGATCGCGGTGCGAAGCCGACGCTGTCGGAAAACTTCGTGGTGCCCGGCGTGGCCATTCAGCAGGGAAACGCCTCGGCAACGGGTGACTGGTTGCTCGATACCGGCGCACCGGCAAGCATGATCTCAACCCGCCAGGCCAAAGCAATCGGGCTGCTCACCGCTGAGGGCAAGCTGACACGGCAGCCGGACTTCTCACTGCCACTGGGCGGCATCGGCGGGCAGATCACCCCTGCTCCGGGGTTCCGCATCGATGTGCTGCGCATCAAGGCTGCAGACGGCCGCATCATCGAATACCACAACGCGCATGTACTGATTAAGGATGTGAGCACGAAGCAGGATTCCGGTGAAACGGTGACGCTGGACGGTGTACTCGGGATGAACCTGTTGCTGCCGACCGTTTCGGGCTTGGGGATGGGGCTGCCCAGCGACGTGGCGGACGGACCATTCCAGCGCATCTGGATCGACGGCCCACGCGCACGGCTGCTGTTGAAGCGGTGAAAGATGTACAACCTCCTCTCCCTCTGGGAGAGACTGGGTGAGGGAGAACGTCCCGAACTCTTGCGATAATGTGAGTGACCGCAAATATTTCAATAAGAAATAGTTGTAGGTAGGGCTTTCCCGGGGGTTCGCGCCCTCACCTAATCCAACTACTCACCTCTTTGGGCCACTAACCCGCCCAGCCGTTATCGCCGATACAACCGGTGCGAAAGGCGCACTCGGACTCTCATTCCATGCCTATGGACGATCACGAACGGCTGGCGGTGCTGGCAGAGGCGGCGCGGACGGGACAGGCGGCTGCGGTTGAACTGGAGCTGAACGACTGGCGGCGCCGGCCGGACTGTCCCACCGCGGCCCGGGTTATGCTCGCGGGCCTACTCGCCCAGCGCGGTGAACTGGAAACCGCGCTGACCATTCTGGCCGAAGCAGACGAGCGCGACCTCGATGTGCTGCAGGCGCGCATCGCCGTGCTCATGGAACTGGAACGGTGGGACGAGGCGCGAGCCTGCGTCGATCAGTTGCACCATGAGCATGGCTTTGATCCGCGCGTCGAACTGTGGCTGCGTGCGATGGAAGCGCCGGGTGTGGGGTCGCTGCCGATCGTCACGGATGCAGAAGTGGAGGCGCTGGCGGGCGAACTGATCGGGGCGATCCACGTCATGCCCACCCTGGTCGCGGCCCAGAAAGTGCGAGCGGACCTGCACAGCGTGCGTCTGCTGCGCGAAGCGATCGGTTACATGGCCCGCGATGTTCATGAGCCACGGCAGATGCTGCTCCTTTGCGAGGCGATGGCGGAGCTGTCGTTGTTGCTGGGCGATGAGGATGAAGCCCGGCGGTGGACGCATCGCGGATTGCGGATCGAACCCTATTACGCACCACTGGCGATCGTGCTGGCGAAGATCGAGGACGACCCGACCGTGGGGCCGGCAGCGCTGGAGGTGCTTGATCGGACTGCTCAGCGTCATCCAGGCTATCGCGATGTGCTGGCGGCCCTGATACGACGACAGTTCGCCCGGGGTGATCGTAACGCGGCACGCGAACGTCTGCGGCGATGGCAGGAACAGGAACCACACCATCCGGTGGTGCAATCGCTGGCGAATGAACTGGCAGCCTGAACACGGTTGAGGACAAGGATGACATCGACCATGAACCTGAGGCAGATCGAAGCAGCATGGATGCAACCCATTCGCCGACTGGAACGTCAGCAGCGGCTGCTGACCGCACGCATGTATCGACAGGTGGGGCGGCTGGCTGATGCGCAGGCGCTCTATGCGGATCTGCAGGAGGAATGGCCGGAACACGCGATCATTCGTCTGGAAGCGGGTGAACTGGCGGACGAGATGGGCGATATCGAAGGAGCGATCGAACATCTGCAGGCGGCGATTGCACTGGACAGTCGTGTGCATGGTCGGGCGATGCCCGCTTTGGCGCGCGTGCTCATGCACGCAGGCCGACTGCCGGAGGCGGGGCGCTGCTGGTGGCGGATCACGCGATTGCGACATGATGATCTGCAGGCGTGGGCGGGGCTGCTGGTCTGCGCCCTTGCGGCGGAAAAGCATGGTGTGGCGCGGCGGGCGATGCGACAGGTGCTGCTCCTGGGCACGCGCTGGCAGCGTCGACAGATGCTCGCGGAACACTGGCGGCACGTGACGATGGCACTGGCGGCGAAACAGCGCCCTGCGCCGCGACTGACCGAATCGCCTCTGCAGAAACTGCTGGAAAAAGCGGCTGCGACGTTCGAAGCGCACGCCCGCCGCTACCCCGACCGGGCGGACACGTACTATCACCTTGGCATCTGTCGTGAAGCGCTGAACGATGCGGTGCGAGCCGCGGAGGCTGCCCAGCGCGCGTTGGCGATCAACGACAAATATGTGGCTGCGCAGGAACTGCACCGCCGCGTCGCCGCCTGATTCGAATCAGTTCTCGGTGCTCCGAGTGTTCTGCTTGGCCAGTTCGCCAAGGGTGGCGATGGCGCGTTCCACCTCATCCGACCAGGGAATCGCGCAGTTCAGCCTCAGGCAGTTGCGGTATCGACCCGTGGGCGAAAAGAGTGGCCCCGGTGCGATGCTGATGTTGCGTGCGATGGCAGCCTCGTGCAGTTCAATGCTGTCCATCTCGGGCAGCTCGATCCACAGCAAATGTCCACCAGCCGGGCGGGTCATGCGTGTGCCCTGTGGGAAATAGCGTGCCACGGCCGCACTGACCAGCCGAACGTGATCGAGGTAGGTGCGTCGCAGCTTGCGCAAGTGTCGGTCGTATCCGCCACTCGCCAGAAAAGCTGCCACCGCCAGTTGCGGCGCCACCGCGCTGCCGTGCGAGGTTGCCAGCTTCAACTGCTCCACACGCTCCATCCAGCGGCCCGGCGCACACCAGCCCACCCGCAATCCCGGCGAAAGGGTTTTGCTTACCGTCGCGCAGTAGATCACGTGACCCGAGCGGTCGAACGCCTTGATCGCCTTGGGCCGCTGGGTGTCAAACGGCAGATCACCATAGCAGTCATCCTCGATGACAGGAATGTCGTACTGCTGGGCAAGCTGAGCGATTCGTTTTTTGTGCGAGTCAGGCATCAGCCCGCCGAGTGGGTTGCTGAAGTTGGCGCTCAGCGCAACCGCCTTCACGCGCTTGTTCGCCATGGCTTCCTCCAGTGCCCGTAGGTCGATCCCTTCGCGCGGATGGGTCGGTAGCTCCAGCGCTCGCACCCCCAGTGCTTCGAGCGTCTCGAGGATGCCGAAGTAACAGGGTGATTCGATGGCAACGCTGTCGCCGCGCGTTGTCGTTGCCTGCAGCGCCAGGCACATGGCTTCGGTGGCGCCGGTGGTCGTGAGGATGTCGTGTGGCGAAATGGTACAGCCGGCGTCCAGCATCCGGCGGGCGACCTGCTCGCGCAGCTTTTTGCAGCCCGGAGGGGCGTCATACGTGTGCGCCAGGTCCGGTTCACGCCGCACCACCTGGCTGAGCAACCGGTTCAGACGCTGGGTGGGAAGCAGCTTCGGTGATGGGACCGCGGCACCAAGTTTGATGACATCATCCCGACCGGCCGCCTGCGTCAGCCGCAGCGCCAGGCTGCGCACGTCGACATGGCAGGCCTGTCCCGATGGGGCACTGGGACCGGGCTCGGGCGGGGTCACCGGCGCGTACGGCCGAACGAAGTAGCCCGATTGCGGCCGCGCTTCGATCAGCCGCCACGCCTCCAGCAGGCGATACGCCTCCAACACGGTCGAGATGCTCACCGACATCTGTCGGTGCAACCGCCGAACCGAGGGCACGCGGTCGCCCGGCCGCAGCGCCTGGGCATGGATCATCTGCGCGATGCGATGGGCCACCTGCTCGTAAAGCGGTTGGTCTGAGGTGCGTTCAAGCGAGGTCAGTGCCATGGGGGGCCTGTAACAGGAGTACGAGTTCAGGGAGCAGGGTTCACGCGGCTAACCGACGACTGGGCAGCATACGAGCCGTGCGCAAGGGTGTGCAGATACAGATGGTGCGATTGCTGACCAGTACAGTTGCTCGGATATTCGCTGTAATGGGCACAATTCTATCGGATTGTGTCTGTTCGCGTGTCCCATGTCGCGGGAAGATTCTTCGCAGCCTTTTAAGGCTGTAAAGGATCGACGTATGGTTCGCGTGGAACTTTTGACGTATGCAGGAATTGTGGCTGCCTGCTGGGTGTGGGTGGTCGCCCGTTTCGTTCGCAGGACAGCCGCGGAGCGCCGGACACGGGGGATCGAGTTCCCTGCGGACCGGGCGGTTCCGCTGCATCTGCACCTGCCGAACCGTTTGATCAACGCAAGACGCTGCGCGGGGGGAACAGAAGGACGCGAAGGGAAGGGCGAGAAGGTGAGGGTGGGGGAGGTTGAGGAGTGAAGGGAGACTCCGTATTCGCATCGTGATCCCGCCCTTCGCCCCGCTTAGGGGCGGGCATTGACACGAAGGGAATCTTCTTTGTGTCGATGTGCCTATGTGCCTTTTTCCTCTGCTCTTCTCTGCATCCTCCTGTTCTCACTCAAAACCCGTATTCGCGCCAGCGGCGAGCGACTAAGTCGATTGTTGCCTGATCCATGCGCAGGTAGGGGGGCCAGTCGCGGACGGGGTGGCCGTTCACCTCCTCGCCCTTGATCTTCGCCGTGGCGTCGAAACCGATCTTGTGGCCGGCGCCCAGACGTGGTGCGGCATGGTCGAGGATGTCCAGTGGGCCATTCACGATCTCGATGTCCCGACCCGGGTCGCAGTTGGCGCACAGGAAGAAGAGCACCTCATCGTGATCATGCACGTTCACGTGCTCATCGACCACGACGATCATCTTCGTCCAGGCCATCTGACCGGCGCCCCAGATCGCGTGCATCACCCGCCGGGCCTGCAGCGGGTATTCCTTGCGGATCTTCACGAACGCACAGTTGTGGAACGCGCCGAACATGGGCAGGTCGTAGTCAATGATGTCCGGCACCAGCGTGCGCAGGAGCGGCAGGAAGATGCGTTCCGTCGCCTTGCCCATGTAGTAGTCCTCCTGCGGAGGCGGGCCGACGATGGTGGTGGGGTAGATCGCATCCCTGCGATGGGTCAGAGCAGTGGCGGTGAAGATGGGGTAGCGGTCGGGCAGGGAGTAGAAGCCGGTATGGTCGCCAAAGGGCCCTTCGAAGACCGCGCCGGGGCCGATGTCACCATCGGTGCGCGGGTCGAAGCCCGGGAAACCTGCCTCGGTGGAGACGGTGCCTTCGATGACGATCTCGGCGTTGGCGGGCACGTGCATGTCGATCGTTTTGCACGGCACCAGCTCGATGCCGCCATCGTTAAGAAAGCCTGCGAAAAGCAGCTCGCTGATGCCCGGCGGCAGTGGGGCGGTGGCGGCGTAGGGCAGCACGCTCTCACCGCCCAGGACAATCGCGACAGGCATCGGCTTGCCGATCGCCTTCCAGGCGCGCCAGTGCCGTGCACCATCGTGGTGCATGTGCCAGTGCATCGCCAGATGATGACGGTCGATGACCTGCAAGCGGTACATGCCGATGTTGCGGCTCGGCCGGGGCACGCCGGCGGGCTTGTCCGCATCGTCGGGGTGGATGGTGTAGATGCCCGCGAAGGTGATGAACCGTCCGTCGCCACCGCCGGGCAGGGGATCGACCGGATAGCCCACCTTGCGTGGGTCGCCGTCGAAGGGCCAGGCCTTGATGTGCGGCAGCGACAGCAGGTCAACATCATCGCCGGTATGCACGACTTCCTGACACGCGCCAGTGCGGGCGTACTTGGGCGCGAAGGAGGCGAGCTTGGCCATCTCCAGGCCTTTTTTCATCTTGTCCATGAGGCCCGTGGGCGGTTCAGGCTTGACGAGGCGTTCGACCTTCTCCGCCAGCGCCTCGAACCCGCCTCCGCCGCTTGTGGAATCGCAGCCCAGCGCCATTTCCATGCGGCGATATGACCCATAAACGTTGATCGCGACGGGAAACGCTGAACCTTCGACGTTCTCGAACAACAGGGCTTTGCCCCCCAGATGGGCGAATCGCGGATCAGTCTTTTGCGCAGCCGGGCTGACCGTCGGGGCGGCTGACTTGCTGATCAGATCGGCGATGCGACTGATCTCCAGTATCGGCGACACACGGGTGGTCACCCGATGCAGCTCACCAGCCTTGTCCAGAGCGCGCACAAAATCACGAAGGGTGGGGTAAGTCATGCCGGCCATTGTAGTGAGTGTGGCTCGGTTGAAACGCCAAGGCGCCAAAAGGCCAGGGAAGCCAAGGATTGAACCGCGAATCAACGCGAATGGACGCTGATAAAGAGAGTGAATGTGGATGCAGGGTTTCGGGGCAGAGAGCGTCCATGTTCATTTCCATCTCCCCCTTGGAGCTCTTGGCATCTTGGTTTCGTGGCATTTTTGCATTACCGCCCCAGTTCCTGTGACCGGCGGTGCGCAGCGTGCAGGGCCTGTACGATGACGTCGCTTACCTTCGCGGTATCGAGGTGGCGGATGGCGGCTTCGGTTGTGCCGCCGGGGCTGGTGACCTTGCGGCGAAGCTCGGCTGCGGTGTCGGGCGATTGAGCCAGCAGTGTTGCTGCCCCCAGAAGCGTCTGACTCACCAGTAGCCGGGCGTGTTCCGCCAGGCCCAGTTCAGCCGCAGCCCGCTCCATCGCCTCCGCCAGGTAAAAGAGATAGGCTGGCCCGCTGCCGGACACGGCGGTGATCGCGTCCAGGTCCGATTCCGCCACGCGGATCGCCTTGCCGCCCGCCTCGAAAAGCTGAATCGCAAGCTCGTCATCGCCCGGCTGGGCTGAGTGCCCTAGCGCGATCCCGGCCATACCCTGCCCTACCAGCACCGGCGTGTTGGGCATCACCCGCACGATGCGCAGGTCGGTCAATCCTGCCGAGGCTGCGATCTTCTCCGCGCGGATACCCGCCATGATCGAAATGACCACCTGTCGCCTGGCGTCCAGCCGCTTGAGTGTCGGCGCAAGAGCATCGAGCATCTGTGGCTTGATCGCCAGCATGACCTGCTGCGACCGGGCGATGACCTCCTCATTGTCCGCTGCGATCGCGATGCCGAGCGAGGCGAAAAGCTCCCGCCGGGCTAGTGTCGGATCGTAGGCGATGATCTCGCCGGGCTGCAGCACGCCACGGTCGATCGCCGCCCGCGCAATCGCCTCCGCCATGTTCCCTGCACCGATGAACCCGAGCCGATAGGTGAGCGTGTCGTTCATGGGGGATAGGGTAGCAATACAGAGGGACTGAGGGGCCAGGGTGCTAAGGGTGATGCGGTTCAGATTAACGCCCGCCCCTGAGCGAAGCGAAGAGAGGGGCCCGCTCCAAAGGTCCCGTAGTCGCGACCCGCCCTCACAACCTTTCTACAATACCGCTCCCATGACCGGTACAGATCGGTACGACATCGTGGTGATCGGTGGCGGGCACGCCGGCGCGGAGGCGGCGTGGACGGCGGCGAATGTGCTGCGCCCGCACGGCGGCCGCGTCGCGCTGGTCACCATGGACCCGTCGAAGATTGCCGCCATGAGCTGTAACCCCGCGATCGGCGGGTTGGCCAAGGGACAGATTGTTCGTGAGATCGACGCCCTGGGCGGCCTGATGGCGCTGGCTGCCGATGCGACAGGTATCCAGTTCCGCGTCCTGAACGCCTCCAAGGGGCCCGCGGTGCGAGGCCCGCGATGCCAGAGCGACAAGTACCGCTACGCCGCAGAGGTCCAGCGTCTGCTTGCCACGCGTGAGAATCTGGACATCCTCGCGGGTACCGTCGAGTCCCTGCAGGTGGAGGATAGTCGCATTTCCGGCGTGCAGATCCGCCACGTCGATGGACGGTTTGAAACGCTCCATGCCCGCGCGGTTGTACTGACGACGGGCACCTTCATGCGCGGCCTGATGCACACGGGCGAACGCAAGACCGAGGGCGGCCGCGCGGGTGAGGCGGCATCGGTAGGTATCAGCCATGCCTTGCGGAACCTGGGTTTTGAACTGGGCCGACTCAAGACGGGCACGCCGCCGCGTCTTGCCGCGGAAACGATCAATGTCGCGGGGCTGGAAATCCAGCCCGGCGATGAGCGTCCTGTGCCCTTCAGCGACATGACCCTCGCCGCTTGCGGCTTCGCGCAGTCATCTGAGCTGCTCGCCCAGCCGGCGTATGAGCGCGTTGCCCACCGCTTCCCCGTCATCGAGCAGCGGCTGTGCTGGATCACCTACACTAACCCGGCCATTCACGAGCTGATCCGCGCCAACCTGCACCGCGCGCCGATGTACAACGGGCAGATCGAAACGACCGGTCCGCGCTACTGCCCCAGCATCGAGGACAAGGTCGTCCGTTTCGCTGACCGCCAGTCGCATCACGTGTTCCTCGAACCGGAATCGCTGGACACCAACGAAATCTACTGCAACGGCATCAGCACCTCGCTGCCGGCCGATGTGCAGGATGTGATCGTGCTAAGCCTGCCCGGCTGCGAGAAGGCGACGATCCTGCGTTACGGCTACGCGGTCGAGTACGACATGGTCTGGCCGCACCAGATCGACGCCACCACGATGACCAAGCGCATCGCGGGCCTGTTTCTCGCGGGACAGATCAACGGCACCAGCGGCTACGAGGAGGCGGCGGGACAGGGGCTGCTCGCGGGACTGAATGCGGCTCGCTTTGTCCGTGATGAGGAACTGGTCCGCCTGCGACGCGATCAGGCGTACATCGGCGTGATGATGGATGACCTGGTCACCAAGACGCCGCGTGAGCCTTATCGCATGTTCACCAGCCGGGCGGAATTCCGCCTGCTACTGCGCGGTGATAACACAGATGAGCGGCTGACCCCGCTGGGCAGAGAACTGGGCGTCGTGGATGACGCCCGTTGGCACGTGTTCCAGCAGCGGACCAGTGCGCTGGATGCGCTGCGGCAGTATGTCCGCAAGCGCGCGTATGAAGGGCGGCGGCTGGTCGACTGGCTGCGACGCCCGGAGGTGGATGCGGACTGGCTTCTCGCCCGACTGGAGGAGGATGCTGTTCCGGCAGCGGCGCGTGACCGGGCGCTGGCCAGCCGACTCATCGCTGATGAGCAATACGCGGGCTATATTGATCGACAGATGCGCGAGGTGCAGCGTCTGGCTGCCCAGGAGGCCCGGCCGCTACCCACCGATTTTGACTACAGCAAGGTGCACGGCCTGCGTCGCGAAGCGGCTGACACGCTCAACCGCTTCCAGCCCACGACACTGGGTCAGGCCGGGCGACTGGCGGGCATCACCCCCGCCGACCTAATGATCATCAGCGTGGCCGTGAAACCACCCGCCCGCGCCGGTGAAGAAGTCACACCGTGACCGAACGCGGAATGGGCTTGGGATCGGCCAGCTTTTTGCGAAAATAAACGCATGTCTGCCGCCGACCCGAACATCCAGAGCATTCGCGACCGTATCGTCTGCCCACAATGCCAATACAGTCTGCGGGCCTGGGCGATGGTGTCGTCAACTGCCCCGAATGTGGCTTCTCCTGTGACATCCCCAGACTCATCGCGCTGCAATTGCAGCGGCAGTGGCGCGAAACACCGCTGTTCACACGGCTGACAGTGACGGTGCTGTTGACCGTGCTGGCGCTGCCGGGGCTGGGTGTGCTGATCTGGTTCATCATGGAGGCAATGACCAGTCGCACAATTGAACTGGCGATATTGGCGACTGCGATCGCACTGCTGCTGCCCACCACGCTGGGCTGGATCGTTCTGATCCAGTCGCGACGGGGCGATCAGCCGCCCCTGAATTGGGCAATGGTGGCCCGCGCACACGTCATCGTGCTGACCTACATCATGGCGATGTTTGGCCTGCCTGCTTTGTTGCTGATATGTCTCGTGATGTATCTCGACACCGGTGGCCCCATCGGCCTGTCGTTCGGCTTGCTCGCACTGGCAGGCATCTTCGTGATGTTCCGCTTCGCCCGCCGTTGGGAACGCCAACTCGCCGAAGCCTGCATTCGCCGCTACCTGGATTACCAGCATGCCCGAGCAGAGACGTAATTTCCCGCTCGGGCTCCATGTCAGGCGTTGTGAGGGAAGATCAGTCAGATATCCCCAAGGCTTAGCCAGCCCGTCGGGCTTTCCAGCCTCGCGCGATCCCCAGCATCCCCAAACAATGCCCCACACGCCAGCGCTGGAGTGGGCAGCGGAGCGACGGGGAGCCTAAAGGCATGGAAGCCAGACACCGGCCGATAAGATGGGCAACCGCGCAGGAGGGATGATTGTCCCAGGAATGCCTCTTCCCTAGCCCCTTTCAGGCAGTTTTGCTAACTTGGCGCGCGTAAGAATCCGAACAGGGAAGCATTTACAGCCACGGAGCGGCACATGCCCAACCCGACCCACGTCGACGACTGCCTGATCGTCATCTTCGGTGCCTCTGGCGACCTGACCAAGCGCAAGCTCATTCCGTCGCTGTACGATCTGTACGCGCAGAAGCTCGTGCCCGCTCATTTCGCGGTGCTGGGCATCAGCCGTACGCCGCTGCGCGACGACGAATTTCGCGATCGTATGGCAGGCGACATCCGCCAGTTCGCCCACAACTACGATGAGGCGATCTGCCGCGAGTTCCTGCAGCGCGTGCATTATCACGCGGCTGACTCGACCGTCTTCGAGCATTTCGACGGCATCAAGAAACGCTGCCAGGAGCTGGCCACGCAGCACAACATCGGCGACAACCGCCTCTTCTACCTTTCGCTGGCGCCGCAGCTTTACGATCCCACCATCGTCAACATCGGTGCTGCGGGCATGGTCACTGAGGGCAAAGCCTGGTGCAGCATCAACCGCGACACCCGCCCGTGGCAGCGCATCATCATCGAAAAACCCTTCGGCCACGACCCGGCATCGGCGGCCCACCTCAACCGTGTGCTCGGCCGTGTCTTCGAGGAGGAGTCGATCTACCGCATCGACCACTACCTCGGCAAGGAGACGGTGCAGAATCTGATGGTGTTCCGTTTCGCCAACGCGATCTTCGAGCCGATCTGGAACCGCAACTACATCGACCACGTGCAGGTGACCGCAGCGGAGACAGTGGGCGTCGAAGGGCGGGGTGGTTACTACGATTCGCCCGGCGGTGGGGCGTTGCGCGACATGATCCAGAGCCACCTGCTGCAGGTGATGGCGGTGATTGCCATGGAACCGCCCGTGAGCATGCGCGCCGATGATGTGCGCGTCGAGAAGACGAAGGTACTGCGTGCCACACGGCAGATCACCGATGATCAGGTGCCGTTGTGCGCGGTGCGTGGACAATACGGCCCCGGTGAAATGGACGGCAAGCCTGTGCCCGGCTACCGCCAGGAAAAGGGTGTTGACCCGCAGAGCCAGACCGACACGTATGCGGCCCTGCAATTGTTCGTGGACACCTGGCGCTGGGAAGGCGTGCCCTTCTACCTGCGTTCGGGCAAGCGCATGGCACGTAAGACCACCGAGGCGGTGATCTACTTCAAACCCACGCCACACAAGCTGTTCGGCTCGCGTGGTGACAATCGCGCGCTGCCACCCAATCAGATCGTCATCAATATCCAACCCAACGAGGGCATCCGCCTGCGCTTCGAGGGCAAGGTGCCCGGGCAGGGGATGAACATCAAGTCGGTGGTGATGGATTTCGACTACGCCGCCAACTTCCACGCTAAACCACAGGAAGCCTACGCGACGCTGCTGCTTGATGCGATTCGCGGCGACCAGACGCTGTTCAAGCACCGCGAGGAGATCGAGGAAGCCTGGCGCGTGGTGCAGCCGGTGCTGGACCACTGGGCCGCCCACCCCGCCTCCGACCTGCCCAACTACGCCGCCGGCACCTGGGGCCCCGCCGCCGCCGACGCTCTGCTGGCGAGAGACAACCGGCATTGGCGGAACGCGTGAGGGAGGGGGCAAAGTGCAAAGTTAGGGGGCGCAATGGGGGATCGGGTATCGGATGACATCGCGGCGCGGACGTTTCAGTTTGCCCTGCGTATCGTCAAGCTGGTGCGTGCGCTGGATCAGACCGGTGCCGGGCATGTTCTCGGCAGCGAGTTGCTTCGCTCGAGGACGTCGATATCCTGCTGACGACCAAACAACGTGCCTGATTGCTTTAACTTTGAACTTTGCACTTTGAACTAAACTCGCCTTGAACCTTAATCTCCCCGGAACCGTTCACGTTGCGCGCACTGCCGACGATCTTTACGACGACCTTGCCATGGCGATGCTTGCGGCCGCGGTCGAGGCGGTGGGCAAGCGCGGTGAGTTTCATGTTGCGTTGTCCGGCGGGTCGACGCCTGAGCCGTTTTACATGCGGTTGGTGACCGATCCGCGTTACCGTGCGATGCCGTGGGAGCGCACGCATCTTTGGATTGTCGATGAACGTCGTGTGCCGGAGGATGACCCGCGCTGCAACTATCGCATGATTCGCGAGACGCTGGCGGACCACGTTCCGCTGCGTACGCGGCAGCGGCATCCCATGCCCGTGCTCGCCGATGACCCCGCATCGCTTTACGAAGCGGAACTGCGTCGGATCGTAGATCCCAACGCGAAGGTGCCCCGGCTGGACTTCGTTCTTCTGGGTATGGGCGACGACACGCACACGGCCAGCCTCTTTCCGCACTCGCCTGCCATCCACGAACGCGAAAAGCTTGTGGCGGTAAACGCGGGTGAGCATGTGACGCCTCCGGATCGCGTGACGATGACGTTCCCACTGCTGAACGCGGCCCGTCGTCTGGCGGTGCTTGTCACCGGCGCGAAGAAGGCGGCCGCCCTGCGCCGCGTCGAGTCGCAGTTGCAGACGGCTGGCCCCGACCCCGTCGCCGTCCCCATCACCGGCATCCAGCCCGGCACCGCCAACGTGGGTGACGCTCTCCCCGGTGACCTCACCTGGTACCTCGACGCGCCCGCCGCCGGCTGCGACGACCTCATGCCCGACCTCGACTAAGCCCGCTTGCAGCTTCACGCCAACCCCCTGCAGCCCGCGACGCCTGCACCCCGCTTGCGTCTTGGCGCCATCCCCGACTTTACACCCCCTTGGGGAGGGGCTACATTGGCCCGCCCCGAACGGAGAGATGAAACATGGCGATCGAGACGCTTTACGACAAGGATGGTTCCATCACCCCGCTGCAGGGCAAGACCATAGCGGTCATTGGCTACGGTTCACAGGGCCACGCCCATGCCCAGAACCTGCGCGATTCGGGCGTCAACGTCATCGTCGCCAACCGGCGGGACTCGGCCAACGGCAAGCTCGCGATCGAGCACGGCTTCGATCCGATGCCTGTCGCCGACGCCGTGAAGCAGGCGGATCTCATCATCATCACCCTGCCCGATGAGGTGCAGCCGGAGGTCTACGAGCAGTCGATCAAGCCGAACCTCAAGCCCGGAGCGGCCATCGGCGCGACGCACGGCTTCAACATCCACTTCAAGACGATCGTTCCACCGGCGAACGTGGATGTGATCATGGTCGCCCCCAAGGGACCGGGCCATACGGTGCGCAGCGAGTTCGAGCGTGGCGGCGGCGTGCCGTGTCTCATGGCCATCCACCAGGATGCCACCGGCAACGCCCGCGACATCGCGCTGGCCTGGGCGATCGGCATCGGCGGTGGACGCTCGGGCGTCATCGTCACCACCTTCAAGGATGAGTGCGAAACCGACCTCTTCGGCGAGCAGGCAGTGCTCTGCGGTGGTCTCAGCGCTCTCATCAAGGCAGGCTTCGAAACGCTCGTTGAAGCGGGCTATCCCCCGGAACTGGCCTACTTCGAGGTCTGCCACGAGCTGAAGCTCATCATCGACCTGGTCGTGCGCGGTGGCCTGAACTACATGCGCTACTCGATCTCCAACACGGCGGAGTTCGGCGACTACCACACCGGCCCCAAGATCATCAACGATCAGACCCGGCAGGTGATGAAGCAGGTGCTTGCCGACATCCAGTCGGGCAAGTTCGCCAAGACCTTCCGCGACGACTATGCCAACGGCTTCAAGTGGTTCAAGGAACAACGAGAAAAGGACCGTAACCACGGCGTGGAACAGGTGGGCAAGAAGCTCCGCGCGATGATGCCCTGGATCAAACCCGTCGAAATCTGATCGCGACGGTTTAACAGAAGGACGCAGAGAGGTGCAGAGAGCCGCTTGCGGCTTCGCGCGATCTCCCTGCTAACCGCGATCACCGCACGCCGCTCGCGTCGTCGCGAAACTGTCCTGCAATCCACGATCACCGTATGCATGACGCACCGCGCGAAGCCGCAAGCGGCGTCCGTGCAGGTTCAGTTGTCGTTCCACAGCACCATCACATTGCGCGTTGCGCGCCCCGCGGCGATGATCTCGGGTTTCCCATCCCCATCGAGGTCCGCGACCGTCAGATCCTCACACGCGATATCGTTTGTGAGCGTGTAAGTCGTCCACGTCCTGCCCGTGTCGTCGTGCGGCACATAGAGGCGGATGCCGACCTTCCCCTCGGCGTTGGGATTCCGCCAGCCGGCGACAATCTGGTCGTGGCCGAGTGCCAGCAGATCCGTCGAGGCGATGCCGTGACCCTGGTGAAGGGTTTCATCGAGTACCTGGCGGCCGACGCCCACGCGGAATCTGCCGCCCTCCAGGTGAGTCACGGTGCGCCCCTGAATATAAGCCACGACCTGATGGCCGTGCATCGGTTCGATCGTGGCGAACATCGGAAAGGTGAGCCTGCCGAATCGGACCTCGCCCGCACCGGAAAAGTCGGGCAGATGCATCGGGCGGACGTCATCCAATTGAGCAGAGTACAACACCCCGTTCTCACGTCCGCCTATAAGAAGCACCTCGAGGGACACATCGTCCCGACGTGCCTGGCCCACATCAAAGTTGTGCGTCAGGTGCAGCCCGGTATCCACGCGCGTCAGCTTCCATGCCGCGGCATCGCGAGTCGCGTCGCCTTCCGGCACGTCGTAAAGCAGCAGCTTCACCGACTCGCCTTCGCCGTTGCGGTTGCCGACGCCATGCAGGGGGAGCACGCACAATTGAAACGCGCCGTTCTCACCCACACGGGCAAAGCGCATCCGATGCACCGTCGGATCGTGTTCGAGCGTGATGACGTCCCATTTCTGCGTCGGATCATCCGGTCGCAGCAGCACATGCACGGAGCCGCTCTTTTCGCGGTCGCTCGTCTCGCCCGGGTTCCAGTTCGCCCCGACGGCGACTTCGACCTTGCCGTCGCCATCGAGATCGCGGGCGGCGATGCACACGTTGTCGCGCGGCGTGAGGTTCTCAGCCATGATGTGTTTGGTCCACGGTTTGCCGCGTTCGCCCGGGTTGCGGTACCAGACAATCTGCCGGGCATCGGCCAGCAGAATGTCTGGTCGCCCATCGCCGTCCACCTCGCCCACCACAACGCCGTAGCCGATCCGGATGGCGTCATCGATCGTCTGTGAAGTGAATCGCGGTTCAGCGGCCCTTGCCGATGAAACGCATGCCGCCAGAACCGTCAGCACGTACAACCCGAGGAACATGAACATGTTTCAACCTCACGAAAGGAAGGGATTGTTGAACAACCATTCTAATACTCACCCCCAATTCCCCCGCATTTAATTCCCTCCGTGGTCGTTTAGCGATCCACGTCCCCACATCGTCAAGCGTAATCGCTGCCAACGCAACCCGGGGGTTCCTGTTACAATGGCGGGCGGTTTTTCATGGATCAAGGGGTTCACACGATGACGCAACGGAAACTGTGGCGCTTGTTGTGTTTGTGCTCGTGTCTGGCGGTCGGGACTGCGGGCTGTGCGCCGTATGTCAACATTCCGCCGCAGGCGGGCGATGTGGCTCTGCACAATGCCAACCTGGCGACCGTGCAGGATGTCACCATCGCTGCTGTGCGGGCACTGCTCGATCAGCAGCCCATCGTCGGGCCTTACACGCTCGTCCTGCCGCGCGGCACCTCGCCGGCCAGCTACCAGCGCGTCACCGCAGCGCTGGGTGAGAACGCCACCACCGAGGTGAACGCTGAGCGGCCGATCGTCGAGGTGCGTCAGCTTCGCATCCGCGCGGACAAGGCAGAGGTCGACATCGTCACCCCCGCCGACCGCTACGAGCCGCGAGGTCAGGGACGGCTCACGACTGTCTACACCACCTGGAAGCCGTTCACCGGGTGGGAGGTGAACCGGCTGCACTCGTGGACGGCGCTGGTCGAGATCGAGGAACCTGCGCCGGACTACGCCACCGCACCCGTTGTAGAACCGACTGCAACGCCTGAGCCTGAAACAGCCGATCAGGCTGCTGAGGAACCGGCCGCGGAACAGCAATCCGCTGACGAACAGTCGACCGAGTAACCGTGCATCGACTTTAAACAGTTCATGTGGAGACTTCCGGATGGCATGGATACTCAGCGGCTTTGCCGATGAAGCGGGGGCCACGGCTGACGAGCAGATCGCAGCTATTCAGAACGCAGGCTTTCGTTACATCGACGTCCGCTCGATTGACGGATACAACGTCAGTCAGCTCCCTCTGGACCATGCCCGACAACTGCGTGACAGGTTTGACGCGGCCGGCATCCAAGTGCTGTTTCTGGGCACGCCGATTGGCAAGGTTGATATCACCGACGATTTCGAACAGGAACTGGACCGGCTGGACCACGCCATCGCCGTGGCGCAGATCTTCGGCACCAACTGCATCCGCATCTTCAGTTACTTCAACAAGACCAACATCTCCATGAGCCAGTGGCAGGCCGAGGCTCTGCGCCGGCTCAGGACGTTGCGCAACCGCGCGGCCGACAAGCAGATGACGCTCTACCATGAAAATGAGCGGTTCATCTTCGGGGATCGCCTCGAGCAGGTACTGGAAATCGTCCACGACCTGCGCGATGGTGAAAGCTTCCGTACCATTTTTGACTTCGATAACTTCACCCAGAGCGGTGATGATCCGTGGCGCAACTGGGAGCATCTTCGCGATGCGACCGATGCAATCCACCTGAAAGAAAGTGATGCCCAGGGGCAGCACGTGCCGGTGGGAAACGGCATTGGGCGCGTGAAGGAGATTCTGAGCGATGCGCTGTCGCGCGGCTGGGAGGGGCCTTTGAGTCTGGAGCCGCACCTGTCGCGGTCGCCGGCAGTGCTGGCGACCGGGCCCCACGGCGTTGCCAACCAGAAGCTCAGCGATCTGACCCCGGCTGAAACGTTCCAGGTCGCGGCGGAGCAGGCAAAATCGCTGCTTGTGAGCATCAATGCGCCGATCCACTGAAAAGTGCGACCGTCTTCGGACGCGTTCGGGAGTGTGAGCGATGAAACGATCTTCCATGCGATGGATGGCAACGGCGATGACGGCGGGGGTGGCGCTGCTGGGGGCGGTGGTCTGGGCTCAGGAGCAGAATCAGAAACCAGCCGAGAGAGCCAAGCCTGCCGAGAAGGTGATGCAGGAGCTGCTCGATCAGGGCCGCCCGGCGATCGAACCGACCCAGCGGCCGCGAACCGGTGCGACCGATGGGAAACCCGCCCAGCCGCTGAAGCTCGATCCGGCGATCATCGGCGTTGCGCCAGGTGCGGAAGCACCCAGGCTGCGTCCCGAAGGGCAGTTCGTTATCAACCGTCGCGCCCGAATGGTACGCGCCAGCGATGGGGTGCGGTCGATCCTCATATTCGAATCGGACACGCCGGATGGTGCGGAACCGCCGATGGTGCTCCTGCCGTGCCAGCTTCTGGAAACGATGGAGAACATTGTCGCGGAACGCGGCGATAACGTCGTATTCATCATCTCGGGCCAGGTGACGATTTACCGCGGCGTGAACCATCTGCTGCCTACGATGGTGCGCGAGGCGACCGACCCGGCCAACCTGCGCGGCTGAGACTTACACTGATGCGGATGTAAGCTGTCATGGCCGGCTCGTCCTCCGCAGGAAGGTGGGCGGGCCGGGGTATCGGCTTTGCTAAAGCCATAAGGACCATTCCGGAAGATCACCATGCGTCAGTACCAACTGCCTCGGACGACGGGAATTGATGACCTGACACTCATCGAAACGGACGAGCCGACCTCGCTTCAGCGTGGGCAGGTCAAGGTGCGGATGCACGCGGCATCGCTGAACTATCGTGACCTGATGATTATCAAAGGCTCCTATGCCCGCGCGACGATCCGGCCGGGACTGGTGCCGCTGTCGGATGGTGCGGGCGAAGTTGTGGCAGTCGGGCCGGATGTGACCCGCTTCAAAGTGGGAGACCGCGTAGCGGGCATCTTTCATCAGAATTGGATCTCCGGCACGGTTTCCGATGCCATCGTCGGCAGTTCGCTCGGTGGCGATATCGACGGTGTGCTCAGTGAATACCGCATCTTCGAGGCGGATGGTCTGGTGCATCTGCCGGATCACCTTTCCTACGAAGAGGGGGCGACGCTGCCCTGTGCGGCCCTGACGGCATGGAACGCGCTTTTTGCCGGGCCACGCCCCGTGCAACCGGGTGATACCGTGCTCACGCTGGGCACCGGCGGCGTCTCGGTTTTCGCTACGCAGTTCGCCCACGCGGCCGGAGCACGGGTGATCGTCACCTCCTCTTCGGATGAGAAGCTCGAACGTGTCCGTGCGTTTGGAGCCAGCGACGGCATCAACTATCACCGAACGCCCGACTGGAACGACCAGGTGCTGAAGCTGACCCATGGCAAGGGCGTCGACCATGTCATCGAACTGGGCGGGGCGGGTACCGTGGCACGCTCGCTGCGCGCCGTGCGTCGCGGCGGGCAAATCAACATTATCGGCGTCCTGACCCGCGGCGAGGGGATCGATCCGACGTTCCTCATTGGTAAGAGTATCACCATGCGCGGCATCTTTGTCGGTTCGCGAGAGATGTTCGAGGACATGAATCGCGCGATCACCGTCAACAAGCTGCACCCTGTCATCGACCGCGTCTTTTCCTTTGAAGAAGCTGCTGCGGCTTACCGGTACCTTGAATCCGGTGCGCATCTGGGCAAGGTGGTGATCCGCATCGCGTGATTGCGTGAAGCGATCTTACTTCACGGGGCCGTCCATCGCGGCCAGTGCCTTCAGTGCGGCCGGGTCGCTGTGCACCCTGATGGTCAGGTGGTAACGTTTGGACTGGCCGGGTTCGAGCCACTGATCGGCGGTGGGGTGCTTGTCGTTGGCTTTGCCCGTGAGCGAGCCGCTGAAAGGTTCGATGCCCACGACGTAGGAGCCGGTCGGGCCGTAGTGCTGCCAGTTGGCCAGTCGCGGCAGGGCATCGGTGGGGAAGATCAGTTCCACGCCCAGTTTGAGTCTGGGGTTGATCAGCCCTGCGTGCGCTAGGCCCTCACGGTCTGACCTGGGGTCGAGGATGATGCCGCGCTCGCCGGCCCCGGCATGTTCGGGCAGACCCGCCGGGACGCGCTTGAGCTTCCCGGCGTTCACCTTCGCGCCCGCCTGGTTGGGATCGGTGTCCCACGTACCGAACAACTTGCCCGCGAAGATGAGCCGGGCACCTTCATCCAGCAGCGGGTAGCCCAGGTTCACGTGGTAGAGCCAGTTGTGAGGGACGGGTTGATCCCCGCGGTTGGTGACCTGGTCGAAGATGACGATTTCCGAAACGCCAAGTCGGCACTGGATCTGGCGACGTACCTCGACGATGGGGCCGAACATCCGGCTGTCGGTGATGACCATGGACAGCAGCATTTCGTTACGGCCGAACTGCGGGTCGGGGTTGAGAACCATTTCAACCGCGGCGGGCGTGTTGGAATGGTAACCGTGCAGCGAGACCTGTTCGCCGTTCTCCTGGCGTGGCCCGCCGATGTAGCGTGGCCCGCAGGTGGTGACCAGCCCGCCCGGCCAGCCGACGAGCCAGTCCAGGCCCTGATGGTAGGCGTGGCTGGGCAGCTTGTAGCCATTGGGCGTGAGGAAGGCGAGGCTGTGCTGGTTATAGAACGCTTCGACGATGTCGCCGCCGCGATCGAGGGCGACGGTAAAACGCAGGCCCGAGCCGGTGTTCACGTGGGCGACGCGACAGCCGCGATTACCGCCACCGGGCGTGGGGTCATCGATCGTGCCGGTACGGATGCCGCCCACCTGGTGGACGCTCTGAAACTTGTTGAGGTCAAACGGAGCAGATTGAGCGGAGATGGTGCGTCGAGCCATGGCGGTCCTTCGTCGTGAGGTTCGATGGATTGATGGCGTTAGCTGCGAGCCGGTGTCGGATTGTGACGGGAACGATCGGGTGTGTCCAGCCGATATAATTCGAGTGAAACGCGATGCTGATCGGTGCGGAAAAGCTGTGCCGATTGGTACGTGGGGCGATCGAAATGCCCTCGATGTTGGCGGACATTCGCCCTCTCTCCTGGAGAGAGGAGGTAGGGCAGTCGCGGGGTGAATGTTGCGGGGGTGCTTCCAACCGATCGGCATGGTGTTCGACCAGAAGGAGTTGTGAGATGCCTGTGTACGAGTATGTCTGTGATGACTGTGGGCACACGACCGAGGCGATCCGTTCGATGGCGGACAAGGATGCGACGATGGTCTGTGAGCACTGCGGCAGCAGTCAGACCCGGCGGGCGCTGAGCCTCTTCATGGCGACATCGGGCGACCGACGCACGGCGGGAGCTGCGACGGGTGGCGGATGCTGCCGTTGTGGCGACCCGAACGGTCCATGTGCGATGTGAACGGGGGGACTGGACGAAAAGCATGGTTCGTCATTGGGGGGAGCGGAAGAGGGCCCGTGATTTGAGGGCACGCTGGCATGGGTCGCTGAAGCGACCACGCCGAGCGGTTGGAGGCGATGCGTGGGGTGAAGGGTGCGATCACGCTGAAGCGGCGACATTAGGCTTGGAAGGCTGATACTCTGTCGGTTGGCGCGGGTCGGTGGGGGAATCACGCGGATTATTGGCGCCGGATGTACCCATCACGCACTCCCACCCACTGCGTGGGTGGGCTTCGGTGCGGAATAGATGGCGCCATGTGGGGGCCGGGGCAATGCGTTTGCCAGGTTTGTCGCGTGCGTGGGTGGGTTAAGCCTCCCCTGATCAGTACGTGCGTACGATGCCGATGACGATGCCCTGGATGCGGCAGTCGTCGACCCAGATGGGTTCATATTTTTCGTTGGCGGGCTGCAGGCGAATGCGGCCTCGCTCGCGGTAGAACTTCTTGAGGGTGGCTTCCTCGTTGTCGATGAGGGCGACGACGGTTTCGCCGTTGCGGGCGGTTTCGCGACGCTCGCAGATGACGTAGTCGCCGTCGAGAATGCCGGCGTCGATCATTGAGTCGCCGACGACCTGAAGGGCGAACACATCGCCAGTGCGGCGGATGCGGCCTTCGGGACCGAATAGCTCATCCAGATCGATGAACTCGCGGTTTTCGACGGCCTCGATGGGGCTGCCGGCGGCGATGCGGCCAACCAGCGGCACACGTGAGGGCTTTTCCTCATCAGGCAGTTGCACCTGCGGGCTGAGCTCCAAAGAGCGCGCCTTGTGTGCCTTGCGGATGAGTGCCCCTTTCTTGATCAGGGCCTCGACGTGCTCGAAGACGGTAACCTTGCTGACGCCGAGCTCTTCGGAAAGCTCCTGCATGGTCGGCGAATAGCCGCGGGTTAAGCGGTAGTCGCGGATACGCGTGAGGATTTTTAGCTGTTTGGGTGTGAGGCTCAGGCTCATGTCGAATCTCCACGGACGGAGTCTGTGATTCAGGTTCGGCTGGCGGCGCGATGCTCAGAGGCGCGGCGTTTCGCCGTGCGGCTCGCGCCCAGGCATCGGCTGCGGCGGTGGCAACCGCCAGGGCCTCGGCCCGTCGGACGGGGCGAAGCAGGTCGGTCACCGCCGACTGGAGGCTGGCGAGCATCCCCGCCTGAGCGTTGAGCCAGGCTGCGGCCGGGCTGAGCAGCGCAGCGGGGGCGACGGCGTGACGGCCGCGACAGGTGTAAATGCCTGCAGCGGTCGGCTGAGAGGGCACGAACCGGTCGGGGCTGGCCGTCCGACTTTCGGGCTGGCCGGGGTGGCTCGCCGTATCGTGCCGGGGGAACCTGTCGTAGCCGGCGCTATTTCCGCCAGCGCCGCTTTCAGCATCATGTCCCATGTTACGGTCGGCGGCCCGAACGAGTTCACGCCCCCGAACCATGTACCGGGTCTGAAACTCGCCGCCGGGACCGATCATCAGCAAGGGTGCAGCCATGTCTCGATGACCTCTCTTGTGGTCGTGTGCCTTGCGGGGCACAAGATGTTGGGGCATTCACACGCCCCACCCGCATGAGCTTCGACCATCCGCACGCGCCGACTTGAAACTTTTCGGCGGCGATTGTTCGCTATACGTTAAGCTAATGGATTCCGAATGTCAATGGTGTTTTGCAAAATTTTGGTGGGAGGACGGGGGGAGGTGCGCAGGAGGGGCACCCACCCACTGCGTGGGTGGGCTTCGGGGGGAGGATCCAATTAAAGGGTTAGCGTTTGGTTACCACTCGACGCGGTCGCGGCGTTCGCCGGTGAGCTGGTCGAGGCGCTGTTGGATCAACTGATCGCGGGAGTTGCGGCGTTCTTCGAGAGACTGGCGCATCTGGGCGAGGCGCTGCTCGATGGCATGCAGTTCGCGTTCACGCATGCGCTGGCGGACGTCGAAGTGCTCCTGCAGGCGTGCGGCCAGTTCCTGACGGATCTTATCGGCCTGGGCTTTGCGGCCGGCTTCGAGGGCACGGCGATAGTCGCGCGACAGGTCGCGGGTGGTGCGCTCCAGCCGCATGTTTTCGACCATCAGTTCGTACATTTCCTGGTCGGTGCGCTTCATTTCGACGAACCGGCCAAGCCAGAACGCTTCCTCCATGAGGGCCCGGCTGACGCGCTCGGTATTCTCCTCGCGGAGTTTTTCCATGCGCTGGGCGAGTTCGGGATAGACCTCGCGCAGGATTTCCAGGCGTTCCTCAATCTGTTCGGCGGTGAGTTCGGGCGTGCGTCGACGCCGGAAGTCGGGGCCGGCCTGTCCAGAGCCGGGGCCTTCGGGGGTGCCAGGGGTGGCGGATTCGCCGGTTCGCCGACGCTGGGCGTCGCCCTCACGTTCGGTGTCACGCTGACGGTCGCGCGGGCGTGGCTGAGCGGGGCGGGCGTCGGGCTGATCCTGCGCGAGGGCGAGCTGCTGCGGGGTGTCGGAGGAGGACGACGGCTGTGCGGTGGCGTCCCAGGCTGCGACGCTGAGGGTCGCCACGCCGCTGAGTGCGAGAAGCCAGGCTGTTGTCGTCCAGTGCCGCATTGCTGCGCCTTTCGTCACGGTTCGGGAACCGGGGGGCCCACCTACGGAGTGAGTGGGCTTTCGGGAATGCTTTCCTCTTTAGAATAGCGTGTCAGGGGTGTAGAGGCTGGACTCCCATTCGAGGATGCTTTCGCGCAGCGGGTCGGGGGTCAGGTCGTCGGCGTCGACGGCGGCGGCCAGGTCGATCCGCAGTCGCAGCAGGTCCATTTCCCGGTCGATCGTGCTGTCGAGGGCGACGGGCAGCATGGCGAGCTGTGCCAGTTCGGTTTCGACGTCCAGCGTTCCGACGACGGTGGTGTTGTTCGTGGGATGGGTGGTCGAATCCTGCTGCCGCAGCGTGATGGTGAGGCCGATGGCCAGCGCGATCATGGCGGCCAGAGCCATGGCGGCGCGGCGGACCGGCCCGATGCGCATGAGGACGGGGCGGCGTCGCGCGGCCAGTTGCGGTCGGGTGGCGGCGACGATGCGGCCGGCCAGATCGGGCGGCGGGGCGACCGGCTGCAGCGCTTCATCCAGAAGCGACTGCAACGGGTCATCGGGGGCCAGGATGGGGTCGTGCTCGTTCATGATGGTTTGGGTCGCGTTGGCGAGTCAGGTATCGGGCGTCAGCTGGTCCTGCAGTATTTTTCGCAGCTTGGCCACGGCCCGGTGGGCTCGTGCCAGCACGGTGCCCAGTGGCTGCTGCAGCGCTTCGGCGATCTGTGGAAAGCTTAGCCCCGCAGTGTGCCTCAGGTGCAGAATCTGCTGGTCGGCATCGTTCAGGCTGGCCATGGCTTGTCGCAACTGTTCGATCTGCTCCTGTCTACTGAGGTTATCCAGCGGTTCGGGTGCGTCGCTCACTCGGGCGGCACTGGCTCGCCAGGCCGCGTTGGTGTCGTCGTCGGTATCGGCGTCGCTCATGTCCATCGGCCGAGCGTGCCGCTGTCTACGTCGCAGTTCGTCGCGCAGGGCGTTGATCGCGATGCGAAAGAGCCAGGCTTCGAAGCGTCCCTGTTCCTGATATCCCTGTTCATCGCCGAGCTGAACGACGAGCTTGACGAAGGTCTGCTGGGTGATTTCCTCCGCCAGGTCGCGGTCGCCGCACTGACGCACGACCAGTCCGAACACTCGCGGCGTGTAGGCGTGGACGATTGTGGACCACGCCGGTTCATCGCCCCGGGCCGCCCGCGCCAGCAGGTCACTCAGCGGGATGTCGAGCGGTCCAGACGCCATGTCCGCCTGTCATCTGAGGGTTCAACGAATGGAGAGCGAGGGTATTGCATTGTACTAGGCTGCGCGGGGTGGGGTTCTCGGACGGGCGTGGGTTGCTGAAGCAATCACGCCGAGACAGCGGGCGTGAGTTATGGGACGGGGGAGACTCCACGGTGCGGTGTACGCTATACTTAGGATTCCATGGCCAGTTCCGCAACCACATCCGCTGTCGTGCCGACGGCTGAACCGGACCTGCAGAATCCGGCGGTCGTGATCGATCTTTTCACCCGGGCGGCCGAGGCAAATCGCAAGAACCGACGTCGCAAGGGTTGCGTCGTGCATCTGCCCAAACGCGGGCATTTGCTGATCACCGGTGACCTGCACGACCACGGGCTGAACTTCCAGCGGGCCGTGCATCTGGCACAGCTCCACCGCAGCAAGGATCGCCACCTGGTGCTGCACGAGGTCATCCACGGCCGAACACGCATCAGCGGGAAGGATTTTTCGATTCGCCTGCTGGCGCGGATCGCGGCCCTGAAGCTGCAGTATCCCTCGCAGGTCCACCTGATCCAGAGCAACCACGAGCTGGCCCAGTACTGGGGCGACAACATCTCCAAGGGTGGGATCAACTCGGTTGAATGCTTCAACGAGGGGGTGGAGTTCCTGTATGGCGATGAGGCGGGGGCGGTCCTGGAGGCGATGAACAAGTTCCTGCGGAGTTACGCGGTGGCGATCAAGTGCGCCAACGGGGTGTTCATCAGCCACAGCCTGCCGGGCATTCGACAGATGGACACGTTCGATCCGACTGTCCTGGACCGCGAGCCGACGGACGATGACATGCGTCGTGGTGGGTCGGTGTACAGCATGGTGTGGGGGCGAAACCATCCGGAGGATATCGCGGAGGAGCTGGGCGAGCTGTGGGGGGTTCACACGTTCGTGATGGGGCATCAGCCAGCCGAGATGGGGTATCAACGGCAGGGCGAGTCGATGCTGATTCTGGCGTCGGACCATGAGCACGGCATGGCGCTGCCCATGAAGCTGACGAAGGAGTATCGGCGCGACGATCTGGTGCGGGCGCTGGTGCCGTTATCGACGGTGGTGTTGTAGGCACGGGGGAATGGGGTGTGGGTCGTTGAAGCGACCACGCCGAATGGGGGTTGTTCCGGGGGGGCCTTTCTTCTTACTCGTCGTTGTTGGCGAGCTGGATACGGCTGAGGAAGTGGTTCATGAGCATGGGCACGACGCTTCGGGTGTCCTCCTGCAGCCGCTGACGGGTGGAAAGTTCGGTGTGGATGAGGGCGTAGGTGGGCAGCAGGAGTGATTTGTTGAGTCGCTCGACGGTGCTCTGCTGTTCGAGCGAGAGGTGGTAGGTGTAGCCGACGACATCGGGCTGGGCGGGGCTGATGGCGGTGAACAGCACGATGTTGAGCCGGGGCAGGTCAGCTCCTTTTCCAACCTTGACGCCACCTTGTTCAAGGACGGCGGTGATGGTCTGCCGCAGGTTGTCGAGGTAGGTCGGATCGTTCACGAGGGGGCTGGCGCCCTGCACGATGAGTTCGACCTTTTCGATGCCGGCCAGCGACTGTACTTCGGGCGGCAGTTTGGCGGAGCCGGGCAGGATCGGGGCGGCCAGGGCGGTCAGGCAGCCCAGGGCGAACGTCAGAACGACCAGCGGCAGCATGCGGCGCGACATGGAAGACTCCGGGGACGTGTGCGAGCAAATGTAAGTCAGCCTGGCGATCATGCCGGGTGACGCAGCTATTTTACCACAGTCGGTTGCCCAGGCGACGGTGTCAGTTTCGCAGGACACGACGGACCTCATCCGAATTGACGGGTTGGATGACGCCACGCTCGGTGATGATGGCGGTGATAAGTTCGTGTGGGGTGACGTCGAAGGCGGGGTTGTAGGTTTTGATGTCGGCCGGGGCGGTGCGGCGGCCGAAGCCTTCGGTGATCTCCTCGGCGGTACGTTCCTCGATGGGGATGCCGCTGCCATCGGCGAGGGTGAAGTCGAAGGTGGAGCTGGGGGCGGCGACGTAGAAGGGCAGGCCGTGGTGTCGGGCGAGTACGGCCAGGTTGTAGGTGCCGATCTTGTTGGCGGCGTCCCCGTTGGCGGCGATGCGGTCGGCCCCGACGATGACCGCGCCGATGCGGCCCTGACGCATGACGTGGGCTGCCATGTCATCGCAGATGAGCGTCACATCGATGCCCGCGGCGGCAAGCTCGAAGGCGGTGAGCCGGGCGCCCTGCAGCAATGGGCGGGTTTCATCGGCGTAAACCCGGACGGGCAGCCCCTTTTCGTGGGCCAGGTACATGGGGGCGGTGGCGGTGCCGATGCCGCCGGTGGCGAGCGCTCCGGCGTTGCAGTGGGTGAGTACGGCCAGGGTGCGGTCGGGCTGATCGAGGTGGCACGCCCGGGTCAGCAGCGGCAGACCGTGCTCGCCGATCGCCCGGCACATGGCGGCGTCCTCGGCGTGGATGCGCCTGGCCTCCTCCAGCAGCGCTTCGACGGTGCGCGGCTGGACGCGCTTCATGCGGTCAATCGCCCAGAACAGGTTCACCGCAGTGGGCCGGCTGGTGGCCAGATGGGCGGCGGCCTGGTCGAAGGCGTCGTGCTGAGCACCGATGACGCAACCGAACGCTGCCGCGACGCCGATCGCCGGGGCGCCGCGGACGCTCAAGCGCTTGATCGCGTCCCAGACGGACTGCACATCCCGGCAGTCGATGTACGCGACCGTTGCGGGAAGCTGCGTCTGGTCGAGCAGGCGAAGGTGGCCCGTACGGGCGTCACCGATCCATTCGATGTTTCTGATGCTCAGCAAGGTGAGTTCTGCCTCGTTGCGGGTTTGGAGTAGGGGGCTATCCCTGTGATCGTAGCGAAGGGGCCCGGGTCTTGAACGGCGACTGTGAATCGGCTGTAAGGGAAGGACTGCGGGAAATGCACAGAGGTACCGTCATCCATTTGATGCCTTTTGCGAGGGGGCATAGAATCGGTTTCCCCGGCCGGCTCGACCAGCCGGCACGAGCAAGGAGTCAAGCATGGCAGAGGGCGTTTACGAGTTCACGGACGCGAATTTCGAGTCCGAAGTGTTGCAGTCGGATAAGCCGGTGCTGGTCGATTTCTGGGCCGAGTGGTGCATGCCCTGCCGGATGCTCGCGCCGACGATCAGCGAACTGGCAGCCGACTTTGAAGGCCGCGTGAAGGTGGGCAAGGTCGACACCGATGCCAACCGCAACGTCGCTGCGCGGTACGGCATTCAGGCGATTCCGACGGTGATCGTGTTCAAGAATGGTGAGCCGGTGCGCAAGTTCGTGGGGGTCAGCCCGAAGAAGGAGTTCGCCACCGCCCTGGAGTCGCTGCTGGACTGAGCGGCGGCGGGAAGACGCAGGCGGCAAGACGAGGCGCCGGGTGATCGGTTTGCCCTGTGTTGATGCGGCGGACTGTTCCACCCTGAGCAGTGCTCTCGCACCTTGAACTTTGCACTTTGCATTTTGAACTCGCCTTCATGCCTCCACGGTTTCATCACGCCACGCTTGAGAATGGTCTGACGGTGATCGCCGAGTCCAACGACGCGGCGCACACCGGCGCGGTCGGTTTTTTTGTGAAGGCCGGCACGCGCGATGAGGACGCGTCGGTCATGGGCGTGAGCCACTTCCTTGAGCACATGATGTTCAAGGGTACGGCCCGGCGTACCGCGGATGATGTGAACCGCGAGTTCGACGAGATCGGCGCGAACTACAACGCCTACACCAGTCACGAATCGACGGTTTATTACGCCCAGGTGCTGCCCGAATATCTGCCGCGGGCGATCGATCTGCTGGGCGACATGCTGCGGCCGGCGCTGCGGCAGGAGGACTTCGACGTCGAGAAAAACGTCATCCTCGAAGAAATCGGGATGTACGAGGATCGGCCGGACTGGCGCGTACATGATGCGCTGCTGGAGAAGTACTACGCCGACCACCCGCTGGGGTATCGCGTGCTGGGCACGGTCGACACGATCAAGGCGCTGCGACCGGAACAGATGCGTGCCTATTTCGAGCATCGCTACAGTGCGGACAACATCACGGTGGCGGCTGCGGGCCGCATCGACTTTGATCGACTGCTGGAGGATGTGCGCGCCATCACGGCGAGCTGGAAGCCCAGCGGCGTGCAGCGTCAATACGTCGATCCGAAGGTTGTCGTCGGGGATCATTCCATCGTAGACGCAAAGCTCAACCGCCATTATGTGGCGATGATGTGCCCCGGCCCGTCGGCACAGGATCCGTTGCGTTACGCCGCGAAGGTGATGGCGGATGTGATCGGCGATGCGGATGGATCGCGGCTGTACTGGGCGCTGATCGACCCGGGCCTTGCCGATGATGCCTCCTTCGACTTCCATCCGCAGGATCGCACCGGGTCGTTTTTCGCCTTCGCCACGTGCGATCCTGATCGCCGCGAGCAGGTCGAATCGATTCTGCTCAGGACGATCGACGAATACGCCTCGAGCATTGATGAGGCGGAGCTGGAGCGGGCCAAGAACAAGATCGCCACGCTGGCGACGCTGGCGGAGGAAAGCCCCGGCGGGCGCATGCGTGGTCTGGGCCACCAGTGGCTGTACCTGGGGCAGTATTCCTCGCTGGCGCAGGAACTGGAACGCATCATGGCGGTGACCGTCGACGATGTGCGGAAGGTGATTGCTCAGAGCCGCCTGCAGCACCGCGCCATCGTCCGCCTGGGGCCGCGGTGACCAGTCGTTAACGTTGGGCAGCGGTGCAGTGATGAACCTGACCCATCGCCCCATTGTGTTGCTCAATGCGTCAGTCGATCGCATGGATGAGGCGTGGCATGCCTTTCAGGCGGAACAGTTCACATTGAGCACCTATCATGCGTACGTTCAGCCGTATGCTGCTCGCATCCGCATGGGAAGTCCACAAAGCAGAAATCGCGATATGGTCACCCCGCAGCAGGTCATGATGGTTCTTCGGCAACGGTTCCCGGATCTGCGCGGCAATCTCGATCCTGCGGAATCCGGCCGCATCCTCGGCATCGTCATCAGCGACGCCTTCGCTGATCTGGTCTACCCCGAACGGCAGGCGCTTATTCGCGACACGTTGCGCGACGCCTTCTCGTCGGAACAGTTGCGCAATGTCGGCCCGATCACAGCCCTGACCGTCGCCGAGGCGGAAGGCGTTCGCGATGCGGGATAGAATCATTCGCCTTGAACACCATCCCTGAAATACTTGAAGATCTGCGGGCCGGGCGGATTGTCGTCCTCGTGGATGATGAACATCGCGAGAACGAGGGCGATTTCATCTGTGCCGCGGAGCTGGTGACGCCTCAGACGATCAACTTCATGTTGCGTGAGGCGCGGGGGGTGTTGTGCCTGGCGCTGGCGGGGGAGATCTGCGACCGCATGGACCTGCAGCCGCAGAGTCGGGTGAACACCTCGCTGCATTCGACGGCTTTCACGGTGACGATCGATGCACACGAACGCTTCGGTGTGACGACGGGCGTGAGTGCTGCTGACCGCGCAACCACCATTCGCGTGGCGATCGATGACAACAGCGTGCCGTCGGATCTCGTGCGGCCGGGGCACATCAACCCGCTGCGTGCCCGTGATGGTGGCTGCCTCGTGCGCGCAGGACAGACCGAAGGCTCGGTCGATCTGTGCCGACTGGCGGGGCTCAAGCCCGCAGCTGTCATCATCGAGGTGATGAACGAGGACGGGTCGATGGCCCGGCTGGACGACCTCAAGGCCCTGTGCGCGAAGCACAACCTCAAGATGTGCTCCGTCGCGGATGTCATCCAGTACCGCCTGCAGCGCGAAAAGCTCGTCGAACGCATCGATGAGGCGACCTTCGAAAGCGAGTTCGGCACATTCCACCTGATCGCTTATCGCAGCGTCGTCGATTCGCTGCCGCATGTGGCGCTGGTGTGTGGCGACGTGGGTAAGCGCGATGCGACCGGTGCGCCAATTGAGATCGATGAGCCGGTGCTCGTGCGCATGCACAGCCAGAACCTATTGGGCGATGTGCTGGGCGATGTGGGCGACCCGACGGGGCGACTGCTGCACCGATCGATGCAGATGGTGCAACGCGAGGGCCGCGGAGCCATCGTCTACCTTCGGCACGAGGGCATGGGCAAGGGCCTGCTCAAGCGGCTGCAGACGCTGCACTCGCCGCACGTTATCCGTGATGAACACGTGGTGCGCTCCGGCGTGGCCGGCGGCGACTACGGTATCGGCTCCCAGATCCTGCGCGACCTGGGCATCCGCAAATTGCGTCTGCTCACCAACCACCCCGTTCATCCCACCGCGCTCAACGGCTTCGGCCTGGAAATCACCGAGTTCGTGCCGGTGGATCTGAACCGCGAATGAACGCGAACAGTGAAACGGCGTGGTCGCTTCAGTGACCATGTTGAGCAGACCAGGCACGCGTGCCTTCTCCCATCACAAATAAATAACGCGTGAAGGTGATGTGAAACATGTTGAACGGCTCAGAATGTGACGCGCGTTATGGTTTTTGATTAGCGTCCATTCGCGTTCATTCGCGGTTCAATGCACGCCGCTTCGTGGTTTTCTTGTTTGTTCTTCGTGTCCCTGGTGGTTAACTCAACAACCGCTCCAGATCGTCGCGGGTGAGGTTGCGCAGGAGGTTTTCCTGACCACCGATGAGGGCGTCGGCGAGGCGCTTCTTGCGTTGCTGCAGCTCCAGAATGCGCTGCTCCACCGTGTCCTGGCAGATGAGGCGATAGGCGAAGACGTGACGCGTCTGGCCGATGCGATGCGTGCGGTCGATCGCCTGTGCTTCCACCGCCGGGTTCCACCATGGATCGAGGATGAAGACGTACTCGGCTGCCGTGAGATTCAGGCCAAACCCGCCCGCCTTGAGGCTGATGAGGAAGATGGGGCAATCCGGGTCGTTCTGGAAGCGGTCGACCACCTGCTTGCGTTTTCGCGTCTGGCCATCGAGATACGCATATCGAATGCCACGCGCATCCAGTTCCTGCCGCACCAGGCTGAGCATGGATGTGAACTGGCTGAAGACCAGCGCCTTATGACCTTCGTCCACCAGGTCGCTCAGTCGATCGAGCAGCACTTCCATCTTCGCGCTGGGCAGATGGTTATGTTTGGGATCGATCAGCGCGGGATGACACGCTGCCTGCCGCAGCCGCAGCAGCGCTTCGAGCACGAGCATGGGCGATCCGCTGCCGCCCGCCTCCGCCAGTGGTGTGTCGCCACCCACCCGGCTGAACTGCGTGAGCAGTGTCTGTCGGAAGTAGGCCCGCAGCTCGTCGTACACCGCGCGCTGACGCGAGTCCATCTGGCAGTGGATGGTCTGCTCGGTTTTCTCGGGCAGTTCCTTGAGCACCTGCTTTTTCGTGCGCCGCAGGATGAACGGCCGCAGTGCCCGGGCGATCTGTGTGCCCACGTTGATATCGGTGACTGTTTGGCGTGCCGCCGCACCGCCACCGGATAATCCGTGCCGCACCAGTTCAGCGAAGCGCGTGCTGGAGCCGAGCATCCCCGGATTGAGGAACTCGAAGATCGACCACAGATCGCCAATGTGGTTCTCGACGGGCGTGCCGGTGAGCGCCAGGCGATGGTCCGCCTGCAGCAGTCGAGCCGCCTTGGCTGATTGCGACTGCGGGTTCTTGATCGCCTGCGCTTCATCAAGCACGACGTAATCGAAGTGGAACTTGCGCAGTTCGTCGATGTCACGGCGCAGCAGGCCGTAGGATGTCACGATCACATCGTGATCGGCGAAGGTGTCACGCAGATTGTGACGGTCACCGCCGGTGTATGCCTGCACGCGCAGCCTGGGGGCGAAGCGCTGTGCTTCGTCGATCCAGTTAAAGATGACCGATCGCGGCACCACGATGAGCGTGGGGCGATGACCACGCTGCGCATCGGTGGCTTCGGCATTCGGCGCACCACCGATGCGCGATTCCGACCCTGGCGCTTCCCCGCCGTTGTACCGCGCATCGAGCATCGCGAGAATCTGGATCGTTTTGCCCAGCCCCATGTCGTCGGCCAGGATGCCGCCCATGCCGAACCAGCGCAGGAACGCGAACCAGCCCAGTCCGTCGCACTGATACGGCCGCAGCGTGCCCTGAAACGTCGGTGCGGGTTGCAGCGGCTGAATGCCATCAAACCGACGCAGCTTTTCGCGGGCGGCGGCAAAGGTGGTATCGATGTCCACCTGTTCCTGTCGCGACAACAGCGCATCGAGCAGTGCTGCCTGACTGGAGCGAAAGCGCAGATGGTCGTCGTGCAGCCTGCCCATCGCCGTCAGCAGGCCATGTTCGGCGAGCCATTCCTGCGGCAACAGACCCTCGGAACCATCATCGAGCTTTACCGTCGTGTGGCCGGCCCGCACCGCCTGAAGGATGCGCGGCAGATCAACGGTGTGTACGCCTGTTTCCGTTTCATACGTGACCGAGCCGCGCAGCTCGAACCAGTCGATGCCGCTGCTGATGGTCAGCTTCGGTGCGCTGGCGCGACGCAGCACGCGCTGGTCTGCCACGATCTGCCAGCCCTGGGCCAGCAATTGCGACACGACCACCGGCATGCGCTTCACGGAAATCAGCAGCCGATCGCTTTCGCTGCCCGCGCCGGGGTGGAATCCTGCACGTAAGAGTGATGCGTAAAGCTGTTGCTCGCGATGAAGATCGCGGCGAATGAGCGGGCCGGTTTCGACTGGTGTCGCCTCCTCGTTGTTGCCCTCCATCGGCAGCGCGGTGGCGTACGCGGCCTGTTCCACACCGGGCGTGCTCAGCACCACGAACCGCCCACGCTGGCCCGGCTGCACGCGGTGCGGGCCATACTCGAACCAGACCTGCGCGCTGAGCAGCTTGCGGGAGGATCCCGGCGGCGGACTGGTCAGCTCCATGTGCGGCGTCAGCTCCACGTGCTGCTCGCCCCGGCCCACACCTTCGGGAAAATCGATCTCCGGAAGGTCCGCCAGCAAATACAACCGATCAATAAAGCGGTCGATATCCTCTTCGGGCACGATGATCGGCCGCACCTCGCCATACTTGCGCACATCGTCGCGGAAATGCGTCACCCAGCGCAGCGCGTTGCGGTCGTCGAAACGGGCGGCTTTGCCGTCGTAGATGACGATGCCCTGATCTTCCGCGCCGCCGAGCACCAGATTCGGCCGATCGATGCTCATGCGCTGATCGCCGCGGCGCAGCTCGACCGTTACCTCCAGCCCGATCTCCGTGCGCTCGCCCACCAGCCAGAGTACCCACGGCCCCAGATGCGGCTCATCGTCAAGCAGCAGCGGTTCCTCGCCATGCTCATGCGCGATGAAGCAACGCCCCGTGTCAATGAACCGCCGCAGCATCATCCACCACGCGCTCTTGCTGACGGCGTAGGTGGAGCGTGTGCGTGGCGTGTCGTAAATGTCGACATATTCGCCCGCGCCGACGTTGCGCTGCACGCCGTTCTGCCGCGCCACCCAGTCCGCGCCGATCAGCAGCGAGCACAATTCGCGATCAACGGGTTCGGGCAGGTCGGCTGCACCGTTGGCTTCCAGCTTCAATCGCTTGAGCCTGCTCCAGCCCTGTGCCCCCAGACGCCGCTGATACAGCTCGATGACCAGTTGCTGTCGCTGCCGGCACAGTTCCGGGTCGACGACGTAGCACACCTGCATGAAGTCGATGGCCAGCGGTTCTTCGGACGCGTTGCCGCTCCATGTTCCGGTGCGCACGAGGTTGAGTCGGCTCATCCATTCCGGCTCACCACGCCGCGTTTCGGTGCGATCGCCGGTGCGTCGACGCGCCTTGGGCAGACGCTGGCCTTCGTCGGCGGACGGTTCGACCTCAGCCGCCAAGGCACCGCCGTGATGTTCCAGATGCAGCAGTGCCGCCCACAGATGTTCGCAGTAGTTGCCCTCGGCGAACGCGGGACAGGTGCAGTGCGCATCCTCCGGTTCGCCGCTTTCGTGAATGCTGACGATGAAGGGACCGCCTTCGCCCTCGACCTCGGCGCGGAACAGTTCACCCGGTTGTGTCGGCTGCGCCTGGACCAGCTGCTCAGCATAGGACGCCCGGCCTCGCATGCGTGCCTGGGTGTCAAAATAAAGGGTCCAGCTCGTACTTAACGACATCCAACGCTTCCCAACGACCACGCCAAAAACAAAAGCCCGAATCCTGAAGCATAAACCCAGTTTGCTTTCAGAGCAATCCCGCTCGCTTCAAATCCCGCTCTGTTGGTATAAAGGCCGCATGAATGAGCGGATGGCTCAACACGGATCAGGCTTTTTCTCGCTGCAACGCGCACCGGATCGCCAGCTGGAGCTGGGCGTCGTCCCGCTGCTGATGGGGCTGGCGCTGATGTACCTGGGGATGTTTGTCGGTCAGGTGGTGGCCGTGGCGGCCGTCGCGGGGGCGGCACTAACCAACGGTGCGGAACTGCAAGTTGAACAGCTCACGACGCGACAGCAGGCGATTATCCTCATGGCCGGCCAGCTTGGCGGCGTCGTTGCGCTGATCGTCTTTCTCACCGTGTTCTGGCGGTTTAATTTCGACATGCCCACCAGCCGGTTCTGGCGCCGCATGGGCGTGCTGCCCTATACGCTGAACGAATTCGGATTGGCGGCGGGGGGCGTGCTGGTACTCCTGTTCCTCTACGTCAACGTCGCGATCATCACCATTCTGATTTCGAAGTGGCTGGGCATGGACTCACCGAAAGTCGGCCACGTCATGCTCGAAATGATGCAGCAGACGCAGTCGACGACCGATCTGACGCTGTTGATCGTCGTGGCGGTCGTGCTCGCACCCATCTGCGAGGAGATCGCCTTTCGCGGCTTCGTGCAGACCGCCATCCTCAACCTCTGGGGGCCCAATCCCGGCGTATTGCAGCACTGGATGGCCATCATCATCACGTCCATTGTCTTCGCCGTGCCGCACATGCCCTCGGTGGCGTGGCAGGCGCTGCCGGGGCTGGTCGTGGTGGGGCTGGTGCTGGGCTGGTTGTATGAACGCACCGGCAGCCTGCTGGCACCGATCCTCGTGCACATGGCATTCAACGGCCTGATGGTCCTGGCGACGATATGGCTCACATCTTCCGCCCCGGTGGCGCCGTGACGTTACGGCAGATGCGACAGACAAGACAGCGGTCTCTCCCGGTCCCTACAATACCTCCCATGAAGCCGGGCAAGGGCAGGAAGGTGCTCGTCGCGATGTCGGGTGGGGTCGACTCCTCCGTCGCAGCGGCGATTCTGCGCGACCAGGGATACCAGGTCGTCGGCTGTTTCATGCGCCTGGGCAGCGAGGACTCGGTCGAGGAGCCTTCCGTCTGCCGGTTGCCGATCGCCCCGCAGCAGACCCGCCACCAGGGCTGTTGCTCGGTGAACGACGCGGCTGACGCCCGTCACGTGGCTGCCCTGCTGGATGTGCCTTTTTACGTGCTTAACTTCAAGCGCGATTTCGGGCGGATCATCGACTACTTCGTGGATGAGTACAACGCTGGCCGCACCCCCAACCCATGCGTGCGCTGCAACGACTGGCTCAAGTTCGGCAAGCTGATGGCCTACGCCGATTCGATCGACGCCGATTACGTCGCAACAGGGCATTACGCCCGAATCGATCGCTCGGCTGGTCCCGGTCGCGCACGCCTGTTGCGCGGGCTGGATCGCGCCAAGGATCAGAGCTACGTCCTCTTCGGCACGCGGCGTGAGCGGCTGGAGCGGATGCTGCTGCCCATCGGCGAGATGCGCAAGGCCGACACACGTCGCCTGGCGCAGGAACTGGGCCTGCCCGTTTTCGATAAGCCCGACAGTCAGGAAATCTGCTTCGTGCCCGACAACGACTACGCCCGCCTCGTCGCCCAGCGCAGCGACAAGGTTCGCCCCGGCAAGGTGCTCGATCGGGAGGGCAACGTTCTGGGCGAGCATCCGGGCCAGCAGCACTTCACCATCGGCCAGCGCCGCGGGATCGGCGTGGCGGTGGGGCGACCAATCTACGTCATTGACAAAGACCCGGTCGCCAACACCGTTACCGTTGGCTCGAAGGAAGACCTGCTCACCGATCGTCTGGATGCCGATCAGACCAACTGGCTGATCGACCCGCCGCACGACCCGATGCCCTGCACGATCAAGGTGCGCTACAACAGCCAGCCCGTCCCCGGTACGGTGCGAGCGACAGGCGAGAATTCCCTGACCGTCACCTTTGATGAACCACTCGCAGCCGTCACCCCCGGCCAGGCCGTGGTCTGCTACCGCGAGGATGAACTTATCGGCGGCGGCTGGATCAACCGAGCCTGGCGGGAAAGGGGAGGGTGATTGGGCGATCTGGCGGTGGGGTGATGTAGTGAAGCAGAGGAGCGACTGGTGGACGCGTTCGCCCGTGAACGTTCGCTCTCACCCTGCCTCTCCCAGAAAAAGAGGTGCATGAACCCCCTCTCCCTGCGGGAGAGGGTTAGGGTGAGGGGCGGATCACGCGTGATCATCGACATGTTGTGTGCGTGGCGTTTGATTGATGATCTGCGGTGACGGTAAGTCGTGTTGCTTCGTAAATCCTCCGTGCATTCGTGGCTCCAAAACAACAAACCCACGGGCATCAGACCCGTGGGTTCGTGATTTTCGGTGGGGGAGGGTGGTGCTATTCGTCGGCCCGTTCGATGAGCCAGTATTCCAGCTCGATCGGAGTCGCGCGGCCGAAGATGGTGACGATGACGCGCACCTTGCCCTGATCGGGCAGCAGCTCGTCGACGGTGCCTTCCATGTTCTCGAAGGGGCCTTCCTTGATCTTGATGTGGTCGCCCTTCTGGAACTCCATTTTGACCTGCGGCGCCTCATCGGCGGGCTTGGAGGCGGCGAGCATCTTTTCGATCTCGGGCAGGGTCATCGGGCTGGGCCGGCCGGCCGTGCCGATGAAGTCGCCCACCCCGGTCGTCTCCTTGATGAGGAAGAAGACATCCTGGGGAATGCGGCCGTCTTCTTCAAGCTTCATCTCAACGAAGACGTAGCCCGGGTAGAGCTTCTTCTCGACGATCTTCTGACGGCCCCCCTTGATCTGCTTGGTCTTCTCGGTGGGCACCAGAATGCGATTGACCAGGTGGGTGAAGCCCTCAATCTTGATTTTGCGCAAAAGGGTTTCACGCACCGAGTCCTCCTTGTTGGAGGCCACGCGCAGCACGAACCAGTTCATGCCCGGCGTAATTATGGGCTCATCGGGCTGGATCTGGTCTGTTACCGTCTGTTCGTCGGACATGAAACTATATCCTTCCGCGGACGCGAGTCGGAGACGCGACAATCGCGGGCAAACTATTCAACCTGAATGACTTTGATGAACTGGAAGAAGTAACTGAAGACGACGTCGATGCCGAAAAGCACCAAAGCCATCATGATCGTGCCGGCGATCACCAGCCAGGTGGAACCGATCACCTCGCGACGGGTGGGCCAGTTGACCTTCTTCATTTCGGCCTCGGTGGCGATCAGGAAGTCGACCACACGGGGCTTGTTGAAGATGTACCAGCCCAGGCCGAACGTCCCGAACAGGACCAGCCCGGCAACGGCGGCCTGTACGTAGAGGTGGACCTGGTTCAGTTCCCGCCACAGCCAACCCGCGCCGGCAGCAGCGATCGTCATCATGCCCAGAAACGACAGCGTCCGCGTCCAGTAGCCCTGGCCCGGCTTATACCGCCAGAACGAAAGCTGAGCTTCCTCGCCTGCGCGAAGACTGCTCGCAGATCGGCTGTCCGCGGGTTGGTTCACTTGCTGGTTCATAAATGCGTCACGATCAAGAGGCGGCGGCTCAGCAGCAGCGGCCCGGCCGCAGAACACGGCAGGAGGGACTCGAACCCCCAACCGGTGGATTTGGAATCCACTGCTCTACCAATTGAGCTACTGCCGTAACCTCCCGTCAATTGACAGGTTCGGGCGCTTACTTGCGCTTGATCTTATGGAGGGTATGCCGCCGAAGTCTCGGGCAGTACTTTTTCAGTCCCGCCTTGAGCTTCTCAGGAATCCCGCCTTTCACGTTGACCGGCGTGCGATAGTTCAGGTCACCCGTTTCGGTGCACTGAAGCCAGACGTATTCAACTGCTTCGGCCTTCTTAGCCATGATTCAAAGCCTCAATTCTGTGGAATGGACGCGGCCCGCTCTCGCGGACCGCGCCCCTGATGATTCGTATTACTCGATGATCGCGGTGACGACGCCGGAACCGACGGTGCGGCCGCCTTCACGAACAGCGAAGCGCGACTCGGGTTCCATAGCGATGGGCTTGCCCAGGGTCACTTCGATCTCGACGTTGTCGCCGGGCATGCACATTTCCGCACCGCCCAGGAGCTGGATCGAGCCGGTCACGTCGGTCGTGCGGAAGTAGAACTGCGGCTTGTAACCCGAGAAGAACGGGCTGTGGCGGCCGCCTTCTTCCTTCGTCAGCACGTAGACCTGCGCCTTGAACTTGGTGTGCGGGGTGATCGAACCGGGCTTGGCGAGCACCTGACCGCGTTCCACCTGGTTCTTTTCGATACCACGCAGGAGGCAGCCGACGTTGTCGCCCGCCAGACCTTCATCCAGCGTCTTGTTGAACATTTCGACGCCGGTGACGGTGGTCTTCTGCGTCTCACGCAGACCGACGATCTCGACGGTGTCGCCGACCTTGACGCGACCGCGTTCGATACGGCCAGTCGCCACGGTACCACGGCCCTTGATCGAGAAGACGTCTTCGATGGACATCAGGAAGTCCTTGTCGACATCGCGCTCGGGCACGGGGATCCAGGAGTCCAGCGCGTCCATGAGGTCCTGGATGCACTTGGACTTTTCCGGATCGGTGGGGTTCTGCAGTGCGGGGAAGGCAGCGCCACGGATGATCGGGGTGTCTTCCTCGAAGCCGTACTTGGTCAGCAGCTCCTGCACTTCCATCTCGACCAGGTCCAGCAGTTCGGGGTCATCGACCAGGTCGACCTTGTTGAGGAAGACGACGAGCTTGGGCACGTTCACCTGACGGGCCAGCAGCACGTGCTCGCGGGTCTGGGGCATGGGGCCGTCAGCCGCCGACACCACCAGGATGCCGCCGTCCATCTGAGCCGCACCGGTGATCATGTTCTTGACGAAGTCGGCGTGACCGGGGCAGTCGACGTGAGCATAGTGGCGGTTCGCCGACTCATACTCCACGTGGCTGGTGGCGATGGTCAGAATCTTGGTCGGGTCACGGCGACCATCGGATTCCGAAGCCTTGGCCACTTCGTCGTACGGCTTGTAGGTCGCCAGCCCCTTGGCGGCCTGCACGGCGGTGATGGCTGCGGTAAGGGTGGTCTTCCCGTGGTCGACGTGGCCGATGGTGCCAACGTTCACGTGTGGTTTGGTACGTTCAAATACGCCTTTAGCCATCGGATGCTAACCTCCGCCCATTGGGGCTTGACTGTGGGTCCGGGACCCGAAAACGGAAACTTGGGTTTTCGAACTGAAAACGAATCCTGTCACAGACCTGAGCCACCGATAGCTCAGGCCAAAACGCTTATCGTAACGCAAGTCGGCCTGTGCCGACAACCAACCGATTGCTTGGCCGGTGGGCACGGCTCCGCGCATCGCACGGGCCGGCAATCCGCACCCCTCCAGGCCGGGTCTGGCGCCGGCTGAGAAAGCCACCCATGGGACTCGAACCCACGACCTCACCCTTACCAAGGGTGTGCTCTACCTACTGAGCTAGGGTGGCGTCGGCCCTGAGATCACCGTCGCCCGATTCGGGCCCGACGCCCGACAGGCCCGCGACCAGGCCAACCCCGATTGACAAGGGGCGTCGGAAACGGCGACGAACAACCATTCCGCGCCCCTGCCCGAACACAGTCCCAGGTGTCTGTCAGCGCCTACCGCAACCGCCAGACGCCGGCAGCGGTCAGAAGAATATCAGTCGCGCCAAGGCAAGTCAAACCGTATGGGCCGGCGGCGACTGCGGCGAAGAGGAGGCATGCTGAGGGGCCTCCGGAGCGACGCCGTTAGTCGCGTTGTGGGCGTTCTATTGTAGGCGGGGAATGGGGAAGGGAAGGTGGCTGGTAAACGGGGAGTTACACCCAGCCACTGCGTGGCAGAGCTTCTTTTGGAGTGCCCCACTTCCCAAATGGGGTGTGCTGTCATATCATACGTATGGTCGGGTTTTTACCGACCCGCCGCTCGTCTCTCGCAGGATGCGACATGAATCAGTCAACCGCCCCCAACCAGCCCAGCGTGTACGACCGCGTCGAGTCGGTCCTTAACATGATTCGGCCGGCGGTGCAGTCGGACGGCGGAGACGTCGAGCTGGTCGAAGTGACCGACGCCGGCGTCGTCCGAATCCGCCTGCACGGCGCGTGCGTGGGATGCCCGTCCAGCAACATGACCCTGCAGATGGGCATCGAACGCAATCTCGTTGAAAAGATTCCCGAAGTCGTGGCCGTGGAACAGGTCCTCTGAAATGACGTGGCCCGGCAGAATGCTCCGACGTCGTGCGCCCCGGCGTCGTGCGACGCGTCAGCCGAACCATGCGTCACGCACTTGTTTCGTTTCGTCTTCAGGCAAGGAGTGCCTGCGATGCTCGCATTGACTCGTCGCGTCGGTGAGGAAGTGGTCATCGGCGACCCTCGCAACCCCCTGGGCGTTATCCGCGTGGTCGATATCCACGGGGACAAGGTGCGTCTGTCCTTCGATTTCCCTCGCGACACCGCCATCAATCGACGTGAACTGGCGGATCAGAAGGCGCGCCAGCAGGACGCCGCCGGGCAGAGCCTGCGCCCGTCGAACGGAAATGGAGACAGGGCAGCCGGGGATGCGGGCAAGCCGGATAAGAATGGGGAGAGCGCCTGAGGTTTCCCGGGGAGGTTTGGTCCCACGCACTGCGTGCGTGGGCTTCGGGGGGCATGTTCAGATCAGAGGAAGTAGCGGCCCCAGAGGGTTTGCAGGCGGTCGACTTCCTCGCGGGGGATCTTCGTTTTATCCGTCCAGATGGCGAGCTTCAGCGCATCGTGCGCCGGGCTGGGCGTTTCGCGCAGCATGGTTACATCGCTCAGGGCAGCCTTGATGAGATCGATGCCTGCCTGGCTGGCACGCTGCAGGTTGCCGATGATCTCGCTGAGCAGGTCCTGCTGCGGCTTGTTCGGGTCGTGCGGCCGCCAGCAGTCGTAATCGGTGGGCAGGCCGATCAGCGCGTAAGCAATCTCCGCCTCCCGGGCGAGCTTCGCTTCGGGCATGCAGGTCATGCCGATGAGGTCGCCGGCGAAGGCGTCGCTGCGGTGCATGAGGCTCTCGGCCCGGGTGGAGAAGGCGGGGCCTTCCATGCAGATATACGTGCCGCCATCGTGGACGCGCGGGCCTTTGTCGCCCAGCCGCTTAGCCGCCGCCAGCAGCCACCGCCGCATCACCGGGCAGAAGGGTTCGGCCATCTCCACGTGGACAGCCGCGTGTTCATAGAACGTGTTGGGCCGCTTGTATGTCTTGTCGATCACCTGGTCAGCGATGACCAGATCGCCCGGCTGAATGTGCTCGCGCAATGAGCCGGTTGCGCCCGAGGCGATGATGTGTGTCACGCCGAGCATCTTCATCGCGAAGATGTTGGCCCGATAGGGCACCTGCGACGGATTGAAGATATGTCCCGGTCCATGCCGCTGCAGGATCGCCACCTCCACACCCTGCCATTGCGTGAGCACAATCGGCGAGGACGCCAGTCCAAACGGCGTCTCCACCACGCGCTGCTCACCCGCTTCGCCCCCGAGTGCCTGTCCCAGCCCCGATCCACCGATGATGCCAATCCGCAAGGTTGATTCGCTCATGGTGGGGGATGATACCAATGAACCCAACGAGTGAAAGGCACGATGCGCATTGATGAAGCGACGCGACATGTCGCTTTACGGCGTCACATCCACGCGTCGTGCGTGCGGCTCCACCTCCAGAATGTCGCGCAGGCAAAAGCCACTGTTTGCGGAGGCGTGTCATGGGAAACGAGGATGCTCCATTCACGGATAGGGGAATCAGGCGGTGGCTGAGAAGGTTTGGTGTGGGTGGTGCGCTATCAATTCATGTGTAAAGGCCGCATGACAAAGGGTCTTGCGGTTGTTGGGAACCGCAACGGAAAGGCAGGGGTGTACGATGGCTGAAAACATTCCGATTCATGATGCGTCGCATTCGGAGCCGGTGCATCGGGGCTGGTCGCTGGAGCGATTTCTGCGGGTGAGCTGGGGGGCAATTTTTGCGGGATTTGTCGTCGCATTCGCCACGCTGACGCTGCTGCTGCTGTTGGGCGGTGCAGTGGGGCTGACGATGTTTGATGTCAATGATCCAGGCTCGGCGGAAGGCTGGGGCTGGGGCGCGGGCATCTGGTACATCGTGTCGGTGATCATTGCGCTGTTTGTCGGCGGACTGGTGGCGGGGCGACTGGCGGGCGTGCCGCGCTCGATCGACTCCATGCTGCACGGTGTGGCGACGTGGGGGTTGATCATCGTCGCATCGCTGTTGCTGACGGGCACGGCCATGGGCCAGCTTTTCGGCGCAGCCACGGGCATGGCCCAGACGCGCGAGGGCGAGCAGCAGATGCAGCAGATCGAACAGACCGCTCAGCAGACAGACCAGCAGGATGTCCAGGAGATGCTGCAATCACCTGAAACGCAGCGAACGGCTGACAGGGCGGCTGGCGTGGCCTGGGCGGCGTTCATTGCGATGCTGCTGGGCGCGCTGGCGGCGATGAGCGGTGGCTACCTCGGCACGCCCGAGGACGTCAGCAGCCTCACCGAAACTCACCACTACCGCCGACTCCATCGTCACTTTGGCGGTGAACGTACCGATACAACCCCGCCCACGGCGACCTGACGCGATCCAAGCGATCAATCACCATGCGGCCAATCCCCCCTCTCCCTTTGGGGAGAGGGGGTTTTTATGCGGGTGAATGTTATGGATCTGCGCATCGGGATTTCAGGGTGGACGTATGCGGGGTGGCGGGGGACGTTCTATCCGGAGGATCTGCCGCAGAAGCGCGAACTGCGTTACGCCAGTGAGAAGGTCAACTCGATCGAGATCAACGGTTCGTTTTATTCCCTGCAGCGGCCGACGAGCTATCAGTCCTGGTACGAGCAGGCGCCGGACGATTTTGTGTTTTCGGTCAAGGGCAGTCGCTACATCACACATCTGCGACGGCTGAGCAATGTGGGCAGCCCGCTGGCGAACTTTTTCGCATCAGGGATTCTGTGTCTGAAGGAAAAGCTTGGGCCGATCCTGTGGCAGTTTCCGCCGAACATGACGTATGACGCGGCCCGATTTGAGACATTCTTTAAGAAGCTGCCGCGCACCACACAGGAGGCGGCCGAGTTGGCGAAGAAGCATGACGAGTGGATGGAAGGCCGGGCCTGGACGACCACCGATGCGGATCGGCCGCTGCGATACGCGATCGAGGTGCGGAACAAGAGCTTCTTCCACGAAGAGTTCATTCGGCAGCTGCGTCGGCATCATCTGGTGTGGGTGATGTCGCAGGGCGCCAAGCGCTGGCCCTACGCCGAGGAGGTGACCGGACCGTTCGTTTACCTGCGTCTGCACGGAGCGACGGAGTTGTACGCCAGCGGGTATTCGGATGAGGAGCTGGAAAAATGGGCTGAGCGATTGCGCGCCTGGCAGTCGGGATCAGAACCAGCCGATGCGGTGCGGATCACCTCGCTGAAGCCGCCGCGGCGCAAGACGCGTGATGCGTATGTCTATTTCGATAACGATGCCAAGGTACACGCGCCGTTCAACGCGATGAAACTGATGCAGATTATGCGCAGCGGGGTGAAACAGCGGGCAGCGTGACCGGGCGGAAGTACATCCCCAACGGCTTTCGCCTTCGGCGAAACGACGGACGAGACACCCGTTCCACCCCGAACCGACTGTCCCGCCGTGCTGAGCTTCCGGTATCATCTGCCGTATGAACACACGAACCTTCAACGGCAGCGATCGGCGTGTATCGGAAATCGGTCTGGGTTGCTGGCAGCTCGGTGGCAACGAGTGGGGGCAGGTGACCGATGAGCAGGCGATGGCGGTGCTGCACGCCGCGTATGATGCGGGCGTTACCTTCTTCGACACGGCGGACATCTACGGCCACGGCCGCAGCGAGACACTCATCGGCCGATTCCTCAGGGAACGGCCCGATCCAAACATTTTCATCGCCACCAAGCTGGGCAGGCGGCAGGGTTACCCCGACAGCTACAGCTTCGAGCAGTTCGCCGGCAACACCGAGGAATCGCTCAGGCGGCTGGGTGTCGAAACGATCGACCTGATGCAGCTGCACTGCATCCCGATGCGCTGGATGCAGCGCGATGAACCGTGGCAGTGGCTGGCAAAGCTGCAGCAGCAGGGCAAGATTCGCCAGTATGGCGCCAGCGTCGAATCGATGGACGAGGCGCTGCTGTGCATCGAGAAGGGGGCATCCTCTCTGCAGATCATCTTCAACATCTTCCGGCAGAAGCCCATTGATGTGCTTTTTGACAAGGCGAAGGAAAAGAAGGTTGCCATCATCGTTCGGCTGCCGTTGGCAAGTGGGCTGCTGTCAGGCAAGCTGACGAAGCAGAGCACCTTCGCTGAGCAGGATCATCGCACGTTCAACCGTGACGGTCAGGCGTTCAGTGTGGGGGAAACCTTCGCGGGGCTGCCCTTTGAGCTGGGCGTCGATCTGGCGGATGAACTGAAGCCGATGGTGCCGGCGGGCATGACGATGGCGCAGTTCGCCCTACGGTGGATTCTGGATTTCGATGCGGTGACGACGGTGATCCCCGGCGCCTCCCGGCCCGAGCAGACGCGTGACAACGCGTTCGCCAGCATGTTGCAGCCGCTTGATGAGGACCTGCACGCGGCGCTGCGCCAGTTCTACCGCGACAAGGTCGCGGCTCACATCCGCGGGCCTTATTGAGCGACGCACGACATGGCGAACGCGGCCGATTCCACTGACATCGCCATCGTCGGCGCGGGGGCGGCGGGGCTGGCGTGTGCCATCTTCGCCGGTGAGGCAGCCCTGCAGCGCGACACGAACCTGCGCATCGTGCTGCTCGATGGGGCGAGGAAAGTCGGAGCGAAGATTCTCGTATCCGGCGGCGGACGATGTAACGTCACGCACGACCGAGTCAGCCCCGATGACTACAACGGCCCGCGCAACATCGTGCGCAACATCCTTCGGGCATTCGACGAACGCGCGACCGTGCGATGGTTTGAAACGCTGGGCGTGCAGCTCAAACGCGAGGAGACGGGCAAGCTGTTCCCCGTGACCGACAGTGCCCGCACGGTGCTCGATGCATTGCTGCGTCGCTGCCGGGAGCTGAACGTGGAGCTGCTGACCGATCATCGTGTGCGCGCGGTGCGGCGCAGCGAAGATTGCTGGCATATCGATCACACGCACGGAACGCTCATCACCCGGCGGCTGGTTCTCGCAACGGGCGGACGCTCGCTGCCGCGCACCGGAAGCGATGGCGCAGGCTGGCGCTTCGTCGCGCAACTGGGGCATACAGTCACACCCACCTACCCCGCACTGGTGCCGCTGGTGTTGCAGCCGACGATGTTTCACATGCAGCTTGCGGGTGTGTCGCACGAAGCGGAGCTGTGGACTTTTACTGATAACAAACTGATTGACCGGCGCACCGGCAGCCTGTTGTGGACACATTTCGGGATCAGCGGCCCGGTGGTGATGGATGCCAGCCGACACTGGGTGATCGCCCACGCGGAGGGACGTTCGCCGCGCCTTGTGGTTTCGTTTTTCCCGGGCGAAACGTTTGAATCAGTTGAGCGCATGCTGATTGAATCGGGCCAGCGTCAGCCGCGCCGGCCGGTGGTGACGCTGCTCGCCGAGCACCTGCCGCGTCGACTGGCCGAGGTGTTGTGTCAGCACGTTGGCCTGCAGCCGGGCGAAACGCTGGGGCAGTTGCCGCGCGATCGTCGTCGCACGCTCGTACACGCCCTGACCGCGCTGGTGCTGGATGTGCAGCAGGATCGTGGCTGGAACTACGCGGAAGTAACCGCCGGCGGTGTGCCGCTGAATGAGATCGACTATCGCACGATGGCGTCGCGTTGCGCGGCGGGTCTCTACCTCGTGGGTGAAATGCTCGATTGTGACGGCCGCATCGGCGGGTTCAATTTCCAGTGGGCATGGGCCACGGGGCACATCGCCGGCCGGGCGGCTGTCGTGTCGCTGCTTCAGAATTTCTAAAAGAATGACGGGAACTTGTGTTTGTTGAAAAGGCCCTGTCCTGCCGCCACAATGCCGTCATGAATCACGCCAGTTCCCGCCGTTTCGTTGTTCTCATGATGCTGCTTGCGGTTTTCACGCTCACCGGCTGCGGTGCGTTGCAGTCAGGGCCGAGCGTATCGGTGTATGAACGCGTGCAGCGTGCATCGGTTGAGGTGCTGGTGGCGGGGCGGCTGGAAGGTTCGGGCTGGTTCGCTGATCCGCAGGGCTACGTGGTGACCGCGGCTCACATCTTCGCGGGTCGGCCCGAGGGCCAGTCGATCGAAATTGTCTCGCCCGTGGCGGGCCGATTGCCGGCGAAGATCGTCGCGGTCGATATCGGCCATGACCTGGCGCTGCTGCACGTCGATGGGCCGGCCGATGCACGCTATCCCTGGCTGGAGGTGGCCAAGCGATCGCCGCAACTGGGTGAGGATGTCTTCGTCTTTGGCACACCGATGTTCCGTCACGGTGTGGTGATGCACGGCCGCGTCGCCCGCGCCACGCCCAGCTATGAATATCTGCCCGGATATGCTGAGTACGTTTATGCCTACACCGTGCGCGGTGCTGCCCCGCACGGCAGCTCCGGCGGATGCTGGGTCGATCACCGTGGCTACGTCATCGGCAACCAGTGTGGGCTGATGATCCACAACAACGCCCACACCGGGCTGGCGTTTGTCATCCCGCCTCAGCCGATTGCACGCCTGCTCGCTGAACGCACCGATGCGGTGACGCCCACGCTGAACCTGGCGGTCGAGGAACTGTGGGAGCAGTCGGCCGACTACATCGCTCGTTTCGGTCCTGGTGCTGAGGGCCTTGTCCCCGCCGTGGTCAAGGGTGTTGCCGCCGAAGCAAAGCTCAGCCGTGACATGATCATCACCGCGATCGACGGTCAGCCGGTCCGCTACCGCGATGAACTATTGCGCACCATCCGCCAGCGCAGCCCCGGCGACACCGTCACCCTGACCGTAGCCCCTATCGATAACGCCGAAGCAAAGAAGGAAATCCAGGTCAAGGTCGCCCAGCGTCACCTCGCCCCGCCAAAATAAACCAGCGCGAAGCCCCGCCACACAGTGGTGGCTGGGTCATTGGCGCGATTGCGGCGCTTCATCAGTGCGCAGCACACCTGCCAGCACCAGCTCGCGCGGCGCCTGTTCGATCAGGCGGCTCAGTGTTGCCTTGCCCTGTTCCATTTCGATGAGGGTCAGGCCGTCCAGCCGCGCATCGAGAGTTTCGGGGCGGTGCATATCCAGGGCGATAAGTTTGTAACGGTTCTGAGCGAGCAGTTGCCGCACGAAGTGGTCAGCGTGGTAGCCCTCCTCACCGGTCATGCATAAAGCGTTGCCCTGCAGCCAGACGCCCATGGCTTCGAGTTTTGCCAGGTGGGCATCGAGGTTCTGCCGGGCGGGCATGCGCTCGGGATGCGCAAGGATGGGCTGATAGTCGTGTTCGAGCAGCCAGCCGAAGACCGATTCCGCCCAGCGTGGCCAGACCTGATCCCAGAAGTCGACCAGCACACATCGCGATTCGGCCAACGTGGGCACGCCATACGCTTTGAACCAGTCGATGATGCCATCGTAGAGCCGCACCTCAGCCCCGGGCCAGAGGGTGTAGTCGATGCCGCGGTCGTGGAGTTCGCGCTGCAGACGCTGCGTTTCGGCCGCGATGCGCTGCGGCACGTTGTCGGGAAACATGTCGATCCAGACGTGCGGTGTGCAGATGGAGCCCACGAACCCCGCCTCGCGCAGCCGTTGCACGCATGCCAGACTCTCATTCAGGTCGCGGCAGCCATCGTCCAGGCCGGGTAGAATGTGACTGTGGATGTCGATGCGTCCTGTTGGCGGTACTGACAATAGAGGCATGAGCGGCTCCAGACCAGACAAAAGCTCCGGCCGGCAATCATCATCGTCAAAGTGAGTGGATCACTGCGATTCCTGCGTCCGGTGGGGTGTTACACTTCCTCTCCCCAGCGAATGGTATGCAGGTCCGCTCCCAGAAGGTGCAGCCGCAGCATTGCCATGGCGCAACGTGCGGCACAGTCGCGGACGAAGTCTCGGCCATCGGGGAAGATATAGCGCATCACGCGAGTGATGGAACGATCCGCCAGGGCGATGTAGACGGTGCCCGTGGGTTTTTCGGGTGTGCCACCGCCCGGTCCGGCGATGCCCGTGATCGCCAGCGCGACGTCCGCACTGCTGCGTGCCAGCGCCCCCTGCGCCATCGCACAGGCAACGGGTTTGCTCACTGCCCCGTGCTGGGTGAGCAGGTCTTCACTGACGCCCAGCTCCGCGGTTTTCATCGCGTTGGAGTAGGTGACCCAGCCGCCTTCGTAGACCGCGCTTGAGCCGGGCACATCGGTAATCATGCCGCCGAGCATCCCCCCGGTGCAGCTTTCAGCCGTCACCAGCTTCAGTCCCCGCTCCTTCAGCAGGGTTACGAGGGCTTCCTGTAATGTCGTCTCATCCCGGCCGAAGGCGATTGGGCCGAGCTTTTCCTCGATCAGTCGTGCGGTTTCCTCCAGATGCCGGGCCGCATCATCACCGTTGGTGAACTCACTGCGGACGCGCAGCGACACCAGCCCGCGTGATACGGTCGTGCCCACACGCGGGTTGCGATCGCGCGTCAGCAGATCGCGCAGTTCATCGGCCACCGCGCTTTCGCCCCAGCCGAAGGTGTTGATTGTGGTGGTGAGGATCGACGCCCGGCCAGCCATGCTCGCATCCAGTTCCGGCGCGATCGAGCGCTCATACATGATCCGCATTTCGACGGGCACGCCGGGCATGACGTAGACGCGGGCCTGCCCCAACTGGGCGGCGATACCCGGGGCGGTGCCGGCGGTGTTCTCGATCATGCGCGCCCCGGCCGGCTGCATCGCCTGCACGCGGTTGCGATCGCCCATCTTGCGCTGTCGCCGGGCGAAGTGGGCCTGAATCTGCGCCAGGCTCTCCTCATTGAGTACCAGCTCAACGCCCATCGCCTGAGCCAGCGCCTGACGGGTCAGGTCGTCTTCGGTTGGCCCCAGCCCGCCGGTGACCAGCACCAGTTCCGCTGCCTTCGCCGCATCCTCCAGTGCCGCCCGAATCGCGGGCAGGTCGTCTGCCACCGTGTGGTGGTAGAGCGTGCCAATGCCCAGCCGGGCCAGTTGCGCACTGAGCCAGGCGCTGTTGGTGTCGATCGTCTGCCCCAGAACCAGTTCATCGCCAATGGAAAGGATCACTGCCTGCATGGCGGCATTGTATCCCTGCGACACGGTGAGCGATCGGGCAGTAACCGCCTGCCGCGATGCCGCCGTGGCCGTATAATCCCGCCATGGCAGCAACCATCATGGACGGTAAGGCAGTGGCGGATCGCATCCTCGAAGCGACCGCCCAGCGTGTGAAGACGATCATCGAGAAAACCGGGGTGCAGCCGTGTCTGGCGACCGTGCTGGTGGGGGATGACCCCGCGTCGGTCACCTACGTGCGGATGAAGCGCCGCCGGTGCGAGTCGGTCGGCATGCGTTCGCTGCGCGTGGAACTGCCGGCCAGCATCAGCACGCAGGAACTGGTCGCCCGGATCACCGAACTGAGCCAGGATCCGGCGGTACACGGCATCCTGCTGCAGCATCCGGTGCCGCATCACATCGACGAGCGGGCCGCCTTCGAGGCGATCAGCCCCGCCAAGGACGTCGACGGTGTCACGATTTACAGCTTCGGCGCGGCAGCGTTCGATTTGCCAGGCTTCGGTGCCTGCACCCCAGCGGGCATGATCAGGCTGCTGGATGAATACAAGGTCGACCCCACCGGTCAGCATGCCGTGGTCATCGGCCGCAGCCCCATCCTCGGCAAGCCTATGGCCATGATGCTGCTGGCCCGCAACGCCACCGTCACCATCTGTCACTCGCGCACGCGGAACCTGCCGCAGATCGTGCGGCAGGCGGATATCGTGGTGGCAGCAGTTGGCCGGCCTCGCTTCGTGCAGGGCGACTGGATCAAGGAAGGGGCTGTGGTGCTGGATGCGGGCTACAACGAGGGCAACGTGGGCGATGTCGATTACGAGCCGGCCGCGGCCCGGGCGTCGCTCATCACCCCCGTGCCGGGCGGCGTCGGGCCCATGACCATCGCCACCCTTATCGAGCAGACCGCCCTGGCGGCTGAACGGCTGACCGGCCTGACGCACTGACAGGAC
>CALKHT010000071.1 GCA_937988825.1 uncultured Phycisphaeraceae bacterium
TCGGGGTGACAGGATTTGAACCTGCGGCCTCCTGGTCCCAAACCAGGCGCTCTACCAAGCTGAGCTACACCCCGTGAGATGCTGTGCGGCATTATACCCGCAGTGGGGGTAGTGTGTCCGCCTGCTCGCTGTCGAGCGCCGTGGGGACCTTCGCCCTCAACCGGGCCTCTCCCAGGGGGAGAGGGGGAGTCCATAACACCCTCTTCCTCCGGGAGAGGGGCCGAGTAACATCGGCCCTCATCGCTTCGCCTGGGCGAGGTAGGCGGCCAGCAGGTCGCGGCAGGCGTACAGGTCGTCCTTGTGGACCATTTCGGTCACGGTGTGGATGTAGCGCGTGGGGCAGGAGAGCGTGAAGACGCGGGTACCGGCCCCGGCACGCTGGATGGTACCTGAATCGGTGCCGCCGCGGGGCAGGATGGACCGCTGGTACTTGATGTTGTTTTCCTTCGCGACGCGTTCGAACTCCTCGTACAGCTCCAGGTCGCTGATGAAGGATGAGTCCATCACCGTCAGGCCGGCACCGGCGCCCTGGATGCTGACGCGCTGTTCATCGGGCACGCCCGGTGTGTCGACGCACAGCGTAGTGTCGATCGCAATGCCAATGTCAGGCTTCACCGCGTAAGCGCTTGTGCCCGCGCCGCGCAGGCCCACTTCCTCCTGCACCGTGAAGACGCAGTGAATCTCGCAGGCGTGGTCCCTGAGCTGCTGCAGCGCGCGGATGGCGATCCAGCAGGCCACGCGATTGTCCATGCACTGCGACACAACGGTGTTGCCCACATGCACGACCGGTGCGTTGAGCACCACCATATCGCCGATTTTCACCTTGGCCTTCACCTCCTCGGCGGGCAGGCCCAGGTCGATGACGAAGTCGCTGATGTCGGGCACCTTTTTGCGGTCTTCATCGGTGGCGATGTGGGTGGGGCGGACACCCGGGTTCATGACACCCGGCAGGTCACTGGCCGGATCGCGCACATCGGTGCAGACGGTGCACAGCCTGGCGAAGAGGTTGCGTGTATCGAACCCGCCGACGGGGTTGACGCGGAGGAAGCCCTTGTCGTCGATGTGGCGGACCATGAAGCCGATCTGGTCCATATGGGCGGCCAGCATGATGCGCAGTGGATTGTCGCTGGGCCGAGTGGGCTTTTTGATGCAGATGAGCGAGCCCATCGGGTCGATGCGTGTTTCATCAAACAGGCCCTGCGTTTCCCGCAGGATGAGGTCGCGAACGCGATGTTCCCGGCCGGGAATGCCCGGGGTGACGGCCAGAGCTTCAAGCAGTTGCATAAGGGAATCTCCGGAGGAGGGATCAAGCCTGGGGACGCCCGCACGGGGCGGGCAATGGCGGGAATGATACCAACAGCAGGGCGGGGTGTGCGGGTCGACGGCCTGTTAAGCGGCGAACCGGCGGACAGCCACTAATGGTTCGTCTGTTCGCCGCCTTTCTGCTGTGCCAAAAACTCGACCAGGTCACGCAATTCGGTCGGCTTGAGCATGTCGATCAGGTTGGTCGGCATGGACGACTGCGTGCCGCTGCGCTCGTGGATGTCCTCCCGGGCGATCACCACCTCGCCCTCACCCGCCACGTTCAGGCGCAGCTCGGTTTCCGTTTCGCTCACGAATCGGCCGTTGATCACATCGCCGAACGTGGTCTGGACGGTCAGGAACTCATAACCGTCGGCGATGTCGGCGTTGGGGTCGACGATGGCCCGCAGCAGGTAATCGCGATCGCGCAGCGCGCCAATTTTCGTCAGATCCGGCCCGACCTCGCCGCCGCCCTTGCCGGCGACGGTGTGACACCGCTGGCAGTTGACCTCGATCTTTTCGAAGAAGATGCGTCGGCCATTGTCCGCGTTGCCACCGTGCAGCGCGACCCGGAACCGCGCCAGCCTGTCATTGCCATCCAGCGACGCCTGGTAGCGGCTCAGGCGTGATGCGAGTTCCGGGGTGTTCCGCGCCTGAGCGGCTTCGAGTACATCCAGTTGCAGCACGGGGGCCACCTCGCCCGCCAGCAGTTTGTCCATCCACGCCGCCAGAACGCGATCCGCTTCAGCACCCTTCATCGCTGCCAGCGCGCTCAGGGCGTTGCGCTGATCCGCGGTGTTGCCCTGATCAAGTACCTGTCGCAGGGCGGCCACGGCGTCCACGGGGTTGATCGCGCCGAGTTGCCGATACCCTTCGCCTCGCACCGCATCGGCCTTGCTCTGCACCGCCGCACGCACAGCCTCACCCAGTCGCGGATGCTCGAGCGTGGCCAGTGCCTGCAATGCAGCCACCTGCGTGTCTGCGTGGCCGCGACCCTCGACCACGATCGCCAGCAGGGTGTCACCGGCGTGGCGCAGCCGATGGTGGGCCGCCGCCAGCACCGCGTTTCGTCTCACCGGTTCTGCGTTGCTTTGCAGCAACTCGTTGATGATCGGCGACAGAGCTGCGACTGCTTCCTGCGCCGGACGCGGATCAATCGGCCGCCACATGTTGTGCACCCGATCACGGGCGGATGGCTGCGCCCAGTGCGTGAGCATTTCGACAGCCTCGGCCCGGCGATCCGCAGGGGCATCGTTATTGCGTGCGAAGATCGCCAGTGCAGCGGCACGTTCCACACCGCCCAGACGATAGTTCGCGTTGAGCACGCGACGCAGCAGGGCGTCATCGGTAATCGGCCGTGTGTTGATCAACCCCGCCAGATCGTCCATCGCATCGGTAATGGGCACATCGTGAATCGCCCGCGCCGCCTCGACAACGATCAGCGGTTCGCCATCGTGCAGGAATCGGGCGATCTCCGGCCGTGCGAGCCGTCGCAGCGCCAGCAGCACACCCATGCGCACCGCGGGCGAAGCATCCTCTGCATGACGCAGCAAGGCGGTGACATCACCAATACCCGCCAGCCCCATCACGCCGGCGTGCCGCAGGTAGACATCCTGATCCGCGTTCTCACGCAGCATCTGGACGAGTGGCGCGATCGCATCCTTGTCTGCCAGTTTGCCCAGCGACATCGCCGCGAAGAACCGCACACGCGGACTTGTGTCGCTCAGCAGTTTCCGCAGGGTTGGCGCGGTGGTCTTCAGCCGCAGCTCACCCACTGTCTTGGCGGCCTGAGCACGTACCTCATCGTCGCTTGCTGCGAGTGTCCGTACCACAGCATCCGCCGCTGCCTGTGAACCCGCTCGTGCGATCTGACCGAGTGCCCAGACCGCGTGGATTTGTGCCAACTGGGCCGTGGAGGCATCCTCCGTCAGCTTTCGCAAGATAGCGACCGCCTGCTCCCCCCGATGCGCCAGTTCGTAATGCGCATCACGCCGCACGCGCATGTTGCTATGTGACAGCAACCCGGCGAGCGCATCAAGCGAACAGTCGGCCATTCCCTGGGCGATCAGGTTCCGCAGTTCCGTCTCGTGCTCCGAGCCCCGATGGTTCGGGTCATACACGCGGTAGATGCGGCCGCGCTGCGGATCACGCCAGCCGTGCACCCAGTCAAGGATGTACACGTTGCCATCCGTCCCCATGTCCACATCGGTCGCCAGTGTGCCCCAGACGAAGTTCTTTAGTTCCGTGACTTCAAACCCCGCGCCCTTCGGCTTCATGCGAATCTGATGCACACCGCTGTGACTGCTCGCCCCGCGGAAGTCGCACAGCAGGAATGAGCCCCGATACTGCCCCGGCAGGCTTTCGCCATCGAGATAGGTCACGCCTGAAGGCCCGTTGCCGATGTTGGCCAGCGGCGGAATGATCCATGCGGGCTGACCGGGATGACGCGGGTGCCAGATGCGCTCGCGATTGTATGGGCCCCGATCTGGCAGGTACTGCACCGCCATGCGCCAGCCGTGATCGCCCCCTTCCACGACGTAATACCACTTGGCACGGTCGCCCGAGTCGGAGTTGTTGTCGCCTGTGAAGAGGTTGCCGTAGGCGTCGAAGGCCAGCTCCTGTGGGTTGCGCAGGCCGGTGGCGAACTCTTCCAGTTCCGAGCCGTCGGGGTTGCAGCGAAAGACACTGCCCGTTTCGGGAGTACCGACGATGCGGCCATCTTCAGTTTTCACGTGCGCGCCGCGGTCGCCGATGCTGAAGTAGAGCTTGCCGTCCGGCCCCATGATCAGGCCGTGCATGTCGTGGCCATAGAACGCCGTGCGCACGCCGTAGCCGTAGTGCAGGCTTTTGCGTTCGTCGGCTACGCCATCGCCATCCGTGTCACGCAGCAGCCACAGGTGGGGGATGCAGGTGTAATAGACGTTGCCGCGATATTCCAGCACCCCAGAGCCGATGCCATCGAGAATGTCGTTGAAGCCATCGGCGAAAACGGTGCTGCGGTCGATCGTGCCATCACCGTTGCTGTCGAAAAGAAAACGAACACGATCGTGGTGCTTGCGGTAGAGCTGCTCGTAGTGCGGTCGGTACTTCAGGTAGTAGGCCAGGCGGTCTTCCACCGTTCGCGCGGCAAGGTCGGCATCGACCCAGTCGGGATGATCGCGGTTGTCTGGCACACCGAACCCGCTGCCGGCCCGGTAGGTTTCCGCCACGTAGAAACGCAGGTGGTTGTCAATATAGAACGCGACCGGGTTGGCTAGCAGCGGTTCCGCGGCGACAAGTTCAATGCGCAGGTCGCCAGGCACACTGAACTGCCGCATGGCGTTCAGCGGCTCATCCGAAGCGGGCTGGATCGGCGGGTCATACGCTGGCCGGTTTTCGGCTTCCGCGCGAACGCCCCACACCAACGGCAACGCGGCCAACGCCGCCCAACGCCAGTCGCCATGTCTCACGTGCGGACCTTTCCACCAATTGCCATGTTTTCAGTAGGGGAAGTCTCTCTTCCCTCTGAAGGAAAGTAGCCGCTCAACCCGACCTTCGCAAGGAATGGCCATGCTCGGTGGCGCACCGCCTGCGCGACAGGGGGATGGAGCCGAGACCAGCTGAAGCGTCAGTCTGCCTGTTGCGTCCACGGTGCGACGCTGTCGCCGATGCCGCACGCCAGGTAGCCGCCATCCACCACAATGGTGTGGCCGTTGACGAAGCTGGCTGCCGGGCTTGCAAGGTAGACAGCCGCCCCGGCCACCTCCTCCGCCTTGCCGAACCGGCCCATCGGCGTGTGCTCGATGATACGCCTGCCGCGATCGGTGTTTTCGATCATTTTGCGGTTGATGTCCGTGGGGATGAACCCTGGAGCGATCGCGTTCGTGCGGATGCCGTACTTCGCCCATTCGTTGGCAAGGCTGCGCGTCAGGCCCAGCACCGCGTTCTTGGCAGCCGCGTAAGCGGTCACTTCCACCAGGTCGACGAACGAGCTGATCGAAGCGATGTTGATGATGCAGCCGCTGTGCTGTTCGCGGAAAATCTTGCCCGCCGCCAGCGAGCAGCGCAACGAGCCGGTGACATGCGATTCATGAATGCGGTTGAAGTCCTCGGGTTTGAGTTCGAACGTCGGCCGCCGCAGCATCTCGCCCGCGGAGTTCACGAGGATATCCAGCCGACCGAACAGGTCCACCGCTTTGCGTACTGCGTGTTCCACGCTGTTGTCGTTGGTGACGTCCAGCGACACACCACCCACCAGCGGCTCATCATCGGGCGTCTGCACGTGACGGTTCAGTTCCGCCACGGCCGCCTCGACCTTCTCCATATTCCGTGATCCGACCAGCACCTTCGCGCCATGCTCGACCATCGCGATGGCGATCGCCAGCCCGATGCCGCTGGCGCCGCCGGTGACCAGTGCTGTTTTGCCCGTCAGATCGAACAGCTTCGTCGAAATCGCCATACGTCTCTCCTTCAAGAGGAGCGAAAAGCATAGCACAACCGCATCAGTCGCGGGATCGAACTTGCCGCGATGGCTCCGACGTTGCATCGACGAGCGGCGGCAGGTTCAGGGCAGTCTCAACCTGTTCGACCATGGTGAGCAGTTCGGCGAGGTGATCGAACCGCGCGTTGGCATAGCGCTTGATCGGACGCATGTCGGGCATGAGCGCTTCCGGGTCGGATTCGGCAGCCTTGAGCGAACGTTCATCGAGGGCGTAGGTGTCGCGGTCCGGCTGGTTCGCCTCGACTGGCCCGGGCGACTGGTGCAACGGGTCGACCTCCGCGCCCAGGACGGAATCGATCGCTTTCCTGAAGGCGGCGAGCTTGCTCTGCAACGTGTCGCTGATGGATCGAAGTTCACCCGCCAGGAGCATGTTGCCGCCGAACGTTTTGTGCGCGTAGTCGCACATGCTCAGCGTGCTTCCCTGTTGAATGATCTCATGCCACGCCGCGTGCTGGAGCGACAACTGCGACAAGCGCGTCAGCAGCTCCTGAGCGTGCTTCACATCGAGGGGGCGAGTCAACCGCTGCGCGACCGAAGGCGCCTGCGACAGGTAGAGCGCCAACGCAATGCGTTGCGAAGTGAGCTGGTCGTAGGAGGCAAGCATCGCTTCGGATTCGCGGATCTGTTTTTCCGACTCCTCGCGAGTATTCCCTGCCTCGGCAGCGCTGGCGTAACCGTCGGGCAACTGCTCTTTGGTGAGCGGCATTTTCGCATCTTGCAGCAGCGTCAACACCGCTGATGCCAGCTCCAGCTTCTCACGCGCTTCGTCCCACGTTTCCAGGGCTTGACGCCAGGCGGGCGCTTGTGTCTTGTACTCGTCACGAATATGTTTCAGTTCCGCCAGCGCCGCTTTGGCGTTCTCGGGGCGGCGGCAATGACGCACATCGACCAGTGGCGGCCGATTGGCGCTGTAAATGGTGGCCAGCACACGCACCATCGTATGCAGTTGATCGCTTTCGGCATCCAGTTCGCGTGCGCGTGTCTCGGTCGCGACAAGCGTGTGCCGGTCCAGCTCATCCCCGAGGTGGGTACGGTAGAACGCCTGCGTGACAGCCTTGCACAACTGCTCGAAGTTCTGAAACTAAGCTGACGCCGGCTGCCTCTCGTGCAGGATACCCTTCGCATCGAACCGACGCACCGCGGCCACCCGCTGGGCGGGCGATGGATGCGTGTCGAACCACTGGGTGGACTGCTTGTACAGCGAAATTTCAAAATCCCGCCGCTGGTTCGGCGTGATCAGGTGCGACGAGCTGGCGATGTAGCGCGGCAGGTCGTCGTACAGATGGTTCGCAGGTAGTTCGGACTGCATTCTGTTCAGTGCGTGCTGGGTTACGCTGTTGAGCAGGGCGATATCGACGATCGTCTGGGCGAAATTCTCAGGCAATCACCGCTTGGGCACGGTCGGCGTCAAGCTCCATCTCCCGGCTGAGCCAGCAGGTGATCGTGTGCGACACCATCATGAGGGCCCAGAGGATCCGCCGCGTCAGCCAGACGAAGCCGCGCAACAGCCAGCAGAACGCCGAAAGCTGCCACACACCGCTGTAGCAGCATTCGTGGAGACTGGCGTCCCAACTATCGCGTTCGTAAACCACGCGGGCGAACCAGCCGTTCACCGAGCGAATGATGTAGGACAGCCGCATGGTGGTGCGCTGACGAAAGTGGCCGAACTCATGGGCGATCACGCCGGCGAGCTGGGCGACATCGAGTTTCGCCGCCAGGGGCATGCCGATGACGAGCACCAGGTCGTTGGAAAAGAGACTCAGCCACCCGCGCCGGAATCCCGCTGCCGCGTTCGCATCGCAGTTGACCTCGATGCGCCGGGGGAACGGCGCGCCGAGTTTTCGGCACAATCGAGCGATGAAATCGAAAAGCGGGGGCTCGTCGTTCGCCGTCAGCGTCGGGCCCACATCGCGGGGCCGACGCGGCGCGAGAAACGGCTTGAGCATGAAGCCGATCACCAGCACGCCCCCCACGATCGGCGCGAGGTATAGAAAGAACAAGGCCACACGTGCCCGGACGTAGCGCGTTCCTGTCACCGTCAGCAGCCCGGTGTGGTTCACGGCATGGTAGTACACCCCGTAGCCGACGAGCGCCATGATCGCGATGTAGACCAGCGGCAGCATCACGACCAACATCGCCGCCAGTGTCAGCGCGAACTTATAAAACGCCGAAAGGCCGTACTGCGGGATCGGGTGATCGAAGGCTGCGACAAGGCGTTGTCGTAACGTGTCACTTCGGGACGCGGAAGCAAGCCTGGACATGGCACAACCCCGAGAGAAAGTGCCAACAGTATAGCCTGCACCGACATGTGGCTTCTGTGTGGGCGGAATGCGATAAAAATATTCCGAATAAAATTCTATAAATGATTGTGTTTTCATAGTAAAGCTCTGATAAATAGTAGTTTATGGCGATAAATATTTAACTAATATTACTATTGAAATTCCTGTATGGGCCTGGTTATGATCAGGCCATGTCGATGATCGAAGTGGCCAAAGCGGCGGGATTATCGCAGGCGACCGTGTCCAAGGTTGTGAACGGGCATCCGGGTGTGTCGCCGGAAACGGTGCGGCTGGTTCGGGCGGCGATGAAGCAGGTTGGCTATGAGCCGCCGCCGGCCACGCGACGCCGCGGGCCTCGCTCACGTGCCCAGCATGGCATCCGTACCGGAAACGTGGCCCTTCTGGTTTTCGGCAAGGCGCATCGGTTGCATGCGGGCGTGCTGGCTGCCCAGCTTCAGGGGGTCGCCTCCGCTCTCACGCAGAATCGCCTGAACATGTTCTTTGCCTATGTGAACGAGGAAGATGGCCTGCCGCCGATCATTACTGAGGACCGCGTGGACGGCGTGCTGGGCATCGGCCGCAAACCTTCCGATCCACTATGGACACGGCTCAAGCGGTTTCCGCTCGTCTGGGTCACGTCGCAGACTACGCCTTCCAATGATCAGGTTCTTCCAGGCAACGAAGCGATTGGACGGCTTGCGTACGAGTACCTCACTCAGCAGGGCCATGAACGGTTGGCGTATCTCAATCCATTCAGCTGCTACCCCGCCTACCGTGTGCGAACGCAATCGTTTCAGTTCGCTGCGTTTCAGGCGGGAGTCAAGGTGCAGATGCTGACCCATTCGCACGCCACGGCACAATCTCCTGCCGGCATGTCGTTTGACGAACTGGAGCAACTGATTCATCCACTCGTTGCGGAATGGAAGCAGTCGACGCCGCGAGCCACGGGCATGTTCATTCCCGATGACCTTCTCACGGCAATCACCTATCGCGCGTTGCGTGCCCAGGGCATAACGCCCGGGCGGGACGTGCAGATTATCTCCGCGGCTAACGAAACTCCTTTTCTGGCAGGCTTGCAGCCCCGACCCGCCACGATCGACATCGGCGCGGAAGTGATGGGGCGGCGGGCAGTTGAGCAACTCCTGTGGCGAATGCGCCATCCCCGACAGGAGCGTCAGGTCCAGGTAACGATTGATCCGGTGATTGTTCCGGGCGAATTGTCTGATCAGTGACTGCGCTCGTTCGAGGCGGACCAACCATGATTCAAAGAGTTCCGGAGTGCGATCCGTGCGCGTGTTATGCACCGGCAAAGGCTCATCGTGTGCTCGATGTCTTATCCTCGACCTCAGATATCACCTCACAAAGGAGAGCGCATCATGTTCATCACATCCACCCATCGTTTGCATCGCTTCCTTTCAGCCGCCGCAGTCATTGCCCTGTGTACTGCGACCAGTCAGGCGGAAATCATTGCTCTTTTCACCATCAACGATATCGGTACCCACAACAACGGCACCACGCTGTCGACCAAGGGCAGCGGTACCCTGACATTCGTTGAAGACGGTGGCTCGCTGATTGATCAGGATGGTCAGGTTGGCATCGATTTCATTGATGCCGATGGTACAAATCATCCCGGGGGTACTCCCGGTGGATCTGCGGCGTGGACGGTTGGTGTCCTGAATGGGTCGCTTATCTCCGAGGATTACTGGCTGCTGACAGTTAGCACATCGGGCTATCAGAATGTCGTCCTTCGATTCGATTATCGCATCACCAATGTCAGTGCCCAGCAGATCGGCCCCAGCACGTTGACACTGGAATACGCTGTCAATGGTGGCGGCTTCAATCCGTTAACGACACTCTCGTTGATGCAGATCAACAACTGGGTTGAGGCATCGTATGACCTGTCCGCGCTTGGCCTGGACAATACGAACCAGATCCAGATCCGCGGGACATGGTCCAATGACGGCGTAGGTACCATGAGCGCGCGCCTGGACAATGTGCAGGTTACGGCCAATCTGATTCCCGAGCCTTCATCCATCGCGATTCTCTCGTTGAGTGCCACGCTTCTGGCTCGCCGTCGACACCGGTTCTGAATCTAAACCACCGGAGTGAAAAACCTGCTCCGATGATGGTTGCGTTGCGCACGTTGGGTGCACGCCGCAACACCTCATGGTGAACGTAACGAACGAAGAAAGTTGCCATCGCTGCCCAAGGGAAAGGAATGGCCATGTCTTCCGTGCTGCCGTGGGGTCGTCGAAGTGCGTTTACGCTGATCGAGCTGCTCGTGGTAATTTCGATCATCGTGCTGCTGATTGCGTTGCTGTTGCCCGCCCTGACCCAGGCACGCGTCGTGGCACAGCGCGCCATGTGTGCATCGAATCAGCGACAGATCGCAGCTGCGGCGCTCGTCTTCGCGCAGGATGAGAACGGGCTGCTCCCGTGGTGGCAGAGTCCTGATGCGGATGTGGATCATGTCGTGACGCGATGGTTCTTCCGTGAGGATGATGGCTGGCACAACCTGGGCATGCTTTACGATCGACGTATGATTGTGGATGGTCGCATGTACTACTGCCCCAGCCAAACCTTTCCGGGTTTCACGTTCGAAAACTACACGCCCTGGCCCAAGCAGAACGGGTACTTCGGCGATACATGGGGGCGCGGCGGCGTTCGCGCGGCGTATGTCTTCAATCCACGACTGAGCAACGAACCAACAGTTTCGCCACGTGCTTATCCTTCCGTGGATGAGCTTCCGCCCAATCGCATCCTCGCCATGGACGTCATCGAAACGCTTGAGGCACTGGCCCACGACGATGCTGTGAATCTCACACTCGGGGATGGTTCCGTGAACTGGCGCACGTTCACGGCATACAAGCCCTATGTGCCCACCAGTTGGGATGCCTGGGTAATGGCTCTTTACTTCCGCACGCTCGATCATCTGGAGGGCCTTCGATAAATCAATCATTGCTCGGTTGGGCGTTTGGGAGGTAGTCATGTTGAGAACGATGCTGATGGTGGCGATAGCGATGACGGTGGTCGTCGGCGTCGCGGTGCTGGCGCGCGATACCGCGTCTCACGATCCTCGCCTCATGTTGCAGGGCCAGTGGGTACCATCGCGTGTTCACGACATCGATTTCGCCAGGCTGCCGCAAATCCGGTCGCAGCACGTCGTAGTCAGCGACGTTCGCGCGACGGAAGGCGTAAACCAGCACAATTGTCTGATCCATTACGGTTGCCGGTATTGGTTGATGTGGAGTGATGGTCCGGGCGTGGAGGACCAGGTGGGGCAGCGTGTCAAGTACGCCACGAGTGCTGATGGGTTGACGTGGAGCGAGCCGCAGTATCTCACACCCGTGCCGCCCAACTCCGGTCCTGATTCACCACATTACGGCAAGCGAACCGATGCCGGATTCCGTTACATCGCACGCGGCTTCTGGGAGCGCGCGGGCGAACTGCTGGCACTGGTATCGCTCGATGAAGCAGCAGGATTCTTCGGCAAAAGCCTGGAGTTGCGCGCGTTCCGCTGGGATGCCAAAACCGAACAGTGGATCGATCATGGTGTTGTCTTCGGCGATACGATTAACAACTTTCCTCCGAAACAACTGCCGACCGGCGAATGGATGATGTCGCGGCGAACGCACGATTACGCACGACGCGGTGTGCATTTCCTCGTGGGCGGCGTTGAGGCGCTGGATGCCTGGGAATCCATTCCCGTGCATGGCTCATCCACCGAACTGAGCGCCGAGGAGCCATTCTGGTGGATCCTTCCCGATGGCAGGCTCGCGGCGATGTTCCGAGACAACCGGGGCAGCGGATACATCTATCGGTCGATCTCCGAAGATAACGGCCGCACATGGAGCGTCCCTGTGCAGACGAACTTTCCGGATGCACGCTCCAAATTTCACGGGTTGCGATTGAGCGATGGACGCTACGTACTCGTATCCAACCCGAACCCACGCAGGCGCGACCCGCTGGCGTTGTCGATCAGTGACGATGGTCTGGTCTTCACGCAGATGGGCGTGCTGGTCAGTGGCCGCCATGTCGACTATCCGCACGTCATCGAACACGACAGCCATCTGTTGGTCGCATTTGCTGGGAGAAAGCAAAGCATTGAGGTTCTGAAGATTAATCTGGCCGACCTGCGGCGATTACAATGAGGCCAACGTCCTGCGGGGGGATTCGCGGACACTGCGGTACAGCCAACACTCGGCCACGCATTTCGGATCGTTCCACCCATGGATGCAACCATCCGACTTCCTGACGCCGTGGTGATCGTCGTTTATCTCGTGGCCATGGCATGGCTCGGTGTCCACTTCGCCCGGCGGAATGAAACGACGGAGGAGTATTTCGTCGGCAAACGTGCTTTTCCCGGCTGGGTCATTGGAATGTCGATGCTGGGAACCATCGTCAGTTCCGTCACTTTTCTTGCGCTACCGGCGGCGGCCTTCGTTCTGGACTGGCGACAGCTCTCGGTCAATCTTGTGCTGCCCATCATCGCCGTTGTTGCCGTGGTTTTGTTCATTCCCTTTTTCCGACGCGCGGGCCTTACGTCCGCTTTCGAATACCTGGGTGACAGGTTCGGCACAGTGCCGCGACTCTATGGCACGCTCAGCTTTGTCATGCTTCAGCTCATTCGCATGGCACAGATTCTCTTCCTTGTCGCGATCCCCATCCACTTCCTCACCGGGTTTCCCATCACGTTGGTGATTGTGATGACCTCGGTCGTCATCGCGTTCTACACGATCGCCGGAGGTATTGAGGCGGTTGTGTGGACTGATGTGGTTCAGGCGCTCATCCTGATCGGTGGAGGCATCTTTTGCGTTGCGTGGATTGCTCTCAGTCTGCCCGGCGGGATCAGCGAGGTTATTCAGCAGGGCAATGCCCACAACAAGTTCAGCCTGGGCAGCTTCGACTGGAATCTGCACGAACGGACGTTCTGGACCGTCATCATTCTGGGAATGGTGAACTGGCTGGGAATTTGTGCTGGTGATCAGAACATGGTTCAGCGTTATGCGGCTGCAAGCTCGATCGGCGAGGCACGCAAGGCGACGCTGATGTTCTCCGCCATCGCGCTTCCCATGTGGACGATGTTTTTCTTCGTCGGAACGTGCCTTTTTGTCTATTACCGGGTGTTTGAGGATCCGGTGGTCAGTCAGTTGGAACCCGATCATGTGCTGCCATACTTCGTGCTGACAAAAATGCCTGCAGGTGTCGCGGGCCTGATTGTAGCTGCGGTTCTGGCTGCTGCGATGAGTTCGCTTGATTCTGGGATCAACGCGATTTCCACGGTTGTCGTCGTCGACCTGATGAAGCCGTTTCTGGCGCGTGAGCGCAGCGACCGTTACTACCTGCGTACCGCCCGGCTGATCGCTGCGACTGTGACGGTGCTGGTCACGATCGGGGCGTTGATGTTCAGCGGACTTGAAAAGGAGAGCATGAACGATGCGAGTCTGATCGTCACCAGCGTATTCGGCGGGTGCCTGACGGGACTTTTCATGATCGGTTTTTTCACGCGGCGCGTCGATGGCGTCTCCGCGACAATCGCGATGTCGTTGGCAATCGCCTTCAACATCTACCTTGGGATGGGATTGATGAAGCTCCTGCCTTCGGAACTTACGCTCGGTGTTCACAGTTACTGGGTGGGCACACTGGTCAACCTGACGTTCATTGTCGTGGCGTATCTGATCAGTCTGGTTCGCAATGTGCCGCCTCGTGATCTGGAGGGGCTGACCGTCTGGACGATGCCCCGACGGACTCAGGGCGCACCGGTCGGTACGGTCCAGCCCGCACAGCTTACCGCCTGATCTCCGACACAACGGCGAGAACGATTCCGAGGATTTTCGTGAGGGATACAACGATTGAATGACAAAATGCGTTTTGAAGTGGTCGTGATTGGCGGTACGCCCGGCGGGATAGCCGCGGCGCTGTCGGCTGCCCGATTGGGTCATCATGTTGCGCTTGCCGAGCGGCTGCCGGTGATCGGAGGCATGCTCACCAACGGTATCGGAAAGTCGGACATCGTCACGCGCGATGCCATTCGCGGCATCTTCCGTGAATTCATCGGTCGGGTGTATCAGTACTACGTGGAAACGTACGGCCGCGATGCTCAACAGGTTCGGCAGTGCCGTGATGGATACTACTACGAACCCAGCGTAGCACAGCGCATCATCGATGAAATGATTGCGCAGGAGCCTCGCATCGTTGTGTTTCGCAGGCATCGGCTGGACGATGTGCTGACGGATCAGAACGTCGTCAAGGCAGTGCGGGTGCGTAATCTGCATACGGGTGAGTGTGTGTGGCTGGAAGGCGAGGTGTTCGTCGATGCGACGTATGAGGGCGACCTTTTCGCGCGTGCGGGGGCGGCGTTTCGTATGGGACGGGAATCGCGCGCTCAGTTCAACGAGCCGCACGCCGGGGTGATCTACATGGATTACGACACGCACGAGCTGCTGCCCGGTTCGACCGGCGAGGGCGATGACAGGCTGCCCGCGTACACGTATCGCCTGTGTCTCACGGATGATCCCGCCAATCGCGTGGCGATTGAATGCCCCGAGGATTATGACCGGGACGTTTATCTGGGCTACCTTGAAGACCTGCGGGCAGGCCGCCTTGGTTCGCCCAAAACCATCCGCGACGGGCATGGTTACTACCCCGAACATTTCGACACACTGCTGCGAGCGCTCTCGGTCACGGCACTGCCGAATCGCAAGTACGATGTCAACATCAATCCGCGGCCACTGGCATTTCCGTTTCCCGAGGAAAACAGAGGGTACGTCGACGGTGACTGGGAGACGCGCGAGCGTATCGAGCGACGTCATCGCAACCTGACGCTTGGGCTCCTTTATTTCATTCAGAACGATGAGTCGGTACCGTCGGAGCATCGGCGTATGGCGCGGGAGTATGGATTGCCACGCGACGAGTTTGTCGAAAACGGCCACTTCCCCTGGCAGCTTTATGTCCGTGAAGCGAGGCGGCTGTGCGGTCTGTACACACTGACCGAACATGACATCGCTCAGTCGAAAGGCGGCCGACCTCCTGTGCAGTGCGACAGCATCGCCTGTGGTGAGTTTCCGATCGACAGCTTTCCCGTGTGCAAGCGCAGTGATGTGTCCGATCGGGTGCTGGAAGGTTACATCTGCGTGTTCGAGGAGGCGACGGGGGTTTATCAGATCCCGTTTGGAATCATGGTGCCCGAGGAAGTGCGCGGGTTGGTGGTACCGGTGGCGGCATCGACGACGCATGTGGCCTACTCGAGTATTCGCATGGAGCCGACGTGGATGGCGATGGGACAGGCGGCGGGGGTGGCGGCGCATCTGGCGATCTGTGAAGGCCAGGATGTACGCGATGTTTCGATCAGGCAGATTCAACGGATACTCCTGAGACATGACCAGGTCATCACCTATTTCCGCGACATTGCGCCGCACCATGGATCGAATCATGCGATGCAGTTTCTAGGGACGTGCGGTTTCTTTGCGGCCTATGAGGCACGATGCGACGACGTATTAACGTTCCGTGAAGCCTCTGACTGGATGGCGCGGGTTATGGCGTTTGTCGAACCATCATGGATCGGGGCGTCAATGCCGACCAGACCATGGGATGTCGTTGCTCAGAGCGCGACTACCAACAATGCTCCAATGCCGCGCGAAGTGTTTGCAACATGGCTGCTGGTTCTGGGCGAACTGGTCGACCTGTGGGATCGCACCGACATCGGCACCGCCGCGGGCGAACATCTGGCTTCCTTCGGACTGCTTGGCCCGGCACACCAGGCTGGCTCGATCAAACGCGGTGAGGCGTGTGTTGCGTTTTTTCGGCTGCTCGAACGCATCGGGTATTGAGCCGGAGTGTAACGGTGGTATGTACTGCTATAGCGTGGTCCGGGGCCGTTATGCCGCGCCGAAGCAATAGCAGCGTTGCGCTGCTCGCGAGCAGCCCGGTTGCGGAGAATGACGGTGATGGTGCCGGTGGTAAAGGTTTGCGGTCGACCAGTTCAACTCATCCTTCAGTTCGGGCAGCTCGATGGCGATGGATGCCTTTGCGGTTGTCAGTTGTTCGCTGCGGTGGACTTATGAATGTAGTGGTTCGTCGGCCGGCGGAAGTGGCGCAGGTCGAGGTTTCGGAAGTATTCGATCGTCTTGGCCAGACCTTCGCGCAGCGGAACCTTTGGCTCCCAGCCAAGCTTCTCTTTGGCCAGCGTGATGTCGGGCTGACGCTGTGTGGGATCATCCGAAGGCAGTGGCAGGAAGATGAGCTTGCTGCGCGAGCCGGTCATCTCGATGACCAGTTCGGCCAGTTCCCTGATCGTGAACTCGTGCGGGTTGCCAAGATTGACCGGGCCGATGAAGGAATCAGGCCCGTTCATCATTGCGATCATGCCTTCGATCAGGTCGTCGACGTAGCAGAAGGAACGCGTCTGGGAGCCATCGCCATAGATGGTGATGTCCTGTCCATTGAGGGCCTGAAAGATGAAGTTGCTGACCACTCGGCCGTCATAGGGGTGCATGCGCGGGCCGTAGGTGTTGAAGATGCGGATGACGCGGATGTTAACGCCGTTGGCGCGGTGGTAGTCGAAAAAGAGCGTCTCGGCTGCGCGTTTGCCTTCGTCATAGCAGGCACGGACACCGATGGGGTTGACGTTGCCGCGGTAGGACTCCGGCTGCGGATGCACATCCGGGTCGCCGTACACCTCGCTGGTGGAGGCCTGCAGCACCTTGGCACGATTGCGCTTGGCCATACCCAGTACGTTGATCGTGCCCAGCACCGACACCTTCATCGTCTTGATGGGGTTGTATTGATAGTGCACCGGTGAGGCGGGGCAGGCCAGGTTGTAAATCTGATCCACTTCCAGCCAGATCGGATGCGTCACATCGTGGCGAATCAACTCAAAGTTCGGCTTGTCGAGCAGGTGGCGAATGTTGATCTTCTGACTGGTGAAGAAGTTGTCCAGGCAGATGACATCGTGGCCCTGTTCGACCAGACGATCGCAGAGGTGGGAGCCGAGGAACCCGGCGCCGCCGGTGACGAGAATACGTTGGAGCTTCATGTTCGCGTTGATGGATACGTAGGGGTTGGTTGGTGGATGGATATTGTGTGTCAGTCACCGTGCCGTGTGACAGGTCAGCCGCTAATGGGGAAGTCGGCAGGCGGTTTCTCCTGGCCGGTGATCTGGCCTTCCGTCGTCAGGGCGCCGTGATCAGTCGTTTTTTCCCCCGGCGTGCGACGATTGGTCATCTCCTGTGAACCTTCCGTCGGCAGATGCCCCGGTGGAAGCACCGAAGCAGCATCGTCCGCCTGCGATTCGCCTTGCTCGGGCGTGGTCGGCTCGGCGGGGATCCACTCGAATCGCGCGCCCCGCAATACATCGAAGCTGACCAGTTGGCCGGGACGAAACTGATCGGCACGCTGGTTGGCGGTCAGCTCGCAGATGAATGGGCAGGGGCCGTTCACGGTGATCGTGTTGGCCTGCGGGTCGACTTCGAGGATACGGCCCTGCAGGCGGCGAGGCCGACCGTAGACCGGCTCCACGTACCGCCCGCCCGTCCCGACGACATCAACCCGCCGTGCCTGGGCATGGATGCGACCGGCGATTGGTTCGTTCCGTGGCAGGTCGATCGGCTGATCGACCACCAGGTGAAGCAGGTAGTCGGTGCCGGGCAGGGCCAGGACGATGCGGTCCGGGTGACTTTCGGCGAGTCGGCCGTGAACGATCGAGCGATCCTGAAGCGTTGCGGGCATGGGGGTCTGATTCCGTTCAAAGGTGCGGTTCGCCGGCCCGGGGCCGACGGCGAAGGCGATCGTGCAACACGCCTCCGGGAACACCACGGGCATTCTAGCGAAAGAGCGGCGACAGGGCCGGGAAAGGGGCGGGAGGGCAGCCCCGGGCGAACGAAACAGGGGTTAGCCGCACGGGCGGGGTGCGGGCGACACCCAAATATTATGCGAACAAATGGGCGGGTCAAATGCTTGGAACATTTTTTTTTTCGAAGCGGGGTGAAACCAGTGGCGGCGTGAAGACACAAGCGGGCTGGGTTCAGCCCGGGGGCGGAAAAGGAATTCGTCGCAGGCTGCATAAATTGATCCTGCTGCTGCGTGAGGAAGGTGAACAGGCCCGCGTTGTGGGGCAGGGCCTGTTCTTCATACGTCCCCGGCGATGCGGTTTTGGCTGTGGGGCGAGCCGGCGGGGTGGATGATCCGACGACGTTCTTTTCCGGGGGACGCCGTCGGCTTGTCCTGATATTGTGACAGTCTGGAAATAGGGGACCGGGGCGGTGGTTGTGGTATAATCGCAGATTACCCTTTCGGATCTTTCATCTGACTGCTTTCAGGCGAGGTAGAACATGCGACAGGTGATCCTCGGCGTGCTGACGTTGGTTCTGGCGGCGGGCGCTGCGCTGGCGGATGAGGAGGCGGCACGCAAAACACTTGAAGGCAAGGGGTTGGTGCTGCGAGGCAACACGTGGGTGCTGCCCATCGAGGCGGACCTTTCCAAGCATCAGGCGACGCTCAACCGGGTGAAACGCGACTTCCGCAAGGCTGAGACCGACTATCGCGCGATGGAACGCCGACTCAGCCAGGTCAAGGCGTATATCTCCGACCGGCAGTACCGCCTGGAAGAACTCAAGGGCGAGACGCGCAAAGCCCAGACGGTCGAGAGCTACAACAAGCTGGTCGAGGAGATCAATGCGCTGGAGCGGGAACTGCAGCAGGTCACCGCGGAACGTGAAAAGCGCGAACGCGACAACCAGACCAGCTATGACAAGGCCCAGGCGGAGTACGTCACCACGCTGCTGAAGATCGCCGAGGAGATCGAGGCAGCGGCGAAGAAGTATGACGAGTTGAACCAGGATGAGGAGGTGCGGAAGGCTCTGGAGGCGATGAGCGTGGAAAACCGCCGCTTCATCATCGGGCCGACCAACGCCTTTGAAAGCGCCCGGCGAATGCTGGCCCGTGAGACAGCGGACATCGAATCGGGCGTCATCAAGCTGCAACGCGAAAATGACACGTTCCTGATCGACGTGCGCATCAACGAGAAGCCGACACGGCAGATGGTGCTGGACACTGGCGCCAGTTCGATCTCGCTGCCGTTCACGATGGCGCAGGAGCTGGGCATCACGGTGGAGGATGCTGATCCGAAGGTGAACGTGGTGCTGGCGGACGGGCGTCAGGTCATGGCGGCGCTCAAGACGCTCGAATCAGTGCAGGTGGGCCAGTTCATCGTGCGTAACGTCGAATGCCTGGTGTTGCCGGAGGAACTGATCGCGGCCCCGGCGCTGCTGGGCAACAGCTTCCTGAAACACTTCCAGTTCCGCCTCGATCCGGAAGCGGGCGAACTGCGGATGACGAGGCTGAATCCGGAGGATGAGAAGCCCGCCGCCCGACCCGCTGCGGGAGCGCGGCAGCGGTGATGCCCGGGTAGGGGGCGTACGCAGGGGGAAAGTGTGAAACGGTGAGCGCGAAGAGTTAAGCCTGTGGGTGCGGAATGACCGCGCGGCACCAGATCGCGGTTTCTTTGCGATATCACGCGAACTTGCTGTGTCACTTCGTCAGATTGCCCGGTTCCCCCTTCCCGTTCACGATTACCGTTTGAGCTTGATCGAAAACGAGTAGTGCTCGGGGCGATAGACCGCGCGGACGAATTCAATGGGGACGTCCCCGGTGCTGTAGGTCAGGCGCTCCATCACCAGCACGGTTGCGCCGGGGCGAATGCGGAGCTGTGACGCTTCTTCGCGGGTGGCGGTGCGTGCGCTGATCGTCTGCTCCGCCCATTCGATGGGAATGCGGTGGTATTCTTCGAGAATGCGGTAGAGCGATCCCTCGAACGCCTCGTCGGGATTGAGGCCCAGCCGTGAGGGCAGCTCCGACTGCAGGAGGACGACGGGGAAGACCTCGCTGGTGCCACGCAGACGGCGGATCTGGAGCGTGGTTTCACCGGGTTCGAGCCGGAGCTTCTCGGCGACGATTTTTTCAGGCTTGTGCACCTTGCTGGACAGGAGCACGGTGCTCACCTTCAGCCCCTTGGACTCCATCTCCTCGGTGTAGCTCTTGAGTCGGCCCAGATCCTCGGTGATGTTGACACGGACAATACGGGTGCCGATGGCACGTTTGCGTTCGATGAGCCCCTTGTCGGCGAGCTGGTCGGTGGTCTTTTTGACCGTAGCGCGGCTGACGCCGAAGATCTTCATCAGGTCGATTTCGCGCGGCAGCTTTCGGCCGATCGCTCGCTCCCGCTGGATGCGCTCCAGAATGACCTGTTCCATCTGGTGATAGAGCGGGACCGGCGAGTTGGGATCGAGAGAGAATCGCTCGTGCTCAGCAAACAGTGCTGGTTCCTCGGTGTTCTGCATCGCCAAATCATGCTCCCTGACACGCTCACGGTATGGAAATCACGGTTGCGGCACGGGTTGTCACGTGTTCTAAAGTGCGCGAAAACGTTTGTCCTGTCAAAAGATTTTTATGTCTGAAGCCCCTTGTCCGCGCCGCTGGACGCCCATGTAGGTGCCTTCGTCCGCGATTGCGGGTTTTCATTCTCTTGCGTATATCGACTGCTGCACGAATGGCCGTTGGTCGTGGCGACATTGAACGCGAGGGTTTCCCCAAGCGTATCTTCATCCGCAGCGGCCAGGTTGTAATTGAATGATGAGGATTCTTGTCACACCCCGATCGATTACCGCCGCGGGTGGGCACCCGGCACTCGAAGCGCTGCAGCAGGCAAGCTTCGAGGTGGTATTGTGCGGCGATGGGAAGCAGCCGACCGAGGCGCAGCTCATCGCTGCGCTTCCCGGCTGTGTCGGGTATCTTGCGGGTGTGGAACCGGTGACTGCGGCGGTGCTTGAAGCGGCTGATGCGCTGAAGGTGATCGCACGCAACGGTGTCGGGGTGGACAATGTTGATCTGCAGGCCGCCGCTCAGCGTGGCATCGTGGTCAAGCCCGCGATCGGGGCCAATGCGCAGGGCGTAGCTGAACTGGCGATCGCAGCTATGTTCAATCTCGCGCGTGCGATTCCATCCAGCGACCGCGCCATCAAGACCGGCGGATGGAAGCGGACGCAGGGCATCGAACTGCAGGGCAGGACACTGGGCATTCTGGGTTGCGGGCAGATCGGCCGCAGACTCGCGCGGATGGCGCTGGGACTGGACATGCGCGTGCTGGCGTACGATGTGAAGCCGGATGACAGCTTCGCTCCGTCACCGCGTTTTGCTTATGCATCGCTCGATGAGGTGATTCGTCAGGCTGATGTGTTAAGTCTGCATTGCCCACCGCCAGCCGATGGCAGCGTGTTGCTGGATGCGCAGCGACTCGATCAGACGCTGCGGGGTGTGATCATCATCAACACCGCACGACATCAGTTGATCGACCCCGAAGCGGCGCTCGAGCGGCTGCAGAGCGGTCACATCTTCGGGATGGCGCTCGACGTTTTCGAGACGGAACCGCCGCAGATGACTGCACTCCTGTCACACGAACGCGTCATTTGTACACCACACGTGGGCGGGTTTACCGGGGAGAGCATCGACCGAGCGGTACAGGTCGCGGTGCAGAATCTGCTTGAAGTACTGTGCCCGGGATCGATCACAGCATAACGGGAGTTCAGGGGTTGCAGATTCACGAACGCGAATCCAGCGTTGCGCGGTACCGGCCAAAAAACAAACGCCTGCTGACGGAAGTCAACAGGCGTCAGATATGGAGCCGATGGGGATCGAACCCACAACCTCAGCATTGCGAACGC
>CALKHT010000072.1 GCA_937988825.1 uncultured Phycisphaeraceae bacterium
GGGGACCCACCCGCGGGAGCGGGTGGGCTTTTGGAGCGGGTGGCTTTCGGGGGCGGAGGGTCTTTGCGGCGAACATGGGAAAGGTGGTGTCGGGGGTTGACCCCGCGCCTGATGCGGACTATATTCCGATATAGGAATGTAGATATGAAAAAGACACACGATCTGCGACCGGAACTGATTCCCCGGGTGGCCGAGCGGCTCAAGGCGCTGGCCGATGAGACGCGGCTGCGCATGCTCCTGAGACTGGGGCAGGGGCCCTGTCGGGTGACACACCTGGCTGAGGAGCTGGGCATTGCCCAGGCGTCGGCGTCCAAGCATCTGGCGGTGCTGCGGCAGGCGGGGCTGGTTGCGGTGGATCGGCGGGGCACCGAAGCCATCTACCGCATTCACGATCCGAGCATCTTCGAGCTGTGCGACATCGTCTGCGGCGGTGTGCGGCGGCACCTGCAGGAGCAACTGGCGGTGCTCGGGGAGGATTCGCAGGCGTCGGCTTCCACGGGTGCAACAGCGCGGAAAGGAAAGCGATGATGAACGGTTGCATGGTGACATGTGAACAGGTGATGCAGCGGCTTCACGCGGGCGAGCGGGTCTTGCTGCTGGATGTGCGGACGGCGGCGGAGTTCGAGGGCGTGCATGTGGAAGGGGCGCGGTTGATGCCGCTGGATCGTCTGGATCCGCAGGCGCTCGTGCGCGAGCGTGAGGGTGACGGCAACGAACCGGTGTATGTGATCTGCCGGACGGGGCAGCGAGCGGCCAGGGCGGCTGAGCGACTTCAGCAAGCGGGTGTGCGCGAGGTTTATGTGGTGGAGGGCGGCATGCGCGCGTGGGAGGCGGCGGGGTTGCCCGTGCGGCGCGGTCGAGCGGTCATGTCGCTGGAGCGCCAGGTGCGCATCGCGGCGGGATTGCTGGTGGTGCTGGGCGTGGTGCTCGGCTGGCTGGTGCATCCGCTGCTTTATCTGATCGCGGCCTTCGTGGGCGGCGGGCTGATTTTCGCGGGCGTGACCGACACCTGCGGCATGGCCATGCTGCTCGCCCGCATGCCCTGGAACCGGGGGACGTGCGACGGCGCTCGCACCTGCCAGGCGTGATGCGTGAGACCGCGACTGCTTCGGTGCAGCATCAACAAAGAGAGGACGACATCATGGATCATCGGGAGAACCAACCCCTTCGCATTGTCATTGTCGGCGGGGTCGCGGGAGGCGCATCAGCGGCGACGCGTGCCCGCCGGGTCAACGAGGAGGCGCAAATCATCCTGTTCGAAAAGGACGCGCATGTCTCGTTCGCCAACTGCGGGCTGCCTTATTACATCGGCGGCGAGATCAGCCGGCGGGAGAAACTGCTGGTGGCGACGCCGGAACTGTTTCGCGAGCGCTTCAATATCGATGTGCGCACGCGGCAGGAGGTGCTGGCGATTGATCGCAAGCGGCGGGTGGTGCAGGTGGTGAACCATGCCACGGGCGAGCGGTATGAGCAGCCTTATGACCGGCTGATTCTGGCACCGGGCGCTTCGCCGATTGTGCCGCCGATGGCAGGGGTGGACGGCCCGAATGTTTTCACGCTGCGCAACCTGGCGGACACCGATGAGATCGTCGGCTGGATCAGGCAGCGCCAGCCCGAGCGGGCGGTGGTGGTCGGGGCCGGGTTCATCGGGCTGGAGATGGTCGAGCAACTGGTACGGCGTGGGCTGTCGGTGAGCCTGGTGGAGCTGCAGGACCAGGTGCTGCCGCCATTGGACCCGGAGATGGCCTACCCGCTGCACGAGGAGTTGGAACGGCACGGGGTGTCGCTGCACCTGGGCACGGGCATCGCGGGGCTGACGCTTGCGGCGGATGGTTGGGCGGCTGGCGTGCAACTGGACAACGGCGATGAGCTGCCGGCCGACCTGGTGGTGCTGGGGTTGGGTGTGCGGCCGAACGTGGCGCTCGCGAAGGATGCGGGGCTGACGCTGGGGTCGCAGGGCGGGATCGCGGTCAACGCGCACCTGCAGACGAGCGATCCGGCGATCTACGCGGTGGGCGATGCGGTGGAGTACACCTTCGGCCCGACGGGCGCGCCGATGCGCGTTCCGCTGGCGGGGCCGGCCAATCGTGCCGGTCGGCTTGCCGGTGAGCATGCCGCGACGGGGCGCGGCCAGCCGATGGCGCCGGTGATGGGCACCGCGATCGTGCGCGTCTTTGAACAGACCGCCGCGAGCACGGGGCTTTCGCTCAAGCTGGCCCGGCGGCTGAACGTGGCGGCGGCGAGCGTCACGATCACGGCGAATCATCATGCCGGTTACTTCCCCGGCGCTCAGCCGATGACGCTCAAGCTCATTTACGCGCCGGACACGGGGCGCATTCTGGGCGCGCAGGCGGTGGGCCGGGCGGGGGTGGACAAGCGAATGGATGTGATCGCCACGGCGATGCGATTCAACGGGACGGTGCGCGATCTGGCCGGGGTGGATCTGGCCTACGCGCCGCCGTTCGGTTCAGCGAAGGATCCGGTGCAGCTCGCCGCGTTTGCCGCATCGAATCAGCTCGACGGTCTGGTTGATTTCACGCCTGCGGATGCGGACCTTTCGGGCGTGCAGGTTGTGGATGTGCGAACCGAACGGGAGGTCGCGCGGGATCCATTGGTGGGTGTGGAGCAGGTGGTGGTGTTGCCGCTGGATGAACTGCGTGATCGGCTGAATGAGCTGGATCCGCAACAGCCCACGGTGGTGGCGTGTCGGTCGGGGATGCGCAGCTACGTGGCTGCACGAATGATGCGTGAGCATGGCTTTACGCAGGTGAGCAGTCTGGATGGCGGTCAGGTGGTGCGTCGTCGGGCGCTGCGTGCGGGTGAAGTGGTGCAGCGACAGCACTAGCATCCTGTTGCCCACCCGCGGGAACGGGTGGGCTTTCGGCGGGACGATGGAAATTAGCTGAGGATGGCGCGGAGGGCGAGGAAGAGGGGGATTTCGCGGCGGGCGAGGTTTTCGGCTTTGGCGCGACCGCCTTCGCTTTGTTTGTGGCTGGGCCATTCCTCCAGGGCATCGACGAGCAGCCCGGCGTGGGACAGCGCCTTGATGTAGCTCTGCAGCGGGCGGTGGAAGGTCCACGTGTAGCGGCGCGGGTCCTTGCCCGGGTGGGTGATGATCGGTTCCTTGCGCGGCAGCAGGTAGTGATCGACGCGGCGATACTGCACCTGCTTTTGCTCATCCCAGCCCCAGAAGGCAGCTTTGGGCACGCGGAAGGCCGGGTGCATCATGGCGATGACGCATCGGCCGCCGGGTTTGAGTAACTTCGCCATGCCCGCGAAGACGGGCGCGATCGGGTCGATGTTCTGAATTGCCAGCACGCAGGTGATGGCGTCGAAGCTGGCTTCGTGCAGTTGAGGGTGGCGGGTCAGCTCACGGGCATCGCCGCGCAGGAACGTGATGGCCGGGTCGCTGCGCTTTCGTGCGATGCGGATGAGCGGGTCGGCTGCATCGATGCCGGTGACGATCGCGCCGCGCTCGTGCATGATGCGGCAGAGCACACCCTGGCCGCATGCGACATCGAGCACGTGCTCGCCGGGCTGAAGTTTGAGCAGTTTCAGGACGCCGGGGAAGACGACCTGGCGCTGATACTCGCTGCCCTCGCTGCCGACGAGCTGGTCGTACCAGTCCGCGACATCGGACCAGTCGGTGGTGCGGGTGTGTGGTGCGGGCGGTCTGGAGGCAGGGCGCTGGCGCGGGCGTCGGGCAGCGCCAGGACGATTGTTGTGGCTCGAGTCGCGGGGTGGTCGCGGTGCCATAGGGGGCAGGTGTTGCGGGACGATGGGGCGCGTGCGGCGGTTCGCGGGTGAACACGAAGCCACAGGCGGCCCCATCGCCGCGCGGAAGATCCATTGCAGGATCACTTCACGTCGAGCAGTTCCATTTCGAAGATGAGGACGGAGTTGGGCGGGATGGGCCCGGAGCCGGTTTCGCCGTAGGCCAGATCGGCGGGGATGTAGATTTCCCACTTGTCGCCGACCTTCATGAGCTGCAGCGCTTCGATCCATCCGGGGATGACCTGACGCACGGGCAGGGTGAGGGGCTGACCGCGCTTGTAGGAGTTGTCGAACTCCGTGCCGTCGATGAGTGTGCCGCGGTAGTGGGCGACGAAGGTGCTGTCGAGTTTGGGGCTTGCGCCGTTGCCCGACTTGATGACCTTGTACTGCAGGCCGCTGGGCAGGACCTTCACGCCTTCCTTCTTCGCGTTTTCCTCGAGGAACTTTTTGCCCTCGTCGAGGTTGCGCTGGATCATCTGCTGCTGGAAGGCGATGACGGTTTCGCGGATCTGAGCTTCGTTGAGCTTGGCTTCCCTGTTGTCCAGAGCGTCGCGCAGACCTTCGGTGAGGGCGTTGATGTCGACCTGGAATCGGTTTTCGCGCAGTTCGCGGCCGATGTTGTTGCCGAGGATGTAGCTCATTCGGCTGTCGACGGTTTTGAGGTGTTCGGGATAGGGGTTGTCGTTGGCGTGGACGTTGAGGAGGGTGAAAGCCGCCGCGACCGCCGCCAGGCCGCCGCCGATCACCATGGAACGCAACTTCATGGGTAGTCCTTTCGGGTTGAGGGTCGGGGTCGCGCCCTCACGGCACGGGCGAGGACGGCGCCGACGCAAAACACAGGTGGAGGATGATAGCCGATGTGGGGGGCGTGGTCAGGGGTGGGAGAGGGAAAAAGATGGAGGTGGGGGGTCCCACCCGCGGGAGCGGGTGGGCTTTGGGGGGAGCGG
>CALKHT010000073.1 GCA_937988825.1 uncultured Phycisphaeraceae bacterium
ACCTCAATCCACCCTCGGCAGCACCAGGCCCGGCTGGTTCTGGTATTTGCCTTTCTTGTCGGCGTAGCTCACGGCGCAGACGCGGTCGGCCTTGAGGAAGACGATCTGGGCGATGCCCTCGTTGGCGTAGATCTTGGCGGGCAGGGGGGTGGTGTTGCTGATTTCCAGCGTCACCTTGCCACGCCACTCCGGTTCCAGTGGGGTGACGTTGACGATGATGCCGCAGCGGGCGTAGGTGCTCTTGCCGACGCAGATGGCCAGCACGTCGCGCGGGATTTCGAAGATCTCGACCGTCTCGGCCAGGGCGAAGCTGTTGGGCGGGATGATCACGTGGTCCTTGCCCGTTTCGCGGGTGTCGACGGTGACGAACATGTCCTCGCCGAAGTTCTTGGGGTCGATGATGGCCTGGCCGCCGTGGGGCGCGACGTTGGTGAAGATCTTGAAGTGGGTGCCCACGCGGCAGTCGTAGCCGTAGCTGGAGACGCCGTAGGAGATTCGGCCCGGGCGTTTTTCGTTTTCCTCAAACGGCTCGATGGGCACGAGTTCGCGGATCTGGGTATCGCTAAGTACTGGCATGGTAAGGCCTCTGGTGCGTTTGCCGTGTGCTCGGGATCGCGCGGCCGGCCCGGGGGGCGACCTGCGCCTCAGTTGGTTCCGTTGTTCTCCGGTGAGCCGCGATATGCCGCCGGCCGCGACGGCCCACCGACTGACGACAGGCCCATCCTACCACTATATCTTGGGGTATCAAGCCCAATTTTCCCGAGATGTGGGGGAGAACTTGTCGGCTGCGCCGTAAATCGGCCCAAAATCGACGGTTAATCCTACGCAAAAAAATCAACAGATGTTAAACCGGGCAATTTATTGACAGGTCGGCAGACAAGATTTCCACAAGAGCGGACGATGGTGGAGGGAAGCCCCGGCCTGGTGGGGGAGAAGCGAAAACAATAATCAATAAGCAATAAGCAATTGTCAATTATTAATTTACGGCATGTGGGGTTTGTATGGACCATTGCCAATGGCTTACTGCGTATTGCTTATTCACCCGATTCTTCGCCGGGCGGGGCGCAGGGTCAAGCGTATCCGAACAAAATTTTAACAAATGTCGGGACGGGCTGTTCAGATAGGAGGCCTGGCTCAGCAGCCCGGCAGCGGCAGGGCTGTGACGACATCCCGCACGCGCTGGAGGACCTGGTCGAAGGGGCCGTGGACTTTGGCGCCGGAGGCGCGGGCATGGCCGCCGCCGCCGAACTGGGCGGCCACCTGAGCGACGTTGACCGCATCGGGGCCTGGCTTGGAGCGGAAACTGACGCGCACGGCCGGCTGCTCACCGTTGCAGGGCGCGACCGGCTCGGTCACCAGCACCACCATCTGCACGGTCTGGATGGCCTGCGGGACGTCGATGAAACGTTCGGTCTCCTCGGGCCAGGCGCCTGTTTCGGTGAAATCGCGGGCACGCAGGGTCATGACCGCCACCTTCCCATCGCACAGCAGTTCCATGCTGTTGAGAGCGCGGATGAGCAGTTGCAGCTTTTCGGGGCGCTCGCTCTGTTCGAGCTGGGCGTAGAGGGCAGCGTGGTCGACGCCGGCGCGTTTGAGGCGGGCAGCCAGTTCGTGGGTCTGCGGCCGGGTGTTGGAGAAGCGGAACCAGCCGGTGTCTGAGGAGATGCCGACGAACAGCGCCTCGGCGATGGTGTCATCGTAGGGCACGCCCATGGCGTCGATGAGCTGGGCGACGATTTCGCAGCAGGCGGCTGCCTCGCCATCGATGTAACGCCAGGCGGCTTCCATGTCGCCACTGAGGTGGTGGTCGACGATGAGCATGCGGTCGAGCCAGGGCTTCAGCACGGGCTGCATCGGCCCCAGTTGCGACCATGCGCCGGTGTCCAGCACGACGACGAGGTCAGGTTCGGCGATGGTCAGATCGGGCTGGTACTGTTCGATCAGGTCGTAGCCGCGCAGCTTCTGGAAGTTGCCCGGCACGGGGGGAATGAGCAGTGCCCGGGTGTAGGCGCCGATGTGTCGCAGTGCGGCAGTCATCGCCACGACGCTGCCGTAGGCGTCACCATCCGGCTTGGCATGCGTGGTCAGCAGCACCCGTCGGCCCGGGTGGCGCAGCTTCTCGGCCGCGGCGGTCAGGTCGATGTTGGAGGTATAGGCAGTGTTCAACGTGCGCGGGGTCAGGTCACATCAGGTTCAAAGGAAGGCCGCTGTGCGAGGCCCGGTCCGGCGATCGTCGGCGGAATCGGCAGGCGATCCCCGGCGAGTCACCCCAACAGTCCGGCATTGTACCACTGGCGGGTTTGGTCGATGTCGCGGCGAATCTGCGCCTGCAGCGTGGCGACATTGGGGAAGCGCTGCTGATCGCGCAGCCAGCGGACGAAGCGCACTGTGATCGTGTAGCCGTACAGATCGCCGCCGTAGTCGATCAGATGCGCTTCGATGGCGAACTTTTGTCCCTGGAAGGTGGGTTTGATGCCGACGCTGATGGCGGCGGGGAAGCGGTCGCCGCTGATGGTTTCGACGACGCCGGCGTAGACGCCCATGCCCGGAAGCTGATGCTCGCGCAGTGATTCGATGTCGAGGTTGGCGGTGGGTACGCCGATCGATACGCCGCGCCGTTCGCCGTGCACCACGCGACTGGTGAGGGCGAAGGGCTGAGTCATGCACAGGGCGGCATCCATCATGCGGCCGTGACTGACCAGCCAGCGGATGAGCGTGCTGCTGACGGGGGCCATGAGCTGGTCGGTCAGGCCGATGCTGACCGAATCGACAGCGACGGCCTTGAAGCCGTAGTGCTCGCCCAGGCGTTCGAGTGTTCGCATGTCGCCAGCCCGCCCCTTGCCGAAGCGGAAGCCACGCCCCTCGACGATGGCGATTGGGTGCTGGTCGCCCACCAGACGCCGCACGAACGTTTCCGGGTCCAGCCCCAGAATCTGTTCGGTCGGCTCCATGACCACGACGCGGTCGGCGCCTGCCTGACGCAGCGCGGTGATCTTTTGATCCAGCGACATCAGCCGCGGGGGCTGGGAGCCTGGTTGCAGGACCGTTGCCGGATGGGGGTCGAATGTCATCGCGACGACGATGGCATCGCCGTGCGCCTCGGCGTGCTGGCGGGCGATCGACAGGATGTGCCGATGGCCCACGTGGACGCCGTCAAAGTTGCCGATTGTGATGGCCGTGCGTTGCGCCATGGGCGTAAAGGATAGCAAAGCCGGACACTTCGCGGCGGATGAGCGAAGTTCACCCAATTTGTTGCAACGCGAGTGAAGCAGCGCGATGATAACGGGATGAAAGGAACGCGTGGTTTGGGACGATGCATGGATCTGACGCTGGTGTCGTCCCGGTGAACCGTGAAGGGATCTGTTTCTTTAATGAAAGAGAGGTCATGATGCGATTTGCCCTGCTTGTCGGTGTTTCGTTGATGATTGCTGCCTGCACGACCGCGCCGGACACGGCGGAGAAACGTGAGCGGCTGGAGGCCGATGCTGCCGCCGCACTGGAAAAGGCACGTCAGAGCGATCCGGGGCTGACCCGGATTCTGGACAGTGCCTTTGCTTACGCGGTGTTCCCCAGTGTGGGCAAGGGCGGCGCGGGCATCGGCGGGGCGTACGGCCGGGGCATCTACTACGAGAACCACATTCCCGTGGGCTACTGCGATCTGTCGCAGGCGTCGATCGGTTTCCAGCTTGGCGGCCAGGTGTACACGGAGATCATTGTCTTCGAAACGCCTGAGGCTGCGGACCGGCTCAAGAGCGGCAACTTCGCGTTCGACGCCCGTGCCTCGGCCGTGGCGCTCAAGAGCGGCGCCAGTGCCGAAGCGAAGTACGCCGATGGCGTCATGGTCTTCACCATGGACGAAGCGGGTTTGATGTATCAGGCTTCGATTGGCGGTCAGAAGTTCAGCTATCAGGCCAAGTGATTCGACAACGGCCCATGCTCTTCCACTCGGCGCGTCCTGTCGTGACGCGCCGAGTTTTTTGCGCACCACTACAACCACTCACCACAACCTTAACCCGTCACCGGCCGCCCGTGCGGCGGCGGTTCCGACTCAGGATGAATCGGCCTGGCATACGGTGCGGGGCGAATGTGTGCGCCCTTCTCCCGCGCGTAGACCTTCGTCAGCTCCGCCCCGAGCAGAACGATCAGGAATGTGTAGTAGAGCCAGACGAGCAGGATGGCCAGCGACCCGGCAGCACCGTAAGCGGAACCGACGCTCGCGTAACCAAGATAGAGGCTGATGCCCCATTTGCCGATCACGAAGAGCGCCGCGGTGATGAATGCGCCGATCCATGTATCGCGCCAGGCAATTTCCGCATCCGGTAGATAGCGATACACCACCGCGAAAAGCAGGGTGACGACGATGAGCGACACAACGATGTCGATCACGTGGGGCAGCCAGGGCAGACCGACCGGCAGTACATCCTCGATGACGTTGGCCATGCCGGTGAGCACCGCACTGATCACCATCGATGCCAGCAGTACGCCGGCGATCACCAGCAGCATCAGGAATGACATCAGCCGCACACGCACCATGTTCCACCAGCCCTGGGCCGGATCGGGCTGCACGTTCCAGATGCGGTTGAGGGCAGCCTGAAACTGCACGAAGAAGCCGGTCGCGGCGAGGAGCAGGCCGACGATGCCGATGATCGCGGAGATGCTGCCCACGCCGGGGCGGTCAGCCTGTTGAATGATGGTCTGCACGACGGAGGCGACCTCCGCACCGAGGAACTCCTCGGTCCGCTGGGCGATCTGACCCGATGCGGCCTGTTCACCCCAGATGAAGCCCAGCAGAAACACGCCCAGCACGACCAGTGGGGCCAGCGACAGCATCGCGTAGAACGCCAGTGCAGCCGCCCAGACGAAGGCGTCGTCCGCGAGCCACTGTTTCACTGAATCGCGAACGATGACCCATACGCGCCGCATGATGCTTCTCCTGATAGGGCGGGCGTGGGGCGCTGAGCGACCACGCCGTAATGAATCGTAGGAGAAGGGGATAGGCGTGTGGGATGCGAGAGTGCCCGATCGATCCACCGAGCGATTGCTTACCCGCGGCGGGGGGCGGCCTGTTGGGCGATCATCTTCTGCAGGGCACGCCAGCCCTGAATCTCAGCGACACTGAGCGTCGCGGGGCGGCCGTAGCGAATGTGATGCTCCACCGCACGGAGCCAGCGGCGCGTTTCACGCGGCAGGCGCACGCCGCGGTTCACCACAAGCCCCGTCACCTGCTGGCGATCATGCTCGCGCATGATGCGAAGCTTCTTCTTCGTGTGCAGCCGGTAGCCTTCGTCCTCCACGATCTGCTTCACCTGGTGGATGAAGGTGTTGATATGTCGGCCATCGTGCGGGAAAGAGAGCGTGATGTCGTCGGCGTAGCGCGAGTAGTGGCCGTACGCCCGCGCGGGCACAGCGATGGTGCGGCCGGTGTCCGGATCGACACGGAGCTTATCCTGATCACCGCGCATCAGCGCTTCGAGACGCGCATCGAGGCGGTAGTTGACGAGGTTGGATAGCTTCGGGCTGGTGGGCGCGCCCTGCGGCAGGGCACCGTTATAAGTTGTGAGCTTCGTCAGCAACCGGGCAGCCTCATCGTTCCAGCCGATGTGACGAAAGTAGGCGTGCACCCGTTTGGTGCTGATGCTGCCGAAGAAGTCCTGGATGTCGAGTTTGACGACGACGGGTTTGAAGGCGTGCCGCCGGGCATGGCTGACGATGGACTGGCCTTTCTCGAAACCGACCGCTGCCGGATGCACCGCCAATCGGGAAAGCAGCCGTCGAAGGATGGTGCGTTGCACCGCTTTGAGTTGAAGGTTCGGTGCGGTGATGGTGCGTGTACCGCCGCGACGCTTGGGAATGGTGAACGTGTGGTAGGTGATGGGGACGTTCTGCAGTTCCTCGAAGCGCAGGCCCAGCCGCCTGACCAGTTCACCCACGCCCATGCCCAAGGTGGGGGGTGGCAGATCGCTTTTGCGGAAGAGCGATTTGAGAAAATCGAACACCATCGAAAAGCACGGAACGGGCGTCAACCCGCCCCGTACACGCCTTGCTCCTGGTGGGCCAGGTGTACTGACTCTTAAAGAGGTCCATGCGAACCCGGACGGCGAAACACCGTCCTGCGCTCGGGTTTTGAGCGCCGCCAAGGCGTGCGCGCGATGCTATCGACCGGTGGCGGGGCGGTCAACGGGTAACACGCGGGGATGCGACCAGTCGCGACGTTTTATTTATGGAGACTGCGGTTGAGTTGCCTCGATGCGGAGCGGACCGCCCAGGGCGCGGAGCTGCGCAAGCTGGCGTGCGCCAATGCGCACATCGAAGATGACCTCGTCGCCCTCGTACTGGCGGTCGTGAACGGTGGCGTGGTTTTCGATGAAGTTGATCGCCTTGCCGTGCCGCAGGGGGACGGCCAGCCGCAGATTCTGCTCACCGCGGTGCAGCACCGAGCGGACATATTCAACCAGTTGATCCATGCCACGCCCCGTTCTGGCGCTGATGGGGATGGCATTGGGGTACTCCTGCTGCCAGACGAGCAGGTCGGCGTTGTGCTCCAGCAGGTCGATCTTATTCAAAATGAGCACGCGTTCCTGATCGGTCGCGCCGATGTCGTCGAGCACCTGCATGACCGTCTCGAGCTGCTGTCGCGCCCGGGGGTGCGACACATCGAGCACGATCAGCAGCAGATCACTGCGTGTTGCTTCCTCGAGCGTCGCCTTGAAGCTGGCGACCAGATGGTGCGGCAGGTCGCGCACGAAGCCGACGGTGTCGGACAGCATTACCACGTCGCCCTGGCCCAGCTCCCATTTGCGTGTAAGTGTGGAGAGCGTGGCAAATAGCTGATCGTTGGCGTACGTGCCGGCTCCGGTGGCGGTGTTGAAGAGCGTGCTCTTGCCCGCGTTGGTGTAGCCGACCAGTCCAACGGTGAAAAAGTCCTTGTTGCGGATCGCGACCTCGCGTTCCTTACGCTTCTGAATGGTGGCGATCTCGCGTTTCAGCTCCGCCTTCTTGCGCTGGACGATGCGGCGGTCGATTTCGAGCTGCTGTTCACCCGGACCGCGCGTGCCAATGCCCGTCGGGGCGCCGCCGGCGATGCGTTCCAGGTGCGTCCACATGGCACGCAGCCGCGGGTAGGTGTACTCCAGTTGCGCCAGCTCCACCTGCAGCTTCGCTTCGTGTGTGCGCGCCCGGGCGGCGAAGATGTCCAGAATCAGTTCGCTGCGATCGAGCACCTTGCAGCCGACCACTTCCTCGATGTTGGCGATCTGTGAGGGCGAAAGATCGTTTTCAAAGATCACCACATCCGCCTGCCGGGCCTTGACCATTTCCGCCAGCTCCTGGACCTTGCCCTTGCCCAGCAGCGTGCCGGGATCGGGCGACTGGCGGTGCTGGATCAGCTCATCGACAACGATCGCACCCGCGGAATCGGCCAGCGCGCGCAGTTCCCCGAGCGGGTCATGCGGATCGCCCGTATACCCGGGCAACAGACAGGCGGCCAGCACGGCACGTTCGCGCTGGACCGTCAGTTGAGTGCGTTTTCCCTGTTCCATGGTGTTCAGCCATTATGAAAGGAATGAGATCCAACCCCGTCGATCACGCATGAGATGCGTGCCGACGCCGCTGCGTATTCATCGGGAGGGTCTGATCTCACTGCTTCATGGCCTGGGTCATCCACGTTGGGGTTACGTTTCTCCGCGGCTATTTTAGCCCTGCCGCTTGTAGAAGGGCAGTTTCACGACCTGAGCATCGGGTGTTGCGCTGCCGAAGTTGACGGCCAGCGTGTCGCCCACATCGGCGGCGTCGGGCTGAATGTACGCCATCGCGATGGGGTAGCCCAGCGTCGGCGAGAGGCAGCCGCTGGTCACCGTGCCGATCACGGTGTCGCCTTTCTGCACCACCATGCCCTGTCGCGGGGTGCGCCGTCCATCAAGCTTCAGCCCGATCAGTTTCTTCGACGGCCCCGATGCGGCGATCCGCTTCAGTGCCTCCTGCCCGATGAAGGGCTCGCCGTTCTCATCCTGATCCTTGTCGAGGTTGACGGCAAAAGTCAGACCCGCGCTGATGGGGTCGGTCTGCTCATCCAGTTCGTGGCCGTACAGCGGCATCCCCGCTTCCATGCGCAGCGTGTCGCGCGCGCCCAGCCCGGCTGGCTTCACCGTGATGCCGCCTTCGCCTTTCCTGAGCAGCAGTTGGATTGCCTTGGGTGCCATGGTCGCGCCGAGGATCACTTCCACGCCATCCTCGCCGGTGTAGCCGGTACGGCTGATGATCATCTTGAGGATGAGCAGGTTCTTCACGCAGAAGGTGTAGCGTTTGAGCGTGGGCACCTCGCGTGAGAAGTTACCGATCATCTCCATGACTTTCGGACCCTGTACCGCCACCATCGCAGTGGACATGGTCTGGTCCTCGATCTTCACCACAAGGTCGCCCTTGCTCGCATTCAGATGGTTGACGATCTTTTCGCGGTTGGAGGCGTTGACGACCAGCAGCCAGTGGTCATCGAAGCGGTAGATCAGCACATCGTCGAGCGTGCCGCCCTGTTCGTTGCACACGAGGCTGTAGCGGCAGGTGTATTCCTTCATGTCGCTGATGCGCCGGGTGAGCACGCGCTCCAGCAGCCGTCGGGCGTGACGGCCGGAGATCTTCAGCCGGCCCATGTGAGAGACATCGAAGATGCCGCCGCTTTCGCGCACCTGCTTATGTTCCTCGATGATCGAGCCGTAGTGGATGGGCATTTCCCATCCGAAGAAATCGATGAATTTCGCGTTGTTTTCGACGTGGAAGTTGTAAAACGGGGTACGCAGCATGTTCTACTATCCCAGAGAGCCAGCCGGCTCGGTGTCATGACGGCGGCATTGTACGGCGGGAAGCCGTGGTGTGCTGGGGGAGGGTGTGGTTAGTGGTTAGTAGTGCGCGCGGCGGGGGGCCGACCTGGTTCAAAACACAACCATTCACCTTTCACTTACCCCACTTCCACCGCATCCACCACGCCGCACTCCCGGTCGATGGCAGCCGCAATCTTACGCAGGGTGACCATCATCTCGGCCAGCACCTTGGGCGTGATCGACTGGGCGCCGTCGGTCATGGCGTGTTCCGGGTCGTGATGCACCTCGATGATGAGTCCATCCGCTCCGCAAGCCACCGCAGCCTTGCACATGTCCGGCACCAGCCGGGCGTGGCCCGTGCCCTGCGAAGGGTCGACGATGACCGGCAGGTGGGTGCGGAAGTGCAGTTCGGGGATGGCTGAGAGGCTCAGCGTGTTGCGGGTGTGGTCCTCGAAGGTGCGGATACCGCGTTCGCAGAGGATGACGTTGGGGTTGCCCGCCGCGAGGATGTATTCGGCCGCCTGCAGGTACTCGTCCAGCGTCATTGCCATGCCACGCTTCAGCAGCACTGGCTTGGGCTGGCGACCGACGGCATCCAGCAGCTTGAAGTTCTGAGAGTTGCGGGTGCCGATCTGCAGGCAGTCGGCGTAGGAGGCGACCAGGTCAACATCACCAGGGGTGACCACCTCGGTCACGACCGCCAGCCCCGTCTCTTCCCGGGCGGCGGCCAGTAGTTTCAGGCCCTTTTCGCCCAATCCCTGGAAAGCGTAAGGATTGGTTCGCGGCTTGAACGCGCCACCCCGCAGCGCCGTGGCGCCTGCCGCCTTCACCGCTCGGGCGGTGGACAGGATCTGCTCCTCGCTTTCCACGCTGCAGGGGCCCGCGATCACCGGCACCTGTCGCCCGCCAATCGTGCAAAGGTCGTTGAGCTTCACCCGGGTGCGCTCCTTTTTATGTTCGCGGGCGGCGATTTTGTACGGAGCGAGGATCGGTACCACGCGGTCTACCCCCGGCGCCTGTTCCAGCGTGCCCTTGGACTTTTTGCGATCGTCGCCGATCACCGCCACCACGGTCAGATCGGTGCCCACGATGACGTGGTCACGCAGCCCCATGTCTCGGATAAGCTGGCAGACGTGCTCGATTTGCTGCGGGGTCGCATCCGGTTCCATCACGACGATCATGGCTGCTCCTGTGATCTACTTGAGGGGTGTCGGGAAGCCCAGAAGGGCGGTGGTTCGGTCCTAAACGAAAAAAACCCTCACGCATGGCCGCGTCAGGGTTACTTCTTCTTCACGAGCACGTCGATCGTGTTTATGAAGGCCCCAGCGCGGCGGTCGGCCGGCTAAACCAATAACCAAAAAAGAAAAAGGGGCGCTTCATGTCTTTCAAGTATGCCACGGATCGGCACGGTGTCAAATGCGTTTTGCCCCGGGTGAGCGACGGCAGGCAGGCGATACGGATCGCAGGGTGGTGGGAAGCCCGCTGAGGCTGGTGCGGAATCGCGGCGCTGTCGCCGCATTGGTTGCCGGAGGGCGACGAGGCCGGCTGTGGTACAATCGCCGAATCGTTGCCCATTTGTATCCGTAAGCCTCTGGGAGATTTGAAGTGGCACATTCCTCGACGCGACGAACGTTCCTGAAATCGGTGGCGGCAGGCAGCCTGGCGGCCCCGTTCTTCTCACCCCGACTGACCCTGGCCAATCCCGCCAACGGTAAGCTCAATCACGCCTCCATCGGCGTGGGGGGGATGGGCGGCTCGGACCTCAGCTCCTTCATCCGTCACCCGAAGTTCAATCTCGTCGCGGTCTGCGATGTCGATGAGAACACCCTCAAGGCGGTGGTGGAGCGATTCCCGAACGTGAAGGCCTATCGTGACTGGCGCGAACTGCTGGCCAACGAGGGCGACCGCATCGACTCGATCAACGTGGCCACACCCGACCACATGCACGCGCCGATCACGATGACGGCGTTGAACATGGGCAAGCACGTCTACTGCCAGAAGCCGCTGTGCCAGACTGTGTATGAGGCGCGGCAGGTGGCGAAGGTAGCCGTCGCCAAGGGGCTGGTCACGCAGATGGGCAATCAGATTCATTCGCACATCGCCTATCGCATGGCGGTGCGGATTCTGCGTGACGGGGTGATCGGCAAGATCCGTGAGGTCCACTCGTGGGTGGGGGCGCCGGCGGGCAGTTGGCCTCAGCCGGTGGAACGGCCGGCGGGTGAAGACCCCGTCCCGCGGCATTTCGACTGGGATGCCTGGCTGGGCGTGGCGCCGTATCGTCCTTACAAAAAGGATGTGTACGCCCCCTTCAAATGGCGCGGGTGGAAGGACTTTGGCGGCGGCGGCCTGGGCGACTTCGGCTGCCATATCTTCGACCCGCCGTTCACGGCCATTCAGCCCGGTGCGCCGATCAGCGTCACCGCCGAAGTGCCGCACGTTTATGAGGAAAGCTGGCCGGCGTGGGAGATCGTTCGCTACGAATTCCCCGGCAACGACATGACCGAAGGCAAGATCCTGCCGGTCACGTGGTATGACGGTGGCAAGAAGCCCCCGCGTGAACTGGCGCAACTGCCTGAAGGAGCGGATCTGCCCGGCGCAGGATCGCTCATCATCGGTACCGAAGGCCAGATGGTGCTGCCGCACATCGGTGGGCCGCAGCTTTATCCGCAGGACAAGTTCCGCAACTATGAGCGGCCGAAGCTCGAACATGTGGATCACTACCACAGCTTCATCGACGCATGCCTGGGCAACGGCAGGACCGGCTCGCATTTCGGTTATGCCGGACCGCTTACCGAGGCGGTGCAACTGGGTAACATCGCCAACCGCTTCCCGGGCCAGAAGCTGCAGTGGGACAGCCAGGCGCTGAAGGTGACGAATCTTCCCGAAGCGAATCAGTACATTCGTCGGGAATATCGCAAGGGGTGGGAGGTTGAAAACCTCTGAGCAAGGAGAATCTGCCACGCGGGTGAAAGCCCGCGTGGCGGCTTTGTGTGTCATCTGCCCTGAGGGAAACTGGAGCCGAATCGATGCTCACGAAAGTGCGTTGTGCGGGACTGGGCGTTTTACTGGTTGCCGGGGTGATGGGGGGCTGCGCCACATCCCAGACCGGCGCATCGGCGCAGCATGCGCCGGCTCAGGCAGCCACCGATCAGGAGGCGACGGCTGAACAGCCGGCGGCGAGCGCAGCCAGCGAGGCCGGCGAGGGGGCCAAACCAGCTCAGGCGCGCACACACACCGTGCGTGCCGGCCGTATCGCGGTCGAGTTCGACCTGTCGGGCCATTTCGAAAGCGAGCAGATGGTCGAGCTGGTCCTTCGCCCGGAGGTGTGGAAGGAGTTCCGGGTGCTCGAAGCTGTCGCGCCGGGGACCGCGGTGAAGAAGGGCGACACGCTGGTGAAGCTGGACACGACGAAGATCGATGAAGCCCTGCGCGATATGGAAACCGACGCAGCGATTGCTTCGCTGAATCTGCGTCTGGCGGAATATGAACTGGCGCTGCTGCGGCAGACGATTCCGATGGATCTGGAAGCGGCCGAACGGCGTGCCCGCCAGAGCGCGGAGGATCGTCAGTTCTATGAGCAGATCGGTCGTCCGCTGACGTTGAAGGGTGTCGAGGTCAATCTGCGCAGCGCTGAAAGCTCGCTGGCGTACGCCAACGAGGAACTCGTGCAGCTTCTGAAAATGTACGAGGCGGATGACCTTGTTGAGGAAACCGAGCAGATGATCATCCGCCGTCAGCGTGATGCGGTGGCGCGGGCGGAGCATGCGCTGGAACGTGCCCGGGTTGAAGCGAAAACGACGCTGGAGTTCGGCCTGCCGCGGCGCGATGAGCAGGTGAAGACGGAGGAGCTTCGCAGCCAGCTTCAGTGGAACCACGCGCAGGCGACGCTGCCGATTCAGTTGCAGTTGAAGGAACTGGGGCTGGCCAAGGCACGTCGCGAACATGACAAGGCTGCCGAACGCCGCGAGAACCTGCGCAAGGATCGGTCGATGATGGACATCACTGCGCCGATCGATGGCATTGTGTATTACGGTCGGGCCGAGCGCGGACGATTCGCCAGTTCCCCTCAGGTGGCGCAGAAGCTTCGCCCGGATGGTGCGATCGCGCCGAATGAAGTGTTCATGACGATCGTGCAGCCCCGGCCACTTCAGGTTCGCGTGGACGTTCCCGAAGCGCAGATTCGCCACGTAAAGCCCGATGTGCTGGTGAGGCTGACACCGACGGCCTACCCGAACGTCACGTTCGAGGGCAAGGTGGTAAGTGTGTCGTCGGTGCCGACCGCACCGGGGCAGTTCGAGGCACTGATCGCCGTTGAGGACAACAAGGCGGGCGAGGCGGTGCTGCCGGGTATGGCCTGCTCGCTGAAGGTGATCCCCTACGAGAACAAGGCGGCGGTGCTCGTGCCGGAGGATGCGGTGTTCCGCGACGGGAATGACCGGGTGGTGTATGTGAAGACCGATGCGGGGCACGAGCGGCGTGTTGTGAAGGTCGGCCGATCGGCGAACAAGCTGCTTGAGATTCTGGAAGGTCTGAAGGCTGGCGAAACGATCCTGCTGGACAAGCCCGAGTCGTCGAAAGGGTGAACCATGCCGCGATGGCTGGGCATGTTGTGGATGATGGCGGCGACGGTCGTGATGCCGGTCGCACCGGCGCTGGCGCAGGAGCCGGACCAGCCCGCTTCCCCGCAGGTGGCGGTGGAAGCGACGCCCGATGGGGCTGCTGTTGAAGAAGTGGTTGTGGCTGATCCCTTGCGCTTCCTGCGCGATGCGCCCAAACCCAAACCAATCACGCCGCCCAGCCCCGGTGACATCGAGGCTGCCATTCGGCGTGGCGTCGATTTCATGGTCGCGATCCAGAACCCCAATGGCTCGTGGGGTTCCGCGCTGCGCACCAAAGCGCTGAACATCTACGCTCCCGTGCCCGGTGCGCACGATGGATATCGCCTGGCAACCACAGCGCTGGGGATCTGGGCGCTGATCGATGTGGGCGATACCCGCCCGGAGGTGATCGCCGCCCTCGACAAAGCGGAAGCGCATCTGCTCGACAAGCTGCCTGAACTCAAGCGTTCCTCCGCCGATGTGCTTTACAACGTCTGGGCGCATGCCTACGGCATCCAGGCACTGGTGCGGATGCGCGAACGCCACAAGGAAGATGAGGTACGCAGGGCCCGTATCGACGAGGTGATCCGTCAGCAGATCGCGGAACTGGTCAAGTATGAAACAGTGGGGGGCGGCTGGTCGTATTACGATTTCCGCCTCGGCAGTAAGAAGCCCGGCGGAGAATCGTTCTCATTCACCAGTGCGACGGTGCTCGTCGCGCTTGCTGAAGCGCGTGATGCGGGCTTCGAGGTTCCCGAAGAGATCTCTCGCCGGGGTGTCGAATCGATCAAACGTCAGCAGAAGCCCGACTTTTCCTACCTGTACGCGGAATATCTGTGGTCGCAGCCGATGCGTGGCATCAACCGGCCGCAGGGCAGCCTGGCGCGGTCGCCGGCGTGCAATCTGGCTCTGCGCATGTGGGGCGATGAACAGATCACCGACGACGTGGTGAAAATCTGGCTCGACTGGCTATATGCCAAGAACGCCTGGCTGGACATCGCACGCAAACGACCTCGGCCGCACGAATCGTGGTACGAGAACTCCGGTTACTTCTTCTATTACGGTCACCTTTACGCGGGGCTGTGCATCGAACTGCTGCCGGTTGAGGAACGTGGCCACTTCCAGGCGCACGAGGCGGATATTCTCCTGAACCTGCAGGAAAAGGACGGCTCCTGGTGGGATTACCCGCTCTATGACTATCACCAGCAGTATGGCACCGCGATGGCGCTGATTACGCTGCATCGCTGTCGGGCCGCTGACTGAGGCAACACCGATCGCGGCCGGACCGCGCTTTCCATCATGAAGTTCGCCATCTGCAACGAGACGTATCAGGGCTGGTCGTTTGAGGCGGTCTGTCAGGACATCGCGGCCGCGGGCTACCACGGCGTGGAGATCGCCCCCTTCACGCTGAAGGAGGATCCGCGTGAGCTGACCGAGGCGGAAGCGCAGCGGTTCGGCGGGATCGCCCGCGACGCGGGACTGGAGGTGGTCGGGCTGCACTGGCTGCTTGTGAAGCCGACGGGATTGCTCCTGACGACACCCGACGCGGCGGTGCGGCGGGCCACGGCGGTGTTCCTGCAGCACCTGGCGCGGCTGTGCGCAGCCATGGGCGGCTCGGTCATGGTGCTGGGCAGCCCTAAGCAGCGCGACATCGGTCCCGGCGAGCGGTACGAGGATGGCTTCGCCCGTGCGGCGGAGGTCTGCCGGGCCATCTGCGAGACGGCCGGTCCGCTGGGGGTGACGCTGGCGCTGGAGCCGCTGGGGGCCAACGAGACCAATTTCCTCACCAGTGCCGCCGAGACGATCCGACTGATCGAAGCGGTCGACCACCCGGCCTGTCGGCTGCACCTGGACGTCAAGGCGATGGCGCACGAGGACAAGCCCATCCCTCAGATCATCCGCGACAGTGCCGCGCACCTGGCTCACTTCCATGCCAACGACCCGAACCGGCGCGGCCCGGGCATGGGCGAGGCCGACTTCACACCGATCGTGGCCGCCCTGCGCGAGGTGGGCTACGACGGCTACGTGAGCGTGGAGGTGTTCGATTACACACCCGATGCGCCGACCATTGCCCGCCAGAGCATCGCGTATCTTCGTGAGAAGTTCGGTTTCGCGTGATCGTTGCGGTGATCATGGGCAGGTCGAAAATTGTCCCCAATCGCACGATTCCGGCGTCAATCTTGCAAAGGTGTCGGGCTGTCTCTATGCTTGCCAGCCACCGTTGACCGGACGACGTTCGGCGACGAGCCGGGGTGTTGGGTCGATGCCGTTCCCGTCGTAACCCGGGACGGATGAACAAAGTACGCAAGTGTCAGTCGCATCATGACCTGGGCCTTGTACATCGCGTCCGTCGTCGGGGCGGTATCGCTCTACCTGATGATGCCCCGTCAGGGCTTCAATCCTCGCGCCTTTGGGGCGCTGCTGGGGGCGATGAGCCTGGGGGGGCTGTGGATATGGCTGGCCGCCACGGCCCTGCCCAACACCGGGCTGCCCAGTGGGGCGCTTCCTTATTACTACATCTTCAGTGCACTGGCGATCGGTTCTGCCGTGCGCGTCATCACCCACCCCCGGCCGGTCTACTCCGCGCTGTGGTTCGTGCTGGTGGTGCTGGCGTCGGCGGGACTGTTTCTGCTTCTGACGGCGTCGTTCATGGCGGTCGCCATGGTCATCATCTACGGCGGGGCGATTCTGGTGACGTATATGTTCGTCATCATGCTCGCGGCCCAGACGGGCGACGCCGCAGATCAGGCGGACGTTGCCGACTATGACCGCGTGGCGCGCGAGCCGGTGGCGGCGATTGCAGCCGGGTTCGTGCTGCTGGCGGTGCTGCTGACGGTGAGCTTCACCCCGGGATTGACCGCGCCGCAGCCGGGCACCTTCGAGAGCCAGGAACAGGCGTTGCTGTCGGATGTGCTGGTGGAGCGGCCTGCGATGGAACTGACGGCTCTGGCGGGGCCAGCAGCCGAGGAAGCCGCTCAGGCGCAGCGGGCCGCCAGCGTGGACAACGTTGAGTTCATCGGCGTGGACCTTTTCCGCAGCCACCCGCTGGGGATCGAGCTGGCGGGCGTGATCCTGCTGGTTTCGCTGGTGGGGGCGGTGGTAATCGCGCGGATGCGCGTGCCGGAGGAGGCGGATCAGACCTTGGCGCCGGCGGAAGCGTCGGGGGCGTCGGTGCGAATGTCGTATGAGCCGGGGCCGCACGATCCCAGCGCTCAGGGGCAAAGCGGCGGCCGCGTGGGGGTATAGCCGCGGGACGAGAACGAGATGGCCCGCCGCATCGATCGGACGCTGAATCTCACGGAACGGATGACAGATGGCTCCGCTTGACGATTTCACGCTCGCTCATTTCCTGCTCACCGGCGCGGTGTTGTTCGTGCTGGGCATGATCGGTTTCCTGACACGGCGGAATCTGATCGTGATGTTCCTTTGCACGGAAATGATGTTTCAGGGCGTGGCGGTGTCGCTGGCGGCGTTCAGTCGGTTCTACCTGCACGTGACCGGCCAGACGTTTATCATCTTCGTCCTGACTATTGCCGCGGCGGAAGCGGCGCTGGCGCTGGGCCTGGTGGTATTGCTGTTCCGCCGTAAACGCACGCTCGATGCGGATGCCTGGTCGAGTATGAGCGGCTGAGGGCCGCGGCTGTGAGGCTCGCGAACGCGATGTGGGATGAGGTTGTTTTCCTTCGAGTTTTAACGCCGGTGGCTCTGAATCCATGACAGCCGTTCACTTCATTCCCTGGTTCCCCGCGCTGGCGGCTGTGCTGTGCGGCATCTGCTGCACCAAGAAGTCGTGGCGGCCTCTGGCGGCTCCGATCAGCATTGCCTCCATCGCCATCGCCTTCCTGCTCAGCCTCATCGTTGCCGGCAGCGATTATGGTGCCGGCACGCAGGTTCACAGCTTCAACTGGATCAACATCGGCGACTTCTCCGCCAACTTCAGCTACTTCATCGATTCGCTGACGATCGTCATGCTCTTCGTCGTCACCGGCATCGGCACGCTGGTGGCGATTTATGGCTCAGGCTACATGAAGGGGGATCGCGGCTATGCCCGCTTCTTCGCCGCGGTCAGCCTCTTCATCTTTGCCATGACCACGCTGGTGCTGGCGGACAACCTGGTGCTGCTGTTCCTGGGCTGGGAGGGCGTGGGCGTCTGCTCGTACCTGCTCATCGGCTACTACTACGAAAAGCCCAGTGCAGTCGCGGCGGCGAAGAAGGCGTTCATCGTCAACCGCATCGGCGACGTGGGTTTTGCCACGGGCATCTTCCTGATCTGGATGACCTTCGGCACCGTGAACCTGTCCGAAGTCGTCGCCCAGGCCCGGGCGATTGGCGACCAGGAAGGCGCGGTGACCACAGCCCATCTGTGGATTCCCTTCCTCCTGATGCTCGGCGCCTTCGGCAAGAGTGCGCAGATTCCGCTCTACGTCTGGCTGCCCGACGCGATGGAAGGCCCCACGCCCGTGTCCGCCCTGATTCACGCGGCGACCATGGTGACCGCTGGCGTCTACATAATCGCCCGCAACATCGCGCTTTTTGAACTGTCACCTTACGCACTGCCGACGGTGGCAACGATTGGCGGGGCAACGGCACTTTTCGCGGCGCTGATTGCGCTGTGCCAGTATGACCTGAAGCGCGTGTTCGCCTACTCGACCGTATCGCAGCTTGGGTACATGTTCCTGGGCGTCGGGGCGCTGTCGACGGTGGGGGGCGTGTACCACCTGTTCACCCATGCGTTCTTCAAGGCACTGCTCTTCCTGACAGCTGGTTCGGTCATGCACGCCCTGGCGGGTCAGCTTGACCTGCGCAGGATCAGTGGCCTGCGGACGAAGATGCCCGTGACAGCGGCCCTGATGTTGGTCGGCTGCCTCGCGCTGGCGGGTGTGCCACCTCTGGCGGGCTTCTTCAGCAAGGACATGATCCTTGCCGAGGCGCTGGACAAGGGGTTGAACGAAGGGCGGCTGATCTACACCGTGCTGGCGATCGTCGGGCTGGTGACGGCGTTGCTCACGGCCTACTACACCTTCCGACTGTGGTTCCGCGTGTTCATGGGGCCGACGTATTACGAGATGGGCGATGAGCACCATCACGAGGAGGACGCGGCGCATCACGGCCACGGTCACGGGCATGATCATGGTCACGGCCATGCTCACGAGCCGCACGAGATGCCCTGGCTGATGAATGGTCCGCTGGTCGTGCTGGCATTCGGGTCGGTCTTCGCCGGTGCGTTCGGTGGCTGGATCGAGCGGATGATTGGCAACTCGACTGCCGCCGTGGCTGCGCATCACTACAAGATCCACACGCATGACGTGATGGTGCTCATCAGCTCGGGTGTGGCGATTCTGGGCATTGCGATCGCGGCGTATTACCACTGGCTGCGTCGGCCGGCCGCGGATCAGGTTGCCGCCACCATGCCCGGATTGGTGCGCACGCTGGCGAACAAGTTCTATGTGGATGAACTGTACGATCGGCTGGTGGTTCGGCCGCTGCACATGCTGGGCGAGATTTTCTTTGCCCTGGATGCACTGATCATCGACGGTCTGGTGATGCTTGTGGGCAAGCTGCCGGGGCTGGCTGGTCGGTTGATCCAGCCGGCACAGACAGGCCGGTTGCAGGGCTACGGCCTTGGCATGGCCGCCGGCGCTGCGGCCCTGGGTGTCATCCTGCTGCTGTTGCTATGAAAGGGATAAGCCGCGCCGCGATGCGGATGGGTGCGATTCGCGAAACAGGCCTCATGCTGCTGATCCGATGAGCTTCCCGCCGATCGCCAGGGCTAAAAGACCATGCTGATTCCGCTCATGCTTCTGACTCCGCTGGCCTTCGGGCTGTTGTTGCTGTTGCCCGCGCCGGCGCTGGACGACCGCAACAACACGCGGATGATCGCTCTCATCGGCGCGCTGGCCACCTTTGTTGTGTCATTGCGGGCGGCGTTCACCTTCGACTGGAGCGACACAGCCGCGTTCCAGTTCGTCGGAAGCGTGAACTGGGTGGAGGCGTTCGGTCTGACATTCAGCTACGGCGCGGACTCCATCTCGCTGTGGCTTGTGCTGCTGACGACCTTTCTGACACCGCTGGTGGTGCTCGGTTCGTTCACGGCACTGCAGGGTGATGTGGCTGGTCGTCATCGCGAGTTTTTCATGTGGCTGATGGTGCTTGAAGCGGCCATGATCGGCACCTTCATCGCCACCGACATCATCTTCTTCTACATCTGCTTCGAGTTCACCCTTGTGCCGATGTACTTCCTCATCGGCATCTTCGGGTCGATGCAGCGGCTTCGAGCTGCGAGGGTGTTCTTCCTGTACACCTTCACTGGCTCGATGCTCACCTTCGCCGGGCTGCTCTATGTCGCCTGGTTCGCGGCGCAGTTGAACAATGGCGTGTGGTCGTTCGCCATTGCCGACCTGTATGCCGCGGCACGGCAGATGTCGCCCACGCAACAGGGGTGGGTGCTGGCGACGCTGCTGGCGGGCTTTGCCGTCAAGGTACCGATCTTCCCCGTTCACACCTGGCTGCCTCTGGCGCACACCGAAGCACCCACCGCCGGCTCGGTCATCCTTGCCGGTGTGCTGCTGAAGCTGGGAACCTACGGCCTGCTGCGGTTCGCGCTGCCCATGGTGCCCGAAGCGGTCGTCACCTTCGCGCCTTACATCGGTGTGGTTGCCGTGATCGGCATCCTTTACACCGCGCTGATCTGCTGGGTGCAAAAGGACATCAAGAAGCTCATCGCTTACTCGTCGGTCTCGCACCTGGGCTTCTGCGTGCTGGGGTTGTTCGCCCTGAACATGATGGGGGTGGGCGGTTCGATCCTGTACATGATCAATCACGGCCTGTCGACCGGGGCGCTGTTCCTGTGCGTCGGCATGATCTACGAACGCTTCCATACCCGCGAGATGCGGCAGCTCAACGGCCTGGCGCGGGCGATGCCCATCTGGGCCTTCTTCATGATCTTTTTCTGCTTCGCCAGCGTTGCGCTGCCGGGGCTGAACGGGTTCGTGAGCGAGTTTCTGACGCTCATCGGCGCGTTCAATGCGACGCAGGTACTGGGGCCGTCGTACGCGGTGCCGGCCGCGTTCGGCATGATCTTTGGTGCGATCTACATCCTGTACATGGCGGGTAAAGTTGTGTGGGGGCCCCTCAAGGTGCCGACGGAGTCGCACGGCGAACATGATGAGGATCATGCCCACGGGCACGAGCAGGTCAGCGATCTGAACATCCGGGAGATCGCCACGCTGGTGCCGCTGGCGGCCGCCTGTCTGGTGTTGGGGTTTTACCCGACGCCGATGCTCCGTTCGCTGGAGCATCCGATCGACGCGCTGACCGCCCCGGTGCGGCAGACACTGGCCGCCCGTGCCGCCGACCCGCAACCGCTTCACGTCGAGGCTCCGGGTTTTGATACGGCGAGCCTGGGCGTCACCGCCTCGCTGGAGGCGTCGCGATGATGGAACGAATCACCACGCTGTGGCCTGAGATTGTCGTGCTCATCGGCGCGTGCGCGTCGATGCTGCTGGGGCTGTCACCGAGTGTCATTACCCGGCGGGCCACCCCCTGGGTAGTGGGTATCACGCTCGTGATTGCTGGAATCGTCACGCTGGGCTGGCCCGCCGGCGCGGTGCTTGGCCCGATGGTCGACTACGTGAAGCTGGCAGTGATCGGCGTGGGGCTGCTGCTGCTGGCGGTGGTCGCAGGTGTGCCCGATCAACTGCGGGCGGTGATTGAAACGGATGAACGCCAGATTGCTGGGCGGGGCTTTGAACCCGCCAATACGCTGCGTGGCGAGTTCTACGCCTTCTTCCTTTTCAGCGTCGCGGGGGTCATGATCACGGCCGGGGCACGTGATCTGGTGTGGCTGTTCCTGGCACTGGAACTGACCAGTCTGCCGGGCTACATCATGGTCGCCACCAGCCGCGACCGCATTCAGGCGCAGGAAGCGGCGGTCAAGTATTTCTTCCTCGGCGCGATGGCGGCGGCGGTGTTCCTCTACGGCTTCACGCTCATCTACGGCGCGACCGGCACGACTGAGTTCACCGGCATCCGCGATGCTATCGTTGCCCAGTACACCGACACCGGCTCGCTGCACCCGCTGCTCATTGCCGGCTTCGCACTGGCGATCGTGGGCATCGCCTTCAAGATCGCCGCTGCCCCGATGCACGGTTACGTGGCGGACGTTTACCAGGGAGCCAACGTCGCGGTCTCCGCGTTTCTCGCTTTCGTTCCCAAGACGTCCGGCTTCGTCGCCCTCATCCTGCTGCTTGGGCTGATTCCCAACGATATCTTCGCCTCGCAGCAGCTTCCGCCGGCCCTGTTCTGGCTGATCTGGATCATGGCGGCTGCGACCATGACCATTGGCAACGTGCTGGGCGTATTGCAGAACAACATCAAGCGTTTGCTGGCGTACAGCTCCGTGGCACACTCGGGCTACATGCTGGTGCCGCTCATCGCTGGCGCGGTGCCCACTTCGGGTGAGCCGGGCGGCGGCGGGGCGGCGGTGCTCTTCTACCTCGTGGCCTACGGACTGGCGACGCTCGGTGCGTTCGCGGTGCTCGGCTGCCTCCAGCAGCGCGGTGAGGAGGCTCAGACCTTCAGTGATATCTCCGGCCTGGCACGACGTCATCCGATGCTCGGTGCGGTTCTCCTGCTGAGCGTGCTGTCGCTCATCGGCCTGCCGCCCATGGTCGGGTTCGTCGGCAAGGTGTACCTCTTCAAGACGGCGTACGACGGCACCGGCGGCGCGACCGCAGCCATCGTGCTGGTCGTCATCGCGGTGATCAACAGCGCCATCTCGGCGGTCTACTACCTGCGGATTGCCGCAGCGAGCTTCTTCGGCGACGGCAGGGAGGCGGCCCAGCCGATCGCTGCCCCCGCTCGCCTGACGGGAGCCGCCATCGCGGCGGTCGTGGCACTGATCCTGGGGCTGTCGGCGAGCCATCTGGTTGATGCCGCCCGCGCCGCAGGCTACGCGGCCCGACCTCCACTGGCCAGGGACACCACCCCGCCCGTTGACATGAGCAAGCTCATCACCGCCCCTGCCGATGAGCCACGCTGACACGCGGCAGACAGATTTCCGCTTGTCGTTTCGCCGACAGCGAAAGCCGCGACGTTTGCCCCAACCTGCGCTATGCTTAGCTGTGAACACGTTTGTGCATGATTTTCGGCACAACTTGAAACGCGCCGTGCGGCGCGGTACGGTAAGACATGCCCTCCGCACATGACCAATCTCGATCGACGAACATTCCCGACCTGCTCATGGAAGCGGGTCATTCCACCCACGAAACCGAGTTCTTCAACCCCATCCCGCCCGGATACCAGCGCGGCCGGCACAAATACGTCGCCGTCATCGGTACGGTGATGTCCGGTCTGGGCAAGGGCATCTTCTCCTCGTCCCTGGCCAAGCTGCTCAAGGACAAGGGTCTGACCGTCGCCCCCATCAAGATGGAGGGCTACCTCAACATCGACTCGGGCACGCTCAACCCGTATCGCCACGGTGAGGTGTTCGTGCTGGACGATGGCATGGAGACGGACATGGACCTGGGCACTTACGAGCGCATGCTCGACCAGGACCTGACTGCCGACAATTTCATGACCTCGGGCCAGATCTTCCGCGACGTGCTGGAGAAGGAGCGTCACGGCGGATATCTCGGCCGCGACGTGCAAATGATTCCTCACGTCACCGGCGAGGTGAAGTACAAGCTGCGCAAGCTTGCGATGAAGCAGAACGCCGACGTCGTCTTCATCGAGGTGGGCGGCACTGCGGGTGACTATGAGAACGGCTTCTACATTGAAGCGCTGCGCGAGCTTGCCTTCGAGGAAGGTGAACGAAGCTGCTGCTTCGTGGCGCTGACCTACATCATCGAGCCGCCCGCGCTGGGCGAGCAGAAGTCCAAGGCTGCCCAGCTTGGCCTCAAGAAACTCATGGAAGCGGGCATTCAGCCGCACATCGTCGCCTGTCGTGCCAAGAACGAGGTGACCGACTCTGCCAAGCAGAAGATCGCGATGTTTTCGAACGTGCCGCTGAAGCGTGTCTTTTCGATGCACGACCGGCCGTCGATCTACCAGATTCCCGATGCGATGCACGATGCCGCGCTCGATCAGCAGGTGCTGAGCATCCTCGACCTGCACGACCGCGTCGACCCGGCTCACGAGGATCGCGCCCGCCGACAGTGGCATCGCTTTGTGGAAAAGCTCTCCGGGCCGCGAAAGCACAAGGTGACGATCGGCATCACCGGCAAGTACGCCGCCCTGCGCGACGCTTATGCCTCGATCGACAAGGCCCTGGAGCACGCCGGAGCGCACCTTTCCGCCGATCTGGATGTGCGCTGGATCGACACGACGAGTTTCGAGTCCGGCCGGGAGGATGCCGAGGCGCACGATCGCCTGCAGGGTCTCGACGCTGTGATCGTGCCGGGCGGATTCGGCGCCCGTGGCACGGAAGGCAAGATCGCCTGCGTGCGCTACTGCCGGCTGAATCGGCTGCCATACCTGGGCATCTGTCTGGGGTTCCAGATGGCGGTCGTGGAATACGCCCGGAACGTCTGCGGCCTGGAAGAGGCGGCCAGCACCGAGTTCAACCCCACGCCGCGACACCCCGTCATCGACATCCTGCCCGAACAGAAGAAGATCGAGGGCCTGGGCGGCAACATGCGGCTGGGCGGCAAGGATGTGCTCATCACCCCCGGCACGCTCGCGGCGTTCCTTTTTGCCGATGAGGCACGCGCGGCTGGGCTCAAGCCCGAAATCACTCCCTTCACCATCCGTCGCCGCTTCCGCCACCGTTACGAAGTCGACCCCCGCTACATCGAGCAACTGGAACAGGCGGGCCTGATCTTCTCCGGCCGCCACCCCGAACAGCCGATCATGCAGGTGCTGGAGCTGTCCACGACGGTGCATCCGTTCTTCATCGGGGCGCAATTCCACCCCGAGCTGTCCAGCCGCCCGCTGACCCCCAGCGCGATGTTCATGGGCCTGGTCGCGGCAGCCATCCGTCACGCCCGCCCCGACCTGCCCCGCGAACAGATCAGCGCCCGCTGGCTGCCGGAGGAAGCGGAACAGCCCGTGCCCACGCGCAACTAGCCGCCGCCGCCGATACCACCCGGCGTCGCCGTTCCCCTGTCCCAGCGGGTCGGGTGTCGGTGTCGCCCCTTGGACGATGCCTTCGCTCCTTTTGACATAACCTGCAGTCCTGCCGCGTGTTCCGTCGTTTCCTGTCGATGTCGCCCCCACGACAAACACGACATCTTTTGCATCGCGGATTGCAAATTTGCCCAGGCCAGGACATCTGTGGACAGGATGGAGAAATGTCTGGGAGCACGCAGGACGCAGCGCGAAGCGCCAACCCGATCGAACGTCTGGATCACCCGTGACGGCGAGCTGATCCTCGCCTCGCATCGCGCCCGTGCCGTCGCCACAACGCGCTGGCGCCTGCTTGAAGCGGGGATCACCCCGCGGCGCGGCTTTTCGGGTTGCAAGCTTAGTGACTCAGCTTTGGTGTGCGAGATGTTGGGGGCTGCCTGGTGATCGTAAGAACGTTAGGTGTCAATCCGTTGCGATGCCGGCCTCCGAACTTGTGAGAGACATTCTTACGGTCTGACTTTCGGACCTCTTTCACGATGCGGTGGTACAAGCCGACTCATTTCTATCCAGAAACGACATTTTCCATTACCTGATAATCGCTGAAGGCACCGCGACGCTTGAGCGCTTCAATAACTGCCATTTCGTTCAAATTGCTCTTATGATGCCACCTGCATGTGTATTCAAACGTGGTTGAATGGGGTCTGACGCCATGCTTTCTCAGGTAATGTCCAGGT
>CALKHT010000074.1 GCA_937988825.1 uncultured Phycisphaeraceae bacterium
GGCAGTTTGGACTCTCATAAGGACTGGATCAAGTTGAGGGGAGCAGGCCAGAGGGACTAAGAGGCAGCGTGTGGGCTTTACGCAGTGGCTCGCTGGTGCCGCGCGTACTGTTCACGTGCAGCCCCCGTCACACGACGCACCCCCACTGGCACCTCCTCACGCTGGCGGGTAACGTGAGCGCATGACAGCTCGCGAGACCACCATTCTGTTCGCCGGAGGCGGCACCGGGGGGCACATATTCCCCAACGTCGCCATCGTCGAGCGGCTGCGCGAAATGGGCGTCGCGGCAATGCCGCACTTCCTCGTTTCGCAGCGTTCGATCGATCACCAGATTCTCGCGCCGATGGGGTTTGCCTTCACCGCGCTGGCGGCTCAGCCCTGGCGCGTGAGTCCGGTGGATATGGCACGCTTCACGACGGGCTGGTTCGCTGCCCAACGGCAGGTGCGCTCGCTGATCCGCACCCATCGCGTGGCGGCACTGGTCGCGACGGGTGGGTTCGTATCAGCTCCGGCGATCATTGCGGCGAAGCGGGCAGGTGTGCCGGTGGCACTCGTGAACCTCGATGCAGTGCCGGGCAAGGCCAACAGCCGCATGGCCCGCCACGCCGATGTGATCTTCTCCGTGTACGACACCTCCGCGCTGCTGGGCGCTCAGCGCATCGGAATGCCGCTGCGCCGCCTGGCGCTGGGGCCGGACGACCCGGCTGAGGCACGCAGGAGGCTGGGCCTTGATCCTGAGCGTCCTACGCTGTTGGTCACCGGTGGCAGTCAGGGGGCTCAACTCGTTAGCCTCGCCGTCATCGAACTCCTGCGCCGCGATTCGGCGCGGCAGGCGATGGCTGACTGGCAGATCCTGCACGTGTGTGGCCCAGCCAACGAGATGGACATGCGGGCCATGCACGAAAAGATCGGTCTGCCTGCTCGCGTGGTGGGGTTCTGCGACCGCATGGGCGACGCCTGGCGGGCAGCGACACTGGCGATCAGTCGGGCGGGGGCCGGTTCCGTCGCCGAGGCGTGGGCCAACGCGACGCCGACGATCTTTTTTCCCTATCCGGGCCATGTCGATGAGCACCAGCGGCTCAACGCCCAGCCCATGGTCGATACCGGCGGAGCGGTGCTGTTGAAGGATCAGCGGGACCCGGTGGCGAATGCCGATGCAATGGAACCGGTGCTGCTGGATCTGGTGCGCGACCCGGCGAAATGCGAAACGATGCGGCGGCAACTACGGAAGCATGAGCCAGGAGATGGGGCTGCCCGGATGGCGCAGTGGCTGGCGCAGGTTCAAGGTTCAGGATTCAAGGCTCAAAGTTAGCGCACTGCGGTGGACATGGGGTGAGACGCCGTCGAACCGGATCGTGTCACGCGCTGGATTCGGCTGTATCGGTGGTAGTGCGGATATCGAAGCTTTGCGCCATTCCGATGCCCAGGGTTACGCCGGTCAGGGCGGCGGAAGCGTAGTGGATGGGCAGCGCCATGGCGAGGCCGGCTGGCAGGGGGGAGCGGTACTGCAGGTTGTAAGCAAGCTGCAGCACATCGTTGGTCGTGGTATAGGCTGGGCTGAACAGCATCCATAGGTAGGCGGCGATGGCCACCATGGCGGGGCTGAGCAGGATGCCCACCGGGTTGGAGTGCGGAAAGCTCAGATGGGCGATGCACCCGCCAATCATGAATGCGAGGATGAGCGAGCACATGATCTGACCGGTATCGCTGCTGCGAATGAGGTGCAGGGCGATGAAGCCGGAGATTGCGGCTGTGATGATACCCGCAACGATCGCCTGGGTCTGCGGCAGGCGGATCTCAATGTCGACGCCAAGGTGGTCGTTGTACGCCAGAGCTGGGTAGCGGGCCCGCAAGGGCGAGCGCAGTTTCCCGATGACGGTGAGCATGATGATCACGCCCACCTGCCAGATGAGCGTCTCGGCGATCAGCCCGGTGTAGGCGGCCGGCAGGGCATTGGCATCAGCCTGTCGAAAGAGCCAGCCATCGATCGGTCCACCTGCTCCGGCCAGCACGCAAAGTGCCACCGCCACCACGAACATCCCCGAAAGCGGATGTCCCACACTGGATACCATCAACCCCAGCGCCAACACCGGCAGACCAAGCAGCAGCACCACCAGCGTGGCGAGCACCGGCCCAGCCTGGGCGCTGAGCAGGCTGTACCCGCTGCCGCCATCCGCTGCCACCAGCACCGGCCGCGCCAGCAGCCACACCAGCGCACCGATCAGGGCGGTAACGAGGATGAGTATGCGGTGGCGGAACGTTGGAAACATGGTGCGTTCAGTTCAACAGGGCGGCGAACATGCTACAGCGATGCTCACCGGACCGGGTTGTGATAGCGGTCATCCTTTCGTGAGGCTTCTCTGTATCGGCCATACGTGCCGATGGCGGCGTTGCGGATCGCCTGAATCAGCAGGTGGATGCATTCATCATCGGGGTAGAGTTCCTGCAGTTCGGCCAGCGCCTGGTTGGTCGCGCCGACGCCGTTCTCCTCGTTGGACGTCTTGAAGAGTCTTCGCCAGGCATCCTTGAGACGGTCCTGTGTTTCCGCGGGGAAGCGGTGGCGTTCCAGGCCGATCGTGTTCACGCCACGGACGCGCTGCGGGTTGCCCGCCACGACCATGAAGGGGGGCACATCGCGCACGACCGGGGTCATACCCCCGACGAAGGAGTACTGGCCGATTGTGACGTAGTGGTGTACCGCGGTGGCGCCGCCGATGTTGGCATGGTCCTCGATGCGGATGTGGCCCGCGAGCTGGACCGCGTTGGCAATGATGCAGTGATTGCCGATGATGCAGTCATGGCCGGCGTGGACGTAGGCCATGATGAGGTTGTTCGACCCCACGCGGGTGACGCCGCCACCATTTTCCGTGCCGATATGGATGGTGACGCATTCGCGAATGTCGTTTTCGTCTCCGAGGATGAGTTCCGCGTCTTCACCGTGGAACTTAAGGTCCTGCGGATCGGCGCCGAGGACCGCCCCGGGCCAGATGACGTTGTTCTTGCCGATGGTGGTGCGTCCGAGAATCGACACGTGGCTGATCAGCCGCGTCCCCGCGCCGATCGTCACCTTGGGGCCGATGTAGCACAGCGGCCCGATGACCGCATCGGGATGAATGTTAGCGCCGGGCTCGACAACTGAACTGGGATGAATGTTCATGGGAGAAATCGGGGGAAACTCGAAAAGCGAGATTCAAAACGACACGCGGACTCGAACTTCGAATTTCCAGGTCAGTTCAATGGCGGATCAGTTCCTGGTGTTCTGACAACACACGATCGAATGGCCGTTTCACGCCGCGACGCAGCGGCGACTTACTCCTGTTCATCGTCCACGAGCATGAACTTTACCTCCGCTTCGGCCGCCAGCTCCTGCGCGACGAATGCCCGGCAGCGCATGTGGGCGATGCGGCTGCGCACCCGGATCGCCTCCACTTCCATTACCAGTTGATCGCCCGGCGTGACCGGTTTGCGCAGCTTCACGTGATCCAGGCTCATCAACACGGCCAGCTTGCCGGTGTGCTCCAGATTCTGCCCGATCAGCACGCCCGACAACTGTGCCATCGCTTCCACCACCAGCACCCCGGGCATGATCGGCGTGCCGGGGTAGTGTCCCTGAAAGAATGGCTCATTGATCGTGACGTTTTTGATGCCCACTGCCCGCTTGTCGCCCTGAATCTCCACCACACGGTCAACCAGCAGCATTGGGTAGCGGTGGGGCAGAATGCGCGACAGCTTGCGGATATCCAGCACCGTGTTGTTGGTCGCCAGTTCCTGCCGCCGCTGCGCATCGAGCTGTCGCATGAGCTGACGCACCAGCGAATGGTTCAGCGCGTGGCCCGACTTGTACGCGATGATGCGGCCCTGAATCGGCGCGCCGAGCAGGTAAAGGTCGCCGATGAGGTCGACGATCTTGTGCCGCACCGGCTCATCCTCGAAGCGCATCGGATTGGAGCCGAGCGGCCCGTTACAGCCGATCACCAGCACGTCATTCTCGGTCAGGTGCGTGCCCTCACCCAGCTCGCGGAGCATGCGGGCTTCTTCTTCGAGGACGAAGGTGCGGGCAGGGGCGATTTCGTGGGCGTAGTCGCCGTTGGTGAAGTCGAAGGCGTGCAGTTGTCGTCCAATCGGTGAGCTGCGGCCGTAATCCAGCTCGTACAGCACCTGCATTTCCGGCTCGGAGCTGGGGACGGCGGCAACCATGGCCGAGTCCTGCCGGACGACGACCGGTTGACGCACAACCATGCGGAAGCGGGGGGCGTCGCAACTGACCAGCCCTGCCTGCTCCAGCACGTCAAAATAGGGCCGGGCCGAACCGTCCAGCCCAGGCAGTTCCGGCCCTTCCACTTCAATGACGAGGTTGTCGATCCGCAGCCCCGCCACGGCACTGAGGCAATGTTCGCAGGTGTCAACAGTGACATCCCCGTTGCGCAGCGAGGTGCGTCGGGCACGCGGCACGACGTTCTGGACCAGGGCCGGGATGTGGGTGTTGTTGGCGTCCTTTCGGACGAAGACGATGCCGTGGTTCGCCGGTGCGGGTTTGAACGTGACCGTCACCGGGGCGCCGCTGAACAAGCCGCGTCCACTGATCGTTGCCGTACCGGCGATGGTCTGCTGCTGCTCCATGACGATCATAAATCCCGGGAACGACAAAGGATTCAGCCATTCCCGCGGGTCAGTTTCCCTTCTGTCGCAGGTCGCGCATCAAGTCCGGCAGTTTACGAACCGCCATGATCTCCCGCAAAGTCTTGCGATGGTTCTGGGCGGGGTAGCCGGACCAGGTTTCCCCGGGGGGGACATCCTCGGCGACGGCGGAGTATGCGGCCACACGGGCACCCCGGCCGATCGTCACGTGGTCGCGAACCCCCACGCTGCCGCCCAGCATCGCGCCATCCTCCACCGTCACGCTACCCGCCAGGGCGCAGTGGCCCGCGAGAATGACAGCTTTGCCAATACGGCAGTTATGTGCGATCTGACAGAGATTATCGATCTTCGTCATGTCGCCGACAATCGTGGCGCTGAATTTGCCCCGGTCGATGCAGGTCGAGGCCCCGATTTCGACCTCATCGCCGATCTCGACGGTGCCGATCTGGGGGATTTTGATCAGCTTCGTGCCATCGGCGCTGGGCCGGTAGCCAAAGCCATCCGCCCCGATTACCGCATTGGGGTGGACGATGCATCGCCGGCCCAGGCGGCATCGCTCACGGATGACCACGCCGGACCAGATGACGCAGTGCTCACCGATCTCGACATCGTCGCCGATGGTGACGTTGGGGTGAATGACGGTGCGGTCCCCGATGCGAACATTGTGGCCGATGACGGTGTTGGCGCCTATGGCGACACCCTGACCGAGGCTGGCGCTGGGGTCGACCACCGCCCGCGGATCGACGCCCGGGGCAGGCCCCGGCACCGGTGGGGCGAATAGCTCCAGAACCTGCGCGACAGCAAGATCGGCATTGGCGACCCGGATCACCGCCCGGCCAAGCGCCACCGGCAACTCCAGGTCGTGCGTCACCAGCGCGGCTGAGGCACCGGACGCCTCCCACGCAGGCACATAACGCGCATCGCGCACGAAGCTGATCTGGCCGGGTTCCGCCCGATCAAGCTGCTCGATGCCTCGGATCGGCAGCGCGGCGTCACCCTCGACGGACCCGCCGACGTGATCGGCAATCTGCTGGACAGTGTGGTTCATGGCTGCGAACAGCGAGCGCCGACCGCCGGTCTCACGGCGCGGACAGACCGTGCAACACCTTCTTATCCGGCTACGGCGGCCAACTTTACCGCTGGCGGTTGCGGAACTCGTTGTTCATCCGCTGGGCCACCTCGTGGGTGATATCCAGTGTGTCTCGGGCGTACAGCACCATCCGAAGATTGAAGTTCTGCTGTTGCTGCTGCTGGCCGCCCTGCACCAGCGGAATGTTGCTCTGGCGGTTCATCACCAGATCGATGTTGTTGTCGCGAGCCGTCGCTTCGATCGCGGCGGTCATCTTCTTCTCCAGCGCCTGCAGTCGCAGCGCGATCTCACGCTGAATCCGCTGCTGCTGGATCTGACCCCACGCCTGATACTCAGCCGTCTTGGCAAGCAGTTCGTCCTGCTTCTTCTCCCAGATGGGCGTGTTTTCCGGCGTGATACCCAGGTCACGCTGCAGGGCATTGATCTCCTCGACGCGACGCTGACGTTCCTCCTGGAAACGCTGCGTCTTTTGTTGCTGCTCGGCTTCAATTTCCAGCCGCTCCTGCAGCTCCTCGTACAGCTTCATGACGTCGATCACCGCGACAGTGGTAGCCTGACTGGGCGCATTGGCGGTCGTCTGCGTCGACAGGACCGCCACCATCGCCATCAGGAGGCATAGGGTGATTGCGAGTCCGGGTCGGAATGCCTTCATGGGAATATCTCCAGGTTCGCGGAATTACCCGGCAAAGTAACGCGCCTGCCGCACATGGGCAAGTGCGGGCAACACTTTCGGCGTGGCAGCTTTGGTGCCACGTGTATGCGTCAGATCAGATCACCGGAATGGCACGGCGACGTCGAAGCTGAAAAGGCGTTCCTCGTCGCCCTTTTCCTTAAGGACGGGCACAGCGAAGTCCAGAGCGATGGGCACCTGGCCGAACATGGGCAGTGCCAGTCGCACGCCTGCGCCGACGGAGACACGGTAATCGTCAAAGCCGATGTCGTCGCGGACGGTGCCGGTGTCGGTGAACACGACGCCGCGCAGCACGTTTTCGACGAGCGGGAAGTTGTATTCGACGCTGAGCAGGAACATGAACTCGCCGCCGACAGGGTCATCGCCGACGCGTCCGTTTCGCATGACGCCACGGGGGCCTGCTCCGCGGAACTCAAAGCCGCGGATCGTGCGGTGGCCACCGGCATAGAACCGTTCGAAGACCGGAGCATCCTCGAAGATGTAGCCAATGTTTGACCGCAGGCTCAGCACGCTCTTGCGACCGAAAAAGTCCTCGTCGATCGTCCAGAAGTTGATCCAATCCAGTTCGATGCGGGTGAAGTCGTAGTCACCGCCCAGTGCCCCGGCCCGGCCGACCGTGAAGCTGGTGCGGCTGCCGCGTGTCGGGAAGATGCGGTCGTCAGCCGTGTCTCGGATGATGGTGAACTCCAGTGTGGTCAGCAGGCTTTCGCCCTCCACCTCAAAGACGTCGACCGGCGCTTCGTTGGTGATGTCGTCCAGTTCGATTTCCTCGAAGCGACCGCGAATCTGGGCCGACCACACGTCGCCGAACCGCTGGCCCAGTCCCAGCGTACCTCCCCAGCGGCCTTCGTCGTACTCTTCACGCTCTCGTGTGTACAGGAATACGCCGGTCTCCAGGAAGAAGGGCGACTCCAGAAAGTACGGCTCGCGGAAGGTTACCGAGTATCGGCTGAACCGGTCGCCCGGGCTGATCGTCGCTGCGAAGTATTGCCCCGCGCCGCGGAACGCCTTGCCTCGGAAGAACTCGCCCGTGCTCTCGGGAAAGTCCGTGATGTCGAAATTGCGCTGCACCATGCTGATCGCGCCGAGCAGGCCCACGTCCGAGCTGAAACCTGCGCCAAAGGTTAGTTCGCCGGTGTTCTGCTCATGAACCTCGACCAGCACGTCGCGCACCTGCTCGTGTGATTCGCCCATCACGCTGATGCGCGCTTCGGAAAAGAGTCGCAGCCCGTTGATCCGTCGCTGGCTCAGTTCGATACCCGAGCGATCGAATCGTTCCCCGGGGTTGAGGCCGCGCAACTGACGGACGATCACCTTCTGCTGCGTGACCTCGTTGCCTGTAACGTGGACCGCGCCGACAATGTAGGGCAGCCCCTCGCGGATGCGCACCACCACATCCACCAGCGGTTCGGATTCGTGGAACACCCGGTCGATGCCTTCCGTCGAGCCGTCGGCACGTACCAGCCGCGTCTCGATGTAACCGAGTTTGCCATACAGGTCGTAGATGGCCCTGCGGCTGCGGTCGACCAGTTGCGACGAGTAGATGTCGCCCACCTTCAGGGCCATCACCTGCAGAATCTGCTCGTCGGTGAAAACCTCGTTGCCTTCAATCGTGATCGAGTCGACCAGATACTTGCGGCCTTCGCGGATCGTGAAAACGACCGTCGCGTCGCGGTAGTCCGGAGCGATGCGGATTTCACCGGCCACCTCGGCGTCCAGATAGCCGCGGTTCTGATAGAACTCACGCAGTCGGGCTGCATCGGCGTCGACCTGTTCCCGGCTGAGAATGCCCTTGCGCAGAATCGGAATGTGCGTACGCGTGCGGATCTGAGGCTGTAACTGGTCGTCGTCGAAAACCTTGTTGCCCTCGAAGGTCAGTCCCGTCACGCGAACGCGCGGCCCTTCGCGCACGTTGAAGATCAGAATCGCGTTTTCCGCCAGCAACTCGCGGTCGTACGTGATGTCCGCGATGAAGTAGCCCTTTTCTTCGTAGGCGCGCTTGACGCGATTGATGCCACGGGTGATGAGTGCCGGATCGGCCGGGTCGCCCGACTGCAGCCCAATGAGGTTCAGCAACTCCTGGTCGCTGATCTCCTTGTTGCCCACGACCTGGGTGTCGGCAATGAGCGGCCACTCGCGCACCTGATAGGTGAGCACGATCGTGCCATCATCCTGCGGCTGCACGAGGGCGGTCACCGATTCGAATCGGTTGAGGTAGGTGATGCGAACGATGTCCTGCTCGACGACAGCCGGGTCGTAGCCGTCGCCCACGTTCATGCGGATCTGGTTGCGGACGAGTTGTTCAGGGACCTGATTCAGGCCGTGAATGCGGATTTCACGAATGGGCCGGCCACGTGTTTCGACCTGCTCCTGGGCCGCCATCGCGGTGTGCCATCCGTGCATGGTCGACCACGGTGCTAAGAGCAGCACCAGCGTCATCAGGACCGTCAGTCGCAATCCGTGCAAACCCAGTTCTCCGCGGCGTTCGGCGAAAGTGTAATCGCATCGCGGCGGAAGGTAAAAGCGAGGGGGGATGGGGTGATTGGGTGGACTGGTGATTTGGCGATGTCGGAACGAACGGGGCTGCCACGTTTGAAGCTGAACTGGGCGAGCGGCCGTCGCTACGGCAGGCGATGATTCCACGGCGATATGTCGTCGGCCTTTTCGCCAAATCACCAAATTCGATCACGGCTCCGGCCGTGTCATCTCGAACCGGCCATGATCATGCTTCGAGCGATAGGTCGACTCCCACCGTTCGCCCGTTGCCTGGCCTTCAGTTTCATACACGCCGCCGGCGAGCCAGCCCAGGTCGGCCGAGCCAGCGAAGTGCACCGTATCGGCTTTCGGTTCGGCGATCAGCTCAATGTGGTAAGTGCCGCTGAGCACCGCCGCCCACGTCGCGTGGAACCACGCCTTGTACCGCCGTTTGCCCTCAGGGGTCAGTGAACCATCTTCGTCCGGCAGGGGGGTGACGATGCAGCGCAGTTTGCCCGAGTGCCCGGTTGCCTCGCTGACCCAGCGGCCCTGCCAGACGCCGGTGATGTCGTGCTCGGGCTGGGACTGAGCTTTGGCCACGTTGTACTGTCGGTCAAAGGCGCAGCCGCCGGCGGTCAACACCAGCGCGGCGATCCCAATCAGCAGCGTGGTTGTGGTGCGCATGGGCGATGCTCCGGAAGGATGCCGCGCATTGTACCGGCTTAGTGGAATCTGACCGTCAGCTTTAGACCGGCTGAAGCTGCGTGCGGTTGAGCGTGCGGTAGAGGTCGCAACGCTCCAGCAGCGGGCCGTGCTTGCCTTCGTCGATGATACGGCCGTCGTGCATGACCACGATCAGGTCCGAATCGACGATGGTGCTCAGGCGGTGGGCGATGATGAAGGTGGTGCGCCCACGACGCAGCTCACGCAGAGCGGCGGCGATCTTCGCTTCCGAGTCGGCGTCGATCTGGCTGGTCGCCTCGTCGAGGATGAGGATCGCCGGGTCACGCAGGATCGCCCGGGCGATGCACAGCCGCTGCCGTTGCCCGCCGGACAGCCCCGTACCACCCTCGCCCAGCATGGTGTCATAACCGTTCGGCAGGTTGATGATGAACTCGTGGGCGTGGGCGGCTTTGGCGGCCTCAACGATCTTTTCCCGCGGCACATGCCGTCGCCCGTAGGCAATGTTGTCCGCGATCGTGCCTTCAAAGAGCACGCTGTCCTGCGTCACCACGCCGATCTGTTCGCGCACGCTCCGCAGGCGAACTTTGCTGATGTCCACACCGTCGATCAGCACTCTGCCTTCGTCCGGCTCGATCAGCCGGGGCAGCATGCTCAGCAGCGTCGTCTTGCCCGAACCGTTGGAACCGACCACCGCCACTGTGTGGCCGAAGGGCACGTGCAACGACACGCCGTCGACTGCCGGTGTGTTCTTGCCCGGGAAGGTGAAGCGGACGTTTTCAAACGTGATCGACCGGCAGTGCCGGGGAAGGCTGGGCAGATTCCGGGTTTCTGGCCCCAGTGGCTCAGGCTCCAGCGTAAGGATGTCCAGAATGCGATGAGCGGCTGCGTCCGACTCGCGCAACTGGATATGCAGCGCGGTCAACGGCTTGAGTGACGCCCCGGCCGCCCCCAGCGAGAACAGCACCGTCATGAACTGCTCGGGTGGCACATCCTTTCGGAAGATGTACCACGAGGCGATGATCGCCACCGCCAGCACCGCGATGATCGCCAGTGTCTCGATCACCGGCGAGGCGAGGGCGCGCGCCTGCCGCATCGCCATCTCCTCGTTGTTGAGCTGGCGGTTCATACGGCTGAATCGGCGGCGTTCGTAACCCTCGGCATTGTGGACCTTGACCACCCGCGCCCCGGCCAGCGACTCGTTCAGAGCCGCCATCATCCTGCCCTGTTCGTGCAGCGTGCGACGGGAGGCACGACGGACGATGCGGCCGAACTTGCTCAGCAGGATCGCGATGGGGGGCATCGCCACCAGCGCCAGAAAGGTGAGTTTGTAGTCGACGAGCAGTGCGACGATCAGAGCTGCCCCGCCCTTGAACACCTCGGCGATCGCCTTGCCAAGGATGGCCTGATAGCCACGGCTGAGCATCCGCGTGTCCACGACGATGCGCGAGATGTTGTCGCCTAACCCCATCTGGGTGGTGAGCAGGGGCAGGTGGACGAGCCGGCGAAACAGCCGATCGCGCCAGATCATCGACGCCCGCAGCGATACGGTGATGGTCAATAGTTCATGGATGTACCGGCCGATGGAGCCAACGACGGTCAGTGTCAGGATGCCCACGGCCATAAGGACGAACGCCCAGAAAGCATCTGTGGGAATCTGAGCTGCCAGCCATCTGCCGAAGTCCTGCACTGCCGGTGGGTTGGATTCGCGGACAAACGTGTCGGTGATGATCTGCTGCACCGGCATCTTCTTGCCCAGCAGCAGGCCGAGGATCGGCGACATCATGCCGATGCCCGCCCCGAAGCACGCCGCCGACAACAGTGCCCCCGCCACAGCGATCAGCAGTGCCCGCTTGTACTCCAGCAGGACCGAACAGGTTTTCCAGAACGGACGTTTCATAAACAATCAACCGGGGAGCGGGGTTTTAACAGGAGAACGCGGACGGAAGGAACAGGTTTAACAGGCAAACAGAGGGAACTGAGTGAGGTGGATATTTTGAGGGAGCGGATGGTTCTGTCGCATCTGCCAATCATCCGCATCACATCCACCGGACCGCTCAACCCGTTATTCCTTTCTTCCCAATACCTTATCCCTGCGTTCCCTCTGCGTCCTTCTGTTCACCTTTCTCCTGTTCCCCCCGCCTCAATACTTCAAGATACTCGAAGTAGTCGGGGAAGGTCTTGTTCACGCACTGGGGGTCGTTGATGACGATGCCGGGGCTGGCCAGACCCGCGACGGCGAAGCTCATGGCCATACGATGATCGTCATAAGTGTTGATTGCAGCGGGGGTAAGCCTGTTACCAGGCGGCGGGTCGATTACCAGATCATCGCCTTCGATCGTTACCGTCGCCCCCAGCTTCGTCAGCTCATTACGCAGGGCAGCCAGGCGGTCGGTCTCCTTGACGCGCAGGTTGCCCACGTTGCGGATGACCGTGGTTCCCTTCGCGAAAAGAGCGACGACGGCCAGTGTCTGGGCCATGTCGGGCATGTGGTTCAGGTCGATGTCGATGCCGCGCAGTGGCTCACCGGGCGGGGGGGCCTGGATCGTGATGAAATCCCGCCCGAAGAGCAGCCCCGCCCCCATCTGGTGCAGCACATCGGCGAAGGCGACATCGCCCTGCACACTCCGTTTGCCCAGCCCCTCGATGGTGCAGGTGCTGCCCGGAACGATCGCCGCAGCCGCCAGAAAGTAGCTGGCGTTGGAGGCATCCGGCTCGATGGTCCAGTCCTGAGCCTGATAGACGCCTGGCGGAACGGTGACGCGACTCAGATCGGGCGCTGCCTCGCAGCGAATGCCGAAGGCCGCCATCGTTTTGATGGTCATCCAGACGTAGGGAGCGCTGATGACTGGCGAGTCGAAGTTGATCGTCAGCCCACCGGGCAGGTAGGGACCGATCTGCAGCAGGGCGGAGATGTACTGGCTGGAGAGCGTGGCTGGCATGGTCAGCTCGCCGCCCGTGATGCCGCCGATGATGCGCAGTGGGGGGAAGCCCGCTTCGCCTAGATAATCGATGGTCGCGCCGAGCTTTCGTAACGGGTCGACGAGCTGGCCGATGGGCCGCTGCCGCATGCGGGGGATGCCATCGAGCGTGTAGGTACCCTGGCCCAGGCAGCACCCGGCAGTCAGGAAGCGATAGGCCGTGCCTGCATTGCCCAGGTGCAGCGACGCCTCAGGCGCGGGGATCCTGCCCGCCTGACCGGTGACGCGTACCGTCTGTTCCTCCTCGTCCACCGCCAGCTCGAAGCCCAGTTGGGCAAGAGCGGCCAGCATGACGCGGGTGTCATCGGAAAAGAGGACACCGCGAAGCGTGGACGTTCCCTCCGCGAGAGCGGCCAGCAGCAGGGCGCGGTTGGTCAGGCTCTTGGACCCGGGTGGTCGGACCGCCGCCCGAAACGCACCAATCGGTTCGATGGATAGGGAGGAAGTCAAGGTTGATGGTCGTAATGGGGCAGTCTCAGGTCGCAATCCCGGGTGTCGCGGGCTGGATAACACTCGCGGAGAACGCAACTTCCGGAGGCCAGGCTTCCGGGAGGTTTATTTATTGACGCGGAACACCGCGACGATGTTCTCCACCGGCACGACGAACAGGCGGTTGTCGCCCTCGAAGTCCACAGGGATCGCATCCTTGGGGTTAAAGAGCACCCGGTCGTACTGGCGGATCGGGTAGTTGGAATCGTTTTCCACCTCGACCGAAACCGACACGATCCGCCCTGTCAGGGTCGGAATCTCAATCTTGTCCGGCAGATGGATACCGCTCTTGGTCTGCTTCTTGTCCTCATCTTTGCGAATCAGGACACGCTTGCCAATCGGCTCCACCGTCTCCAGCTTTGGTGTTTGTTTGGTCTCACTCATGTCACCCCATTGTAGAACATCAGTTGCCCCGAGGGCAAAAGGCGGCAAGAGCGGGGGGGCCAATTTCGGGTCTTTACGACAGGGAATCGGGGTCAGGCCAAGGACGAATGCGGATCGTTTCATTCCGGACCACGATAAATGCCCCGGAGCGAGCCGTTCGATTTCAGGTCAGGCTGCTGTAAAGCGGTCTAACAGTTCCTGAGGAGCCGTTGCACGCAGACGTAGGTGAAGACCAGACGTAGGAGAAGAAGTTCCGGCATTCGGGCTCCCGAACGAAAAACGTGCTCGCCAAAATCCAGATCAAATGCACCTTTGGGTTGCGCTCGATCCAGTTCCGCAGATCCATTGTCGGCTCCTTATCGGTCTTTCTATCAGCTCTGAGGCGGATCGCGGGGCTCTGCATTCGAGGCAGGTGGGGTCTGGGGCGCCTCAAGGAAGACATCTGCCCGAGTGGCTGCAACCAGTTTAGCCTCGCGAAAGGCCCCCTCAGGCCACTTATGCCCTTGCGGGGATCGGCCGATGTCATGGGCATCGGTTGTGTCGTGTGTAGTGTCCGGGAGGGTTTGGGAGGTTTGCATGGATGAAGCCTGGCGTCAGCGGTTGAAGCCGTGGGCCTGTCGGCTGGGGGCGTTGCGTGCGCTGCCGGCGCTTGCGGCTTATCGGCTGATGCGGCGGTGGGTGGGGGATGAGCAGGCGTTCAGTGCGGCCTTCGAGCGGGTCAGCCGGGTGCCGGGGCTGCTGGGGGTCTATGCACGCCAGGCTTTTTGCCGGTGGACGCTTTCGTGGTGCGGCCGGGATGTGGTCGTGGGCTACAACACGCTGCTTTCCAAACCAGCGGCGCGGCTTGGGAATGGCGTCTACATCGGCAGGCACTGCGTGATCGGCTGGGCGACCATCGAGGACGAGGCGATGCTCGCCGACGGTGTGCAGGTACTCAGCGGTCGCCATCAGCATGGCGATGCTGCCGAGCCGGGCATGACCCTGCGTGACAACCCGCATCAGTTCACCCGCGTGGTGATCGGACGGGGGGCATGGATCGGAGCGGGGGCGATTGTCATGGCGGATGTCGGTGCGGGGGCGATCGTCGGGGCGGGGGCCGTGGTTGTTGATCCGGTGGAGCCGGGAACGCGCGTGGCGGGAGTGCCCGCTGAGCCGATCGGTAGATCGCGAAGCAAGGCATCGGCCAAAGCACCTAAGCGGCGCACGACCGGCGATGCAACCGAGACTTGCGCCACAACATCCAGACGCAGAACGACCGCCCGTAAGTTGGAAACCGACGGGGCGGCGGTGAGCAAGGCGAAAAAAACGCGACGTCGTGCGGCATAACTTTCGCCCGACCTTAACTCGCAAGAGCTTAACAGCAATGTCCATGACAGCGGTGAACCTGGCCAAGCTGCCGGTCATGCACTCAATCGCATCCCCGAGCGATGTGGCGGTCGAGGTGGCATCCTGGCCCTCCGATCGGTTGTATCAGGAGGTCAGCGCCTGGCTGTCACAGTGCGATGCCTCAACGGGCGTCTGCTGTGAGCATGATCCGCGCTGGCTGGGCGTGCTTGCGGATGGACTGGGGCACGAGCCGTACATGATCGTTGCCCGGCGGGGGCGGGTGATCCGCGGGTATCTGCCGCTGGTGCTGGTGCGGTCACGCTGGTTTGGGCGGTTTCTGGTCAGTCTGCCCTATCTGAATCGCGCGGGTGTGGTGACAGACGATGCCGCGGCCGGTCGGGCGATGATCGATGAAGCGGTGCGATTGGCGGAGCGTGTCGATGCCCGCTACCTCGAACTGCGGCATGGTCAGCAGCCGACGGAACACGAAGCGCTGGGCCAGCGTGTCGATGCGAAGGTACGCATGGTGATGCCGCTGCCTGCGGATGTTGATTATCTCTGGAAGACGCTCAATGCAAAGGTACGCAATCAGGTTCGCAAGGGACAGCAACACGCGTTGCGGCTGCAATGGGGCGGCGGGGAGTTACTGGACGATTTCTACGATGTGTTCGCCGTGAATATGCGCGACCTGGGCACACCGGTCTATCCTCGACAGCTTTTCGCGCAGATTCTGCAGCGGTTCCCGGATGATGCGGAGCTGGCGGTCGTTTATCACGAGGACCAGCCCATCGCCGGGGCACTGCTGGTGCATGACCATTCGCACGGCCAGGCCACTACGCAGGTCCCCAGTGCCAGCAGCCTCCGTCAGTTCAACCACACCAATGCCAACATGTGGATGTACTACCACCTGCTGGAGCGGGCGGTGCAGCGGGGCAGCACAGCGTTCGACTTCGGACGTTCGAGCGTGGATTCGGGGACATACCGCTTCAAGAAGCAGTGGGGCGCCTTACCGCAGCCGACGATCTGGCAGTATCACGTGCGTCACGGCGAAATTAGTGATGTGCGGCCGGATAATCCACGCTATCAGCGCCGCATCGCGATCTGGCAGCGCATGCCGGTCTGGCTGACGCGCCTCGTCGGCCCGAGCATCGTCCGCGGCATTCCCTGACCCAGCCTTTGGGGATCTATTTTCAACCCAACGCTCAATTTCTGCTTGCGTCGCATGTTCATGCGATGGTAACTTCTGCTGCGCGAATTAGTTAGCCATCTTGTGCCCGAGCCGGTCGAGTAGGGGAATGCGTTGATTGGTCGACCGCTCGAATTTTTCGCGTGTGGGCATGTCAAGAGCTTCACGCCTTCGGGGTAATCCCCTTTGGGACACCGATCCTTTCCAGGGACGTGGGCGGCATGGCAATCAGCGAAGACCTCGTAGTGCACATGCTGGTGCGCGAGCGGATGAAGCTCATCGCTTACATCCGAGCGATCGTGCCGGACCACCGGCTGGCCGAGGATGTCTTTCAGGATCTGTGTGTGCTCATCCTCAAGAGCAGGCATCAGATCGAATCCGAAAAACATCTGATGAACTGGATGCGCACGGTGGCGCGGCATAAGGCGCTGAACCTGTTGCGCGACGAGCTGCGCCGACCGCGCGTCATGGACGATGAGCTGTTCGATTCGCTCGAATCCAAGTACAGCGTCTACGACGAACTGGACACGGCGGAACTGAGTGAAGCGCTGGCTGAGTGCGTGAAGAAGCTGTCTCCCTACGCGCAGCGCCTGATCGAGCTTCGCTACACGGAGGGCCTGACCGGGCGGCGGCTGGCGGAAGTCGTTAACCGCAAGGTCGAAACGGTGTATGTGGCCCTGACGCGCGTGCATCGGACGCTGTCCAACTGTATGGGCCGTGCCGTACGCGGACTGGAGGGGCTGAAATGAGTGAGCCAATGCCCCATGATTCGCTTGTATCCATGACGCCGAACGATGATGCGTACATCGAGGCGGTACTTGCCTATCTGGATGGAGAATGCGACGAGGCACAGATAGAAGCACTCTTTGGCGCGATGCGGTCGAACGATCGGCTGCAGTCGATCTTTGTGTTGTTGAGCCTGCTGGATCAGGCGCTCAAGGAGATGAAATCGCCCGATAGTGCCGTGCCGGAGGAGGATGCGTTCGGCGATGAGGAAAGTGCGGTCCTGCTGTACGAGGATTTCTCATCGCCATGCGTCCAGCCTCAACAGGTGCTGCGCAATGTGGGGCGTCGATCGCGGCGCAGCGGCTGGCGACAGCGATGGACCGTCTGGGCCAGCATCGCGGCGGTGCTGCTCGTCACTACCGGGATACTGTCCTTCACGATGTGGGATCGTGTCGAACGCTGGACGAATCCCTCCGTCGTAACCATCGTGAAACTGCACGATGTGCGCGGCGGGCAGGCATCGAGCTTACGCCGTGAGATGCCGCTGCACGTGGGTGATCGGCTGAGCCTTACCAACGGGCATGTACAGGCACGCACGACGCGCGGCGCGATGGTGCTGCTGACCGGTCCGTTTGATCTGGAGATCGCCGCTGCTGATCGGCTGATCCTGCATTACGGCAAGCTGGTAGCCCAGTGTCAGACGGAATCGAGCGAGGATTTGATCGTCGACACGCCCACAGCGCGGCTGACAGGCCTGAACACCGTGTTTGGCGTGTGGGTGGAGCAGGATGGCAGCAGCAATGTGCAGGTGCTCGTGGGTAACGTGGAGGTGAATCTGCGCGATGCGCCGAGCGTGGAGGAATCGGCCGGAGCGGTGTTGGGGCGGGGACAGGCGGTGCGTATCGACGGTAACCGCATGATTCACCCGCTCACGTTCGATCTTCGCATGTTCGAGGTGCCGGGTGATGTGCCCTTCGCTGATGATGGTCTGATCGATGAGGCGATTGTCGAGACGGCTGATGCAATTCTGGTGATCGACAGTGGCGACCGTCCGCGCGGCACATTTCAACCCTCCAGCCATGATCTGCTGCAGGTCGCGCTGGCGAGTCAGTCACCAGGGCCGAGCGCGAAGGGACTGTTCCTGCAGCAACAGCTTGCCGCTCTGACGAATGGCCAGGTGTGGGCGGCCGACTGGGTCACCACCGAGGAAAGCTACACCGCCGATTTCGATGGTCCGGTGACCTTCTATCTGGATACACGGGATCATCCGTATGGGTACGACCTGCGACGGATCATCACCCTGACTGGCTGGACACCCTCGCGAACGGGGCAGCGCTACCGCGTCGAGGTGCGCCATGTGGGTGAGGAGACGTTTCGACCGCTGGCGCAGGTCGATCGCCCCAGCGCGGATGTCGGGCCGATCATCCGCTGGATCGAGCGTCAGATCACGCTCACGCGGTCCGATTCACAGCCGCTGGCACGCAACGTCGATGCGGTGCGCTTCTGGTTTTTCCAGCACGCTACGGGTGAGGGCCCCACGGTCTGGCCTCCTTCGCCATTGGATGCGCCGCACCCGGGCTTCTGGGTGTTTCGCGAAATCGATGTGTTCGGTGAGCCTTCCAGAACGATGGTGAACGATCCGCCGGGGTGATCCGGCGTTCACGTAAGGGGCGTGTGCGCCGGTCGGCGTGCACCGACATTCACTTCTCAAAGAGGAGGTCTCCTATGACGCGTTTCATGTCGATGATGGCGATGGCAACAGGATTGACAATCACCGGATCCGCATTGGCGGCGCCGGTGTCAACCGTGGTGAGCCGACAGGATCGGCACGATGCTGGTCATGCGGAGTTCGAGATCAGTACCACGGACCTGGTAAACAGCGGCCAGCCCTCGCTGGAGGGCGCGGCGATCATCTCAGGTGGAGCGCTGTTCGGCTCGGGCCTGCAATATCTCCACGACGGCGCATTCAGCAATGACTTTGCTGCCACCGGAAATCTTTTCGCGCCTGATGTCGGTACGGTGGTCGAATTCACACTCAATCTGAATCACAGCCCGATGGGGTACGACATCAGCAGCATTGTGTCGACCACGTGGTACGCGGGATTTGAGCGAGGCGGTCAGGCATACAAGGTGGAAGTTGCGGGGGTTGGATCGAACGACTTCGTGTTGTTGTTCGAGATCGATCCGACACTACCGGGCAACGTCGAGCCGGCGCCCGCGGGTGGCCTGCAGATCACAACCGTCGACAACGGTGGCGGTGTGCTGGCGTCAGGGGTCGAGCGTATTCGTGTCACTTTTATCGGTCATGAGGGCGCTGGCGCACCTGAGTCTGTCTACGCCGAGTTCGACATTCACGGCGTCCCGACAGCTGTGCCCGAACCCGCGAGCGTCGCGCTGCTGGGTATTGGCGTGGCGCTGATCTCGCGACGCCGCCGACGGTGAACCAATCGAAGGAGTGATGCGTGCCTGTCATCGCTGGTGCGCGTGGGAATGAGAGAGGGAGGGTAGTCACCAACCGATCGTTCCGACCAGGCGGGAATTGGCAGGCGACTCTTGGAAGGATGATCGGTTGGTACCTGGTTCGGCCGCCCGCTCGGCGCCGTCCACTGCGTCGGCGCCGAGCACGGCCGAATCCTTTCAAATGGGGTCGACGCGCCGGATCTGTCTTCCAGAGGAGAACCAATCATGTCCCGTCGTGGTTTCACCCTGATTGAACTGCTGGTCGTGATCTCGATCATCGCGCTTCTGATCGCGTTTCTGCTTCCCGCTCTCAGTCGCGCCCGGCGCAGTGCTCAGGCTGTGCAATGCCTTTCCAATGTTCGACAGCAGGTTGCCATTCAGCTCGCCTATGCCATCGAGGCGGAGGGCAAGTATCCTGATACCTATCGCTATAGCCCCGATTACGTTCGTACCTACAGCGACACGACCGGCTGGTGGGCGGTGCTGCATCAGTCGATGCTGACCGATCCCAAGCTGATGATCTGCCCCAGTCAGGCGAGTGATCTGGCCGATCCGGCCTACAGCGACACGTATTGGCGCAACGACTGGGATTACGGCGGCTGGATGTCCAACGCAGCACACATCTATACCGGCTACGCATGGTTCGCGGGGTTCGGCCGCGATCAGGTCGTCCTGGAACCGGATGAGCTGCCATTTCCGACGCGCGTGGATGAAACGGAAGCCAGTGATGCCCTCGTGACGCATCGCGTGGACAATCAGTGGAACATGGCACATGGCGGTACGGGGCGCGTCTTCGAGCCGTTCGATGAGTTCATCATCTACGACCAGCCGGTGGGCTATCAGGATGGCCACGCCAAGCTGATTTCCAAGGCGGACCTGAAACCACGGTTCCTGTACCTGATGTGGAGCACCACCTGGTACTATTGATTCGCGGCGTCAGGTCGGCATCAGCGGAACGGTCTGCGGCTCAAGCACCAGTGGGATGATGAGGCTGAACGTGGCGCCGCGACCAATATCGCTGACCAGCTCAATGCGGCCCTGTAGCAGCCGTGCCAGATCACGGCTGATGGTCAGGCCCAGGCCGGTGCCGCCGTGCTCCTTTGTCACGCCGTGAGCGAGCTGTGTGAACTTGTCGAAGATGCGTTCGTGATCCTCCGGGGCGATGCCGGGTCCGGTGTCGCTCACGCTGATGCGCACATGGGTGGGTTCCTGTCCTTCGGGCGATTCAACGAGGTTGGCGGACAGCGTGATCGTACCGCCCTCGGGCGTGAACTTGACCGCGTTGGACAGGAAGTTAAAGAGAATCTGCTGCACCTTGCCCGCGTCGGTCTGCACGACGGGAATACCCGGCTCGATCTTCAGACGTAAATCAATCTGCCGTTTGGCGGCCTGCGGACGGATGAGGTTAAGCAGCCCCTCGGCCGTGTCCATCACGCTCATGCCCGAAACGTGCACTTCCATGCGCCCGGCTTCGATCTTCGCCAGATCGAGCAGGTCGTTGATGAGGTCGAGCAGGCGTCGGCTGGACGTGATGATGTTCGCCACGTACCGCTTGCGCTTGTCATTCATCGGGCCGGTTTCATCGGCCAGCGTCTCCTGCAGCACTTCCGCAAAACCGACGATCGAGTTCAGCGGTGTACGCAGTTCATGCGAAACATTGGCGAGGAACTCGCCCTTGATCTTGTTTGCCTCGTAAAGCGCGACGTTGGTTTCCGCCAGTTCGCCCAGCTTCAGGTCCAGACTCTTGTTGGTCATACGAAGCTGGTCGGCGTTCTTTTTCAGGTTTTCGAGCATTGTGTTGAACACATCGGAAAGCTGCTCGAACTCATCGCCGGTGTTGATCTCGGAACGGATGTGCAGATCGCCCTCGGAGACCTGCTCGGCGTAATTGCGCAAAAGCCGCACGGGTGAGAGAATGATTCGGCGGGTGATATACCAGAAGACCGCGATCGCCAGCAGACCCGCGACCAGTCCCGCCGTCACGAGATAGATGCGGTTGAGCATGAGCTGCTTTTCCGCCTCTGCCGAGGGAACGCGTACCAGCAGCACCATGCGCGGCGGATTGAGACGAGACTGGGCTTCGACACCATCAGTTGTTTCAACGATACGATCGTCATCCGTCGCGGTGTCACCGGAGCGGCTGGTTGTCGCATCAGGGGCAGGTTCTGTGTCAGTCTCGGCCTGATGACGCTGCATAATGCGCCGCACGCGGGCATCTCGCACCAGCCGGATGTGGCGCAGATAACGCTTGCCCTGATATTCGTAGGGCTGGAAAAGGTCGGACCGACTGGGCTTTTCCTCGAACTGCGCCAGCGCCTGAGCCAGCGATGCATCCTGTTGAGCCGCCGCGTGTGCCGCTTCGAGCCGCATGAGCGTGACGCGCGTGCCATTGGGGCCGTCGACGGAGAGCGGGGTCGTCTCGTCGGTGGTTTCCGCCCGCACGACCAGGTCCGGCAGGAAGATCTGCGCCAGTTCGCGGGCGGTGTTCTGGTGCCCTTCGATGACCAGACCCTGCATGCGCACCCAAACAACCGCCAGTGCCGCAGTCAGAATCAATACCACCGCCGCACCGAACAGCAATTGACACTTGTTCGCCAGACTGACGCGAACTTTCCGGGCCATGCGTTAGATCATAGCGAGAGTAAGGGTAAAGAGTTCAAGGTGCGAGGTGGGAGCGGAGTTCAAAGTACAAAGTGCAAAGTTAAGGAACATGGACTCCTTCTCTGCTCCTTTCTGCTTTGTTCTGTTCACCCTGTCTCTCCGTTTTTTCCGTTACGGCGGAGGCGGTGCAGCAGTGGCAGCAATCCTTCCGAGACAACGGTGTCCCAGCCCATACGTTCTGCCAGTGCCCGGCCGGAGCGGATCAATGCCTCGCGCTGAGCGTCGGTACGCGGCAGGCGATTGAACAGTTCCGCCGCTACCTGCCGGGCCACAGTCTCTTCGAGGTGGTCGCGCTCGTTGCGGGTCATGGCGAGCAGTTGTTCGATGCTGTGCTCACGATCCAGGCGTGTGAAGTCGGCGACGAGGACGTTCGGCGTCGGGCGGCCGTTGCTCACATGGCGGACGAAGCCCTCGCAGCCGCACACGCTGGAGATCACGCAGATACCCCCAGCGGCGAGCGGTTCCAGCGGACTGATGCCGAACGGCTCGTAGGTTGCCATGCCGAACTCGACGTCGGTCGCGCGGCGAAAGTCAGACATGGTCATGTCCGCGGGCAGCCGTCGTCCGATACGCCACTGCGTCCAGCCGAACTGATTCACCAGCACCACCTGCACGTTTCTGTGATGCGCGTTGAAGGCTTCCACATCGTGATACAGGTCGACTTCCGGTCCGACTAGGTCGGGGAAGCCGATGCGGTGATGCCGTGGCCAGCCGTACTGCTGCTCCATGTGCAGCACATCCTGATGCCGACGCACGCCGCCCGCACTGGTGAGAATGTAGAGCACGCCGGTCTGGTTCTGCTGTCCCAGATGCTCATCCAGGTAATGGCACACCTTCAGGTCACGCCACAATCCCTTGCTGATTACCGGGCGAGTCACGTGCGTCATCAGCACATCCGGCTCATATCCCAGCAGCTCCCGTGAATACTCGACCAGCATCGCCCGGCTGCGCAGTTTGCTTGCCAGATCGACCTCCATCGTTGGCACACCGTTGTAGACCAGGTCGATCGGATGCTCAGCGAAACGTTCGTTGAGGAAGTGCAGCTCATCGCGCGTGCGATCGCCCACCGCGATGACGCCATCGCACAGATGAGCCCGGCTGACCAGGGCGTGCCGCATGAGGTGGTCCATCGGGCCGAACACATCATCGACGAAACGCCCCTGCGCCCGCGCCTGGTCCAGCACGTTGTAAAACATCGTGTCGTGGCCGGGATGATTCTCCACGAGCCGGCGGGCAGTAGCGCATTCGTGAGCGTGGAAGACAGTGCGGAAGCGGTCCTGCCCCTCGAGGATCACCGCCAGTGCGGTAGGCAGCCCCATGAACTCGTGGGCGAAAAGGATGCACGGCAGGTGATTCTCATCCAGCAGGGCGGACAGGGCATAGTACGCAGGCTCGGCCAGTCGCACGTATTCCTCAAAGTCCCACTCCTTTTCATATCGAGCCGAGTCGATGCCGAACCGTTCCCACAACCGCAGCTTGAAGATGTTCAGTCGGTCAGGGTTGTAGCGGAAGACATCGATGAGCAGGACTTCAGCGTCGCCGTGGCGATTGTCGTGGGTGTGTGTGTAGGTGCGCGTGCCATAGACGATGGCGACGTTGAACGCCCATTCGATGGGGCGAAAGCGGCTGGCCAGCCCGATGCGGTCGATCTTGTCGATTGAGCTGTAGAGCACCCGGCCGTGTTCGCCCAGACGCTCCTCCGGGTCAACGGTGATCTGCGTGGACGTCGGCCCGATGAGGATGGATCGGCCGACCTGCTTCTGGTACACCGGCGAGGTCATCAGCCCTTCGAGCACGGTGCCGATGCCGCCCATCTGCTCCACCGCCTCGTGCGTGACGTGCGCCAGCGTCAGTCGGTTGTTCGCCACCGGCATGTTCCGTTCCAGGTTGACCGTTCCCGCGGTACGACCCGCGATTCATCGTAGCACGAAGGCCTGCGGCCGGGCATCATGTGAAATCCCATCGGCTCATCAGCCTTGTTACATCATCCCTTGCCACGCCGCCAGCCCCATCAGCGTCAGCGCCGCTGCACTGAGAAGCTTGATCGCTGCGATCTGTCGGTCGATGGGCAGGTTATCGATGCGGCGGCCGATCAGGCTGGACAGATACTCCTGCCGCCAGCGGATCGAGCCATGCCGCCAACTTCGCCGGTTGATGCCGATGTGATTGAGCCTGGCGACCTGATCGAGGGCATCGGCCATGATCTGGACCGACCCGGCGTCGATGTGCGTCGGCACCTTCGCATCGGCGGCGTCGGTATCGAAGGCATCCTCCTCTGGTTCATCCGGCCCCAGCGCGACCGCCAAACCACCGACCGTGGGAATCATATGTGCCCGCAGCATTGCCGGGGCGGGGCGGGCCGCGCCCGTGCGGGCCAGATGCTGCACAGCGAAGGTGTCCGCCTGTCGCTCGAACCGCCGCGAAACCCACCCGAAGGCGAGAATCCAGCAGCCCACCGTACCGATGGCCGCGATGATCTCGTGCGCCTGGCCTTCAGGGAGCAACGCCCCAATGAGCGGCAGGGCGGTCGCCTCGTTCAGACCGTAGTGTTCGACGACGATCGTCGCCACGTGATGCCACGCCTCGCCCAGCACCATCATCAGCGCCATCGCCGCCGCGACCAGCCAGAACATGTGACCCCTGCGCACGTGGGCAATTTCATGCGCCATCACCGCTTCGACCTGTTTGCTGGTCATCATCTCCAGCAGGCCATCCGACAGGAGGATGTAACGTAGCGGTGCGATCAGGCCCATCACCGCTGCGTTGATCATGCCGCCAAATGTCCGCCACAGCAGCAGCTCACGCACGCCCACCCGGTGCAACCGGCACATGCGAAGCAGCCGGTCGCGCAGCTCGCCTTCAGGCAGCGGCGTGGTGTCCCAGATCCAGCGGATCATCACCGGTGCGAACAGAAAAACGCAGCACGCACCCACCATGATCATGATCGCCTGTGTCGCCCCCACGTTCCGCAGCAGTCCTGCTTCGGCGTAGTGCGTGGTTACCAGCATCACCAGCTCGGTCCACGCCACCATCAGCATGAGCGGGACGAACATCAGCGCGATCTGATGCCGCCACTGCGACAGCAGGTATTGTCCGCGCGTCCAGATGGGGTGGATGGGTAGCCCCGCGTCGATGCGCCCGATCAGCGATGCCTCGCGCATCGCCCGGTCGATCGGGTAGTAGGCGAACCAACTGTAGAACATCATCCCCAGCGTGGGCGCAATGACGATCAGTTCATCCACCGCCACCCAGTCGCCGCCAAGGAACTGCCGCGTCGCATCGAGCAGCCCCACACGCAGGTCGTTGCCGAACAGTAGCAGCGTGGCATAGCGATAGATGCCCGTCACGAAAATCAGCCGATTGAGCATCGGGTGCCCGCGGCGCGTGCCCAGACGCCTGCGGGTGAACCGGCATAGCAGGTGATAGCTACCCGCTACCGCCACCTTCGGCAGCACAACCCAGCCCAGCAGCGCCCAGCCTGTCAGGCGCGCCGCATCGGACGGCGAACCGCCCAGGGCGTCGTGTGCGAGGATGCCGAGAATGAGTGCGAGTACAAATAGCTGCATGGCGCGGGTCGTGCGGACGGCGGACGACCTGTTGCGTCCGGCGCGCCGACGAGCGCGCCGCGCGACAGCTACATCCGCATCCGATGGAACTGTTCTTTCGTGAACGCGTGGGCTTCCTCCGCCACGCGGCTGATCAAGGGGTGTTCGTCCGATCGGGCCTTGTCGATCACCGACTTGATCGCCCGGAGATTCGCTTCCGTCCCCGGGTTGTACTGGAGCATTCCCAGCCGCTGCAGGGCCATGACACGGAACGTGGGGTCCTTGTCGTAGACCGCGACCTGAAGAATGTCGCCAATCTTAGGCCTGCTGTTGCGCAGCAGTTCATATTTGCGGTTCCAGCCCAGCGAAAATTCTGTCAGGGCTTCGGCCCAGCGGTCCATACGCGACCATTCCTCGGGGAAATCAGCCTGCCAGTGCATGAATCGCGTGGCCGCGCCTACCATGTTGCCGATTCCCGCCGATCGATTCTCGAAAATAATGTTGTCCTCGAACGCCCGCTGCCCCAGCGCCCAGACCGCCAGCACCGCCAGTCGGCCGCGCTCGGCGTCGCGCTGCTTGATCCGGTCGGCGTTCTCGAAGATGGCCGTGCCGATCCCCGCCGCCGTCTTCATCGGCCCCAGATGAATCCCTGGCTCCAGGGGCGTACGGTCATCCATGAAACCCGGCTTCACCTTGCCCGCCTGCATCGCCTCGATCAGCAGATCGATGAGCTGATCCAGCACCTGCGGGTCCGCTCCGGAGGAGCCCAGTCGCGACTGGTTCGCCTCATAAAAGTCAAACGCCTTGGCATACAGCTCGGTCGCGTCTGCCTGCGGATTGGTCGGCTCGAAAACGGTAGGCAGGTCGGCCGGCAGCGTCATTTTGTCCAGCGCACCTGGAGCAGTTGTTGCGGGGGTGGGGCGGTCTGGGCTGCCCCCCAGCTTCAAATAGAGGAGCAACCCGAGCATCACTACTATTAAGAGCGAAATCACGATGCCAAGCTTCAAGTGGAGTCTCCTGGCTGGGGCAGGTGGGGTGATCCATCGGTGAAAGCGGCACAGGGGGCGGCAGGTCAGCGGGGGGGGCCGGCGGGCGCCCCTGGCTCACCATCCGGCGCGCCCGCCATCGTACTGCGGCGGCAGGATGGCGGCCAGCCCGTCCTCATTGTGGTGCGAAGGCGTCGATGTGCCGATGAAACAACATCCCGTGCGCGCTACGCTTGACCCTTGGGGCAACGACAGTCAAGACGGCTGTCCCCGAGTCGAGGCGCGGAGGGCTTTGGCTTCCCCACTCCGTCGGAGCGTGGTACCTTTTTGAATTGCGAGCAGCCTTATTGAGGAGCCTGGACGATGAGCGAACCGCAAGCAAACCCTGAGCCGCAGCCGACGCGTCCTTCCGGCCGTCCGCCGGTGAATCCCGGTTCGTTCGGTCCGCCCGCGCCACCTGCTCCGATCGTCTACGCCGCGCCCCCGGCCGGCGGCCGCCTGCTCACGCGCATCCTCCTCACGCTGCTGGTCCTGTCCCTCATCGCGAACCTTTATCTGGGGTCAGCCCTGTCGGCGTTCCTGAATCAGTCAGACTATGTGCCGATCATTGAAGGCGATCGGGAACATCGCATTGTGGTCCTGCCCGTCGTGGGGATGATCGATGACACGACAGCCGCGGTGGTGCGTGGCGTGCTGCAGGACTTGCGTGAGAACAAGCCCAAAGCGCTGATCCTGCGCATTGATTCGGGCGGCGGCACCGTTGGTGCCAGCGACCGCATCTGGAACGAGCTGGCGCGTTTCCGACAGGAGACTGAAATCCCGATCGTGGCGAGCTTCGGCTCGATCGCGGCCAGTGGGGGGTATTACATCGCGGCCGGGGCCGATCACATCATTGCTGAACCGACCTGCATTACGGGCAGCATCGGCGTGATGGCGAATGTGATGACGTTCGACCGACTGCTGGACAAGGTGGGCGTGACACCGGAGGTGCTGGTGGCGCAGGGGTCGCCGGAAAAGGATGTTGCGAACAACGTTTTTCGGCCGTGGAATGATCGCGATCGTCAGACGGTGCAGACCATTCTGGACCATGCCCATAGTCGATTCGTGCAGATCGTCAGCCAGGGGCGGGGGCGGCACCTGACCACCGAACAGGTCCAGACGCTGGCCAACGGCGAGGTATACACCGCGCAGGAGGCGGTGAACAACAAACTGATTGATGGTGAAGGTTATCTGACGGATGCGGTGGCACAGGCGGCGGCACTGGCTGGTCTGCCGGCAACCGCGAAGCCACATGTCGAGGTGTACGCACCGCGACCGGGGCTGCTGTCGGCGATCCTTTCGGACCCGGTGCCGCCTAATGCTTCGGAACGAACGCCGATCGATCTGACGCGCATGGACAGTGAGCAACTGCGCCGCACGCTCGTGGAACTGACCACACCACGGTTGGAGTATCGCTTCAACCTGATGCGCTGAGGCCGGGGGGCTTGAAGCAGGGCATCGGCCTGCGGCGAACGACGGATTGGGAGGCTTATCCCACCATTGTCATCTAAAACCTGCCCGTCCATCTCTGAACGCCTTTCACGGCAGCGTATGGACCTGCTGGGATTATCATTTTGGCTTGTCCCGGTTACGTTGTCGTCGAATGGGACAGTTGTTAGAATCGCTTTCACAGGTACACTTCCGGGTTCGCAAGCTGAATGTCAGGAACTCACTTCTGCCCGGTCGCTTTGATCTTGGCGGACGGGAACTTGAAAGGAATTTGCGATGGCATTGCGCGACACCTTGAACAACAACTCGGCAGTGGTCACCATCGGCGCGGTGGCGACGCTCGTGATCGCATTGGGCATCATCGTCTGGACACAAAAGGGAAGTCGTGGTCCCGTGCGCAACGTGCCGACTGAGAAGTATTTCTACGACGTTCAGGCCAAGACGCTCTACAAGGTTCCCATCGATACGTTGTCGCCCTCGGTCGCGCCATCGGGTGGCGAAGGCGTCGAAGCCTACGTCATGACCTGTGAGGACAGTTGCAAGGGGGCCGATCTTTCGGGCATGACGGCAGAGCAGGTGGCCGAGCAGGGCTTTTTCATCGCCTATCTGGAACGCATGACCGAGAATGCTCGTCGAGAGCTTGAGAAACTCAAGGCTAAGAATCCCAACGTGTCCGTGGGCATGTACCACATGGAAGCGATGATCAACAATCAGTTCCGTACGGTGAACAGCGAGCGGTGGGTTTCGCAGAACGACATGCGGTTCCGGCAGTTGCAGGAGCAACTGATGAACAAGTGCCCGGGTAAGCGTTATCCCACTCGTTGCTTCCCCGGTCAGAAGTGATCGTGTTCGCCGCGACGCGGTGGTTGGGCGTGGCGGCATGTGCCATGGCACTGCTGGGGTGTGCGACTGCGCCCCTGGCAGACCCGATCGCGGTCATGCTCGATCGCGAGGCAGATTACGGTCGCCGACGCACGGCGGCCCGGCAGGCACTGGTGACACGCCGGGACGATCCAGCCTATCGCGAAGCACTCGACCGCATCATCTGGGACGCCGGGTATCCCTCCTGGCAGCGCATCGACGCCATCACGACGCTGGTGGAGCTTGACGAGGCGGACCTGCGTCGCAAGCTGGCGGTACGGTTGCTTCAATTGCCGGACCGTCCGACGCTCGACTTCGTCATCCAAATGGCGGCTGAACGCGGCTGGAGTGAGTTCACGCTCCCTATCCTGCGAAGCTGGGCCAGACCCAATCGATTGGTGGCTGATCCTGACCGACCCGAACGCGAAGCACTGCGACGGCTGCACGGCAGCGGTTCCGAAACCGCGATCCTCCTGGACATCCTCGTCAACGCGGACAATCGCGCAGCCCTGTCCCATCAGATCGATGCGTGGGATCTGCTTAACCGCATCGCGGATGGACCAGGCCTGCTCCTGTCGCACGCACCCTGGCCGACTGGGAGCCTGCCCAACCGACTCCTCGAAGCACAACGGCAGGTCGGCATCATGCCCACGACGGGGGAGGAGCTGCGCTGGTTGTTGTATCTGCTGTCCGAAGAGCAATCGTCACAGTGGAACGACATGGTCCGGGCGGTGCAGCGTCTGCCTGAAGCGCATCGACGGGAGCTGGCTCTGCGGCATCTGCCGATCCTGGCGCTCCTGACCGGGGATGATCCGGCATGGACGATGAGCTTCGACGCGTTGCTCGCTCAGGTGAGGCAGACGTTGGCCAGTGCGGAACGTTATCGGGCGGAACTCGTCGATGGCTCGCTTGAGCCGCAGGATTGGGCGCAGCACCTGTGCTTTGCTGACCTGCTGGTGCTTCGCGAGCTGACGGGGGCGCTGCGGGAGCCGCAGGTGGTCGAGTCGCTCTTCCGGCAGGCGGATGCCGATCGCAAGGACACATCCACCGAGTTTGGCGGGGTATTGACCCGCGACGAGGCGGGCCACTGGCGGGCCTGGATGCACCGTCCTCTCACCCGCCGGGGCGATCACGTGTTCATCCCGCCACCCGGCATGATCCGCGACCTCTACACTGGCTGTTTCCACTACCATTTCCACGTTCAGGAATACGACAATCAGTACCACGCCGCCCCCGGGCCGGGCGATCGCCGTCTGGCGGAACGGCTCAACTTCAACTTCATCGTGCTGACCTTCGTCGACCGTGACCGCCTGAACGTCGACTATTACCAGAAGGGTGGCGTGGTGATCGATCTGGGTGTGATCCACCGCCCGTTGCAGTGAGGGAATCATCGCCTGGCGATTTCGCATCGGCTGCAACGCGGTACCATACCGCTTATGCGCATCGTCGGACACGGTATCGACCTGGTGGAAACCGCCCGCATCGCCCGCATGTTGGAGGAGCATGGCGATCGCTTCCTGCATCGCTGCTTCACCGAGACGGAGCGAGCCTACTGTGGGCAGGGCGTGCGGGGGATTGAATCGCTGGCCGGGCGGTTTGCCGTCAAGGAGGCGGTGTTCAAGGCGCTGGGCACCGGCTGGCGGGGCGGGATCGCCTGGACTGATGCGGAAGTGATTCGCAAGCCCTCAGGCGAGCCGATGCTCATGCTCCACGGCAAATGCCGTGATCTGGCAGCCGAGCGGGGAATTGACCAGTGGTGGATCAGTATCAGCCATGTGAAGACACACGCCATGGCCAGCGCGATCGCCGTCGCGTTTGAGTCGCGTGAGCTGTGACTGAAAGGTTCGGATGCCCGTCCGAACCGATCGACGGGTGATGCAGTAGAATGGAGGGCTGAATCACCTGATGGTCTGACCGTTCCTTGCGGGAAAATCGATGCCGCGTCGCCGTAACAGTCCGCCGCCGTTTGAGATCATGTCGGCGTTGCCCGCGCCGTCGGCGAAGGTGCACGCGCCGTCCATCGACCGCATCGATCGGACGGCCGGCTGGTGGGAGCGTGCCCGTTACCCGGTGGTGCTGCGGGTGCCACGGGGGTATGTCGCCCTGGCGGGGCTGTTCATGGTGGGGCTGCTGGTGCTGGCGTATATGGTGGGCCAGTCGCGGGGCCGGGCAGAGGGCATTGCCCAGGCGCGGGCGGAATACGAGCTGCGCTTTGAGAACGCGCCGGTCGGTGTGGTGCCTATCCAGACGGTGGATCGGACGAGCGGAACCCCTGCCGGAGCGAATTCTGGCGATTCCAGGGTAGACCCGCGGGAAGAAGGCCTCAATTATTTCGTTCTGGCTCACGATGATGAGCAGGGTGCTCGTCGGCTGCTGCAGTTCCTGGCGAGTCGGGGCGTGGATGCGGCTGCCTTCGAGACCTCCAGGGGGCTGTACAAGGTCGTCGCCCTGCGGGGATTCCCGGGCAAGGAACGCAGCAGTCCGGCCATTCAGGAATACGAGCGAAAGCTGCAGCGGCTGGGGGTCGAATGGGGCAACATGCCCGGCGGTCGATCGTTCACCAATCAGGGCATGTACCCCGAGCGTTACAAAGGCGGAGAAGTTGGTAAGATACTCCGCCCCGCGGCGCAATAGCCCGCGGTGAGGGTAGACCGGGCGTCGGTCGCCACCGGCCGAATTGGCACGGGCTGGGGGCCATCGACGGCCGGAATCCCACGTTTTGGAGAGAAAATCATGAGTCTGGACTCTAGCCTCAAGACTGGTGGCGGTCTGTCTCGTCACCGCAATGTGCTGACCCGCGCCGAGCGGATCGAGCGGCTGGCTGCCCGGGGCCAGTTCGACAAGACCAGTGGCAGCCCTCTGGGGCTGCCCAAGGTGGCCAACCGCAAGGTCGCCACGGGCGGCAGCTCCAAGGGCCCCAAGAAGGCTGAACAGGCGGCTCCTGCGGCCAAGGGCAAGAAGTAATGCCTCACGGCGCGGCCCGGCCGGGCGGTAGCGTTCCGCCCACGCTGGTTGCGCTGCAGTTGTTTGGCCCGCGGCGTTCCGCTCCCGTACACGCCTCATCACTCGGGTGGCTCCATGTTTGACCCCCAGCGCTTCATCAGCGACAGGGCCCGCGCGATTGATGCGTCGGGCATTCGTCGTGTCTTTGATCTGGGCGCGACGCTGCGCGATCCGATCAACCTCTCGATCGGTCAGCCGCACTTTGATGTGCCCGAGCCGATCAAGGCGGCTGCGATCGAGGCGATTCAGCAGGGGGCCAACCGATATACCGTGACGCAGGGCATCGAGGCGTTACGTGCGAAGGTGGCGCAGCAGCTCAGCCGTGACTGCCCGCTCTGGAAAGACGGACTGGAATCTGGCGACCTGCGCGTGCTCATCACCTCGGGCGTGTCCGGCGGGCTGTTGCTCGCCATGCTGGCGTGTGTCGGGCCGGGCGATGAGGTGCTGGTGCCTGACCCCTACTTCGTCATGTACCGCCACCTGATCACGCTGGCGGGAGCGAAGGCTGTTTACGTCGACACCTACCCCGACTTTCAACTCACCGCTGAGCGCATCGAGCGGCACATCACGCCACGGACGAAGATGCTGCTTTTCAACAGCCCGTCCAATCCCACCGGCGTGGTCGCTACCGAGTCCACCTGCCGCGAGGTGGTGGAACTGGCGCAGCGCCACAACATCCTGCTGCTCAGCGACGAAATCTACGACGAGTTCTGCTACGAAAAGGTCGACCGCAACGGTGTCGCACGTTGCCCCTCGCCCGCGGTCTACAGCACCGACATGCTGCTGATGAAGGGTTTTTCAAAGACCTACGGCATGACCGGATGGCGGCTGGGCTGGGTGGCCGGGCCTCGCCCGATCATCGAACAGCTCACCAAGCTGCAGCAGTATTCGTTTGTGTGTGCTCCTTCAATGGTGCAGCAGGCAGGGGTTGTGGCCCTGGACCTCGACATGAGCGGCTATGTCGAGCAGTACCGCCGCAAACGCGATCGCGTCGTGGAACGGCTGGGCGCGTTGTATCCGCTGACCACGCCCGGTGGCGCGTTCTACGCCTTCCCGCAGGTGCCCGAACGCCTTGGCCTGACCGCCACGCAGTTCGTGGAACAGGCGATCTCCCGCAGCGTGCTGATCATCCCCGGCTCCGTCTTCAGCAACCGCGACACCCACTTCCGCCTCAGCTACGCCTGCGACGAAGCCATGCTCGAACGCGGGCTGGACGTGCTGGTCGAGATGGCGGGGGGATAACATAACAAGGCAGGTTGAACAGAAGATCGCAGAGGGAACGGTGGAGGAACAGAAGGTGAGAGGAGAAAGTGAAGGAATGTGGGGGCTGCGCATTTTAATAGCACGTCACACTCACAAGGCTTATGCCTGCTTTCTTTCCCCTCTGCATTCTCTGCGTCCTTCTGTTAATCAATTCTGTTAACTGATCGGCTCTCCTCGTGCATTCAGTTGGAACGGGTGCCCGCATTCGGGGCAGTGGCGGCGGTTACCCAGGTGGTGAAGGTCGTAACCGCAGCGGCGGCAGTGGCCCACCCAGATCGTCGCCCGGTTGGCACACATCACCAGCCAGGTCGTCAGCACGATCGGCACGAATGTAAACGACACGAAGATCAGCAGTATCAACCACTCCACCATGCCAGATCGTAAGCGCCGACATGGCTCCGGTCGGATCGGGGCGATGCCGCGCCTGAATGCGATGGCGTTCCCGATGGGGCCCTGCGAAGCGCCGATCAGGATGCTGTTACACGGTGCTGGTGGTGGCGGCGGGCAGATGGACGATCGTGCCTGATTCGGTACGAAGAATCAACCCTTCGTGCGGGTCCAGGTCGATCACTTCGCCGCGGATGGTACGACCGTCGTTACGAAGGGTTACGATCTCGCCGCGCGTCACACAGCGCTGCCGCCATTCATCAAGCAATCGATCATCCGGCTCGTGCAACGCCTCCTCCAGTGCCGCCAGCACATGAACCAGCACCCGCAGTCGATCGACGTGAACGCCCGCCATGGCAAGGCTGGCGACATGATCGCGAACGTCGTGCAGTTCCGATGGAATCTGTTCCTCTCGCAGCCCGACGTTCATGCCGATACCCGTGATGGCCGCGTGATACGGCTGGCGGTCAATCATCGCCGCGTGCGACTCGACGAGGATGCCCGCCAGCTTGCGCCCGTTCAGCAGCAGATCGTTGGGCCATTTGATTGCGACGCGCACCGCATGACGGCATGCGGACTCGATCCCCCGTGCAGCACCGACCGCTGTGATGAGCGTCAGATGATTGATGCGATGTGTGGACTGGTTCGGATCCGCATCACGAGGTACGAGTGAGGCCATGCTGAACAGCAGGGCGGTGCCGGCCGGAGCGTGCCAGCGTCGGCCCAGTCGACCGCGACCGCCGGTCTGTTCATCCGCGATGGCGATCGCGCCCTGTGCTGCCCGACCGCGCGCCGCGATAATCCGCCGTACCACGTCCTGTGTGCTGGCGGTCTGGCGATACACCTCAACCACGCGGCCCGGCCAGCGGTGCGTCAGCAGATCAGACCAGACGCTCAATCCTGTCTGACGCAGTGTCACACCATGCTGCGGATGCACATCGATCACACAGCCCGCCGCTCGCAGTTGCTCTATCGCTGCCTGCACGTGTGCCGGTTCACGCCGCTCGTCTGAGGAAAGCTTTGACAGCGGCACCGGGCCGTCGGCTTCAAGCAATCGCATCAAAAGTTGACAGTCGATATCCAATGTCGGCTTCCGAAGCGTGTTTACGCTTCTTCGATATCAAGCCCCAGGTCAAGCGCGGGCGCGGAATGCGTCAGCGCGCCGATGGCGATGCGGTCGACGCCGGTTTCCGCGATTGCACGTACTGTTTCCAGCGTCACGCCGCCGCTCGATTCCAGTTTCACTTTCGGAGCGAGTCGGTTTCGCATCGCGACTGCCTCACGCAACTGCGGAACATCCATGTTGTCCAGCAGAACGATGTCGGGGCTGCATGGTAAAACCCGTTCGAGCTGATCGAGCCGGTCGACCTCGATCTCGATGAAGTTCGGCGCGGGATTGCGACGGCGAGCGTCTTCGATAAGTCGCGTTACCACATCCGCAAGTTGTTCAAGTGGAATGTCCGCGATGTGGTTGTCCTTGACGAGCACCGCATCGTACAGCCCCATGCGGTGCGAATGCCCACCGCCACACACCACGGCATACTTGGCAAGGCCACGAAACCCTGGAATTGTCTTGCGGGTGTCGTAGATGCCAGCCGCAGTACCCTCGACCGCGGCCACATACCGGGCGGTCAGCGTCGCGATACCCGACAGGTGCGTCACAAAGTTCAGCGCCACGCGTTCCATCGCCAGGATCGAACGCAGTGGCCCGGTGAAGGTGGTGACGACATCGCCTCGTTCGAGATTTGCCCCGTCGGTTTTCAGCGTTTGTACCGTAATGGCAGGGTCGTACGCAGCAGCGATCTGCCCAAGCAATGCTGCCCCGGCAAGTCGGCCGCCACGACGCGCCCGCATCCGCGCGGTTGCCCTCGCATCGGCGGGCACGAGCAGTTCACTCGTGATGTCCAGCCGATCCGGGCCCATGTCTTCGCGCATCGCCCAGGCAATGAGGTCACGTACGAGATTCGGATCGACGAACGCGTTGAGATCGGGAGCCGTCATGGCCGGGATTATAGGGTTTCACCGCAACCAGTCGGTAGCAGCGAGGCCCTTCCTGAATGAAGCGGACGATGTCACCCACATCCAGTCGGGCCGTGTCGTACACACCGCGCCAGCCACGCCACCGCACCATGCCGTTGCTGACGATGTCGCTGTAAATCACCCGGCCATCGGGCAGAACAAATTGCACCGCCTCGCCCGCCTGCTCCGCCGTCAGCCCGCCGTAACAGGCGGCGTCAAATATGTGCAGCTTCCGCGCAACACGCAGGTAACCGTTGCGCAGCGCCCCGGCGGTCACAGGCACATCAAACACTGCCGGCGCATCCGCCTCATCGATCACGAACCACGCCAGCCCGCGCGACGGCTCCATTCGTGGCCCGACCCGTGTCGCCTGCACATCGCGCAACAGGATGAACGTTGCATACCGACTGTCACGCTTGAGCTGCCAGTATTCATCCTCGCCGCACACGCAGCTGTTGAAGTGCGTCTTGAGCCGATCCACCTCGGCCGGCGTGAGCTGATCCTGAAAGTAAATCTTATCCGCGACCGCTGTCGCCATGTACGGCCCGCTCGACGCCTTGAAAAAGATTCGCTCCCCCGGCTCGATTGCCTGAAAAGGCGGCCGCGCCGTCCGCGTGAGCCGACTCTCCACAGTCTTCCGTCCCGAAAGAATCAGCCGAATGTACCTTGTCTTCAGAATGGCGACATGCGCAGCCATGACAAGAGAATACCGCGCCGAATGATCAACATTCTGCTCGTTTTGTGATTGTGACTTCCGCCCTCGTCAAGGTCACCTCCACGCCGCCGCTGAGGGTGAAGCGGCGTGTACCGCCCTGGGTGTCGGCGATGGCATCGACGATGGGGCGGAACACACTGGCACCGAGGTGGTCGGCCCGGGCACCGGCTTCCAGTGCGAGACGGCGCAACAGTTCGATCAGGGCAATGGTTGGCAACTTTCGCGCAGCGGGGCGGTTGATCCGCCAGATGCCTTCATGGCGCTCAACCAATTCCCGGCTGTGCTGATCGGCCAGTGTGTCGAGCAGGGTGACAACCTCGCGCAGGTGGTCGGCCGTCTGCGTGGCCCGGCGGGCGACGTGCGGGCACAACTCGTGCAGCACGGGCAGCACATCCCGTCGCAGGCGGGCCCGGCGGCGCGTTACATCCAGGTTGGTGTGGTCCTCACGCCAGTCCTGATTGAGATCGCGCAGGAACCGCACGACATCGGCCCGACTGTGATGCAGCATGGGTCGCAGCAGGTGGATCGGCTGGTCGTGCCCGGCGACGCGGATCGCCCGTCGCCAGGCCATGCCCGACAGGCCGCGCACTGCCGAGCCTCGCATCAGTCGCATCAGCAGCGTTTCGAGTTGATCGTCACCGTGATGGGCTGTAACGATGCCGGTGCAGCCGTGGTCGCGCGCCATGCGGACCAGCGCCGCATACCGTGCCCGGCGGGCGTTGGCTTCCATGTTGCCGCGCCGCAGCAGTTCAGCCGCGTCCAGATCCGCCCGCAGGAAAGGCAGCCCCAGTGTTCGCGTCAGTTCCTGTGTGAACCGCGCATCGGCCTCCGCGTCGCCCGCCTCGTCACGCAGGTGATGCTGCACGTGCGCGACGGCCAGCGTCAGTTCCCAGTGTCGCCGGGGCGCCAACACTGCCATTGCACGCAACAGTGCGATGGAATCAGCCCCACCACTGACCGCAACCAGCAGATGTTCGCCCGTTGTCACACCGCAACGATGGCGCAGCGCCTGCGCGATGGTTTTGACGAATGGGTGATGCTGGGGCATCATGGGCCTGGCGTTCATGTGCTGGATCATAGCTTCGGTGGTTGGCCGGCACGACATGTAACCTCATGCTCGAATACCTCCAACAGAACAGTGGACTACTGCTGCTGGCGGGCCTCGCGCTCGTGACGACGTCGCTGATGATGCGTCTGGCCAAGCGCCGCCGGGAGGGGCAGGAACACCTGACCTTCGCGGAACGCACCGAACGGTTGCGTCAGCAGCGTGCGATGCGCGGCGACCTCGAGGAGTTGATGGTCGAGATCGAACAGATGGCCAAACGTCTGGCCGCTCAGCTCGACGCCAAGACGATTCACCTCGAACGGCTGATCGAGGAAGCCGATCACAAGATTGCCCAACTCCAGGCTGCCAGCCGGGCCGGTACCCCCATGCCCGAACCGCGCGCGGATGTGCTTCCGCCCCCCGCGATGACTTCCGCGCCCGTGTCACCCGCTCCCGAACCCACCGTCCCGCCAGCGCCTTCCCGCCCGGCCGAGCCGGAGGACCGCGTGACGGCCAGTGTCTACCGCCTGGCCGATCAGGGGCTGGACCCGCTGACGATCGCCCGCGAACTGAACGAGCACGTGGGCAAGGTGGAGTTGATCCTGGCGCTGCGGAAGGCGTGAGAGGAAAGGCATGGCAGGCACGAAGGGGCTAAGTGGGGCAGGCCTCTGCGCCCTCACCGCCCCGATCCTTTCGCGCCGCTATAATCCCCGACAATCCCCGCTGCGATACTGCTGGCAACTGTTTTTGAGGAAACCGCGTCATGCTCATTGAAGGCACCATCACCGCCATGATCACCCCGTTCAGCCGTGGGCAGGTCGATTTCGACCGCCTCCGGGCGAACACCGCATGGCAGATTGCCGCCGGGGTGGACGGCCTGGTCCCGGTCGGCACCACGGGCGAAAGCCCCACACTCAGCCACGATGAGCACAAGCGAGTTGTCGAAACCGTTGTCGAAGCCGCAGCGGGCAAGGTGAAGGTGATTGCGGGCACCGGGTCCAACTCGACCGCCGAGGCGCTGGATTTCACCCGCCACGCCAAGTCGGTCGGTGCGGATGCGGCCCTGGTCGTCAATCCTTACTACAACAAGCCCACGCAGGAGGGCCTGTACCGTCACTTCATGACGCTGGCGGATGAGGTGGGCCTGCCGATCGTGCTCTACAACATCCCCGGCCGGACGGGCATCACCATGACCCCCCAGACGGTCGCTCGGCTGGCGAAACACCCGGCCATCATCGCCATCAAGGAGGCGACCGGCTCACTGGACATCGCGTCGGAAATCCTGAGCCTGGTCGACCGCCGCACGTTCGGGCTGGTCTCCGGTGACGATTCGCTGACGCTGCCGCTCATCAGTGTGGGCGGCCGGGGCGTCATCAGCGTCCTGTCCAACATCGTGCCCGACCGCGTCAAGGCGATGGTCTCCGCTGCGCTCGCCGGCCGATTCGATGAGGCCCGTGAACGCCACCTGCAGCTCTTCCCGTTGTGCAAGGCCATGTTCATCGAAACCAACCCCATCCCGATCAAGACCGCCATGCGCCTGGCCGGCATGGACACGGGCGAACTGCGCCTGCCACTGTGTGAGATGTCACCGAGCAACCTCGCGACCCTGGAAAACGTCCTGCGCGAACACGGCGTGCTGGATCAGCCGGCGGCAGCGCGGGCGTGATCTTTATTGTCCACTGCCAATTGCTTATTGGGGGTGCACTCGCGACTGGTCATGTCGCGTAATGAGCGTCTACAATAATGCTGCGTGGTTCGGGTGGTCGCTCGGTGGACGGTGTTGACCGGGTCGCCGGGAGGAAAGTCCGAACACGGCAGGACACGGTGGTGGGTAACGCCCACCCGCCGCTCTGGTGACGGGGCGGCGCGGGACAGCGCCACAGAAAACATACCGCCGATGTCCCCGGTTCGCCGGGGGCAGGTAAGGGTGAAAAGGTGCGGTAAGAGCGCACCGCTGACCTGGCGACAGGTCAGGCATGGCAAGCCCCACCGCGTGCAAGGCCAAGCAGCGGCGTTCCCTTCGGGGACGGGCTGGTCCGGTCCGCTCGCAAGAGGCGTCGCGGGTAGGCCGCTGGAGTGTGTCGGCAACGGCACGCCGAGAGGAATGGCCACCACCCGAACCGATCACACGATCGGTGCGGGAACAGAATTCGGCTTACAGAACCACGCATACAGCACCCGTTCAGATAGGGACGGGTGCTGTTTTTTTCGTCGCGATAAATCGCAGTGGTGTGGGCCGAGTGCTCTCCGAAGCCATAAGCGGCTTGAGCCATTTGGGTTTTGGGTTTCGGATTTCCCTTATACCCACACATTCACGAACAGGGCCGGTTCCTTCAACTTTGCCATCAGTTCGCCTACGTTGGTCGTGACGAACTTCACCTCATAGTTGGGATGGGCGTCGAGCCATTCGTTGATCTGGCGGTCCAGGTGTTCAATCGCGTCCGGTCGCAGCTTGGCGACGAAGGTTTTGACGTGGACCGCCCCGTGTCCCGTGACGTTGGGCTTGCGCTTCCACAGCTCCTCCTGGTGGACCTGACTGTGCTCGCCCAGAGCGCGGATGCGGCTCTCGGCCCCGGGCTGCGGCTCCGCCAACTCGACCTGCGGCAGCGGCTCCGGTTCTTCCGCCAGCGGGTAGACCTCCTCATCCTCCTCCAGACTTTCGATCGGGATGGCGCTGGCCAGAAGGTCGGCGTCCTGATCGTCCTCGTGAATTTTAATGGGTTCATCGGACTTGCTCATGACGGTCTCCTGTGAGAGGGACGGGCGTACACACCGACACAAGCTAAGAAACGATCAGATGTTAACGACCGCGTGCGCGACGGCCGGTCACGCGCGGTGGGGCGGTGTTGCAGACGGGGTGCCCGCCGGGTCGCGCTCTATGGATGTACAGCCATGATACCCCGTTGGTCGGCCGACACCAAGAAAATTCGACTGACGGGCAAACCGGCGCGTCGGTTGCACCGCCGCGCGACGCGGTGTTTCACGCCAATTTACAGGCTCCAGTCGAACCCGACCGGCCGAGGGAGCATAGAATGAACAGCGATTCTCCTGGGCGTGTGCCCGATCAATCACAACCTGTTGCGAGAGAGATGGATCTGATCGAAACCGACCCGACCGCTGTTAAACCGTTCAATCGTCTGGCCTTTGTGGGCACGTACAGCCCGCGGCGCTGTGGTATCGCGACCTTTACCGCCGACCTTGTCGAGGCGGTGGCTGCGGCGTCGCCCGAGACCGACGTCTTCGCCGTCGCGATGAACGATCGGCCCGAAGGGTACCGCTACCCACACAGGGTTAAGTTCGAGATCAACGAGCGACGTGGAGCCGACTATCGGCTGGCCGCCGAGCTTCTGAACACGGCAGATGTCGACGTCGTTTGCGTTCAGCACGAGTATGGCATCTTCGGGGGGGATGACGGGGCGTACATCACCAAGCTGCTCAGTCGTCTGCGGATGCCCATCGTGGTCACGCTGCACACCGTCCTCAAGCAGCCCACAGAGGGACAGCACAAGGTGCTGTGTGAGCTGGGCCGGCTGGCAGATCGTCTGGTCGTCCTGGCGGAAAAGGCGATTGGATTCCTTACCGACATCTACCAGATTCCGCCCGAGAAGATCACCCACATCCCGCACGGTATCCCCAATGTGCCCTTCATCGATCCGAACTTCTACAAGGATCAGTTTGGCGTTGAGGGCAAAAAGGTCATTCTCACGTTTGGTCTGCTGTCGCCGGGCAAGGGCATCGAGCACATGATCGATGCCATGCCGCAGGTCGTCGCCAGGCACCCGGATGCGGTCTACATCGTCCTTGGCGCGACGCATCCGCACGTTCAGGCACGTCATGGCGAGGATTACCGCACCTCGCTGCAACGCCGGGTGCAGGCCCGTGGCGTCGAGAAGCACGTCATCTTCCACAACCGCTTCGTGGAGCTGCAGGAACTTTGCGAGTTCCTGGGTGCTGCGGATGTGTATGTGACGCCTTATCTCAACGAAGCGCAGATCTGCTCGGGCACGCTGGCCTACGCGCTGGGCGCGGGTAACGCGGTGGTGTCGACGCCTTACTGGTACGCGCAGGAACTGCTGGCCAACGATCGCGGTCGACTGGTGCCCTTTAACGATCCGGCTGCACTGGCAAGCACGATTGACGAACTGTTCACGCACGAGGTGCAGCGTCACGCGATGCGCAAGCAGGGCTACATGTACACGCGAGATTTCGTGTGGCCCAGGGTGGCGGCGCAGTATTTGGAGGTGTTCGCCCAGTGCAAGGAGGAGCGTCGTCGATCGCCACGGCCGGCGATGGTCAGCCACAGTCGAATCTCCGTTAGTCGGCCGCAACTGCCCGCCATTCGCCTCGATCACCTGCGAACGCTGACCGATGATACAGGCATCCTGCAGCATGCCCGCGGTGAGGTGCCCAACCTCGAGCATGGATACTGCACCGACGATGTGGCCCGCGCACTGGTCGTCGTGCTGCGAGCGGCGGATCACCTTCCTGCCACTACGGAGTGCTTCGCCCTGGCGCGGCGGTATCTGGCGTTCCTCCACCACGCCTTCAACGAAAAGCTGGGCCGGTTCCGCAACTTCATGAGCTACGACCGTCGCTGGCTGGAAGAGGCCGGCTCGGAGGATTCGCATGGCAGAGCGGTCTGGGCGCTGGGGGAGACGATTGCCCGTGCGGAGCGCCGCGGTTTCGACACACTGGCGATGCAACTGTTCCACGCCGCACTGCCGGTCGTCACGAGCTTCACCTCGCCACGCGCCTGGGCACATGTGCTCATCGGCCTGCATGCCTACCTGCGGCGGTTCAGTGGTGATACCGAGGTGAAGCGCATCCGCGCGGAACTGTCCGGCAAGCTGCTGGCGATGCACGACGCGACCGCCACCGATGACTGGCCCTGGCCCGAGCAGGCGCTGGCATGGGGTAACGCCCACCTGCCACACGCCATGATCCTGTGCGGCCAGTGGATGTTTGATGCGCGGCTGGCACAGGTCGGCCTGCGCTCGCTGGAATGGTTGATGCAGCAGCAGACTGCGCCGCAGGGACACTTCGCACCCATCGGCAACCAGAAGTGGTACGAACGCGGCGGCGAGAAGTCCCGTTTCGACCAGCAGCCCATCGAGGCGCAGGCCACCATCGAAGCCTGCCTCGAAGCACATTTGATGACGCGCGACCGCGTCTGGCTCGATCGGGCGCTGACTGTCTTCAACTGGTTCCTGGGTGACAACGATCTGGGCGTACCGCTTTACGACGCCCAGACCGGCGGCTGCTACGACGGCCTGCAACCCGAAGGCGTGAACGAAAACCAGGGAGCCGAGTCGACCGTCGCCTGGCTGCTGTCGCTGCTGTCACTGTACGAGCACGGCGTCGACACACGCGCCAGCGGTAAGCTGCCACTGGGTGAACCCACCGTCGTACAGATTGACCCGGCCAGCATGGCGGGTGCGGTGCGGTGAAGTGTGGGGGTTGCGTGCGTTTACCCTCCCCCAGCCTCTCCCAGAGGGAGAGGAGTTAACAATGCCTCGAAGTGAGCACCTCCCTCCCTCCGGGGAAGGGTAGGGTATGTCGCACGTTCTATCCCAACGATTGCATTCAATTCAACTTTTTATTGATTTCCTTTTTCCCGCCGATATTCTGTACGAAACACAAGCGGCCCATCGTTCGATGGGGGTTGTCGGTCCAGCGTTGGGCCGGCCTCGCATCCCAAGCCGCCAGCCGGAGCGCCCGGTGTGTTTGGAGGTTGGCCTTTAGTGCCACCCTATGGAAGAACCTGGCGGGCAACCGTTCGGCCTTGCCCCGATTTCTTTGGCCGATCAACAACTTTTTCGACAGACCTTCGCTTCGCTGGCTCAGCCGATCTCGGACTATTCGTTCGCGAATGCGTTCGTGTGGGGCGCCAGCCTTGGGGTCTATTGGCGGATCATCGACCGACACCTGTGCGTGTTCGCTGACGGGACCGGCGATCTGACGCTGCTGGCACCGCCGCTGCCTCTGCAAGGCGCGACGGATGCCGACCTGCGCGACTGCCTCGAGAACGCGATGGCGATCATGGACGCCTACAACGACCGGCATAGTGACCGGTCGCGCACCCGCATCGAGTACGTTTCGGATGAAATGCTGGAACGCATCAACGTGGTGACCGGCGGGCGGCTCACGCTCAGCGCGACCGCGATGAACGGTGACTACGTCTACGACACACAGCGCATGATCGATCTGGCGGGTGGTGCGCTCAAAAGCAAACGCCATGCTCGTAGTCGGTTCCTGCGTGAAAACCCTGATCATGCGGCCTTGCCGCTGGATGAATCGCACTTGCCGGTTTGCGAAGCACTGCTGGACATGTGGCTGCATCACGGCGACGTCTCCCACGAAGGCGAGGTCACCAGCGACACGCACACCGGCACTGATATCCTGCGTCATCGTGAGACGGTCGCCTGCCGGGCTGCCCTGCGTCACTTTCGTGATCTGGGGCTGACAGGCATGGTGCTGCTGGTGCGGGACCGGGTTATCGGCTTCACACTCGGTGAAGCACTGTCGCCCAATCAGGCGTCGATTCTTTTCGAAAAGACGCATCCGGATTACCCGGGGGCTGCACAGTTCATCTACAGCGAGTTCTGCCGAACCTGCTGGTCGCATCTGCCGGAGGTGAACGCGGGTGATGACTGGGGCGTGCCGAGCCTGCGGTTCACCAAGATGAGCTATCGGCCGTCGCGCATGCTCAGCAAGTACACGCTGACACGGCAGCCGGTAGTCGCAGTGGCGGGCTTTGGGCCTTGCGATCTGCCCGAGAGCAGCCCAACGCACTGTCCGGGGGCGCCGGTGGAATCGACGATGGGGGTGACTGCGGCAGTGCTGCCGTACGACCCGTCCAGCGAGGTGACAGAGGCGTTCGTGCGGCCGGCGACGCGGGCGGATGTGCCGGCAATGCTGGAACTGGAGACACTGTGCTTCGACTCGCCCGAGGAGATGTTCAACCGTCGGCAGCTTCGGTCGCTGGTGAACAATCCGCGTGCGACGGTACACGTGCTGGAAGCGGCGGGGCGGCTGGTGGGATGGGCGGTGGGGCTGGTGCGACAGCACCGCCGATCACGTTCGGGACGGCTGTACGCCCTGGCGGTCCATCCGGCGATGCGCGGTCGCCGCTATGGTGCGATGTTGGCCGAGGCGTGCATCGCCGCGCTTCAGGAACGTGGCATCAGCAGCCTTTACCTAGAGGTGCGGGCGGACAACGCCGCGGCCATCCGCCTTTACAGCCGCATCGGCTTTGTGGTGAAAAAGGAACTGCCGAACTACTATGGCCTTCAACGCCACGCATTGCGCATGAAACGGGAAGAATTGAACAGGAGTGAGCTGAGAAGACAGAGTGAATGCAGCGCGGTATAAAGACTTAATTCCTTCATCCGTATTGATGGAAAGCAACGAGGAAACGCGCCGATTTGTCCCGCGTGACCGAAGTTGAATCGGACACAACCCGCTTCACTCTCCGTTCCCTCCGGTCCTTCTGCTAACCCCTCCTCACGCGATCAGCTCGTGAATCGGGTCCGCGCCCTCGACTCCGACGAGCTTCTGGTCCAGCCCGCCGTAGAAGTAGCTCAGGCGGTTGGGATCCAGGCCGAGCTGATGGAGGATGGTGGCGTGCAGGTTTCGCACGTGAAGGCGTCGGGAGACAGCAGCTGCGCCGAGTTCATCGGTTTCGCCGACACTGATACCCCCCTTGATGCCGCCGCCTGCCATCCACATGGTGAAGCCGTAGCTGTTGTGGTCGCGGCCGGTGCCCTGGGCGTACTCCGCAGTGGGCTGGCGTCCGAACTCACCACCCCAGACGACCAGCGTCTCATCCAGCATCCCGCGCTGCTTCAGGTCGCGCAGCAGACCGGCGATGGGTTTATCCGTGCGGCCGGCGTGATAGTTGTGGTTCTTCTCCAGATCGCCGTGAGCGTCCCAGTTGCTGTCGTTGTGGGCACCACCGGCGTAAAGCTGGACGAACCGCACGCCGCGCTCGACCAGTCGCCGTGCCAGCAGGCAGCGTCGGCCGAACTCATCGGTGCGCGCCTCACCGATGCCGTACATCTCCTTGACGTAGTCCGGTTCGCTGTTGATGTCGACCGCTTCGGGGGCATGGCTCTGCATCTTATAGGCAAGCTCGTAGCTGGCGATGCGGGCGGCAAGCTCGGTCGCATCGGGGCGGTCAAAGCGATGCTCTTCGTTGTATTCGCGCAGCGTGTCGAGCAGGCGGCGCTGCATGGCGTCGGTCATGCCGTGCGGCGGCTTGAGATCGAGGATCGGTTCGCCGGCCGTGCGCAGGATGACACCCTGATAGGTCGCGGGCATGTAACCGCTGGACCAGTTCTTGGCACCGCTGATGGGGCCACCGGTCGGGTCGAGCATGACGACGAAGCCGGGCAGGTTCTCGTTCACCGTGCCCAGCCCATAGTTCACCCACGAGCCAAGTGCTGGGTGGCCCGAGAGGATACGGCCGCAGTTCATCATCAGCATCGCGCTGCCGTGGATCGGCGAATCGGCGGTCATGCTGTGGATGAAGGCGATGTCATCGACACACTGGCCGATGTGGGGGAACAGATCGCTCACCCATTTGCCGCACTGGCCATACTGCTTGAACTTCCACTTGGGGCCGACGACGCGGCCTTCGTTCTTGCGGCCGCCACGCCCGAAGGTTTTTACCGGGATCGTTTTGCCGTCCAGTGGATAGAGTGCGGGTTTGTAATCGAACGTGTCGACGTGGCTTGGCCCGCCATACATGAAAAGGAAGATCACCGATTTGGCACGCGGTGTTAGTTGACCTGCTTTCGGCGCCAGTGGGTTGACGTAGGCGGTGGTAGTGGCGGCCTCGGCTTTGCGCGTGAAGAAGCCGTCGCGCGTGAGCAGATCGATCAGCCCCAGTCCCGTGAAGCCCGCACCGGCCTGCCACAGGAACTCGCGGCGGGTCCGCCTGCAGAACGTGTTGCGAGGCTTGTTGTCACTCATGGAAGACTCCTTCTTAACCGCCTAAACGTCAGGACTGCCGAAAGACGTACCCCGGAACACTACCCGGACCACTCAATCCACATACACGAACGCGTTGAGATTCAGCGTGACCAGGCAGAAATACTTCAGCGCCTGCTCGGGGGTCGCGCCATCCTTCTGCAATCCTTCGATCAGTTCCACGCCACGCGCGATCTGCGTTTCGGTTGGTTTCCGACAGGTGACCAGCTGCAGCGCCAGCGCCACGCGATCACGCATGTTCTCGCCAGCTTCGCGCCTCAACCGTTCAGCCAGATGCTCAGCCTGTTCGTTCAGGAACGTACCGTTGAGCATCCCCAGTGCCTGGGTAGGCTGCGTCGTGACCAGCCGCACGGGGCAGGAGAAGTCTGATTCTGGCGCATCGTACGATTCGAGAATCGGCAGTCGCAGCGAACGCTTCACGTGGACGTAGACGCTGCGCCGCGATGCTTCCTGTGGGGGACTGGTTGGCCAGCCCTTGCCCGGCTCACTCTGACCCTGCATCACTTCGCGCGGAATCGGCGGATAGACGCTCGGGCCGAACATCTTCAGGTTCAGCTTCCCGCTGACGGCCAGGATCGAATCGCGCAGTTCCTCGCCCGTGATGCGGCGCATGCTGTAGCGCCACAGCAGGCGATTGGTTGGGTCCTTCGCCAGCGCTTCGGGGTTGGTGGTGCCGGCCATGCGATAGGTGGACGAGGTCATCATCAGCCGGTGCATGTGTTTGATGTTCCAGCCACTGTCGACGAACTCGCTGGCGAGCCAGTCGAGCAGTTCGGGGTGGCTGGGCCGTTCACCACCCAGGCCGAAATCGCTGGGCGTCGCAACAATGCCCCTGCCAAAATGTTGCTGCCAGAGGCGATTGACCATGACACGAGCGGTCAGAGGATTGTCCGGCGAGGCGATCCATCGTGCCAGCACCGATCGCCGCAGGGTGGTCGTCGCGTTTTCCGGCGGTGTGGGCAACGTTGGCTCAGGCAGGTTGAAGATTGCCGGGAAACCGGGCGTGACCTTGTCGCCGGGGGCGCTGGCGTTGCCGCGGATCAGCACGAACGTATCGGGTGCATCACGTCCCGCCTCGGTGACAACGAGGGCATGTTCCGCCCGGGTCGGTCGCTTCAGTGCCTCCAGTCGCTTACGCAGCGAGTCATATTCGCGCACCACCTGCTCGCCCAGGAGTGCCTTGCCCGTGTCGCCGAGGATTAGTGCCGCGACATCCTTGTTCAGCTCGGGTGCCTTGCCGAGTTGCTTGTCCGCGTGTGCATCATCCGGCGCGGAAAGCAGACGCTTTTTCACGCCCGGCCCCGCCCAGGCGAGCTTCAATCCGAACTCATCCAGACGCTGGTAATACTCCAGTCGAATCGGCACACGGCCGGCCCGCAGGTCGATAGTCCCCGTCACCTGCTGCCTGATGTTGTTGTTGCTCTCGTGGCGAATGACCTCCTTACCCGCGACGAGCAGTCTGGCACCGTCAGCCGCGTGCAGGAAGAACTCATACTGCCCATCGGCCGGTACGATCAGGTCGCCTTCGAACACAAATCCGAACGCTTCATCCCGCGTGCGCAGGCGGATGTCAAAGAGGTTATTCTCGATCCGGCCGGTGTCCTCCGGCTTGAGCGTGTCGAAATCAGGCAGCGCGTCCCACGTATCGCGATAGAAGCGGTAGTGCAGGTCATCCAGATCCTTCTGCGGCAACTCGCTGTCGCTCGCCAGCATGCGGAAGCGGTTCTCGATCGCTATCAATTCCTGCTGCGTCTGATTCAGTCGCTGCACACGCTCGGCTTCGCGCTTTTCGTATTCCGCCCTGGCTGCCTCGCTTTCAAAGATCATGCGCTCATCGGTCGGCCCGCCATTGCGGAAGTGATTGATGTTGCGGAAGAAGGCCAGCAGGCTGTAGTAGTCGCGTTGGCGCAGCGGGTCAATCTTATGGTCGTGGCAGCGGGCGCAACCGACGGTCATGCCCAGGAAAACTTCGCCGGTGGTGGTGACGATGTCGTCCAACCCGTCATAGAAGGCCTGTTCGCGGTCGACCGGCTCATCGTCCCAGATGCCCAATCGGTAGAACCCGGTGGCGATGTACGTGTCAGCCGTCGCATCAGGCAGTTCATCGCCCGCCAGTTGTTCGATGATGAAGCGATCGTAGGGTTTGTTCGCGTTGAACGAGCGGATGACATAATCGCGATAGCGCCAGGCGTGCGGCTTGGGATTGTCACGCTCGTAGCTGTTCGTTTCCGCATAACGGACAAGGTCGAGCCAGAACCGGCCCCATTTCTCGCCATAGTGCGGGCTTGCCAATAGTTCATCGACCAGCCGTTCCCATGCATCGGGCCGTGTATCGTTGACGAATGCATCGACCTGCTGCGGTGTGGGGGGCAGGCCCAGCAGGTCGTAGTAGGCGCGACGCACCAGTGTGATGCGATCCGCTTCTGGTGCGGGATGCAAACCTTCGCTTTCCAGCCTGGCGAGGATGAACGCGTCAATCGGATTGGTGGGCCAGTCCCGATTCTCAACTGTAGGGGTGGGCGGTCGCTTTACCGGCTGAAACGCCCAGAACCCCTGTGCCTGTTCGAAAAGGTCGACTTCCTGTTCAGGCTGTGCGGTGGTGAAGTCCAGTTCTGCCGGCCAGGGCGCTCCCCGATGCACCCACTGCGTCAGGATCGCGATCTGGTCATTCGCCAGTTTGCCCGACGGCGGCATCTGATGGCGATCATCCTTGTAGCTGATCATCGCCAGCAGCAGGCTTTCGTCGGGATTATCCAGCGACACGGCCGGCCCGTGATCGCCGCCTTTCAATACCCCCTCGCGTCGCGTGAGGATCAGGTTCGCGCGGATGCGTTCGCCGCCGTGACATTGGAAGCAGTTGTCCTGCAGGATGGGCAGTACCTTCTCCTGGAAGAAGGCCTCATCGGCGGGGGAGATGGCGGCTTCCACAGTTGCGGGAGGTGCATCGGCTGCTTCACCGCGCGGCCCCAGCGCCAGTGCGAGCGCCGCCGCCGTAACGAATGGCAGCAGGATGGCTGCGCCCCACTGTCGCCTCAACTGACTTTCCGACATGGCCCCAACCCTTTGCACGAAAAATGCTCTGGTTGACGAACGCCCGTCAAAAGACACTTGTTCTACATATCAAACATGAGTATAAAAATAAGGGGGCCGAAGTTCAAGCCCTTCGGTATCCCATGATGAGGTAAAACGTTGACGGTCCAGCGGCAGGAACCGTCAGCACCGTCACAGTTGCGATACCATGACAGCCTGCACGCGGCCGAACGGGCCGCCCAACCCACCCCAATTTCCATGCGAATGAAAAAAGTCGAATCCCGTAATGGTTCAGCCCGCCATGAAGTGCTGTCAACGGAACGCTACCACGTTCCGAACCTCGAGCGGGCGCTGGTGATCCTGGAATACCTGGCGGAGCACCCCGGGGCTGGTATCAGCGAGATCGCCGAGGCGCTCAAGTTCCCCAAGAACAGCGTCTTTCGCATTGTCTCCACGCTGCACGCCCACGGCTATCTGCGACGCGACCCGGCCACGAAGCACTTTGCGCTGGGTACAAAGCTGCTGGCGCTGGGGTATGCGGCGGTGCAGGAGGGGCATCTGGTGGAAAGGTCGATGGACGTGATGCGTCAGGTCCGCGACCAGACCAACGAAACGGTCTGTGTGGGCATTCGGGACGGGCTGTCGGGCATCGTGCTCGAAGACATGCTCTCGCATCAGCAGGTGAAGGTGTTCGTGGGGGTGGGTACACGCTTCCCACTGCACACCGCTGCACCGGGCAAGGCGATCCTCTCGCGGCTGCCGCAGGAGGAACGCGAGGACATTGTGCAGCGGCTGGAACTGACGCGGTTCAATGAGAACACCATCACCTCACGCAAGGTGTTGCTGGAGCACCTGGAGATTGCCCGCCAGCGCGGTTATGCCGTGGACAACTGCGAACATGATCTGGGCATCCGCTGTGTGGGGGCAGCCATTCTTAACCACCACAACTATCCCGTCGGCGCACTATGGGTGACCGGACCAAGCTACCGGTTCAGCGACACGGATTTCGACCGCGTCGGTCAGATCGTCCGCACCGGTGCCCTGGCTATCTCAACCCGCTTCGGCTACGAACCCTCAAGTGAGTCGGCGGTGGGAAAGAATGGGAAGGCCTGAGGGGAGGAAAAGTTCAAGTGCAAAGTTCAAAGTGCACATTTGAGACACAACGGGAGTTGGTCGGGTACCACCACCAGCCTTGTTCAATACCTTTAATTTTGCATTTTGAACTTTGCACTTTGAACGCACGAAGGGGCACACAGCGCCTTCGCGCTCCGCGCCCCGGGTTCCACCCTCCTTTCCCATACATTAGCGTGACGCCTGAGGTATCGGGGCACGCGGCTCGGCCTGCGGCTGCGCTTCATTCGGTGCGACGGGTTGCGCGTCCTGGCGCAACTGCTCCAGGTCACGGCGGATTCGCGCGTAGGTATCCGGTGCCAGCCCGATGTACACCTGCCGCACCACGCCCTGCGCATCGATCAGCACCGTCTGAGGGATCGAACGCACGTGATACTGCTGGGCAACCTTGCCCTGCTCATCCATCAACACCGGCAGATCCAGTTCGTGCTGCTGCAGAAACTGTTGCACCTTCTCGCGATTTTCGCGCAGGTTCACCGCATATACGTGCAGCGTGTTGCGCTGTTCCTCATAGAGGGACTCCAGATGCGGCATCGATTCCACACATGGCGGGCACCAGGTCGCCCAGAAGTCGATCAGCACCGGTTTGCCGCGCAGCTCCGACAGCTTCACCTCCTTGTTGTCCAGCGTGCGCAGCGTGAAATCGGGGGCCTGCTGACCAATGAGTCCCAGCGCCTGTGGGCCTTCCTCAATCACCTGTGCCATGTCACGTGCACCTTCCGGGGGTGTCCACGCGAAGTGCGCTGCATCGAACTGGACGCCCGACTTAACCTGCGTATAGTCGATCTGGAATCGTGCTACACGCACATCCTCCGCGCCGCCTGCTTCCAGGCTTTCGCGAATGTCTGTTGATAGCCGACGAATCAGATGCGTATCAGGGTCGATGAGCAACTGCACACGCGGTGAGTCTTCATCGCCGCGCAGCTCCAGCGCGGTATAACGCTTGCCATCCAAGATCACATCGTCGATTTTTTCGACGTTTACGCCCGCTTCGTTGATGTCGCGCAAAGGATCACGCTGGATCGCCAGCAGAAGCGACGGATTCTGCGATTGCAGCACCTGTGTGACCGGTCGCGGCAACTGTTCAGCCAGGGGGCGGTCAGCGTCGATCTCCGACTGCAGATAGACATTGTCGGGACGACTGTAGACGTAGGTGTTCTCGCCTGTGGAGCCGACCAGAATCTGCTCGTTGAAATCGTGGCGGAAGCGATGGGGCGACTGGAACGAAGCAACGAAGTTCTGGTCCGATCGCTGCTCCTGACCGCCGATATTCAGTTCCGTTGTGATCGTGCCTTGCAGTTCGAGCGTTTTGAGCGTGCTGTAGGTTTCTCGCATTTTGTCGAGCACCTGCCGCGCTTCGGGTGTGATGGTCGCCTGTTCCGGCTGCTGCGCATCTTCGGCGGGAGGCTGCGCGGGTGCGGCGGGCTGCTGTGGTTGTTGCGGAGCCTGAGGTTGCTGTTGTTGCTGCACGGCGTAACGTAAAACCGGGATTGGCACAACCGGTTTCAGACCCTCTGCCCAAACAGCCGCGCCCGTCATCGCGATAGCCAGGCTCAGGCTCAATACATAGTGGCGAGCTTTCATGTCCTTCTCTCCCCATGAGGAACGTGGTCGCAGCCGATCATCGGCTCCACGGCCTCGTTCATGCGTTTGTTACTCTTTCCCAGCGTTGGTGCACACCGATCGCGCCGTCCCGGCGTGGCGACGACGCAGAAAGGGCATGACATCTATGACGGACCCGTAGCACGTTGTGTCCCCATGGCAGGACGAACGCGTGTTGGTGTGGCAGTGGTCGCGGTGCTGTCGTTACGGCAGGTGCCGCGCCACGACGCGTTCGGGCTGATCCGGTGCATTCGCACGCAGTGGTGGCATGCGTTGTTCCCGAGCGGGCGGGGCAGTGTCTACCTCGTGCGACTCTGGATCGGGCAGGGTATGCGGTAGGTTCGGCAGCGGCGGCATGATCACTCGTGGCTTTTCCGCGCCGCGCATGTCCAGCCGATACGCCACCAAACCGTTGGACATGCCCGCTTCACTCAGTGGCGGTGGGACGGCCGTGCCGAAAAGCAGCGTGCCCGACGCCACCGTCAGTCCCGAGTTAATCCCACCATGCTGATCGCTGGCCCAGATTGTTGTGCCATCTGTTGCCCGATAGCCGCGCACCGTCCCATCGAGTGACGGTACGAGGTAGACGTCTGAAGTCAGGAATCCGGGCGTGTTGTATGCCGCGGGCTGCGCTCCGGGCCGTCGCCAGATCGATTCGCCAGTCGACAGATCAAACGCGGCCACATCCATCGGGTGTTGGGCCGGGTTCTGCATGGGGAAGGTGTTGTTGCTCCAGAGGAACAGTTGATTCTGCCCGATGGAGGCCGCCGCCGTCATGCCGCCGCCTGGGCCAGCCATGCCCAGCCGCAGCGAGCCGATTGGGTCGCCCGTGTCACGGTCGAACAGGTAGTACGTTCCGTTCTTGTGGGCGGCTCCGACGGCGTAATAGTGTTCCCCACCGATCATCGCCTGGAACAACTGCGGCGGCGCCTGGAACTCATCCTCCGGCCCCATCATGTCCGCCACTGGATCATCCCGATCGATCGCCTGATGGACCGGAATCTGGTATGCCCAGCGTAGCGAGCCTTGTCGTGCATCTACCGCGACGAGGCTGTTGGCCAGCGGTGCCACACCCCCGCGATAGCTGCGGCCGGTGGTGAAGTAGAGCACGCCCGCATCCGTGTCGATGGCGAACCCGCCGTGGACGCCCACGCCTTCGTGGGGTTTCTCGACGAGTATCTGCTCCCACGCGGTCGTTCCATCAGCTGCGTTCAGCGCGATCACCCGGCCCTGAAAACTCGCATCCTCCGCGTTGCCATCAATGATCGGCTGCACCGAGGACAGGCCGATGTACACCAGCCCGTCATACACGAGAATGCTGCCCAGGCTGCCTACCATCGGCTGATCGGTCAGACGCTGATCCCACAGCACCTCGCCCGTGTTCTTGTCCAGTGCGTAGGCTGTACCTTCCACGCTTGCCAGGAAGAGCACATCGCCCTCAATCGCACCAGTGCCCACAAAGCCGTGGATCGGCCATCCCAGTTGCGGCGACAGTTCCGCCTGCGTGCTCCAGATGATCTCGCCCGTGCGCAGGTCGGCCGCGTAAACGGTGCCGCCCCAGTCGGCGAAGTAGACGCGGTTGCCGTCGACCAGGGGCTGGTGCGACACCGGATGCTGCGTCTGGATGAACCATGCCAGCCGCAGGTTGGCGATATTTTCACTGGTGATGGCGGCGAGTGGATCGGCGTGGCGCTTCTCCAGTTGATCAGTTGCGCCGAAATGGAGGCGATCGCGAATGTCGCGCGGCGGAGCGAATCCATATACATCGCGCAGCTCATCAACGGTCAGATCGTCGCGCACGGTGCGATCCTGCTGACAGGCGATCAGGGCGAAGCTGACGATCGCACCCATGAGAAGGATGTGCAGGGACGGGCGTGTGGTCATCATCGGTCAACTCCTGTGATGAGGTGGGCCACGCACAGCCGCACCCTCCCTGACCCATGCAAGACCCTTGCCGCGCCAATCGCGGACACCCGAACTGACGAAAAGACAGAGAATTACCCACCCCATACCCCACTACTGACGTGGTGGGGCTTCCTCCCCCCGAAGCCCAGCCACGCAGTGGCTGGGTGCCAATCCTTTCTCCACACCACGCAACCTCACCCCTTTGCAAAAACAACAACGCCGCGGACCTTCGCATCCGCGGCGTTGCCAATTTCGAACGTGTTCCGACGATTACGCTGACGCCTGAGCTGCTGCAGCCGCCTGCCAGTGCTTGCGGATCGTCGCGATACCCTCGGTGTAGACCTCCTCGGGCGACGTGGACAGGTCGCGCCAGACGCGCGTCGCCGCCGCCAGCGCCGGCAGTGCCCGGCCGAACGCCTCGATCGTCATCCAGCCGTCATAGTTGATGGCTCGCAGCGCCTTGAACGTCGCCGCCCAGGGCACGTGACCCCGGCCCGGCGTGCCACGGTCGTTCTCCGAGATGTGCACGTGCCGGATTGCCTTTGCCGCCGGCGCGATGCAGCCGATCGGATCCTTCTCTTCGATGTTCGCGTGGAAGGTGTCGTACATCGTCGCGAAGTTGGGGTGGTTCACCAGCTTCACGAAGTTGGCCGCATCCGCCATCGTATTGAGGAAGTAACACTCAAATCGGTTGAGGTATTCGATCGCGATGGTGAGGTTGGCCTGTTTGGCGAACTCAGCCGTCTGCCGGTGGACGTCCGCCGCCCAGTTCTTTTCCTGCTCAGTCGGGCCGGTGCCGCTGAACACGCCCAGTGGCTGGTGCAGCGGGCCACACAGCACCTCGCTGCCCAGGGCGTGCGAGCATTCGATGGCCCACTTGATGTGCTGCACCGCCGCCGCCCGGTGGTGGGCATCGGGGCTGATCGGGCTGTGGGCCTCATCGGGAATGACGGTGACGCTGGTGCAGCCCAGCCCCTCGTTCTTCAGCGCCTGGCCGATCTTCGCGAAATGGGCCGGATCGCCTTCGAAAATCGGGATCTCCACACCGTCGTACCCCGCCTGCTTGAGCTTCGCCAGCAGCGGCAGGTGCTCATCGGTCACGTGTGTCGTCCACAGCAGCAGATTGAATCCGATTTTCATGGTTGCGCCTTTCAATCAGAAACGTTGCAGTCACGGGCCGTCGTGATTGTACCGAATGGACGCGGTTGGGGCAGGCATAATCGGGTGGTCCCCGTCCGGGGTGTGTTATTGCTGGTCGCTCTACCCGATGTCGATGAAGAGCCAGTTATCCCGAAGGCAATAAACGGGCTGATTTACACCTGCTTCTTCGCCACTATTTCAATCCTTGATTGCCCTTGAGCTAACGGAAATAATTTCCAGCAATTAATGGAGGAGACCTGTCACGAGTGTTGCAAGTAAAGAAATCAATGAAATATACATCGCGAAGATCGCGAACGAGAATGCGGTTGTCTGTTGCAATGTATTATCAAGTTCAATCCATTGCGTTTGCAGCCTCGTCATTCGCCATGACAGGCGAATCGTATCGTAAGATGAGCACAACATATCGCCCATCGTTCTGCTAGGCAGGGACATAATCACCTGCGAAAGACCTTTGATAACTTCCTCAATTTCAGGACGTAGCCGATCCCGGTCACTCGAAATCGCTTGCAGAGCTCTGTATGCGTGAATGGGGCGATAGATGTTAACTTTACTCACTTTTCTTGGGTCGTCGCAAGCTTTTCTTGGCAGGAAGATAGTTTGGAAAGCACTGAAGATGTGTAAGTTTGCAATTGCTCGAATGGGACCTCAACAGATGCAGACATGCTTTCTTTTTTCATATTGGTGTGATTCTCGAGGTTAGATGAAATCGGGGAAACAGGAATTGAACCTGCGGCTTGGTAGTCCCAAATCTGGCGCTCTACCTCGCTGAGCCATGTTTCCTTTCTTGACATTGGTGTAATTCCCGAGATTAGATGGAATCGGGGTGAC
>CALKHT010000075.1 GCA_937988825.1 uncultured Phycisphaeraceae bacterium
CAGCTCGATTTCACCCTGAAAATCAGCGAGCTGGCCGGCAGCAATACCTTGAGCAGCACTGTTGATCAGGATATCCGACAGGACCGAGTCAGCATTGTCGGACAGGACGATGGTACCGGTAAACGTGCTGCTGAAGGGCAGGGTACCGTTGGCCTGTGCGGTCAACGAGTTGACGTCGAACTGAAGCTCCGTCGTCGCCTGCGCAGACGATGCGCCAAACGCCGTCAACCCGGCGAAGGCGGCTGCAACAGCTGCAACCTTAAACTTGCTAAACATTCTTGTTCCCTCTTTCTGAATGGGGTGTGTTCCGTAACTGCTTGTAACCGTGTGCATTTACCGTGCGAAGTAGGTCTAGGTTTCGTCTTGGGCCTGGCTTTCTTCCTTTCTTTCGCGGTCGCCTCCCCGCAAGGTTCTCGCTTTATCCATCACAGCCTTTCGTCGCGCTGCCTCGGCGCTCGGGGAAGGCGGTGACGGGTTTTATGCCGCTATCAGCCGTGCCTACCGGCTGATAACGACATCCGCTTTGAACTTCCTTCTCGGGCACCCCTCAGCGTGGAAAGGTTCCCCTCACACTACGGGGCGAATTGTACCTGCTGCCCAGGGCAGCAACCATAAGGTTTTCTTCGAAGTGGGCTTCAAAATAACCTTAGGTGACCTTCCTATGGTATCAGAGGAGTGGGGGGCCATTTGAAATATATGTTTGTCGCGCAAGGTATTTGTTTTTAGGGGTTTGTGTTGTTTCTGGTTGGCGTCGGCCCACGGACACGAAGGGTAAAGGATGCGTCAGGAATGTTCGCGATAAAAAAGGGAAAGCCATGGCAAGGGTAGGCGGCCCTTGGCATGGCTCCCCGAACCAGGAGTCGCGCGCCTCCTGTCTGGCCAGACAAGCGCGTAGACGATCACCAGGTCGCAATCACCCCCGCGAGGCGAAGCGTAATGGTGATGCTAACCTGAGTGTTGATCAACGCTTGTGTGAAGAATCCCCCGAGCATGTACCCCTAATCGATCCTTTTGAATGTGACGGAACTTATTTTGTGGAAAAGGTTTGTCCGCCGTATCCATAGATCGCAGAGACGCTGCACGGTAGCAGCGTCCGAAGGCGACTTACCGGGTGGATCGCCAGCGTTTCAGGCCGACACCCCCCAGGAGCAGGCCACCAGCCAGCAGAGGGGCTGGCAGTGGAACGACTGAGGGAACGGCCGTGGGCACGACCAGAATCTGGTCCTGGATATATGTCATGGGTTCGGTCAGTGGGGAAGTCAGGGCGATAAGCGACAAACGCTTGGCGTCCGCCTCCTTCCATGCCGGATCGTCGAGCCAATTTTGAGCAATTGCACGGGCGTTGGTCTGGTTATTGATCTGAAGCTTACCGCTGACCAAGTCCAGTGGATTGTTCTCATCCTCGGCGATGATTTCCCAGATGCCCATCTGGAACGCCATGGCCTCGATGGGGTCCCAATCATCCAGCGAATTGCCCTGGTAATAGGCTCCAAACCATCGGGCGAGCATGTCCGCCTTTTCCGAGCCCATTTGCGTCCAGCCGACGTTGGGCGCGTTGGCAGGATCGACCACGTTGTATTCGTAAGGTACGTTCGCACTAAGTCCTTCGGTTGCTTCGATACAGAAGGAGATGAAATGTTCACCCACACCGTAGGGCAGTTGCGAAAGATCATCGCTGTGGACTACCCATTCGAAGGCGCCGCCACCCGCATAGAACGCGTTTCCGTTGTAGGTCACGCTGATGGCGTAAACTTTATATGTGAGCAACTCAGTGGTTACGGTCTCTGCGGAGGCGTTTGCACTGATTGTCAGCGCAGCACATGCACCGATCACGAACGCAGAAATCTTGCGAAACATGATGTTTTCCTTTTCTCCCCTTATCGGGCGTCGAGTTTGGCCGACGAATCCCGTAGCGGGTTAGCCATCCATGTTATGTGAGGACAGCATCCGAACCATCCCGAATGCTGTTCATTATACCTCACCGATGCAGGCAGGCCAGAAAACTTGTCTGTTTTCCAGTCCTGTCGGTTTGGTGTAGACTTGTTATAAATCAGGATCGTAACGTTTGTTACGGTTGGGGAAGCTGGTCGAGTTCCAGTCGCAGTTCGCGCGCCTGGTCGCGCAGGGCTGTGTTACCGCCGGTGGCGATTCGGGCTTCGGCCTGGTTGAGCAGCCGACGAGCCTCGGCGATCTGGTTCAGGTCGCGGTAAGCTTTGGCCTGTGCCAGAAGCCATCGCGGGTTATCTGGGTCCATCTGAGCGATCCGGTTCCAGGTCGCCAGGGCGGCTTCGTGGTCGTTACGCTTCTGATGGATCGTCGCCAGTGAGTCCATGAACTCAAGCTGGTTCGGCGCAAGGGCCACGGCTCGCTCGGCGAACTGCAGCGCCTCATCGAGCGCGTCCGCCCGCCGGCTGAGGACCATCGCGAGGTTGTTCATCGTGACGGCAGAGCGCTCATCCTTTTCAATGGCAGCACGATACCAGCGTTCAGCCTCGTCGAACTTCTGCTGGTAGTCCGCCACTGCACCGCGGAGCAGCAGAGCGGCGGCCAGAGGCGACTCGACTGAGACCAGCTCGTCGAGCAGGGCAATTGCCTGCTGGAACGCTTCGTCATCGTTGAAGCGGACGGCACACCGCTGCCAGGCATTGGCCAGGTTCAGCCGCTCGACATCGTTCGGTTCTAGGAAGGCCTGCACATCTGCGATCCAGCGGCGCAGCGTCACGGCATCGGGTAGGTGTTCCGCCGCGAGGCTCAGCCAGGCGATACGGATGGCGGACACCTGGCTCAGGTGCGGCTCAAGCACTCGGCGCGCCTGGTCGTACCGACCCGAGGTCATGAGGGCGTTGGCGTAGGTGGTCAACACCTGCGACGGTGCATCGGGTGATTCGGCGTGAGGTTGAAGGATATTGACCGCTTCCTGTGGTCGCTTCAGGGACATAAGCAGTTCGGCGACCGTCGTGTCGATCGCCTGGGTGCTCTGGCCCATTCGGACGAGGGTTTCACGCAGGCTGTTGGCGGTGGTGAGCGCGGCGGCGAACTGGCCAGCCCGGGCGCGGGCCTGCACCAGCATCTCCTGTGCCATGAGCAATTGCGGATGGCTGCGCGTCAGACGCTCCAGCCGGGTGGCTGCGTCGGCGAAAGCACCGCGATCGTTCAGCAGGACAGCCATGGCGATCTGCAACTGCACCATACGGGGGAATCGATCCGCGAGCTGCGTCAGCTCGTTGATCTTCGCGTCGCTGATCTGGCCGTCGCGCTGGTACGCGAGGATGGCGATGAGCATGGATCGGACGGCCTCGCGTTCGGCCGCCTGGGCATCCAGCAGGCCCGTGAGCATTCCGCGCATGAGCATGTTGAGCTGCTGCATTTCGTCAATGAGCGATCGCTGCCGCAGCAGGAAGGCGATGCGCGGTTCGGACAGACCAAGCTGTTCCGCGCGTTCGAGTACCTGGCGGATGGTCGGCAGGTCGCTGTGCGCCAGATGAGCCTGCAACAGTCCTATCCAGGCGGGTGTTGAGGTCGGGTCGATGGCGATGGCCTGCTGGTAGTGTTCAAGCGCCCTTTCGAAGTTGCTTTGGCCGGTCCAGAAACCGCCACGAATCACGTGTCGGCGAACCTCATCCGGTTCGACAAGCGATAGTTTTTCCAGAGCGGCCATCGCGCCTGTGCTGTCCTGTTGGGCAAGGTAGAAGGATGCCGCGGCGAGCACGGTGGGCACGCTGGGCGGTTGGGCGAGCAGTTCATCATAAATCCGACGAGCGTCGTCCAGTCGGCCCTGCTGCTGGTACAGTGTCGCCACCAGCAGGCGGGCCCGGCCCTGCGGGTCGTCCGCAGCCTTGACCGCCTCTGCAAGCGTCAGCGCCTGGTGACGGTCGCCAATCTCCGCGTAGATGTAGGCGAGATTCGTGCGCAACTGCGGGTCATCCGGCGCACGCTGTTGCAGGCCCTGCAGCACCATGCGCGCCTGAGTTGGATCCTTGGCGGCGATGTGCAACCGGGCCAGTTCGATGAGCAGGCCGATATCGTTGGGATTCTGCCGAACCGCTTCGCGGAACTGCTGCACAGCTGCGGACATGTCGCCCAACTGCACGTGGACCTGGCTCAGCGCCAGCCGCAGGTCGGTTCGTGTGGGCGCCTGGCGTACCAGTTCATTGAGTTGCTGCAGCAGTGCGCGAAGTTGAACGTTGTCGGGCGAACCGGCCAGTTGCCAGCGCGCATCGTAGACCTGCACCGCGACGCTGTTGGCGGGCGAGACAGCCTTGAGCCGATCGATGACCTTGCGGGTGAGATCGCGATCCTGCCAGATGCTGGAAGACTGGAGCATCGCTTCGAGCACGCCGCGCTGATCGGCATAGGCGGCGAGCAGGTCGCGACCCAGCGCGATCGCCTGATCGGTCTGGCTTGTCATGTCGAGCAGTTGCAGGTGCATGAGCTGCAGTTGCGGGCGCTGATGCGCAGGGGCGTCCGCCAGCATTTTGCGCAGCGCGGCGAGTGCCTCGGTGAGGCGACCCTCGCTACGCAGTTCATTGATCTGCGCCAGGGCGGCCACAGTCTGGCCGCCATCCTGTTTCGCCAGGACAGCCAGGCACGCATCTTCCAGACCAAGCTCGAACTGCCGACTGAAATTGATCAGGTTCTGCAGGATGCCGACACTGGGCGGCGGATCGAGCGCGAGTGCCTTCTCGATGAGGGCGCGGGCGCGATTGACATCACCGGCACGAACGAGCAGACGCGCCGTCGGAACGAGCAGCGGTTCGGGCATCTGCGGGAGGTTGGCGGCGTTGTCGATCAGCGGGCGCAGTGTTTCGACCTGGCTGTCGTTGAGTTGATCGGCGCCTGCGGCCAGCGCAGTAACGAGCAGCGTGAAGGCGTCGCCGTTGCCGGGGGCACGCTGCCGGGCTGTTTCGGCGAACTGGGCGGCAGCCAGCGGCTGATTCATCATGAGCAGCGTGCGAGCCAGTTCCAGACGCGGCAGTGCCCAGGTCGGCGCGTTGATGATCGCGTTGCGCCAGGCGGAAACAGCCAGGTCCGGTTCTCCTGCTTCACGATAAGTGAGTGCGAGAAAGTGCTGGGCGAACGCGTTCTCGGGACGTCGCTCCACCGCTTCCTTCAGCGTCTTGAGACGATCAGCCAGAGAAGGTTTTTCATTGGATTGCTGGGCTTTGACCATGCGCAGCAGGGGCATCCACTCGCCGACAGCCGGTTCCTCGATGCGCTGCTCCAGTTTGGCGAGCACATCATCGATCGGTTCACGGGTGTTCAGTTTCGCCAGCGCCTGAAAAGCCAGCAGGTGCACCGATGCGATGTGGTGCTCCATGTCAAGCTGTTGGAGCAGCTCCTGGAACTGTTCGATGCGGTTGTTCTGAAGAAGGCGTTCCGCGGCGTGAAGCTGAATGCCCGGATCATCCAGCTTGCCGGCAACCGTGTAGAGCAGGTCGAGTGAACGATTGAAAAGATTGAGCTGATCGTATTCGTTCAGCAGTGCCCGCACATACTGCACGTCGAGAATCGGTTCTGCATCGAAGTTCTGCAACAGTGCGACGGCTGCACCGGTGTCATTCCAGGAACGATGGGCGCGCGCTTCGAGCAAGGTCAGAATGCGTGCATCCACCTCCTGTGTTTTCCACTGCTGCAAGCGCTCGAGGTAAGCGGCGCTGGGCTCCGTCATTTCATGGAGGATATCGAATGTGAGCAGATACCCATGCAGTTTGTCGGGTCGTGTGGCGGTGTGCTGGTCGACCTCTGCAAGCGCTTCGACCAGTTTGCCCTGACGGCGCAGCGCTTCGGCACGCCACAGGTGCAATCGGCCCTGCACCTTTGCTCGCTGCTCGGGCGTAGCCTGGGCGAGCGACTGTGCAATTCGATCCGATTCGCTGATGATGCCGGCGAAGTCCTGGCGAACCAGCAGTGAACGGAAGCGGTGGTCGAGCAGGTCAGCATCAAAAGGTGCATAACGCACGAGCGATTGCGCCAGTTCCGCCGCTTCGGTGAAGTAGCCCACGCGAGTGTAAAGTTCGAGCAGTTCGCGCCCGGCTTCGAGATTGTCCGGTTCGGTGGCGACGACGCGGCGCAGCACGCTGATGGCATCGGTCAGATGGCGTGCGTTGGGACGCGGCACGTTGCGGCGCGCTTGCGCGTAGCGGAGCGCGACTTCCATATCCTCAGGGTATCTCTGGAGATAACGCCCCAGGGCGTGCAGCGCGGTCTCGTAATCCTTCTGTTCCATCGCGGCCATGCCGTCGGCACGGGACTTCGTCAGATCTGTCTTGATCTGGGCCTGACGTACAGCGATGAGGCCGGCCACGCCAAGAATGACAACGGCGGCAATGGCGAGCAGGATGAGCAGGCGATGTCGGGTTTTGCTTCGTCGAATCATTGGGTTACTCAGCCCCGGAAGATGTTCTTGATCGTCATGCCGATGATCCACAGATCGAGCAGGAAGTTGGCTTTTTCAACGTACTGCATGTCGTACTTGATCCATTCCTGAAAGTCCTGGCCCTGTTGACGGGTGCGCATGACCTGCCATAGTCCCGTGATACCCGGCCGCACGCTCAGACGCGCTTCGCGCCACGGGGGACAGCACTGATTCTCCGCACGCGGGCTTGGACGCGGACCCACCATCGACATGTGGCCCACCAGTACATTCAGGAACTGGGGAAGTTCGTCAAGCTGGTAGCGGCGCAGGAAGCGGCCCACGCGGGTGATGCGCGGGTCGTCTTCAATATAGAACTGCGGGCCATCCGCCTGATTGGCCTCGGCGAGTTGAGCCTTGATCTTGTCCGCATCCTTGCGCATGGAGCGGAACTTGAGGCAGGGGAAGGTCTTTCCTCCCCGGGTTTCGCGTTCGTGGGCGAAGAAGAAAGGCCGACCGTCCTCCAGGTAGATGGCGAGCATGATGAACGGGAAGATCGGCAGCACCAGTGCCAGGGCGAACAGCGCGAAAACGATATCGAAGATCCGTTTGCAGAAGTTGTAGATCGGCGCGGAGTGGTGGTGGGGCGGCTCGATGTTTCGCCAGGTTCCCGGGGTGGGGGTGGGCATCGGTTCGAGTTCTTCCCAGAGCACCTGGGGTACCTGCGGTCGGGCGTTCGGGTCATCCCAGAGTACGGCCGGGCCGAGCATGTCGCCGTCGGGAATGGTGCGGCCCGCGCCGATCCAGACGGGGCCCACTGCCCGAGGGGTGCAGTTGTTCTTGGTCGTGACGTGGGTCCAGACACCGGGGCTGCGTTGTTCGATCTGTTCGATGGTGGCGTCGGGATGTGGCCAGTGCTCGATGAGGTGACGCACATAGTTGGCCAGATCGGCGTCATCGTGGACATCGAACAGCATGCCGTGATAGGGCATGGCAGCGCGATAATGGCGCGGGATGCGTCGACGCAGTTCGCGCCAGGCGGAACCGGGCTGGTTGAACAGTTGCCACTGTCGGGCGAGGTGACGGTTGGTGGTGATCGCGACGCGCGCCAACTGCACATCGCGGTCGCCGTACTGTCGCACGATGCGGTCGAACCGGCCTTTGTCGTCCAACACTACCTTTTCGTGGTAGGGACGATGCCGCGCATCGCGCAGACGCAGCAGCATGATTTCCGGTTCCAACCAGGCGAGCCGGTCCAGCAGTGGTCGCAGGTCGAACGCAACCAGCAGGCTGGCGGGCGTGAGCAGGTAGAGTTCCGCGGCCTCAACGATCTCGGAGGCGGTGCCCTGCCGCACGACCTGCACGCCGCGTGCCGCCCAATAGCGATCGTGCAACTGCAGCGGATTGAGTCCCCAGATGGTGGGTTTGTCCGCTGAGTCGGCTGGCGGCGGTGTGACCGCCTCCGCCTTCACTTGTGGATCAGCAAGCGTGGTCATTTCGATAGCCAGTTGTTATTGCTGCGGATCACTCGGATTCCGCGTGTGTGCCGACCTCGACACTGTCCGCTATGTCGATGCTTATGCGCTCGTCGGTTGCGGTGATGGGACGGCGCAGAATGGACTGGTGTCCGTTGCGAGCAGCCTTGTCGGCAGGGATGGACCGTGCCGAGACGCTAAGCGTCGAGCTGAACGCCGAACGTGCCATGTCCTGTGGATGAGCGCGGTTGAACACGACACCCGCGAGTCGCGCTCCAATGCTGACAAGGTGGCCTACGCTGTGCTCGTACTGGCTGCGGTGGTTGCCGCGCGAGACGATCAGCACGACGCGATCGGCCTCGGCCGCGAGCATGGACGTTTCCACCGCGCCCGGCGTCGGGCCACTGTCGATCAGAATCGTGTCGAACTGGTTCCGCACGGCCCGGAGCACCCGGCGAACAGCGTCAGGCGAGAAGCCACTGCGGTGTGGATCGGCGACCAGTCCCACGGGCATGACGAAAAGATTGTTCAGGTCGGTGGCCATAATGCAGTCACGAAGCGGTTCGCCATGGACGGCATCGACCAGACCCTTGCGAGCGGAATCGTCCCGCTGCTTGCCAACCAGCAGTCGTGTTAACCGGGCACCGATCAGGTCGCCGTCGATCAGGAGTGTTCGTGCACCGGAGGTCGCGAAGGATTCGCCAAGCGCCTGGGTGAGTGTTGTTTTACCCGAGCCGCTGGACGGACCGGTGATGAGCAGCGTCTGGCCTCCTTCGGAGCCTTTTTGGATTTGCAGCAGTGTTCGAATGTGCTGCACGCCCCAGGTCATCGATTCGTATTTGTCATCATCGGCAGGCCCGTTCAGTTCAGGCAGCATCCCCAGCATGGAGATGGGGCCAAGGCCCTGCATCGCATCGTCGGAATAACGAATGCGCGGATCGAAGAAGCCGACAAGCATAACGAGGGCCACGCCTAGTGCGCCGCCTCCGAGCGTACCGCCGACCACCATCTGCAGTTTTCGTTTGGCATTGACGGGAGTTACAGGGGTATCCGCTTCGCTGACCACCTCGATGCGACCGGTGATGGTGCTGGAACTTTCGATGTTCAGTTGCTCAATGCGTCGGTTCGTCTCATCAAGGCGCTGACGCACATTAGAAGCCTCATCGTGCCAACGTGCGAGCTGATTGCGACGATCAACAATGTCGCCGAGCTGCGCTCGAAGCATCGTCAGACGATTACGTAGAAACTCAACGCGTTCGCGCAGGCGGTTCACATCGAGCGAAGGATCGAGCGCGTCCGCTGTGGCCAGCTGAGCGTCAGGTGCTTCAAAGACCTGGGTGAGACGATTGTGGATTTCCGCTTCCAGGGCGTTGAGTTGCCCCTGAATGTGACGCACCCGGAAATGATTGGCGCCGTACTGAACGCTCAGCGAGCGGAGCTGACGCTCGTACTCGGCACGTTCAGCAAGGAGTGACCGCATAACAGGGTCGAACTGTGCAACGCGCTCGGGTGTGATGACCGGATCAGTGGCATCATTGTCCCCCGGGGTGTTAGCTGTGTTGGTCACCGGCTTCAACTCGGCCAGGTGCTGCTCTGCCAGTGTAAGTGCTGCAGCCACGGCACTTTCCTGCTCAAGCAGGGACTTGTGCCGTGCTTCCAGACCCTCTTCCCCCAACTCACCTGCCAGCGTACGAATGTTTTCCCGTAACCGGGATAGTTCGTTGTTCAGATTGGTCCGGAGGTTGCGAAGCACTTCCATGCGCGTGGCGCTAGCCTGGGCATCGGACTCGCCGAAAATTCGCATGTAGGCACGCAGCACTGCTTCGACTGCTACTCGTGCGGTTTGTGGGTTCTCGTCCTCAAAACTGACCGTAACGATCTCGCTGCCACGCGCATTGGTGACCTGGAGAGCCGAACCAAACTTTTCGAGGCTTGTCGGTCCCGCAGGCCAGCCCCGTGCACGCCAGGCTTCATCTTCCATCGCAAGGTTCAGAATGCGAGGGCTGGTCATCTGAGCGATTTGCGTGCGAACAAAGCTTTCAAATCCCGCGACACGCTGCTCTTCCAACTGATAGAGGAGATGTGGAATGACCGCCCGGACGCGCAGCATCGCCGTGCTCTGATACTTGGGCACATAAAGCTGCAGCGCCGCGAACGCGCCGATCCCCGCGAAGATTACGCCCAGCACCGCCGCCCAGATGAATCGACCGCGCAGCAGACGCACCACGAGCTTCAGGGGTGACCCCTGTTCAGGCGGCGCATCCATGCCCGATAATATCGGGTTCATCCCCGGCGACGACTGCAGCCCTGGCAGTGCCATCGTTTGCGGTTCCACTTTCACCACCTCCACGCTATTGGCCATGATGCACTCCCGAACGAATCGTTCGGATCACCGGGTCGTACCGGGCGATCAGTTCTGCAATCACATTCCTGCGTTCGTCTTCGGCCACCTCGTGGTCGAAGATGAACTGCATTTGCGCCGCTCCAAAGAAACGGTGCCGATAATCCGTTTCCAGCGCCTTCATACTCTCCATATCCGTTGCAAACGTCCCATCCGGAAGCAAGATTACATTCGCAACGATCAGCCGACGGGTTCGCCCCATGTGGACCTGCTCAAACCGGTACTCCACCCCATGCAGCGCCTGATCGCCCTCGCCCCAGTCCGTCTCCGTCCTGCCCTTGAGCGTCCAGCCGCTGTTGGGGTAGCAGATCGGCGGATAGTGGCCCGCCATGTCACGCGCATCGCCGCAGTGAATCAGGATGAACTGGACGGACAGGCCGCGATCTTCGTGGATGTAACGTTTGCTCAGCGTCACGTTCGGCCGCAGCATGCTCACGGCAGCGGGTGGCAGGGGAATGTCCGCGCTGGTCCAGCCTCCCTCCGGTTCAGGAATCGCCGCCAGCACCTCCTGAATCGCCTGATGGTAAGGCTCGGCATCCTTGGGCTGCGGCAGCGACATGCGCTGCACACCCAAACCGGCCAGCAACAACAGCGTCATAACCGCGCTTGCCAGCGTCCGCATTCTATCGTCCTTAAGAGGAAACACGAAGAAATTTCCCCGAATGTATCTTCGTGTGAATAAAGGCCTTGTGGGCGAGTCGATTACGCCAGAATCAACCACCCGACTCAGGCATAGGCCAGCGTGAACTTCTGCACCGGTACCAGCGCCCAACGTAACAGAGCGATCAGGCCCATCAGGCAGAGAAACGCCACGACCAGCATCGCCCAACCGGCATACTCATGAAATAGCTCTGCTGTTGCGTGGTCCGCATAACCGAACAGCAGAACCGTGGGAATCAAGCGCACGACGTTGAAGAAGATTGCCGCCAGCGGCGAAGCCAGCAGCAGCAGGAAACGCACGCTGTTGCGCAGCGGTTGGGTGAAAGCGTGGGTGAAACTCACCAGGAACAGCGTGAAGACCATGCGCATGCCGTTGCAGGCCTCCGCGACGTTCACGGGCATGTCGTTCACCAGAAGCTGATTCCCGTTGCGGACCACCTCGAAGCCGATCACCTCGGTCATGACGCGCGTCCACTCCGCCGTGATCGACTGCATCGGGATACCGATCTGTTGTCGAACAATACCGGGAACAGGCAGCAGAAAGCCCATGGCGACGAAAGCGGGCAGGAATCGTCGTACCACATCCATACCCCAGATGCTCAGCAGGCACCCTGTGACCACGAGCAGCGCGCCAAAGTGCCAGAACACCTGAATCCAATACATGTAGCCGACCGCATAGAACAACCAGCCGATCGCGACCACCACCGGGCCGATCCACGTACCGTATTGTTGCGTATATCGGAAGCGATATCGCCGCGCCCACACCAGCCAGGCGATAATGATCGGCGCGAGCAGGATGTGGCTGGCTTCCTCGTTGGTGAAGCCAACGCGGACGATGTCCACCAGCGCATCACGCACCATCCATGCGCCTGCCGTGGCCAGCAGCAACGCCGTCCACAGATGCCAGCCCTTCCAGGAGCGATACGCGCCCGCACGAACAACCGAACCGTTGACGCTCATGACACCCCTCTCATCTTTTTATGCTGCGGTGCGCGGATGAGTTGGCCCAGTACCTGCGTGCCACGCCTCACGACGCCGCCAGGCCCGACCACCGAATCAACCACCACCGCGCCACTTTCCACCGTGCCACCGCTCAGCACCACGGAGTTAAGAATCCGCGCATCCGGTGCTACCTGCGTGCCACCTTCCACGATGCGAAACGTCGCCTGCCACTTCTCCGAAAACGGATGCAGCACCTGTCCATCGCCCATCAGGTCATGGTAGTACTGGTGAAGCGCGTGCAGATAGCTTTCCCGGCAGCGAATGGGCAATGCCAGCGGTTCATCCAGGAACAGCACTTCCACCTTGCAGTGCTGGCGCATGCGCGGCAGAGCCTGTTCCTTCAGATCCACGTACCCAATCTTCGACACCACGTTCAGCGCCGATCGTTGCATCAACATCAGCCCCGAAGGGGAATGATCCGGCTCGACGAGAAGCACTACATCTGCTTCCTTTGCAATCATTTGCTGAACGATGGGGGTCAGCGGGCGACGAATGTGCTGGGCACCGTGCGCGATGAGAAACAGGCTGTCTTCGGGATAAGGCTCCGCCACATCGCGAAGCACGCCCGCCGTGCCGCGCAGCTCGCAGCGGTCCTGATCCATCTGCAGGTGAACGCGCCCATTCATTCCCACGATGCTTGGCGGCGCAACGTGGTTGTTGAACAGCACCCGCGTATCAAGCTTTGGCATTTCCAGCCCGCACGACAACTCCGTCGCCAGCTCGTACCAGTGCCGCATCAACGACTTGTCCGCCGTCAACGGCAGGTCCATCACCGACCGCCCAATCGACCGAATCAAAGGTGTCGGCCGAATCGACCCGCAAAGCAGAATCAACGCGTCAATGGTGCGCAATGGGTTGTTATTCTCATCAACGCGTGAGGAACATGGAATCGTCGGAGCAGTTTTCACCTTACCTGGAGCCACGGGTTTTCCCTCCTGGTTCCTATTCCTACACTTTGCCAACTTCAAGAGGAGTGGATGCCTGAGCGTGGTTATCGGGACTCATTGCCAGACGTCCACCAGCGGGAGTCACAAGCGTCTGCGATCCATTGACAAATCGACGCAGGGCATCGAGCAACTGGGCATGCGCCTGGGAAGGGACCTGTCGCGTTGGTTTCAACTCGTCAAGACGGTCCAGAGCATCCATCAGCATGGATTCATCGTCGGCGACGCGAACGCCATTTATGCCGCCAAATCGACGGGCGGTTGCGATCTGATGGTCGTTACGCTGTTCCCGATAACGCGCCAGACGCGGCATGATGACCAGGGGCTTGGCGTACTCCAGTGCGGAGATGATCGTCCCCATCCCGGCATGCGCCACGATTGCATCCGCCTTCTCGAACAGTTCCTGAAACCTTTCAGGTGAAAGCTCATTGACCCACTCGATGTGTTCTGGCTTCCACTGCGTTGGCCCGATCTGAGCGAAAACGTCCTTACGCCCACGCTTGGCTGCCCACAGATCAACCTGACGCACCAGCCGATCAAACGGAAGCTGAGTTCCAACGGTTACAAAAATCATAGAACAGCCCCCATGTATTGAGGCCCAGACTCCTTCGCGAGGTGCGGCCATTGCGTCAACCACAAATGCGCGTGCTTTCCCGCGAGCTCACCTGACATAGAAAGCTTCTCTGCGTTGGCAATGCTGTCAATCCAGATCGTCTTCGCACCAACCCACCGACCAAATCGAATCGCGAAATAACCGGGAGCGGCGCCAGTTGAGATCACGACATCCGGCTTAAGATACAGAACCAAAAGGCCAACATGGATGGCAGTGAGAAGCATCCGAAACTTGATCCAGCGATTGGCATCGCGAACAAGAAAAAAGCGAGCAGGCTCGACCTGCGATCGATAGCCTCCATGAGTGGTAATGTAAACCACCTCATGGCCATTGAACGCGGGTATCAATCGCATCAACTGTACCCAGTGTCCACCACCTGAGGCCACAGCCAGAATGCGCTTGCGAGACAGGGATGTATCCAAACTTATGTTCTCTTGAGGCATATCAATATCTGATCCGCTCGAACGATCGTGAAACTCCCGATCGAGCAAAGACTGCGATGAACTACTCATGGAATTGTCTTGACCTTGGTAAATGCGTGAGCTTCGCTCATGTGCTGGCAATCGTTTGACGGGAACTCTCGTCGCGCGACCAGGGCACACCATTATTCTGCTGCGCAAGGCGCCGATGCGACTGTAGGTGAGTCCAGCCAACCACCCCCAGATATACCGGCAACGCCAGCCAAAGATCGGGACGTGTTGCAATCGTGCGCAGCAGCGTCAATCGATTCCGCTTCACCTGCTGTTCGGTACCGAGCGTGGGAAACCGACGTCTTAACTCAAGCGTCCCAAACCGGCTCCGCGTCTTGATCGCCAGTAACCCCTTGAGCGACGCTGGCGCGGTGACGATCACGGGGCAATCCTCCACCACAGGCCGCTCATGATCCTGAAAATGGAACCGCACAAAGCCGTCGTCCGCGGTGATGCTGGGAAACTCACCAAACCGTGCCCTGCCCGCTTCGGACAGCGCGAACACGCCGCAGCCGACCATCCCCGCCTTGATGTATGGCAGCGAGAACCACATGCGATAGTACGCCCGCACGGGCCAGCTTGCGTGCTCCATCGCCATTACCGCCCGGGGTGCCGCCGCCGGAACCTGGTGCTCTTGCATATATCGCACCAGCTTGACGACATCGCAGCCTTTCATGCGAACATCCGCATCCATATAAATGCGTGGAAACCACCGAGCCTGCCGATCCCCCTCATTCAGAGCAGCCGTCTTGGACGCGGTCACAATCTCAATTACCCGCACCGGCCCACCAACCTCCCGCGCCCGGGCCGCGGTATCGTCGCTGCACCCATTGCATACCACGAGTACCTCGACGCCATCGGAAGGCAACCCCTCCAGCAGCGCCTCGAGTGTCCGACGAATAACAGCCCCCTCATTATGAGCGGG